>NZ_BMYI01000012.1:0-157147 GCF_014652195.1 Gemmobacter nanjingensis
GGACGTGCGACCCGAAAATCAGGCGCGACCGAGTTATCCACAAAAAACCCGCACAACAGACTGACCAAACAACAGAATCACCCCAGAAAAGCCAGACGATGCACCGTCAACCGCGATGATTCAGGGGCCAGAACCCTGATATGTGACGCGGCCACCGCACATCGTCAGCGTGATTCCCGTCGCCCCAAGATCCTCCGGCGCAATCGCTTCCACATCGCCATCGATCATCACAAGATCACCCGCCAGTCCCGGCGCCAGCCGTCCGGTCAATCCCTCCCAATGCGCGGCCCAGGCCCCACCGGCGGTATAGGCGTGCAGACTCTCCATCAGACCCAACCGCTCATCAGCACAGCGAGCGTCATACGGCTGGCGCGTCATGGCGGACTGAAGCCCCCGCATCACGCTGACATCGGTCACCGGCCAGTCACTTGCAAAGGCGACCGGCGCCCCATGGTCCTTCAGCGTCTTCCACAGATAGGCGTCGCGGCGACGCTCGGGGGCAAACCCGACGCTCATCGTCGGCTCCATCGGGAAATCCATCACCCCCGGCGGATGCGGCGGCTGCACGCTGGCGGGGATGCCCAGCGCCCCCAGACGCGGCACATCAGCCCGGTCGATCAACTCGATATGTTCGATCCGGTGCCGGGCGTCGCGCAGGCCATTGGCCAGTGCTGCCGCCTCATAGCCGTCAATCGTCACCCGCACCGCCCCGTCGCCGATGGCATGTACGGCGATCTGAAGACCGCGGCGGTCAATCTCGGTGCAGATCTGCTGAAACCGGTCTGGCGCGAACAAAGGTTCCGCCCGATGCCCCGGACGACCGGGATAATCATTCAGCATACAGGCGGTGCGACTGTCGATCACCCCATCCATGAACATCTTCACGAATCCCGAACACACCATATCCGAGGCGAAATCGCGCGCCATCGCCTCTGCCCGGTCCAGTTCGGACAGTTCCATATGCGGCTTGAAGTGGAAGGGCACCTTGACCCGTGCGGTCAACCGACCTTCGGCCTCCATCTCTGACAGCAGGGTCAGGGTGTAGCGGTTGCCATCCATGTTCACCATTGATGTGATGCCATGCGCAGCGCAATGCGCAAGCCCCGCCGCGATCTTCTGCTTGTCCGCCTCGCGCTGCGCGGCATCGGGCCAGGGGTCGGGCTCGCCGCCGGTCGCAATGCCCAGTTGCAGATGCGCCTCGCCGCCCAGCGCCAGCACCGGCCCGAAGGCCTCGAACTCGCGCAGCTCGCCGGTGGCGAGACCGTCCTCGCCCATCACGACCTCATGTCCATGCGGCATGGCTGCCCCGTGCAGCAGCCCGGCGGCCTCCAGCGCGGCAGTATTGGCCCAGACGGTGTGGTGATCCGGCGCCATCATCGCCAGCGGACGATCAGCGATCACCGCATCCAGATCCGCCCGCGTCACCGGATGGTCGAGAATCCCGTATTCCGCCCCCTGCGCCATCAGCAGCGGCGCATCGGGATTGGCCGCCGCATAGCCTGCAAACGCCGCCTTCAGGTTCTCAGGCCCATGCAACCCACCCAGTTGCAGCTGCGTCAGTTCCGCCCCGCCCAGAACCAGATGCAGATGGCTTTCCACAAACCCCGGCAGAACCGTGCGCCCGCCCGCGTCGATCACCCGCGTATCCGGCCCGGCCAGCGCGGCGATCCCCCCGGCCGTACCGACAGCCTGCACCCGCCCGCCCCGGATCGCCACCGCCTCGGCACGCGGACATCCCGCATCCATCGTCAGCACCTTCGCATTGGTCACGATCAGATCGGCCCGAAACATCGCGTCACCTGTCATTTTCTATCTCCAAGATATCCCGTGGGCATCGCGCTTCGCATGACGGGGTCAGCACGCCTGCCCCGCCAGCCCCTCGGCAATGGCGCAAAGCATCTCGAACATGATCGAGACGCCGAGAAATGCCGTGCCGCCCGACGGGTCGAATGGAGGCGAAACCTCGACGAGATCGGCGCCGACGATCTTTACCCCGCGCAGCCCCATGGCCACCTGCAAGGCCTGCCAGCTGTTCGGTCCCCCCACCTCCGGCGTGCCGGTGCCCGGGGCAAAGGCCGGGTCCACGAAGTCGATGTCATAGCTGACATAGGTATCGCCCGCGCCCGCGCGATCCCGTGCCTCGGCCATCACATCCTCGACACCCCGGACATGGAATTCCTCGATCGGGATGACGCGGATGCCCACCGCCCTGGCAAAGTCGCGGTCCTCGCTGTCATAGGCCGTGCCGCGAATCCCGATCATGGTGACGCGCGCGGGGTCCAGCAGCCCCTCCTCAACCGCGCGGCGGAAGGGTGTGCCATGGGTATACATCGTGCCGCCGAAATAGCTGTGGAACAGGTCGGTGTGGCTGTCGAAATGGATCATGCCCAGAGGCCGGTCCTTTGCGAGGGCCCGCAGGATCGGCAGCGTGCACAGATGGTCGCCCCCGGCGGTCAGCGGCACGATCCCCGCCGCGCGCACCTTTGAATAGAAGCTTTCCATTCGCTTCAGGCTGTCCATCACATCCGCCGGATTTGGCCCGACGTCACCCAGATCGGCGCAGCGCACCATCTCGAAGGGCCGGATGCCGGTCACGCCGTTCTGCGCCCGGATCATGGTGGAATAGTCGCGCAACTGTCGGGGACCGTGGCGCGGACCCGGGCGGTTGGTCGTGCCGCCGTCCCATGGCGCGCCGATCAGCCCCACCTGCACCTCCGACAGTCGCGGGTTGTCGAGGGCCACATGCGGAAGGCGCATGAAGGTCGGCACTCCTGCAAAGCGCGGCAGGTCGAATCCCGAAACCGGGTGAAAGAAGCTGTCCTCCGTCATGACGGCACTCCCTGTTCAATTTGATCATTTTCTGCATCCAACCACCCGCGCAGGTACTTGTCACGCCCGGAAGCGACCTCCCGAACCGACATCTCTCCTTGCGGAAATCCCCGCCTGCGCTGCACAGGGCCTTGACCACCGCGCGCCCCTGCGCCTCTATCGGGCAAAAGCTTCTCAGGACCGCGTCATGACCTTGCCCGCCGAATCGCCCCGTACCACAGCCGCCGCCGGGCGCTCTGTCATCGCGCAGGATGTACGGATCAAGGGCGACATCGGCTCTGAAGGAACGGTCGAGCTGATGGGCCAGATCGAGGGCAAGATCACCGCCCGCACCCTGATCGTCGGTGCCGACGGTTTCGTGAAAGGCACCGTCATGGCCGAAACGGTCGAGGTGCGCGGCAAGGTCGAGGGCAAGATTTCCTGCGTGACGCTGACGCTGCGCGCCGCGGCCCAGGTGACAGCCGACAGCAATTACACCACCCTTGCCATCGAAAGCGGCGCCACGGTCGAGGGCCGCTTTACCCGCACGACAAGCTGACCCGCTCAGCCGCGCGGCGGAAGCGCATAGGTCAGCGAGGCGCGGGCGACCACGCCCCCGGCACCTTCGCTGCGGATCAGCACATCGCCCACCGCCAGTTGCCGCCCGAGCTTCAACAGCCGCGCCTCGGCCAGCAGGTCGCGCCCTGCCTCGGGTTTGCGCATGAAGTCGATGCTGCAATTGGTCGTGACCGCAAGGGCGACCGGCCCGATCCGGCTCAGGATCGCCAGATAGATCGCCACATCCGCCAGCGCGAACATGGTCGGGCCGGACACCGTGCCGCCTGGGCGCAGATGCCGCTCGGCCGTCAACAGGCGCATGGTCAGCAGGTCGGGCGTCACCGCCGCAATGTCGAAATCCGCTGCCACCTGCGGAAACTCGCGCCCCAGAAACGCCAGTAATTCCGCCCTGTCCATTGCCAGCATCCGCTTTCCTCCCTGCGCATTCACCGCTAGCCTCCGGTGAAACGGGAGGAATGACAAGATGACCGAACTGATCCAGCGCGAAAGCCTCGGCCCGGTGACACGGCTGACGCTGAACATGCCGCAAAGCCTGAACGCGCTGTCCGATGCGATGCTCGCGGCCTTGTCCGATACTTTCGCGACGCTGGCCGAGGATCGCACCACCCGCGTCGTCATCCTGCGCGGGGCGGGCAAGGCGTTCTGTGCCGGGCATGACCTGAAAGAAATGCAGGCCGCGCGGCAGTCGCCCGACAAAGGCGCCGCCTATTTCCTCGACCTTTTCACCCGCTGCGGCGCGGTGATGCAGGCCATCCCCGCCCTGCCCCAGCCGGTCATTGCCGAAGTTCATGGCATCGCCACCGCCGCCGGCTGCCAGCTCGTCGCCTCCTGCGACATGGCGGTGGCGGCGGAAGGCACACGGTTCGGAGTGAACGGGGTGAACATTGGTCTGTTCTGTTCGACCCCGATGGTCGCGCTCAGCCGCAATGTCCCCGCCAAGGTGGCTTTCGAGATGCTGACAACCGGCGAATTCATCGACGCGACCCGCGCCCGCGAAGTCGGCCTCGTGAACCGCGTCGTGCCGCATGCCGATCTGTCGGAGGCCACGCTGGCCCTTGCGCAGACCGTCGCGGCCAAACTGTCTGCCGCCGTGAAGATCGGCAAACGCGCCTTCTATGATCAGATCGGCCTCGATCTGGCCGATGCCTATACCCATACTGCCGCCGTCATGCAGGAAAACATGCTGTGGCGCGACACCGCCGAAGGCATTCAGGCCTTCATCGAAAAACGCGCGCCTGACTGGGCCGAACGCTGACCATCCAGCGCCAAATTCGCCGCAACGAATTTGCAAATTTCCTGCAAGAAATTTGCGCGACCAGTTCACCCCGGCAGCACCTTGCCGGGGTTGAGCAGCCCTTTCGGGTCCAGCGCCGCCTTGATTGCCCGCATCGCCGCCAGTTCCGCCGGGCTGCGGCTGTAGCCCAGCCAGTCACGCTTCAGCGTACCGATCCCGTGCTCCGCTGAAATGGAGCCACCAAAGTCGCGCACCACGCCATAAGCGATGGCATCAACCTCATGCACCTCTGCATCAGACGCGCCCGGCACATGCACGGCGACATGCACATTGCTGTCAGCGACATGGCCGTAGAAGGACACATGCGCGCCGGGGAAACGCGCCAGCAGCGCCACCCGGCAGGCCCGCGCGAAATCATCCAGCCGCCCGGTCGTCAGGCTGACATCCAGATTGATGAGCCCCGGCATCGCGGCATCCATCTCCAGCCCCTCGCGCACCGCCCAGAAGCGCCGCGCCTCGGCGAAGGATTGCGCGATCAGCGCATCCGTCATCACGCCCTCCTCGAAAGCGGCTTCCAGCAGCGCTTCCAGCGCGGGGCCTTCGTCAGCCTCAAGGATCACTGCAAAGGGCGGCGGATCGGCGAAAACCACATGAGTCAGATGGCTCTGGCTACAAGTGAAATAGTCGCGCCACATCGCCTCGAAGGCCGAAAGGCCGGGTAGTGCCGACCGCGCCATAGCCAGGAGCCGCAGCACAGAGGCGAAATCCGGCAGCGCCGCCATCACGGTGCCCCGCGGCCCCGGCAAGGGGCGCAGCCGGATCACCGCACGGGTGATGACGCCCAGCGTGCCCTCGGACCCGGCGAACAGGTGGCGCAGGTCGTAGCCGGTGTTGTTCTTCACCACTCTGGTCATCTGGCTCAGCACCGTGCCATCGGCCAGCACCGCCTCAATCCCCAGCAGGTTGTCACGGGTCATCCCGTCGCGTAGCACCCGCAGCCCGCCCGCATTGGTGGCGATATTGCCGCCGATCTGACACGAGCCGCGCGCGCCCAGATCGACCGGCAGCAGGAAGCCCGCCGCCTCGGCCGCCTTCTGCGCGACCTCCAGCACGGTGCCTGCCCGCACCACCATGGCCATGGCTTCGCCGTCGATTTCCTCGACCCCTGCCAGCCGTGACAGCGACAGCGCGACCTGCCCCGTCTGTGGTTGCGCGCCGCCAGCGAGGCCGGTCATGCCGCCCTGCGGCACCACGGCGACGCCGTGCCGGTGGCAGATCGCCAGCGCAGCCGAAACCTCCGCGACGCTTGCAGGTCGCAACAACGCCAGCGGCAGGTCGTGGCCGGTGCGGCTCGCATCCGACCGCGCGGCCACGGGCACATCGGCGCCGGTCAGGCAACCTTGCGGACCAAGTGCTGCGCGCAGATCTTGCAGCATCACAGGCTCCATTCCGCCCCCCTGAGATCATCCAGCCGCGACATGCCCAGTTGCCCCATCGTCGTGCGCAATTCCGCCATCAGCACCGCCGCCAGATGCGCGGGGCCCCGGGGGCCTGCCGCCGCAGCGGCTTGCAGGAAGGGGCGCCCGATCAGCACCGCATCCGCGCCACGCGCCAGCATCCGAGCAATATCCAGCCCCGAGCGCACACCGCTATCCGCCAGAACCAGCGCGCCCTCGCCCAGACGATCACGGATCGCAGGCAGCACCTCGACCGAGGCGGGCGCGGCATCCAGTTGCCGCCCGCCGTGGTTCGACACCACCACACCATCCGCCCCGCAATCCAGCGCCACCGCTGCGTCTTCGGACGACAGCACGCCTTTCACGATCAGTCGCCCCGGCCATACCGCCCGGATCCGCGCCAGCCGGGCCGGGCCGATATGGCCCTCAAGCTGCGCCCCGATGAAGGCCGCCTGTTCCGTCACACTGCCTTTCGGCAGCACGGGCAGGATGTTCTGAAACGCCGGAATCCCGCGCCCTGCCTGCCCCATCGCCCAGCGTGGGCAGGCCATGATCTGCAACAGCGTCTGTAAAGTGAAGCGCGGCGGAAAGCTGAGACCGCTTTGAATGTCACGCCGTCGCCGGGTGGCGCCGGGCACATCCACCGTCACCATCAGCACCTTGTATCCCGCCGCCTGCGCCCGTGCCATCAGCGCGGCGTCAATCTCCGGATCGGCAAAGGAATATAGCTGAAAGATCCGCCCGGCGCCAGCCAGCAGCGCGATCTGCTCCATCGCGGTGGTGGACACGGTGGACAGCACATGCCCCAGCCCCGCCGCCCCCATCGCCCGCGCGATGGCCAGTTCAGCCCCCGGCCAGATCAGCCCGCCCAGCCCCATCGGCGCCACAGCGAAGGGCGCGGCCCAGCGCACGCCCGCCACCGTTACCGACAGGTCCGGCACCGCGCACTCCACCACATAGCGCGGCATCAGCGCCACGGCATCCAGCGCGCTGCGGTTGCGCGCCAGACCGACCTCGGCCCCGATCCCCCCGACCATGTAATCACGCACGAAGCGTGGAATACGGGGCACGCCCGCAGCCTCCATCGCCGCGGCATCGGGGAAGCGTCGGTCCAGCGCAGGGTCGATCATGGCACCCGTTTCAACGCCTGTGCCATGCAGTGAATGCCACCGCCGGTCTTGGAGATTTCGGACATATCCACCTCTGCCACCTCGAAGCCACGCGCCTTCAGTTGCCCGATCAGAACCTGCGAGCTTGAGGGCGCGATCACCCTGTCGCCGCCAAGAGACATGAAATTGCACCCAAGCGCCATAGTGTCCTGAAACGGCACGTCGATGATTTCATGCCCCTTGGCCTTCAGCCAGTCGACGATGCCCGGTTCGGTGCAGGCAAGGCAGACGGCGGTCAGCTTCGGCGCGACCGGCACCACCATCAGGTCGATATGCACATAATATTCGTCGATGAAGGCCAGCCGCACCTCCCAGCCCTCGGCCTCGAACCAGCCGGCGACCTGCCGCGCGCCTTCCTCCTGCGTGCGGGCACCGCCGCAGCCGATGAGCACGCAGCCCTCCTCGATCACGTTGAAATCGCCACCCTCGAAGGTGCCCGCCGTCACCATGTCATAGATCGGGATGCCCAGACTTTCGTAATACCGGATCGCGGCATAGTTCTCGCCCCGGCGCCACCATTGCGACATGGCGGTGATGAAGGCGCCGTAAGGTGTCATCACGCTGGAATCGCGGGTATAGACCTGCATTGCCAGTTCCGGCTCCGGCGGCACGGTATGCACCTTGACGCCAAAATGTTCGTAGGCCGCAACCAGTTCCTTGTGCTGTGCCTGTGCGACCTGAATGTTGCAGGGGTTTTCCCGCAGATGCTTGCGCGACAGGCTGGAGGTCGCCATGTGCCGCAGATAGGCGGGGTTGCCCAGCAGCACATCGGTCAGCCGGTCGGTTTCATTGGCAAATCCCCAGCCGGACAGCGGCGCCGTGCCGCCGCCGGGCTTGCGGCGTTGCAGGGTGAAGGGCTCGGGACGGGTCTGCACGTTCATCGCATCTCTCCTGTTCAGGCGCCGGGCATGGCAGAGGGGATCCACCAGTCCCGCCCGCGCGGGGTTGTCACATATTCGGGCCAGCGGAAGTTCACCGGCGGGTCGTAATCGCAAAGCGGCGCGATCCAGTCGGCGCCGCCGACACCGCCGCCGGTGCGGCGGTTGAATTCATCCCAGGCAGCCTCGCGCGCGCCCGCATCCTCCAGCAGGCGCAGCGCCGACAGCGCCAGCACCTCGGCGGCGCGCTGAACCATCGGGTCGATGGTGGCCGGAATGCCGCCCAGCGCGTTCATTACCCAAGCTGGATAGGCATAGCCCGCCGGGGCCCGCAGCGCGGGGCGCGCGATGTAGAACCGCGCGGTGGGCGCGTGCCATGTCATGTCGGTATAGTCGTCCGAGGTGGAGTTCTTCTGCGACGGCGGCAGGTCGTGGCGCAGGATCGCCTCGGCCGCCTCGGGGTCAATCAGGCGTGACATTTCGGGGATGAAGGGATCGTCCATCGGGGTCAGGCCGACATTGGCCTGAATCTCGCGCGCCACCGCTGCCGCCTTATCATCCCAGACCGGGGCGCCCACCGTCTGCATCGCCTGCCAGACCACACGGGCCATGGCGTGATTGGCCAGACCGGGGCGCGACTTGCAGACCCAGTGCCGTTCCCACCGGCAGCCGGTCATCGCCGCCGCCGCCTCGGCATTGCGGTCGAGCGCCGCGGTCACCGCCTCGGCCATCACCAGCGTCGGCACGCGCATCATGTATTGCACCTCGGCCAGACCGGCGGGCTGGTTGTCGGCAGTGGCCTGCCCGGCGGTCAAAATCGCCTCGGAAATCGACCAGCCGCCCTGATGCGGCAGCATGGAATCGCGCAGCGATTTCGAGGTCAGGAACATCAGGTTCAGCGCATCATTCGCCCCCGGTGCCCGGATTGCGCTATGCGATTGCGGAATCGGCGCCCCGTCGCTGCGGCCCCATGCCTCGGGCGTATCGCAGATGAAGCGATAGACCATGGAATAGGCCGCACCACAGTGAGTTTCCCAGCGCACCGTATTGCACATCGGCAGCATGTAGAACGGATGGAAGGACAGGATCGCCGCCAGCCCGTCGTAATAGCCCTTCGCAGCATGGATGGGCTTCGATCCGCGCACCTTTTCCGCCGGTTCGCCGGTAAAGCGGATGCCGCCGGGAATGCCGTGCCGCTCCATCGCGGCCTTCACCGCAAGCGCGCCGCCCAGACCCGCGATGCCGAGGCCCGAATGCGGGTCGGTATGCCCGCCCGCCTGAAACCCCAGCCCCGCGCGGGGTTCGCGCCGCGTGCTGGCCGCCTGACAATTGCCGGGAATACCATCATATTCGGCATACATGCCGATCACCGGCCCGGCACCATTGTGCCATTCGGCGCAGAAGGCTGTGGGCATCCCGGCCGAGCCTTCCTCGACCGTGAAGCCTTCGGCCCGCAGGCGCGCCACATACCATTCGGCAGAGCGGTATTCGCGCCATGCCGTCTCGCCATGGTCAAAGATTGTCGCGCACCAGTCCGACAGATCGGCCCGGCGCGCGGCCACGGCGGCAAGGGCAGTTCTCTGGGCGGGCGAAAGGTCGGTCGTGGTCACGGCGTGGTTTCCCTGCTGCCTTGAACGCGGGAAACCCGCCCTTTCAGGGCTAGCGCCGGAGGCAGGCGGGAAAAAGTGAAACCTCTTCCCGCCATCGGCAAACGGATTTCACCTTTCGCTGGAAAGTCACGCGAACCGCAGCTAGCCTCGCCGCAGAACCCGGAGAGCATGATGTCCCGCATCCCTTCGACCCAGGCGCTGCGCGCGCTGGAAAGCTTTGCCCGGCACGGCACCGTCTGGCAGGCGGCGGACGAGCTGAACCTGACGCGCAGCGCGGTCAGCCATCAGTTGCGCCTGCTGGAACGCGATCTTGGCTTCCGGCTGATGAACCGTATCGGCACCCGGGTCGAACTGACGCCGCAGGGGCTTGCCTATGCCATCGACGTGCGGCGCGCGCTGGCCGTCATTTCCGGCTCTGCCACCCGCAACGCGGCCCGCGGCGTGACCGGGGCGCTGACCGTCAGTTGCCCGCCCGGCTTTGCCTCCAGCTGGCTTTGCACGCGGATCGGCAGCTTCTCCGACGCCTTTCCCGATGTGGTTGTGTCGCTGGTCACCCCTCGCCGGCTGGATGATGTCAGTAACCCGGACGTGGATGTCTTCATCACCTTTGGCCTTGGAAATCAGCCGGGCATGGAGGTCGAGCTGTTGAAGGAGGTGGAGTTCACCCCCCTGTGCAGCCCGATCCTGCTCAACCGGCGCGAGGGGATGGATACACCGCAGGCGCTCTTGTCCTCGACCCTGCTGCATCTGACCGATTTCGCGGATTGGGAAATGTGGTTTCAGCTGTCCGGCCTGCCGACCGAAGCGGCCCAGACCGGCATCCGCTTTTCCGACATGAACCTTGTCTATGCCGCCGCACTTGGGGCGCAGGGGGTGGCAATGGGTGACGAGTTCATCTGCCAGCAGGCCATGGCGACGGGTCTTCTGATCCGTCCCTTCGATCTGGCGATCCGCTCCCCCCGGTCCTATTTCATGATCGTGCCCCCGGAAAAGGCCGACAATCCCGCCAGCGCGGCGTTTCGGGGATGGCTGCGGGCAGAACTGCCGCAGGATTAGGCGGAAGTCGAACAAAACACCTCGATCGACAAATTTCATTTCACAAGCAGGCGAAAAACTTTCGGTTGTCTTTCGAAGGCAGTGCTTCCACGCTTTGCCTGACGATGAGAGAGCCTCTCCGCCAGCAGGGAAGAATCCGTGAGCCAAGCAGCAGAAATCGGCGCCACCGGAATTGGCAAGATGTTCGGCCAGTTCACAGCCCTCGCCGACATCACGCTGACCATCGCGCGGGGCGAGTTCCTGACGCTGCTCGGCCCCTCCGGCTCGGGCAAGACGACCTTCCTCAATGTACTGTCCGGGTTCGAGCCCCCCACCTCGGGGCGGCTGACGCTGGATGGTCGCGACATGACGGCGATGCCACCCGAGGCGCGCGGTTTCGGCATGGTGTTTCAGGGCTATGCCCTGTTCCCGCATATGTCGGTCGAGGACAACATTGCCTTTCCGCTGAAAGTGCAGGGTCGGAACGCAGCCGAGGTCAAACGCCGCGTGGCCGAAATGGTGGAGATGGTCGGGCTGGGCGGACACGGCCACAAGCGCCCCGCCGGTCTGTCGGGAGGGCAGCAGCAGCGTGTGGCACTGGCCCGCGCGCTGGCGTATGAACCGCCGGTTCTGTTGCTGGACGAACCGTTCTCGGCGCTCGACAAGAACCTGCGTGGCCAGATGCAGGATGAAATGCGCCGCATCCACCGCGACACCGGCACCACCTTCGTTTTCGTGACCCATGATCAGGAAGAGGCGCTGGCGCTGTCCTCACGGGTGGCTATCTTTGAACGCGGCCGGCTGCAACAGCTTGCCGCGCCGCGCGAGGTTTACGAACGTCCCGCAAATCGTTTCGTGGCCGAGTTTCTGGGCGATATCAACATCCTGCCGGTCAGCGGCGGCCGGATCGAGGGCCGCGCGGTCGAGACCGCAGCGCCGAATGGCGATCTGGCAATCCGGCCCGAATACATGGCGTTGTCCCTGACCGAACCGGGCCAGGGGAATGCCGTCGCTGCCACGCTGCAAGACCTCACCTATCTGGGCGCCGAAACCCGGCTGTCACTTCAGACACCAGGCGGCGTGCCTCTGGTGCTGCATCAGCCCACCGCCGCCTTGCCTGCGGGCCTCGCCCCTGGCGCCGCCGTCTGGGCCAGTTGGGCGCCGGAACGCGGCTTTCTGCTTTGACGACCCGCCCTGCCACGGGCGGCACCTGTAAGACCGAACAATAACAGGGAGATAGCAATGAACGGTCCTTTTGAACGTGACTGCGTGGATATCCTGCAAACCCGCCTGAAGCGCGGCCAGATCTCGCGCCGCGATTTCACCACCGGCCTTGCGCTGCTTTTGGGCACCTCTGCGCTGGGTCTGCGCGGCACCCCGGCGCTGGCTGAAACCAAGGAACTGGTCTTCGTCAACTGGGGCGGCGATGCCGGAGCCGCCTATGACGAGGCCTATGGCAAGGCTTTCCTCGAAGCCACCGGCATCACGGTAAAGCAGGACGGCTCGGGCCCGACTGAAGGCGCCATCGCGGCACAGGTCGAAAGCGGCAAGCCTTCGTGGGATATCGTCGACGTTGATCCCTTCTCGGCCGAGGCCCTGGGCAAGAAGGACATGATGGAAAAGATCGACTACGCGGTGGTCGACAAGGGCAAGATGCGGCCCGGTTTCGGCTGGGACCATTCGGCCTCCAGCTATTTCTACAGCTATATCATCGCCTATGACGCTGCGAAGTTCAAAGACAACCCGCCGAAATCCATGGCCGATTTCTTTGACACCGAAAAATTCCCCGGCAAGCGCAGCATGTACAAATGGGGCACGGGCATGTGGGAAGCGGCGCTTCTGGCCGATGGCGTGGCGCCGGACCAGTTGTATCCGCTCGACCTCAAGCGCGCGCATGACAAGATCGCCGCCTTCAAGGACAATGTGGTGGCCTTCTGGGGCGGCGGTTCGGAAAGCCAGTCGATCCTCCTGAACGGTGAGGCGTCGATGGCGCTGATCTGGTCAACCCGCGCGAAGCTGATCGAGGAAGACAGCGAAGGCGATGTGGCCTTCATCTGGGATCAGGGGCTGGTCGCGCCCGGCGCCATGGGCGTGGTGAAGGGAAATCCGGGTGGCGCGGCAGCTGCGATGCAGTTCATCGCCTCGGCGCAAGACCCCGAAAAGCAGATCGTCATGTTCCGCATGTTGGGGCAAGGCCCGGCCAATCCGGCGGCGGATGCGATGCTGCCCGCCGAGGACGCGCGGTATAACCCCGTGGATCCGGCGAATTTCGCGCTTCAGATCCCGCTCGACATGGCGTGGTATGAAGAAAACTACGGCCCGGCGCTGGACGAATACCTCAAGATCATCTCTGCCTGAGCCCTTCGCCGCCCCCGGTCATGTGCCGGGGGCGGCCCAGAACTGGAATAGCTATGACCTCGCGCCACATCATGCTGCTTGGCCCGCTGCTGCTGTTGCTCGGCGCAGCATATCTCGTGCCGTTCCTCGGTGTCATGCAGTGGAGCGTGACCCTGCCGGAACCCGGCCTTGGCCAGTATCGCACCGCACTGACCGACCCTTTGGTGCTGGGTGTGATCTGGCGCACGTTGCGCATCTGCGCGCTGGTGACGGTGCTGTCGGTCGCGGCGGCCTATGTGATGACTCTGGTCTGGGTGCGCGGCGGGCCGGTGGCGCGGCTGGTGGTGGAACTGTGCATCCTCATCCCCTTCTGGATTTCGGTCCTCACGCGGGCCTTTGGCTGGCTGGCGCTTCTGTCGAACAAGGGGCTGGTCAATGGCTGGCTGCAAACGCTGGGCATCATTTCCGAGCCTTTGACGCTGGTGCGCAACGAATTCGGCGTCGTGCTGGGGATGGTGCATTTCCTGGTCCCCTTCGCGGTCTTCCCGCTCGCCTCGTCCATGCACGCCGTGGATGAGCGTGTGCTGATGGCCGCGCGCGGCATGGGGGCCAGCCGTGCGCGCATCTTCTGGCAGGTCTTCGTGCCGATGACGAAAAGCGGCATCCTTGGCGCCGTGCTGCTGGTCTTCGTCTTCGCGCTGGGTTTCTTCGTCACCCCGGCCATCCTTGGCGGCGGGCGCAGCGTGATGGTGGCGGAACTGATCTATCTGCGCATCTTCCAAAGCCCGGACTGGGGCCTTGGCGCTGCGATCAGCGTAATCCTGATGATCGCCGTCGGCGCCCTGCTGGCCCTGATGCTGCGCCAGACGAAAGGAGCGGCCCGATGATCCAGCTGCGCCCCGGCCCGATCCCGCTGATCCTCGCGGCACTGATCGCCGTGTTCCTTCTGATGCCGCTGATTGCTGTGATCCCGGTCAGCTTCACCCCGAACCGCTATCTGTCCGTCCCCGATGCCGAATGGTCCTTGCGCCATTACCGCAGCCTGCTCGACAAGCCGGTCTGGGCCGAGGGCATCTGGCTGTCCATCCGCATCGGCCTTGTCGCCTCGGTGGTGGCAACGGCGCTGGCCACGGCTTTTGCGTTGGGGATCTGGATGTTGCAGCCGCGTTTTGCGGGGCTTCTGATGGGGCTGGCGCTGCTGCCGATGGTGGCGCCGCCGGTCGTTTCGGCGCTGACGCTTTATTTCTTCCTCATCACGCTCTCAAAGGTGAACGGCGTCATCGCCTATGACACCTGGGCGGGGGTGGCACTGGCTCATGCGGTGATGATCGCGCCCTTCGCGGTGGTATTGATCTCGGTCGCGCTGTCACAGCTTGACCGCCGCATCGACCTTGCAGCCCGGTCGATGGGTGCGGGCGTGATGACGCGGGTGTTCGGGGTAATCCTGCCCAATATCCGCTTCACCCTGCTGACCGCGCTTTTCCTGACCTTCGTCCTGTCGTGGGAGGAGATCGGCGTGACGCTGTTCATCACCTCGGTCAATGCGGTGACGCTGCCGCGACTGATGTGGATGGGGCTGCGCGACAACATCGACCCGGCCATCGCCGCAATCTCGGTGGTGCTGATCGCCATCGTCGTGGCGGTGATCCTGTGCAAGACCCTCTGGCAATTGCGGAAAGCGAAGTAACCGATGAGCACCGACATCTCGACCGGCGTCTGGCTGACGCAGGCGCTGCGCGCCTATGGGGTGGACACCGTTTTCGGCATCCCCGGCGTGCATACGATCGAGCTTTACCGTGGCCTTTCGGGCAGCGGCATCCGCCATGTTACGCCGCGCCACGAACAGGGGGCGGGGTTCATGGCCGATGGCTATGCCCGCGCCAGTGGACGGCCGGGCGTATGCTTCATCATCTCCGGCCCCGGCATGACGAATATCCTGACCGCCATGGGGCAGGCCTATGCGGATTCGGTGCCGATGCTGGTGATTTCCACCGTCAACGCCCATGGCCGCATGGGCTCGGGCGAGGGCTGGCTGCATGAATTGCCGAACCAGCAGGCCATGGTTGCCGGCGTGAGCGCCTTCAGCCGCACCGTCCACCGCCCCGAGGAGCTGGCAACCGCGCTGGCACAGGCTTTCGCGCTGTTCGAGGGTGGCCGCCCGCGGCCAGTGCATCTGGAGCTTCCCATCGACGTGATGCTGGCCCCGGCCGGGTACCTGCCCCTGCCGAAGCCCGCACGCACCCCGCGCCCTGCCCCGGCACAATCGGCGGTGGTCGAGGCGGCGACGATGCTGTCTGCGGCTCGCGCGCCGGTGATTCTTGCAGGCGGCGGTGCCACCCGTGCGACCGCCCTGCCCGCTTTGGCAGAAGCGCTGGATGCGCCGCTGGTGATGACGACCAATGCACGCGGCATCCTCCCGCCGGGTCATCCGCTGGCGGTGACGCTGACCGCCTCGATGCCCGAAACCCGCGCGCTGATCGCAGGGGCGGATGTGGTGCTGGCGGTAGGCACAGAAATGGGGCCGACCGACTACGACATGTATGAGGATGGTGGCTTCGCCATCCCCGGACGGCTGATCCGGCTGGACATCGACCCGGTGCAGACCCATCGCGGCAAGGCACCCGACCTCTGCCTGACCGGCGACGCAGGTGAAGGCACGGCGGCGCTGCTTGCCGCCATCACCCCGCGCGACACGCGGGATGGCGCCGCCCGCGCCGCCGCCGCGCAAGCCGGATTGTCCGCCCTGCCCGCGCCGTTGCGCGGAGATCTGGCCCTGTTGGATCTTCTTCGCGATACCCTGCCCGACACGCTTATCGTAGGGGACAGCACACAGGCCGTTTATGCGGGCAACATGGGCTTCGCCGCAGCCCGGCCCGGCGGCTATTTCAACTCGGCCACCGGCTTTGGCACGCTCGGCTACGGCCTGCCTGCCGCCACGGGAGCCGCCCTGGCAGAGGGGCGGCCGGTTCTGGCCCTGATCGGCGATGGCGGGCTGCAATTCACGCTGGCCGAACTGACCACCGCCGTGGAGGCCCGCGCGCCGGTTATCCTGCTTTGCTATGACAACAAGGGCTATGGCGAGATCAAATCCGCCATGGTCGCGCAGAACGTGCCACCGCTGGGGGTGGATATCCTGACACCTGATCTTGGCGCGATTGCGCACGCCTGCGGATGGAAGGTGTGCGGTGTGACGGATGCCAGCGAATTGCGGCGGGCAGTCCTTGAGGCGGCGGCGCGCGGCGATTGCACGATGATCCTTTATGGCGAGGCGCTGCGCGAAAGCCTGCGCTGAGCGCCCGGCGGCACTGTCGCAAAGGTGAGTCTTTGGGCAAGAAGCAAAGTTGCAAAGCGGGCCGCGCTGCGGCAGACCGGGCGCATGGATGCCCATGCCTTCACATTTGCCAGCTGTGCGCTTCGGGCGTTGCCTTCCGGTGCACTTCACTGGCCTGAGCAAAGCCTGCTGGTCGTGTCCGACCTGCATTTCGGCAAATCCGCCCGGCTGGCGCGGCGCGGTGGCGCGCTGTTGCCCCCTTACGAGACGCGCGCGACGCTGGCCCGGCTTGACGCCGATCTTGAAGCGACAACGGCGGCGCGGGTGATCTGTCTGGGCGACAGTTTCGACGATCTGACGGCCAGCGACGAGATGGACGAGGCTGACCGGCTCTGGCTGCTGCGTCTGATGGCCGGGCGCGACTGGCGATGGATCGAGGGCAATCACGACCCGGGGCCTGGCAATATCGGTGGCACGCATCTGGCCGAAACACGGATTGGCCCCTTGCACTTTCGCCACATTGCAGTAGCGCAAGCGACTGCCGAGGTTTCGGGGCATTTCCACCCGAAACTTACGCTCGCCGGTCAGCGGCGGCCCTGTTTCCTGCTGTCAGATCCTGAACGTCTGATCCTGCCCGCCTATGGCGCTTATACCGGCGGCCTGGACTGCGGGGCGGCTGAACTCGCCCTGCTGATGGGTCCACAGGCGCTTGTGATCGCCACGGGGCGACGCTGCCTCGCGGTTCCCTATGCGGCTACGGTTCAGAGCAGCCCGCGCTCTTCCAGCTTTACGCGGTGAGTGCGGCTGACCGGCAGACGCAATTCCGGGCACATGCGCACCCAGATCCGGCCCCCCTCGCGCTCCACCCCCTTGATCGCCCAAAGCGCAACCCAGTGCGACCGATGGATCTGCACGCCCTCTTCCTCGCCGGTTTCCGCCATCGCATCGGCGAACCGCATCAGAAGGCTGCCCTTGCCGCGCACGGTGAAGACGTCGACATAGTGATCCCGCACCGTCAGCGCGACGAGGCGGCCGTGCAACTCGGGGTCCAGACGCTGGACGACGCGCGGCGGCGGAACCGTCTCGGTCTCGCTGGCCGGCAGGTCGGGAAGGATCGGCACCAGCGGGCTTGCCACATCATCGGGCCGGCTTTCGCGGGCGTGGCGGAACGCGCCGATACCCAGAGAGGTCGCGAAGATGAACAGCGCGATATCGGGCAGGTCGGGCGCTGTTGCCTTGTCGGGATCGAACATCCGATCTGCCAGCGCATGCAGCGGCAGGGTCATGATGACGGAGGAAAGCAGGGCGACAAGGAAAGCGCCACGCTGAAGGTCGCTCAATCCGATGACAGCGTGGACGAAAGCCCGGATCGCGGCGCCCACGCCGATCCCCATGGCAGAGATCACGCCCCAGAACAGCAGACGCGCGGGCAGATCCAGCGCAACGTAGCTGCCGAATGGCCCCGATATGCCGACAGTCAGCGTCAGCACAACCCAGGCGACAAGCGGAATCTTGCTACGGAAGTCTGCAATCAATGTAGCGACGAAACCAGACATCTGCACCAGGAACGCATGCAACCTGTCTGACTGGATAAGCGCAATCCCTGCCCTGTGCAATGTCTCCGGCCAGATTATCCAGCCGGGACATGCATTTGCGCCACAGGTCCTCTTCGGGGGCCGGTGATCAGGCGGTCAGGCCCGACGGCTCCGGCAGGCCATTGGCGCGGCAGCAGGCGGTCAGCGTATTTGCCAGCAGGCAGGCAATGGTCATCGGGCCGACACCACCAGGCACCGGGGTGATGGCCCCGGCCACCGCAGCCGCCGAGGCAAATTCAACGTCGCCGACCAGCTTGGTCTTGCCGTCACGTTCAATCCGGTTGATGCCCACGTCGATCACGGTGGCGCCAGGTTTCACATACTCGCCGGTGATCATCTCGGGGCGACCGACGGCGGCGACGAGGATGTCGGCACCACGGCAGACGGCGGCCAGATCCTTGGTCCGGCTATGTGCGATGGTCACGGTGCAGCTGTCCCCCAAGAGCAGTTGCGCCATGGGCTTGCCGACGATGTTCGACCGGCCCACCACGACCGCATTCATGCCGGCAAGCTTGCCGTGATGATCGCGCAGCATCATCAGACAGCCAAGCGGCGTGCAGGGCACCATGCTTTTCTGCCCGGTGCCCAGGAGACCGACGTTGGAGATATGGAACCCGTCCACATCCTTGGCCGGATCAATCGAGTTGATCACCAGTTCAGAGTTCAGATGCCCCGGCAGCGGCAGTTGCACAAGGATGCCATGGACCTTCGGATCTTTATTCAGCCGGTCGATCAGCGCCAGCAGATCGGCCTCCGAGGTATCCGCTTCCAACTTGTGCTCGAACGAAGCCATGCCAGCTTCGACCGTCTGCTTGCCCTTGGACGAGACATAGACCTGGCTTGCCGGGTCTTCACCCACCAGCACGACCGCGAGGCCGGGCTGGATGCCATGTTCCTCTTTCAGGCGCGCGACATGGGCCGCCACCTCGCCCCGCACCTTGGCTGCAAAAGCCTTGCCGTCAATGATTGCCGCCGTCATGTCCGTTCTCCCTACCGTTCGACCGCGAAGGCGGCGCTGTAATGATCCATTTGCATGCGGGTCGCCAGAACCGCGTTTTTCAGAAGGGTCGCCACCGTCACCGGACCGACCCCGCCGGGCACCGGGGTGATCCAGCCCGCGACTTTGGCGCAGCTTTCGAAATCGGCATCACCCACTGTCTTGCCCTCAACCCGGTTGATCCCGATGTCGATGAGCGCGGCGCCCGGCTTCAGCATGGCGCCCGTGACAAGGCCGGGTTTTCCAACCGCGACAAAGACCGCATCGGCGGCGCGGCTGTGCACCGCCACCTGCCGGGTCATGTGGTGACATACGGTCACCGTGGCCCCCAGCCCCATCATCAGGAAGGCGATGGGCTTGCCCACGATCTCGCTGTGGCCGATCACACAGACATCCAGCCCTTCGATGTTCAATGGCAGGGTCTTGAGGATTTCCACCGCTGCGACGGCTGTGCAAGGGCCAAGGGCCAGGTCGTTATAGACGATATTGCCGATGGACGAGGGGTGCATCCCCTCGACATCCTTCAGCGGATGCACCGCCTTTTGCAGTGCCTTCACCGGAATATGCGGCGGCAACGGGCGCTGGATGATGATGCCGTTCACGCGCGGATCGGCGTTCAGGCCGATCATCACGCCAGTAAGTTGTTCAAGGCTGATGGTTGCCGGATAATTGCGGGCCTCGAAGGCCACACCGGCAGCCTCGGCCTGCCGCTGCTGGTTGCGGACGTAAAGCTCCGCCGCCGCCACATCGCCTACCGAGATGGAGACCAGCCGGGGGGCCCAGCCCCTGGCCGCAAGATCCGCCGCCTCGGCGCGGACCTCTTCCACCATGCGGGCCGCGATGGCCTTGCCGTCAATCAGGGTTGCCGTCATTTCCGACCCTTCCGGGGTCTCAGGCCCCCAGCACTTTTTCTTCGCGGGCAATCGACCAGTCGATCATCTGCCGCCAGAGCGTTTCGACCAGCGCCGGGTCCAGCCCCTCGGCTTCGGCCCGGGCGCGAACCTTGGCCACCACCTCTTCCACACGGGTATCAATCCGGGCGGGCAGCCCCTCGGCGGGCTTGAGTTCGGCGGCCCGGTCGATGTAACCGGACCGCCGTTTGATCAGCGCCACGATCTGACTGTCCAGCGCGTCGATTTCCACGCGCAGTTCCGTCATGTTGTGGCAGTCGGACGGGGCCTTCATCGCAACCTCCAGAGAGTTTCCCGCGAGGTAATCCCTCGCGGGGGAGATGGCAAGGCGGCGCCCGGTGCCGCGATCAGAACAGGCCTTCGACGAAGCCCTGGTCGTTCAGACGGATGACTTCGGCGCTCGGGACTTTCGGCAGGCCCGGCATGGTCATGATCTCGCCGCAGATCACCACGATGAAGCCCGCACCGGCGGACAGGCGCACTTCGCGGACCGGAACCGAATGGCCGGTGGGCGCGCCACGCAGGTTCGGATCGGTGGTGAAGCTGTATTGCGTCTTCGCCATGCAGATCGGCAGATGGCCATAGCCCGCCGCTTCCCAGGCTTTCAGCTGGTCGCGGATCGATTTGTCGGCCAGAACTTCATCCGCGTGATAGATGCGCTTGGCGATGGTTTCGACCTTCTGGAACAGCGGCATGTCATCGGGATACAGCGGCGAGAAGTTGGCAGCGCCGCTTTCGGCCAGCTGCACGACCTTCTTGGCCAGATCCTCGATGCCCGCAGACCCCTGCGCCCAGTGCTTGCAAAGGATCGCCTCGGCGCCCTGCGCGGCCACATAGTCCTTCACGGCCTGCACTTCGGCATCGGTGTCGCTGTAGAAATGGTTGATCGCAACCACCACCGGCACGCCGAAACCCTTCACGTTGGCGATGTGACGGCCAAGGTTCGGGCAGCCTTTTTTGACCGCATCGACATTCTCGGCGCCCAGATCGGCCTTGGCGACGCCGCCGTTCATCTTCATCGCGCGAACGGTCGCCACGATCACCGCGGCAGCCGGCTTCAGCCCGGCCTTGCGGCACTTGATGTCGAAAAACTTCTCTGCGCCAAGGTCAGCCCCGAAACCGGCTTCGGTCACGACATAGTCGCCCAGCTTCAGCGCGGTCTTGGTCGCGATGACCGAGTTGCAGCCATGGGCGATGTTGGCGAACGGGCCGCCGTGCACGAAGGCCGGGTTGTTTTCCAGCGTCTGCACGAGGTTCGGCTGCATCGCGTCCTTCAGCAGAACGGTCATTGCGCCATCTGCCTTGATGTCACGGCAGTAGACGGGCTGCTTGTCACGCGTATAGGCCACAACGATGTCGCCCAGACGCTTTTGCAGGTCTTCCAGATCGTTCGACAGGCAGAGGATCGCCATGACTTCCGAGGCCACGGTGATGTCAAACCCGGTCTGACGCGGGAAGCCATTCGACACGCCGCCGAGGCTGACCACGATGTCACGCAGCGCACGGTCGTTCATGTCCATGACGCGGCGCCACACGACGCGGCGCTGGTCGATGCCCAGCGAGTTGCCCCAGTAGATGTGGTTGTCGATCATCGCCGACAGCAGGTTGTGCGCGCTGGTGATCGCATGGAAGTCGCCGGTGAAGTGGAGGTTCATTTCCTCCATCGGAACGACCTGGGCCATGCCGCCACCGGCCGCGCCACCCTTCATCCCGAAGTTCGGGCCAAGCGAAGCTTCGCGAATGCAGATCACGGCTTTCTTGCCGATCCGGTTCAGACCATCGCCCAGACCCACGGTGGTGGTGGTCTTGCCTTCGCCCGCCGGGGTCGGGTTGATGGCGGTCACCAGCACCAGCTTGCCATCGGGCTTGCCCGCGAGGCTCTTGATGAAGTCCTGGCTCACCTTCGCCTTGTCATGGCCGTAGGGCAGCAGGTGTTCGGTCGGAATGCCAAGCTTCGTGCCGATTTCCTGAATCGGCTTCTTCTTGGCTTCGCGCGCAATCTCGATGTCGGTCTTGAAGGCCATTCTACTCTCCCTTGGGTGTGGCACCCCGATCTCATGGCAGCACGATACCGACATGAAACGGGGGCCACAGGACCGATTCCGACCTAAGCCCACGCAAAATCGCCAGTTGCGGTTTCCGATAGGAAACCCGCGCATCCAGGAATGAAGTTTTACCAAGAATAAAACCGTCCATCCGAAACCGACTCGGCCCAGGGATGCCGCATACCCCGAACGGGGCACGCCAGACCTGGCGGCCTGTGCAATTCTCGGCCCATTCAATTCAGGCCAGACAGAGATCCCCATGCCGAACACTATCTATGTCATCGACGAAACACCCGGAAAGGACCGGGAGCTGACCGCTACAGGATTGGGAAAGTTCTGGCTGGTGTTCCAGGGAAGCTATGAAAAACCGACCTCGATCCGTCTCGACAACTATGTCGAAAACGGCATTTCCAGCCAGGCTCGCGGCTTCTTCTACCATGTCGGAAACTGGGGCACCTCGCTGCTGGTCAACGGCTCTGTCGAGAATGCGCGCGGTTCCTCCGGCGAGGACTGGATCAGCGGGAACGAGCGCGACAACATTCTTTACGGCGACTCCACCCGCGACGGGCCTGGCGACAACGACACGCTGTTCGGGGCGGCGGGCGACGACACGATCTATGGCGGGGGCGGCCGGGATGACATGGGCGGCGCCGATGGCGATGATCTGCTTCATGGTGGCGCTGGCCGCGACACGCTTTCGGGTGGCGGCGGCAGCGACACGCTGATCGGCGGCGCCGGGGCTGATTCGATCTCTGGCGGGGCGGACGGAACCGACTGGGTATTCTACACGCAGTCATCGGCAGCGGTGGATGTGCGCCTGATCTCGGGCCAGACCAGCACCAGTTTCGGCGGTGATGCCGAGGGCGATCAAATCAATGGCGTCCACAATGTCCGGGGCAGTGCCTTCAATGACAAGATCAGCGATCTGCCTGAAAGCAACGCCTACAACGCCAACCGCTTTGACGGGATGGCCGGGCATGACCATCTGAAGATGGGCGGTGGCAACGATACGGCCAACGGGGGCGTTGGCAATGACACCATCGAAGGGGAGAGCGGCAATGACCGGCTGTTCGGCGGGAACGGAAACGACCGTATCTATGGCGGCGACGGACAGGACCGGCTGTTCGGTGGCGCCGGGTATAATCTGATGGATGGGGGTGCCGGTCGCGATACCGTCATTGGCGGCGACCAGCGGGAAACGCTCTGTGGTGGCACCGGCGACGACCTGCTCCGCGGCGCGGGGCAGAATGATCTGTTCTTCGGCGGCAAGGGCAGCGACCGGCTGCATGGCGATGCCGGAGACGATACGCTGATCGGCGGTCAGGGCCGCGACAGCCTGTTTGGCGGCGCGGGCGCGGATGAGTTCAAGTATATCGCGCGCGGCGAAAGCGATGCCGCTAGCGGCCGCGATACGATCATGGATTTCAACCGGGCCGATGGCGACAGGATCAACTTTGACCAGCTTGTCGGAACCGGCAGCTTCATTGGACATACCGCCTTTTCCGGCGAGGTCGGGGAGGTGCGCTTCATCTCCACAGCCAGCGGATCGCGGGTGTTCTTCGACGTGGATGGTGACGGTACGGCGGATTTCTCGGTCGATGTGGCGGGGGTGACGACGCTGCGCGCCGCGGACTTCATTCTTTGACAAACACGAAGAAAACCCGGCGGAAAGGCAGCAGCGCCCCGCCGTCGGGCAACAGCGGGTAGGCCCGCGCCAGCGCGGCATCATAGGCCGCCCGGAAGGCGGATGCCTCCGGGCGGTCAAGCCGCTCCAGATAGGGCCGCATGGCGGTCGATTCGGTAAAGGCCCGCACCGGATGCCCCTCGGTCACCGGGCCAAGCTGTTGCACATAGGTGGTTTCCCAGGCCAGAACATTGCCCAGCGGCGACAGCAACCGCCAATAATCTTCGGGTTTTGCAACGGCTTGTCGCTCAGGCAAGTCGCCGAAGCGTTCAGGGAACAAGGCTGCCGCCGTGTCGCGCAGCAACCTGTGCGAGGGCGCCTGCGTTTGCCTAGGCATCTGCACCGCCAACACCCCACCCTTCGGCAGCATCCCCGCCAGATGCGGCATCAGACGGGCATGATCGGAAAGCCATTGCAGAACGGCGTTGGAAAAGATCAGCGCAGGCGGTGTCTCGGGCTGCCAGGCGGCAATATCTGCCAGATGCAGGGCATCATAACCCTGCGCGGCCTTCAGCATGGCGGGCGAATTGTCGATACCGATCAGGGCCCGTTCAGGGAAAGCCGCCCGCAGCGCCGCCGCCGCCGCGCCGTCCCCGCATCCCAGATCGACCACCGGCCCCGGCGGCAGAGTGCCCACCTGCGCCATCAAATCCAGCGCGGGGCGCAAACGCAAACCCCGGAACTTTGCGTAAGCTCCGGGGTTCCAGTCTTTGTTCGCGGTAGCGGTCACGCCAGGGGCTCCGGCTCCAGCCCGCCCTCGGGTTTCTGCGCCTTGGGCTTGGTCTTGGGGATGGCCACGACCGAAGTGCCTCCATCGCCCGGAGTGCTGTCGTCCCCGCCCAGCGTCTCGCCCGCCACGACCTTGCGAATCTCGTCGCCGGTCAGGGTTTCGTATTCCAGAAGCCCCTTGGCCAGCCGCTCGAACTCATCCGACTTGTCGATCAGGATCTGACGCGCAGCTTCATACCCGTCGTCGATCAGGCGTTTCACCTCGTCCTCGATCATTTCCTTGGTATGCGCAGAGACCGAGAAACCGGCGGTATTGCCCTGATAGCCTTCATGCGCTTCGGCATAGTCGATGTTGCCGACCTTGTCGGACATACCCCAGCGCATCACCATGGCACGCGCAAGGCTGGAGGCCTGCTGAATGTCGCCCGCCGGGCCGGAGGACACGCCCTCTTCACCGTATTTCAGGATCTCGGCCGCCTTGCCTGCCATGGTCATGGCGATCTTCTGCTTGGCCTCGTCCTTATGCATGTTCAGACGGTCCATCTCGGGCAGGCTGACCACCATACCGAGGGCGCCGCCGCGCGGAATGATGGTGGCCTTATAGACCGGATCACATTTCGGCAGCGCCATGCCGACGATGGCGTGGCCGGCCTCGTGATAGGCGGTCTTTTCCTTCTGGTCCTGCGTCAACACCATGGACCGGCGCTGCGCGCCCATCATCACCTTGTCCTTCGCATTCTCGAAGTCATCCATGGTGACGAAACGGCGGCCGACGCGGGCAGCCATCAGCGCCGCCTCGTTCACGAGGTTCATCAGATCGGCGCCCGAAAAGCCCGGCGTACCACGCGCGATGGTGCGCAGGTCGACATCCGGCCCCAGCGGCACCTTGCGGGCATGGACGGTCAGGATCTTCTCACGCCCCTTGATATCGGGGTTCGGCACATGGATCTGACGGTCGAAGCGGCCGGGGCGCAGCAGCGCCGGGTCCAGCACATCCTTGCGGTTGGTGGCCGCGACGATGATCACGCCTTCATTGGCCTCGAACCCGTCCATCTCGACAAGCAGCTGGTTCAGCGTCTGTTCGCGTTCGTCATTGCCGCCGCCGATGCCCACGCCACGCGCGCGACCCACGGCGTCGATCTCGTCAATAAAGACGATACAGGGCGCATTCTTCTTGGCCTGTTCGAACATGTCGCGCACCCGGGATGCGCCGACGCCCACAAACATTTCGACGAAGTCGGAACCCGAGATGGTGAAGAAGGGAACGCCCGCCTCACCCGCGATGGCGCGTGCGAGCAGCGTCTTGCCGGTGCCGGGCGGGCCGACAAGCAGCGCGCCTTTCGGGATCTTGCCGCCCAGACGGCTGAACTTCTGCGGGTTGCGCAGGAATTCGACGATCTCTTCCAGCTCTTCCTTGGCCTCGTCGATGCCCGCCACATCGTCAAAGGTCACGCGGCCATGTTTTTCGGTCAGCAGCTTCGCCCGGCTTTTGCCAAAGCCCATGGCACCGCCACGCCCGCCACCCTGCATCCGGTTCATGAAGAAGATCCAGATGCCGATGAGAATCAGGAAGGGCAGCCAGAGGCTGAGCAAATTCAGGAACCCCGATTGCTCCTGCGGTTCGGCCCGCACTTCGACGCCCTTGGCAATGAGGCGATCCGTCACCTCTTCGTCCTGAGGTTTCACGGTGGAATAGGTATTGCCGTCCTTGCCGCGGACGATGACCCGCTCGCCGTCCAGCGTGACACTGGAGACCTGCCCCTGATCGACCCGCGCGATGAATTCGGAATAGGAAAGATTGCGCGAGGCCGTGGTGGTCGTGCCGCCGCTGAACATGTTGAACAGCGCCAAGATCAGCAGGAACAGGACCACCCAGAAAGCGATATTGCGTGCGTTGCCCACGAGGAACTCCTAAAGGGGGCGGCGCAGGTCACCCCCGCCGCAACTTTTGACCTAAAATAGACATCTGGCGCGGGGGTTCAATGCGCCAAGATGAACATTCCGAAGGATGGGCCGAGAGTCGCACCCCAATCCGGCTCTGGCCGGGCCAGCGGGGCGGCGATCAGCCGGTCCCCCTGCCAGACGGCCGGGCTGACAATCAGAGCCTCGCGCGAGGCCAGATCCCGCCAGCCGGGACATTGGCGCAGCCCCGCAACCCCGAGAGCGGCGAGAGTCTGACCCTCCGCCAGCGGCCCCACTACCCGCCATCTGTGATCCCACAACTGCGCCGCCGGAACCGGCCCCATTACGGCGCGCGGTTCACGGCTGATGACAAGGGTTTCCTGCCGCCAGCGGAACCGGACACCACCCAGCGTGGCGTCCCGGTGGTCATGCAAGGTGGACATCAGCCGCAGCAGTTGTTCGGCACGCGGCGGATAACCTGCCCCGTTCATCCAGCGAATCGCATGGCTGAGAAGCCGCCGCTCCAGCTCTGCCCCAAGCGCACACAGACCGTCCGCGCTCAGATGCAATGCCCCCGCACGCTCGGTGACATGGGTTTCGACAGCTTGTGCCAGCGCCATCTGCAACGCGCTGCGCGCGTCGAAAAGATGCTGCGTGCTGGCCAGAAGGCGTTCTACCGTGATGCCCAGCGGCTTCAGCGCCCGCAACGCGCGACGGGCCTTCACACGGGTGAAGCGGTCATTCTCGTTCGAAGGGTCGTCAATCCAGGTCACGCTGTTTCGGCGCAGATAGTCGCGCAAAACCTCACGCCGCTTCTGCAACAGCGGGCGATGCCAGCGAATGCCATGCTCCAGCCAGCCCTGGCGCATGCCCGACAAGCCATCCAGCCCCGCCGCGCGCGACAGGTTCATGAGAAACGACTCCGCCTGATCGTCCGCCGTATGACCAAGGGCGACATGACCCACCCCGCGTGCGGCGGCCCAGTCCGCGATCAGGCACAGCCGGGCGCGGCGGGCCTGATCCATCAGGTTTCCGGTCTCCTGCGGCCCCCGCCAGCGCAGGATTTCATGCGCGACCCCCAGGCGGGCGCAGAAAGCCGCGACCCCGGCGGCTTCGTCCGCCGCCTCGGGCCGCAGCCCGTGATCCACCGTCACCGCATGCAGCAGATATCCCTCCGACGGCGCAAGGCGGTGCAAAAGATGCAACAGCGCCATCGAATCGCCACCGCCCGAAACGGCCACCCCGACAGACAAAGGCGCAGCCGGATCGGGCCGCGCCTTTGCGAACACCTGAGCAACAGCATCAAGGAGGTCCGTATCCTCCGTATCCGGCACGGGCGCGCCGGTCACTGGCAGGCCAGCGCCGCGATCTTGCCCTGCGCCTCGGTCGCGGCGGTGGAGCCGGGGAAGCGGGTGCCGACCTCCTGCAGGGTCACACAGGCGTCCGAAACCTGCCCAAGATCGGCCAGCCCCTGCCCCAGACGCACCAGCGCATCGCCTGCTTTCGGGCCTTCCGGCTGCGCCGAAAAAGCATCCAGCCAGGCCCGCGCCGCATTGACGGTATCGCCCGCCTGTTGCAGCGCGTCACCCCGCAGGATCTGCGCCTCCTGCATCAGGGGGCTGCCCGGATAGGCCGTGGCAAAGGCACCAAACTTTTCCGCGGCGGTGCGAAAGTCACCCTGACCGAGCACCTCCTTGGCCCGGTCAAAGTCTGCCTGTTCGCCCACAGCAAGCTCGGGCCCCCCGGCGGTCGGGGCGGTTACGACAGGGGCGGCCACATTGCCTCCGCCCAAAGGTTGCGTCGGCGGCAGCGATCCTACGTCGCCCCCCTCAAGCTCGGTGACGCGGAACTCCAGATCACCCAGCCGGTTGGTGCCGTCGGTGACCACGCGGTTCACCTTCAGTTCCACCTGTTCAGTCTGCGCGGTCAGCCGCGTCAGCGCCGCCTCGATCGAATCGAGCCGTTGCAGCGCATTGCCACCTGCCGCGCCATTCTGGATGGCGCCGGTAGTGATCAGCTCCTGCTTGAGGCCCGTGAACTCGGCGTTCAGTGCCGCAAGTTCGGCCTTGATGTCGGCCAGCGACTGCGCCCGGTCCTGCGCGATGGCGGAACCGGACATCAGCAGCAGGGCCAGTGCCGCGAAACGCAGTCTCATCGGCTCAGGCCCCCGCCCCCATCGACAGCACGGTCACCGCGCGACGGTTCTTCGAGAAACAGGCTTCCGACGGGCACACCTCGACCGGGCGCTCCTTGCCGTAGGAAATGGTCCGCATCCGGTGGGCCGCAACGCCCTGCGAGATCAGATAGTTCTGCACCGCGCTGGCGCGACGGGCGCCGAGGGCAAGGTTGTATTCACGCGTGCCCTGTTCGTCGGCGTGGCCTTCGACGATGATCGCGTAGTCGGCATGGCTTTGCAGCCATTGCGCCTGCTGCGCCAGAATGGTCTGCGCCTCGGGCGACAGGGTCGACTGGTCGACAAGGAACAGCACGCGGTCACCGATGGTCTGGTTGAAATAGGCCACCGAGTTGGGGTCGCTGGGGCCACCGAGCCCTTGCGAGCCGATGCCACCGGCACCACCCGCACCGCCTGCACCACCGGCGCCGCCCGCACCGTAGCGATCAGGGTTGTTACAAGCTGCCAGACCCAGAACGGCCAGCAACATCAGAGCTTTCGCAGTATACGCCATATCTTTTCTGTCCTTCGTTGTGCCAGCTCGACCAGGCCAGCTTATCAGAGTTCCGCCGCCGGGGGGAATGACGGCGGCGTGAGGTTTGTTACGGTTACGGCAGCAGCGGCGACCAGGCCGGGTCCGAGGCGGCGCCCGTAGTGGCCACCTTGCGCAGGTTGCGCCCCGAAACATCCACCGAATAAAGCGCCGGTTCGCCGCCCGCATCCTGCCGGGTGAACATGATGACCCGGCCATTCGGCGACCAGGTCGGGCCTTCGTCCAGATAGGAGGCCGTCAGCAACTTTTCCTCGGTCCCGTCCGTCAGCATCACCCCGATGTGGAAGCGGCCCTGGTTTTGCTTGGTAAAGGCGATGTAGTCGCCACGCGGGCTCCAGACCGGGGTGCCATAGCGACCGGCACCGCCCGAGATCCGGGTCGGCTCGCCACCACGGGCGGGCATGATATAGATCTGCTGATTGCCCGAGCGATCACTTTCAAACACGATCTGGCTGCCATCCGGGCTGAACGAGGGCGCGGTTTCGATGGCGGGCGAGTTGGTCAGCTGCGACAGCTGGCCCGAGCCGATGTCCAGCGAGTAAATGTCGGTATTGCCACCCCGTTCAAGGCTGAACACCACGGTGCGCCCATCGGGCGAAAAGCGCGGCGCAAAGGTCATGGTGCCCGGCTGTTCGCCCAGACCACGGATTGCAAGGCTGCCGACATCCATCAGATAGATCTGCGGAAAGCCCGAAGAATAGGAGGTGAACAGGATGCGGTCGCCGGTGGGCGAGAACCGCGGCGCCAGCACAATGGAGGCCGAATCCGTCAGGAAGCTGGTGTTTGCCCCGTCGTAATCCATCACCGCAAGGCGCTTCTGGCGCTGGTTCTTCGGGCCGCTTTCCGAGACATAGACGACCCGGCTGTCAAAATAGCCGGTTTCGCCGGTGATGCGGCTGTAGACGGCATCGGCAACCTTGTGGGCCATGCGGCGCCAGCTGTCGGTCGTGCCGACGAATTGCAGCCCTTCGCCCATCTCGCCATTGGCAAAGACGTCATGCAGGCGGAACTTTACCACGACCTGCCCGCCCGAGGTCTGCACCGCGCCGGTCACCAGCGCCTGCGCATTGATCGCCTGCCAGTCAGGATATGAAACCGGCGCCCCGAAAGAGGTGATCTGCTGAATATAGGCGGTGGAGGGGATCTGTTCGAACAGGCCGGTGCCTGCCAGATCGGCCGCCACCACCTGCGAAATCTTTGCCGCCAGATCGCCCGCCCCGCCTTCGTCGACGAAGGTGGGCAGTGCGAAGGGCATTGGCTCCACAACCGGATTGCCAAGGTTGAGTGTCAGCCGGGCTTCGGCCTTGGTAGCAACCATCGCCGGCGCGGCCAGGGCGGCCACGGCCGCGACGGCGGTGAAGAATTGGCGGAGACGGCTCATCTGACCCTCGTTCCTGTTCCTGCGACTGACTTGTTTTTCAGCCCGCAGCCTGCCTGTCCAAAAGGGGAAAGCGCGCAGGCCCTTCCCCGGTTCCGTCCGGGTTGCCCCGGCTGTCTGTATCGCCGCGCCGCGAAGTCCTTCGTGCGGGGTGTCCGGTTCACAGCCCGACCCTCCCCTTGTCGAAGATCAGCTCCAGCTCGCGCCAGGTTTCATATTTTTCGTCCGGCAGCGGGAAACCCTGCGAACCACAGCGCAGGATCGCACGCCGGGCTGCTTCGAAGGCCTGCCGTGTCGCCGCATCGGAGGCGGTCGAACTTGCCAGTTCGATCGAGGTCGCCACCGGCTTCTTGTCGGCGCCGATGGTGACGTGCACCGTCACGATGGCACGCTGCGCCTCGGTCGAGAGCGAGCCGACGTTCCAGCACCGCTCCACCGCGACACGCAATGCGTCCTTTTCCCCCGAGGACATCGGTGGCCCGTTGGCGGCAAGGCCACGACCGGGCGCGCTGTTCTGGTTCGCAGGCTTGGGCGCGGGTGTTTCCGTGGCCTCGCCCAGCGCCTCCGCCAAAGCGGCATCTGTCGCCGCCCGGTCGGACTGCGATTGCGAGGGGCTTTGCGCCGTCGCAGTCTGGCTCGGCTTCGGCTGCTCAGCGGGTTTTGCCACCGGATCGGGACGCGCCGGACGTGACCGCGGCCGTTTCGACGCGGTCGGCGCCAGTTGCGGCGCTTCCTGCGTCTCGGTTGCCTCGGTCACGACTTCGGTCGTGGCTTCGGGCGGCGCGGTCGCCTCCTGCTCCTGTTCGACCACAGGAGCCTCGGGCGGTGCCTCCTCGGCCACGCGCTCCTGAACCTGTTCGGCCTCGGGCACATCCTCTTCGGGTGCGTCTTCCGGCGTCGGGGCCACGCGCTGCGCCGGGCGCGGGCGCGGAACGACCGAAGACGGGATCACCGCCACAGGCTGCTCCTGCTCGGCCGGAGGGGCAACGGGTTCAGGCACGGGTTCGGGTTGTGCGGTTTCGGCAACCGGAACCTCTTCGGGTTGCGGCTCGACCTCGGGTTCCGGCGCGGGTTCCGGCGGCGGCGTCTGCTCTGCCACCTGCTCCGGCGGAGGTTCGGCGGCAGGCGGTTCGGGCCGCTCCGGCGGGCGCACGGATGCCGGGGGCGCGCTGTCCTGCGGCTCCTCGGTGCTTTCCTGCCCCCCCGAAGCTGCCTCAAGCGCCGCAAACTCCGCCTCGGTCAGCGTATCGACCGACATGACCTCGGGTTCGGGCGGTGGCGGCGGACTGAACAGCACATCACCGAACAGAACCCACAGGATCACGACCAGATGCCCCGAACCGGAGATCCAGACGCTTCTGTCGACCCTGCCCAGCCAAGCCCGCAGCATCGGCCCCACCCTACTGGTTCGGCTCGGCGGCGGCGCCACCGGCGGCTGCGCCCATCAGCGGGCCATTGCTGTCTGTGACCAGACCGATATTGCGGAAGCCTGCCGCATTCAGCGCCCCCATGACCTGCGCCACGCGTTCATAAGGCACGGTGCCGTCAGCCCGCAGGAAGATCTTGTCGGAACTGCGTTCGGCCGCGATGGCCTGAAGCTGCGGAATCAGCGACGCCTCTTCGGCCTCGCTGTTCATCAGGAACAGCTTGCCATCAGCCCCGATGGTGATGGCAAGCGGCTTTTCCTGTTCGGTCGGCAGACTGGCCGCCGCCGTTTCCGGCAGCTTCACCGGCACGCCGACGGTCAGCATCGGTGCCGCCACCATGAAGATGATCAGAAGCACCAGCATCACGTCCACGAAGGGCGTGATGTTGATGTCTGCCATGGCACTGGAATGGCCGCGACGCCGCCCGCGACGCCCGCCTCCGCCCGATTTCTTGGCGACCCCGGCCCCCATGGCTCAGGCGTCCAGCTGGCGCGAGAGGATGGTGGCGAATTCGTCGGCGAAAGCCTCGTAACCGCCAAGGATGCGTTCGCTGTCGGCATTCAGCTTGTTGTAGAACACCACCGCCGGAATGGCGGCGACAAGGCCGATGCCGGTCGCCATCAGCGCCTCGGCGATGCCCGGCGCCACGGTGGCCAGGTCGGTGTTCTTGGTTGCCGCGATCTGCGTGAAGGCGTGCATGATCCCGTAAACGGTACCGAAAAGCCCGATGAACGGCGCGGTTGAGCCCACGGTCGCAAGGAAGCTCAGCCCGGCATTGAGCCTTTCGCTTTCCCGCGCGATGGCCACATCCATGGCCCGGTCGATACGCGACTGCGCCCCGGCAATCAGCCCGCCATCCTGCCGGTGGCTGCGCCGCCATTCGATCATCCCGGCGGCAAAGATCTTCTCGCTCTGCCCTTCCGGTGCAGGGCCGATCTTTTCGAACAATTCGTCCAGCGGCTCACCCGACCAGAAAGCCCGGTCAAAGATCGACGCCTCGCCCCGCGCGGCGCGGAACATCAGATGTTTTCGGATGATGATCGCCCAGGACCAGACCGACATGACCAGAAGCCCGATCATGACCAGTTTCACGGTGAAGGTTGCGCGCGCGAAAAGCGCGAGCAGGGAGAAATCAATCTCCTGCGCCATCGCAAGGGTGTTCGTGTCCATTACGCCTGCTCGTTACCATCGGGTCCATTCGTCGGCCCGTTATTACAGGCGATTCTATCCGGTTTTGAGGGGGATTGCCAACACATCCTCGTCAGGATGCGATTTGCCGCCCATCCCTGCATCATAGCCGCCATGCACCGGCGTCAACTCTGCGCCAGAAGCGCCCGGATCTCACCCGGCAGGCGATGTGCACGGCCATCGCTTCCCATGCAGACGAGCGTCACCTGCGCGGTGAAAAGCACCTCTTCCCCGCGCAGAACCTGCTGCCAGAGGTCGATCCGCGCCCCGCCCAGCGCCCGCAACTCGGTCGTCACGGTCAGAAGATCGTCAAACACCGCAGACCGCAGGTAATCGGCCTCGACCCGCCGCACCGCAAAGACAATGCCGGTTTCCGCCTTCAGCCGCGCCTGATCCAGCCCCCGCGCACGCACCCACTCACTGCGCCCGCGTTCGATGAATTTCAGGTAGTTGGCGTAATAGACGATCCCGGCAAGATCGGTGTCCTCGTAATAGACCCGCACGGCATGGCTATGGCTCATCTGCTTTCACCTTGGTTCAAATATCCTCGGGGGTGAGCCCCGAAGGGGCGAGGGAGCGGAAAGCCCCCTTCCCTTCATCCGATCCGCGCCGCCAGACGTAGGGCATGGCTTGCCTCACGCGCCACGACTGGCATCACCGGATCATAGGCGGCGCGGATCACCGCGCCGATCTCTGGGCGCAACACCACAGCCTCGCCCACCCGCGCCAGGGGCGAGATCCCGGCAAAGGCTGTATCCGACCAGAGCAGGATCACCTGCGCCGCCTGCGACAGCGCCAGCGTCTCCGCAGGCATCTCGGACAACACATCATCCATGCGGATGAAGACGAAGACCGCGCGGATTGCGCCCGCTTCGTCAAAGCGGAAGGCGCGATACTGGTTTGCGCCCGCCGCCGCCAGCCGGTCGCACAGCGGCGCCAGATCCGGCACCAGCCGGTCGAGGTTCGGCACCTGCGGCAGCTCTGCCCAGTCGCGGAAGAAGAACACCATCAGATTGGCGCCCAGTTCCGGGTCGGTCTCGGCCATGCGATGCCCGGCAAGTGTCACCACCGCCTCGATGGCGCCTTTTACCACCGACAGCGTCGCATCTTCGACGCCAAAGACCACCGGCACGATGGGGCGTCCCCAGCGGGCACAGAGATAGCTGCCGTCGCTGCGGGTAAACAGGGCTTCCACCGCCGTTGCGTCCATGCTTTGCTCCCAATCCAGTCGCGGCGGGGATACGCCCTTTCCGCCGCGGCCTCAACCGGCAGGGAGGCGCCGATGCTGAAAGGGATCGACCCGCGGGTCACGCCCGATCTGATGGATGTGCTGATGCGCATGGGTCATGGCGACGAGCTTGCGGTGGTGGACAGCAATTACCCGGCCTTCGCACTGCCCACCCGCAGCGGACGCGTGGTCGATCTGGCGGGCCTTGATGTGGTCGAGGGGCTGCGCCTGATCACCACGCTGATGCCGCTGGACGGCTTCACCGACTATGGGGCCCTGTGGATGGAACACGACGGCGCGGGCGACCGCCCCGATCCGGTTCATGTCGACGCGCTGGATGTGCTGCGCCCCGCCCTGCCCGAAGGTGCAGCGGCCCGATCTATCGAGCGGCAGGCCTTCTACGCCCATGCCCCCGGCTGTTACGCCGTGGTCCGCTGCACAGAAAACCGCCCCTTCGGCTGCTTTATCCTCCGCATGGGCGTGGTGTTCTGATCCGTTCGTGACGCAGCGTTGGCCGTGACACCGGCGGGCGGCTTTGCCAGTCTGCCCACGCTACGGGAGGAGCCAGCCGCATGACCTATCCACATCTTCTGTCGCCGATCACGCTCGGCGCCGTGACGCTGCCCAACCGCGTGATGATGGGCTCCATGCACACGGGGCTGGAGGAAACCGGCGACTGGAACCGCGTGGCAGAATTTTACGCCGTGCGCGCGCGGGGCGGGGTCGGGCTGATGGTCACCGGCGGCATGGCGCCCAACCGCGAGGGTGGGGTGTTTCCCGGCGCGGCGGGCCTGTTCACCGCCCAGGACATCGCCAACCACCGCATCGTCACCGACCGCGTACATGATGCGGGGGGCCGGATCGCCATGCAGATCTTGCATGCGGGTCGCTATGCCTATGGCCCGGAATGCGTCTCGGCCTCTGCTGTCAAATCGCCGATCTCACCCTTCCCGCCCAAGGAACTGGACGAGGACGGGATCGAGAAACAGATCGCCGACATCGTGACCGCCGCCGCCCGCGCCATCGAGGCCGGTTATGACGGGGTCGAGGTGATGGGGTCCGAGGGCTATTTCCTCAACCAGTTCCTCGTAACCCATGTGAACCGTCGCACCGACCGCTGGGGCGGGTCTTACGAAAACCGCATGCGCCTGCCGGTGGAGGTGGTGCGTCGGGTGCGCGCCGCCATTGGCGACGCGATCCTGATCTATCGTATCTCGCTGATCGACCTGATCCCCGATGGCTCCACCTGGGACGAGGTCGTGACGCTGGCCAAAGCCATCGAGGCGGCGGGGGCTTCAGTGCTGAACACCGGCATCGGCTGGCATGAGGCGCGGGTGCCGACCATCGCGACCTCGGTTCCCCGCGCGGCCTTCGCGCATCTGACCGGGCGCTTGCGCCCGGAGGTCGACATTCCGGTCATTACCTCGAACCGCATCAACACCCCGGATGTGGCCGAAGGGCTGCTGGCCGGTGGACAGGCCGATATGGTGTCGATGGCGCGACCCTTCCTTGCCGACCCGGATTTCGTGGCAAAGGCGGCGGCAGGCCGTGCGGCGCAGATTGCGCCCTGTATCGCCTGTAATCAGGCCTGTCTGGATCATACCTTCAGCGGCAAGCTGACCTCCTGTCTTGTGAACCCGCGCGCCTGCCATGAGACGGAGTTGGTGATCACCCCAACCGATGCGCCACGCCGCATCGCCGTAGTCGGTGCCGGGCCTGCCGGGCTGTCTGCGGCGCTGACTGCCGCCGGGCGCGGCCATGTCGTCGCGCTGTTCGACCGCGCCGCGCGCGTGGGCGGGCAGTTGCATCTGGCTGCCAGCATCCCCGGCAAGGAGGAGTTTCGCGGGCTGATCGACTGGTTCGAGGCCAGCATCTCCGCCTCCACCGTCGAACTGCGGCTGAACACCGAGGCAACACCCGAAATGCTGATGGGCTTTGACGAGGTCATCCTTGCGACCGGCATCACCCCGCGCCACGCCGGAATCGCGGGCGAGGATCTGCCGCAGGTTCTGGGCTACCGCGATGTCTTGCGGGGTGCCCCCGTCGGGAAGCGCGTGGCGGTCGTGGGGGCGGGCGGCATCGGTTTCGATGTTGCCGAATTCCTGACCCATCACGGCATCAGCCCCGCGCTGGACCCGGCGCTCTGGCGCCGCGAATGGGGCGTCGGCGATCCGGCACAGGTGGCGGGCGGCCTTGCCCCGGAAGGGCCGCAGCCCGAAGCGCCCGCGCGGCAGGTCTGGCTGTTGCAGCGTAAACCCGAAAAGCCGGGGCGCAAGCTGGGCAAGACGACCGGCTGGATTCACCGCGCCACGTTGCAGATGAAGCGCGTGAAGATGCTGGGCGGGGTGGCCTATGAGGCGATCACGCCCGAGGGGCTTGCTGTCACCCTCAACGGTGAACCGCAGGTTCTGCCCGTCGATACGGTGGTGATCTGCGCCGGGCAAGACCCCGACCGAAGCCTTGCCCCGGCGCTGGAGGCTGCGGGCCGTGCCTTCCATATCATCGGTGGTGCCGATGTGGCCGCGGAATTGGATGCCAAGCGCGCCATTGATCAGGGCACGCGGCTCGCCGCGCGGCTGTGACGCCGCTCACGGCTATTTCTCTTGCGGCGCAGCCCAGCCGGGGCTACGCCTGACCCATGCTGTCTTACCAACATATCTACCATGCCGGGAACCCGGCCGATGTACAGAAGCACGCGCTTCTGGCCTCAGCCCTGCAATATCTTGTGGGGAAGGACAAGCCGCTCACCTATATCGAGACGCACGCCGGGCGCGGGCTTTATGACCTAGGCAGCGACGAGGCGCTGAAGACCGGCGAGGCGGCAGGCGGCATTTCGGTGCTGGAGCGCCGTCTGCCCGCCGACCATCCCTACCGTCAGCAGCTGAACGCGGTGCGCGGGCGCTGGGGGGAAATGGCCTATCCCGGCTCGCCGCTTGTGGCGGCGCTGTCGCTGCGTGACATGGACAATATCCATCTGGCCGAGTTGCACCCGCAGGAACATGCCGCGCTGGCCGGGGCGATGGCGGATTTCCCGGCCCATATCTACAAACGCGACGGCTTTGACCTCGCGCTGGCGCTGACGCCGCCCACGCCCCGGCGCGGGCTGCTGCTTTGCGATCCGTCCTATGAGGTTAAAGAGGACTACCAGAACATCCCCAAACATTTCGCCGCCATCGCGCGCAAATGGAATGTGGGCATCCTGATGCTCTGGTATCCGATCCTGACTTCGGGCGCGCATCGCGAGATGCTGGACCGGCTGGAGCAGACCCACCCCGACCACCTGCGCCACGAGGTGCGTTTTCCGCCCGTGCGTCCGGGGCATCGCATGATCGGCTCGGGCATGTTCGTGGTGAACCCGCCCTGGGGGTTGACCGAGGCGGCCGCCGATCTTTCAAAGCTGTTCAAGGCACCATGACCGATATGCTGGAATTTCATACGCTGGACGTTTTCACAGAAACGCCCTTTGCCGGGAACCCTCTGGCCGTGGTGCTGGGGGCCGACGTGCTGTCGGCACGGCAGATGCAGGTCATCGCGCGCGAGTTCAACCTGTCCGAGACGATCTTCGTGCAGCCTCCGGTGAATCCGGCGCATACCGCGCGGGTTCGGATCTTCTTCCCGACGGCCGAAATCCCCTTTGCCGGGCATCCGACCATCGGTTGCGCAATTCTTCTGGCAAGCCGCGCCCATGGCCCCGGCGATTTCCGCGCCGATCTGGTGCTGGAGGAGGAAGCCGGGCTGGTGCCGGTGCAGGTGACGCGGCGTGGCGCTATCGTGGAAGCCGAGTTCACGGCGCCGGTGCTGCCCAAGGCCGCACCCGGCCAGGCCCCCACGGACCTGATCGCCCGCGCGCTGGACATTGACGAGGCCGACATCGGTTTCGCCGCCCATCGTCCCGGTATCTGGCAGGGCGGCCCAAGCTTCCTTTACGTCCCCGTCGCATCGCAGGATGTGCTGGCCCGCGCCCGGCCGATAGAGCCGCACTGGTCCGGCCTCATGGATTGCGCCGGGGTGGACAGCGCTTATCTTTACACCGAAGGCACAGATTGCGATTTCCGCGCGCGGATGTTCTCGCCCACCGCTGGCATCCCGGAAGACCCTGCCACCGGCTCGGCCACTGCCATTCTGGCGGCGCAACTGCGGGCCGCACGGGTTCTGCGCAGCGGCACGCAGGTGTTCCGGCTGCGTCAGGGCGTCGAAATGGGTCGGCCTTCCGAACTGACCATGACGGTCGATTACGGGACCGACGGCCTTGCCGCAGTCCGCATTCGCGGCAGCGCCGTCCCCGTGTCGCAGGGCCGTATTCGCATACCGGGAGGCGCGTGATGACCAAAGCCTATTGGGTTGCCCATGTCGAAATCGACGATGCCGAGGCCTACGAGGCCTATCGCCAGGCAAACGCCCTGCCCTTCGCCCGATACGGCGCGCGCTTTCTGGTGCGGGGCGGCGAGCAGCAGGTCGTGGAGGGCAGCGCGAAATCCCGCACGGTCGTGATCGAATTCGCCGATCTCGAGACTGCCCGCGCCTGCTATCACAGCCCGGAATATCAGGCTGCGAAGGCGCTGCGCGAACCCGTCTCGCGCGCGGATGTGATGATTGTCGCCGGATGGGATGCCGCCTGAGGCCTAACCGCCAGGGCCAGAAAAACGGAAAGCACCATGTTCGAAAAACTCCTGCGATGCCTGACCGCCCCCGCCCCGGCCCGTCTGGGCGCAGATGAGGCAAAGCTGGCACTCGCGGCGCTGCTGGTGCGCGTGGCACGTGCGGACGGTGTGTATGACCCGGCCGAGCAATCGCGGATCGACGCGGTTCTGACCCGCGTACATGGAATGTCGCCCTTTGCCGCCGCCGCGCTGCGCGCAGAGGCAGAGGCGCTGGAAGCCTCCGCCCCCGATACCGTGCGCTTTACCCGCGCGCTCAAGGAGGCCGTGCCGCTGGAGTCGCGGGCGGCGCTGGTCGAGGGTCTCTGGACCGTGGCGCTTGCTGACGGGCAGCGTTCGGATGACGAGGATCAGATGCTGCGGCTCATCGCCAATCTGCTGGGGCTGACCGATGTCGAATCGGCACAGGCCCGGCAACGGGCCGAGGCCGCGCAATGATCGCCGCCCTTGGCATGTATGACCGGCCCGAGTTGCGCGGCCCGACCGATCTTTACTGGTCGCTGATCCGCGACGGGCTGCGCAAACGCGGGATCGAGGCACCCGAGGCACTGACCCGTGACGACCGCGCCTGGTGGGCGGGCTGGCATTCGCCCGACCTGTTGCTCTCGCAGACCTGCGGCATGCCCTATCGCACCGAGTTGAAGGAGGTGGTGACGCTGGTCGGCACCCCTGATTTCGGGGTGGAAGGCTGCCCGCCCGGCTATTATCGCAGCGTTCTGGTCGCGCGCGGCGATGATCCGCGCGCGGAACTGGCCGATTTTGCCGATGCCGCCTTCGCCTTCAACGAAGCGCGCTCGCAATCGGGCTGGGCCGCCGCCGCAAACCATATGACGGCCCTTGGCCTGACGATCCGCCCCGCGCTGGAAACCGGCGGTCATGCCGCCTCTGCCCGTGCTGTGGCGGAAGGCCGGGCAGACTGGGCAAGCCTTGATGCGGTGACATGGCGGCTTTTGCTGCGGTGGGAGCCGGAGGTGGCAGCACGCCTGCGCGTGATCGGCCAGACCGCCCCCACGCCCGGTCTGCCCTATGTTACCGCGCAGGGCACCGATCCCGCGCCGCTGGCCGCCGCCGTGGCCGAGGCCATTGTCACCCTGCCGCCGGATGACCGGGCCGCGCTTGGCCTGTGCGGGCTGATCCAGATTCCCTCTGCCGACTATCTTGCCGTGCCGATCCCGCCACCGCCCGCTTTGGCGCAGGGCTGACCGAAATGAACGGGCAGATTGCCCATTTTGCAGGCAACTCTGTTTGTTCCGACACAATTGACGTTGCAATGCACCACGAATTCCGCACTACTCGACCGTCAAGGGAGCCCTGACAGGCCAACGACAAGCGAGAAACCGTGACTGCCGACCAACTTACGCCCGCCCCGGACGCCAGCGTTCCGGTCATCGAGATCCGAGATCTTCATAAATCCTACGGTCCGCTGGAGGTGCTGAAGGGTGTCGGAATGACCGCACCGAAAGGCCATGTGCTTTCGCTGATCGGGTCGTCCGGCTCTGGCAAATCCACGCTGCTGCGCTGCTGCAACCTGCTGGAAGACAGCCAGCAGGGCGACATCCTGTTCGAGGGTGAAGCCGTCCACTGGAAGGGTACCGGCCTGCACCGTCACCCGGCTGACAAGGCACAGGTTCTGCGTATCCGCACCAATCTGTCGATGGTGTTCCAGCAGTTCAACCTCTGGGCCCATATGACGATCCTCCAGAACGTCATGGAAGCACCGCTGACCGTACTGAAACGCGACCCGAAAGAGGTCGAGGCGAAGGCGCGTGAATATCTGGCCAAGGTTGGCATTGCCGACAAGGCCGATGCCTGGCCCGCGCAGCTTTCCGGTGGCCAGCAGCAGCGCGCCGCCATCGCCCGCGCCCTGTGCATGGAGCCGCGCGCCCTGCTGTTCGATGAACCGACATCGGCGCTGGATCCCGAACTTGAGCAGGAAGTGGTGAAGGTGATCAAGGCGCTGGCCGAGGAAGGCCGGACCATGATCATCGTGACCCATGACATGAAGATGGCCAACGATGTGTCCGATCACGTCGTCTTCCTGCATCAGGGCCGGATCGAGGAGGAAGGCCCGCCAGACCAGCTTTTCGGAAATCCGCAGACCGAACGGTTGCGCGGCTTCCTTTCAGCCACAATGGCCTGAAACCATCGCCTGACGCTGGATTGCGCCGCCGTTCCGGGCCAAAAAGAAATCAGATCACCAAGGGGAGACCAACAATGAAGAAACTGCTTCTTGCCACCGCGCTTCTGGCGCTTACCGGCGGTGCGGCTGCCGCGCAGACCGTGCGTCTGGGCACCGAGGGCGCCTATCCGCCCTTCAACTTCATCGACGACAACGGCCAGGTCGCCGGGTTCGAGCGTGAAGTGGGCGACGAACTGTGCAAGCGCGCCGAACTGACCTGCGAATGGGTGACGAACGACTGGGATTCGATCATCCCGAACCTGCAATCGGGCAACTATGATGTCATCATCGCGGGCATGAGCATCACCGACGAACGCTCGAAAGTCATCAGCTTCTCGGAGAACTACTTCCCCCCGGCCGCCTCGGCCTATGTGGCCTCGGATGCGGGCGCTGACATCAAGGGCGTGGTCTCGGCGCAGGTCGGCACCATTCAGGCGGGCTATGTCGCCGAATCCGGCGCGACCCTGCTGGAATTCGCCACCCCCGACGAAACCATCGCCGCCGTCCGCAACGGCGAGGCTGCCGCGGTGTTTGCCGACAAGGACTTCCTGAAGCCCTATGTCGAGCAGTCGAACGGCGAACTGATGTTCGTGGGCGACGATGTGGAACTGGGCGGCGGTGTCGGCCTCGGCTTCCGTCAAAGCGACAATGAACTGCGCGAGAAATTCACCGCCGCGATCCAGTCGATGAAAGCCGACGGCACCCTGAACGCCGCGCTGAAAAAGCACTTCGGCGAAGATACGCCGCTGTTCTGATTTCGCCCCTGCCCCGCCGGTTCGTCCGGCGGGGTGTTCCGACCTGCCCCGCGCGGCCCCAGCGATCTGTCACCCATGTTCAGCTTTTGCGCCGACCCCAAGGCGCTGGAAGGCTTCGGCTGGCTTCTGTGCTATCTGACCTCCGGCAAGCATCTTGGCTTCTACACCTCGTTCCTGACGGTTTTGACCCTGCTTGCGGTCACCGCCCCCACGGCGCTGGCCTTCGGGTTTGGCGGCGCCATGGCGGCGCGCAGCCATATCGCGCCTGTCAGCTGGCTGGGCAAGATTTACATCGTCATGGTGCGCGGCGTGCCGGACATCGTGTTCTTCATGTTCTTCGTCATCGCCCTTGATCAGGGGATCGAGTGGATGAAGCATCAGGTGGTCTGCCCGGACTGGAAAGAGCCGATCCGCCAGGGGCTGGAATTCCGCGTCTGCCCGCAGGCCAAGGTGCCGCTGGGGTCATCGTCGCAGATCTGGCACCAGCTTTACGGCTTTGCGCTGGCGGTCTTTACCTTCTCAATCGTCTTCGGGGCTTTCGCGGCGAACGTGCTTTATGGGGCCATGAATGCAGTGCCCCGCGCGCAGCTTGAAACCGCCGAAAGCTATGGCATGACACCCCGTCAGGTGTTCCGCCGCATTCTGGTGCCGCAGATGTGGACCTATGCGCTGCCGGGCCTGTCGAACCTGTGGATGATCCTCATCAAGGCGACGCCGCTGCTGTTTCTCCTGGGGGTCAAGGACATCGTTTATTGGGCGCGCGAACTGGGCAGCGCCAAAACCCAGGCTTATGCCTATCCGCATCCCGACTGGCGGCTGTGGTATTTCCTCTTCCTGCTGGTGGCCTATCTCTGCATGACGCGCGTTTCCGAAATCCTGCTGGGCCGTCTGTCGGCACGACTGAACCATGGCCAGGCCACCGCCGCTGGCGAGGCGATGCGGAGGGCCGCGCAATGACCTGCTGGGAAACCATTGGCGCCTATGCCTTCCGCAGCCTCGGTTATGGCGAGAAACTGCTGCCACGCAGCGATTTCACCCTGTGCCAGCAATTCACCCTGATCGGCTCGGGCTTGATCTGGAACATCTATTTCGGCGCGCTGGCGCTGATGTTCGGCTTCTTCTTCGCCAATGCGCTGGCCATGGCGAAGGCCTCGCACAACCCATGGGCGCGCAAACCTGCCGAATGGTTCATCTTCGTGTTCCGTGGCTCGCCGCTGTTCATCCAGTTCTTCCTTGCCTATTCGGCACTGGTGATGCTGCCGCGCGGCGGAATCGACATTTTCGGGCTGCATATTGCGACCAATTGGCTGACAAGTGCATGGGCAGGCGCGCTGATCGTGCTGTTCCTCAATACCGCCGCCTACGCCGCAGAGATCTTCTATGGCGCCCTGATGTCGGTGCCGAAAGGCGATCTGGAGGCGGCCGAGGCTTACGGCATCCATGGCTGGTCCAAGTTCCGCCGTATCCAGTGGCCAACCATGCTGCGGCTGGCCTGGCCTGCCTATACCAACGAGGCGATTTTTCTGTTCCACGCCACGACGCTGGTGTTCTTTTCCGGCTTCCCGGCGTTCCAGCAAAGGGGCGATGCGCTCTATTACGCGAACTACTTCGCGGACAAGACGTTCAACCCTTTCGTGCCCTATCCGATCGTCGCCTTCTATTTCATCATGTTGACCGCGACGCTGATCCTTTTGTTCGGAATCGTGAACCGGAGGCTGAACCGGCACCTGCCATCGAACATTCGCAGCAAAATTCGCTTGCGTCCGAGGCTGATCCGATAGTATCCATTATTTGATCAAATTCTTCGGGCCGTCGCCCGAACCGTGCGCCCTGCGGGGCATATGGCGTCCCCTGCCCCGTCGGGCGGGCGTGGATGGCAAGGATCAAACAAGGGAGAAAGGGCCAAGGGCATGGCTCTCACCCCGGCGGGCGCGAGGGCCCACGACGGTGAACCGGCGCCTGACGGTCTTGAACGACACGATGAGTATGAAGGATTGGCTTCGTAAACACCCCGAGGTCCGCACGATCCGGGTGGCAGCGGCAGACCTGAACGGACAGGCGCGCGGCAAGCGCATCCCCGCCCGCTTTGCCGAGAATGTGGTGAAGAACGGCACCCGCTTCCCGTTCTCGGTCCTGAACCTCGACATCTGGGGCGAGGATATCGACGACAGCCCGCTGGTCTTTGAACAGGGCGATCAGGATGGCGTGCTGAAGCCCACCGAACGTGGGTTCATGCCAATGCCCTGGCTGGAGGCCCCGACCGCGCTGCTGCCGATCTGGATGTTCCGCGAAAACGGCCTGCCCTATGACGGTGATCCGCGCCATGCCCTGCGCGCGGTGGTCGACCGCTACAAGGCACGCGGCCTGACCCCGGTCTGCGCGATGGAGCTGGAATTCTTTCTGATCGACGACAGCGGCAAGACCATGCAGGTGCCCGCCTCGCCCCGGTCTGGCAAGCGGCGCAAAGCGGCGGAAACACTCTCGATCCGCGCGCTGGACGCTTTCGACACTTTCTTCACCGATCTTTACGACGCCTGCGAGGCGATGGACATTCCGGCCGATACCACCACATCGGAAACCGGACTGGGCCAGTTCGAGATGAACCTGATGCATTGCGACGATCCGCTGCGCGCGGCGGATGACGCATGGCTGTTCAAGATGCTGGTGAAGGGGCTGGCCCGCCGTCACGGCTTTGCCGCCAGCTTCATGGCGAAACCCTATGCCGAATATTCCGGCTCGGGGCTGCACACCCATTTCAGCGTGATCGACAAGGACGGTGACAATATCTTTGACAGCGGCGGGCCGAAGGGCACGGCGGCGCTGCGTCAGGCGGTGGCGGGCTGCCTGCATGCGATGCATGACAGCACACTGATCTTCGCGCCGCATCAGAACAGCTATGACCGGCTGGTGCCGGGCAAGCATGCGCCCACCGCGATTGCCTGGGGCTACGAGAACCGCACCGCCGCGATCCGCATTCCGGCGGGCAGCCCCTCGGCCCGGCGGGTGGAACATCGGGTGGCGGGGGGGGACGTGAACCCCTACCTCATGCTCGCCACCATCCTTGGTGCCGCACTTGTCGGCATTGAGGACGAGATGGAGCCGCCTTCGCCGATCACCGGCAATGCCTATGCGCTGGACCTGCCGCAGATCCCGGCGAACTGGGCCGAAGCGATCGACGCCTTCGAAAATTCGACGATCATGCCGCGCATCCTGCCGCCCGACCTGATCCACAATCTCGTGCTGACCAAACGGCAGGAGCTGCATTACCTTGCGGAACTCAGCCCCGAGGAGCAGGTCGAGCTTTATCTCGACACCGTGTGATGCCTTGCCCCCCTTGCCGTCAGGGGGGGCAGGTTGCTACATTTTCCGTATCACTGACACAGGTTATCCATGCGCATCGGCATTCTGCAAACCGGCCTCGCCCCTGACGCGCTTGCGCCGCAGATGGGGGATTACCCCGACATGTTTGCCCGCCTGCTGGATGGCAACGGCTTCGACTTCCGCACCTATCGCGTGGTCGACATGGGGTTTCCCGCCAATGTGCATGACTGTGACGGCTGGCTGATCACCGGCTCGCGCCATGGCGCCTACGAGGATCATCCCTTCATCAAGCCGCTGGAAGACTTCATCCGCCGCGCCTATGCCGAACATGTGCCCATGGTCGGTATCTGTTTCGGCCATCAGATCATCGCACAGGCGCTTGGCGGCAAGGTGGAACGGTTTGGCGGAGGCTGGGCAGTCGGCCCGACCGATTATGCCTTTGGCGACGAGACGCTGACCCTGAACGCCTGGCACCGCGATCAGGTGGTTGAACGGCCCGAAGGCGCCGAGGTCATCGGCAGCAATGCCTTCTGCGAAAATGCCGCGCTGGTCTATGATGACCGGGCGCTGACAGTGCAGGCCCATCCCGAATTCCGCGACGAATTTGTGGACGGGCTGATGAAGACGCGCGGCAAGGGCGTTGTGCCGGACGAGGTGATGGCCAGGGCGGGCGCACGTCTTGGCACGCCGATCCATGACCAGACCATTGCGCGCCGGATTGCCGCATTTTTCAAAGCCCCTCGCGGGGAAAACTGAGGCCACAGGGCCAAAACCAGAGTGTGACCCATGTCCGATTGGACGAGCAAGCTGCCCGAGGCAGCCCGGAACTATATTGCCAACCGCCGCGTGGACGAGGTGGAATGCGTGATCGGCGACGTCGCCGGTGTGGCGCGCGGCAAGGCGATGCCGGCCGCGAAATTCGGCAAGCAGACCAGCTATTTCCTGCCGAACTCGATCTTCCTGCAAACCATCACCGGCGAATGGGCCGACAATCCTTTCGATGCGTTCACCGAGCCCGACATGATCCTCGTGCCGGATTTCAGCACCGCGACCGCCGCGCCCTGGACCGCCGATGTCACGCTTCAGGTGATCCATGACGCGCAGGACCAGCAGGGCAATCCGGTTGCCTTCAGCCCGCGCAACGTGCTGAAACGTGTGGTCGATCTGTTCAAGGCCGAGGGCTGGACCCCGGTTGTCGCGCCCGAGATGGAATTCTTCCTGACCGCCCGCAACACCGACCCGAACCAGCCGATCCAACCGCCCATGGGCCGCACCGGCCGCCGCGCCGCGCAGAAACAGGCCTACAGCCTGTCGGCGGTGGATGAATATGGCAAGGTCATCGACGACATCTATGATTTCGCCGAGGCGCAGGGGCTGGAGATTGACGGTATTCTTCAGGAAGGCGGCGCAGGGCAGATCGAACTGAACCTTGCCCATGGCGATCCGGTGCGGCTGGCCGATGATGTGTTTTTCTTCAAGCGGCTGATCCGCGAGGCGGCGCTGCGCCACGATTGCTTCGCCACCTTCATGGCCAAGCCCATCGCGGGCGAACCGGGATCGGCCATGCATATCCATCACTCTGTGGTGGATACGGCAACCGGCGCCAATATCTTTTCCGATGCCGAGGGCGGCGAGACGCTGGAGTTCCTGCACTTCATCGCCGGGATGCAGAACCACCTTCCGGCGGCCATCGCGCTGCTCGCGCCCTATGTGAACAGCTATCGCCGCTATGTTCCCGACTTCGCGGCGCCGATCAATCTGGAATGGGGCCGCGATAACCGCACCACCGGCCTGCGTGTACCAATCTCCGGCCCCGCTGCGCGGCGGGTGGAAAACCGGCTGCCAGGCATGGACTGCAACCCCTATCTGGGGATCGCCGCCAGCCTCGCCTGCGGCTATCTGGGCCTGAAGGAAAAGAAGATGCCCCGTGCCGAATGCACGACCAACGCCTATATCGACAGCGACGACATCCCCTATAACCTTGGAGATGCACTGGACCTTCTGGAAGAGGACGGCCCGCTGCGCGAGGTACTGGGCGTCACGTTCTGCGGTGTCTACGACAGCGTGAAGCGCAATGAATACAAAGAGTTCCTGCAAGTCATCAGCCCGTGGGAGCGTGAGCATCTTCTGCTGAACGTCTGAGGCCCGCATGAACCTTCTCTACGCAAATGACCGGCCGGGGCATTACCCGGCCAGCTTCTATGCTGCGACAAAGGCCGAGCTTGCCCCCTTCCCCGAGTTGCGGGGCGAGGTGCGCGCCGATGTCTGCGTGATCGGCGCGGGCTATACTGGCCTTTCCGCCGCGCTGCATCTGGCGCAAGCCGGGTTGCGCGTCGTGGTGCTGGAGGCGCATCGCGTGGGCTTTGGCGCCTCGGGCCGCAATGGCGGGCAGGTCGGCAGCGGCCAGCGGCTTGACCAGGAAGAAATGGAGCGGATCGCCGGGCGTGAAAACGCCCGCCGCTACTGGGATCTGGCGGAAGAGGCCAAGGTGCTGGTCAAGAGCCTGATCGCCGATCACGCGATGCCCTGCACCTTCCATCCCGGCGTTGCCCATGCCTGCTGGCATGACCGCGAGGTCCGCCATACCCATGCCTATGCCGAAAAGCTGCGCCGCGATTACGGCTATGATCAGTTGGAGGTGCTGGACCATGCGGGCATCCGCGCGCTGATCGGGTCGGACGCCTACAAGGGCGGCGAAATCGACTGGGGCGCCGGGCATGTGCATCCCCTGAACTATGCATTGGGCCTCGCGCAGGCGGCGATGGCTGCAGGGGCGGTGATCCATGAGACCAGCCCCGTGCACCGGATCGACAAGGGTGCCCCGGCGACCGTCGCCACCAATCATGGCCGCGTCGTCGCGGATCATGTGGTTCTGGCCTGCAACGGCTATCTCGGCGGGCTTGAGCCGCAGGTGGCGGCCAAGGTCATGCCGATCAACAATTTCATCGTCGCGACCGAGCCTTTGGGCGACCGCGCGGCAGAAATCCTGTCACAACCCGTTGCGGTAGCAGATACCAAATTCGTGGTGAATTACTGGCGCCTGTCGGAAGACAACCGCCTGCTGTTCGGCGGCGGCGAAAGCTATGGCTGGAAGTTCCCCGACATCGTGAAAACCGTGTCGAAACCGATGCTGGAGGTCTACCCGCAACTGCGCGATGCGAAGATTGACTACGCATGGGGCGGGACACTGGCGATCACAATGAACCGCCTGCCCTGCTTTACCCGCATCACCGGCAACATCCTGTCGGCCTCTGGATTTTCCGGCCACGGCGTCGCGATGGCGACACTGGCGGGCAAGCTGATGGCCGAGACGTTGCGCGGGCAGGCGGAACGGTTCGATCTGATGGCAGCCCTGCCGCAGCCACGTTTCCCCGGCGGCGTCGCGCTGCGCTGGCCAATGCTGGTGGCCGCGATGACGTGGTTTTCTCTGCGCGACCGGCTGGGAATCTGACGCGCTGGTCGGCGGAAAGCCCCGTCCCGACGCCTGGTCATGCAGTTGTTGCTGGCGTTGGCGGGGCATAGCGCTTACAGGTTTTCCGAAGAAAAGTTTCAGGAAAGCCGAATATGGCCGCTGACGGACAGATCGCCCCGCCCAATGTTTATGACGCCGAACCGATCCCCGAGGCCGCGCGCGCGGCAATCGAGGGGCTGCTCGCCTCGGGCGATCTGTTCCGATACACAGCGCCGGAAGGTGCCCCGGTCGCGCTGCTGGAGGCGGAATTCGCCGAGCTTCTGGGCGCGCGCTATGCGCTGGCGGTATCGTCCTGTTCCGCTGCGCTCTTTTTGTCGCTGAAGGCGCTGGACCTGCCGCGCAGCGCCAGGGTGCTGATCCCGGCGTTTACCTTCGCCGCTGTGCCCTCGGCCGTGGTGCATGCCGATTGCACTCCCGTTCTGGTCGAGGTGGGCGAGAACTATCGCGTCGACATGGACGACTTCGCCGCCAAGCTGCCCGACGCGGCGGCGGTCATCATCAGCCACATGCGCGGACATACCTCGGACATGGACGCGATCATGCAGCTTTGCGATGCTGCGGGCGTGCCGGTGGTCGAGGATGCGGCGCATAGCCTCGGCACCACCTGGCATGGCCGCAATATCGGCACCATCGGCAAGATCGGCTGTTTCAGCTTTCAGTCTTACAAGATGATCAACGCCGGCGAAGGTGGCATCCTGATCACCGACGATCCCGAACTGGCAGCTCGTGCGGTCATCATGTCGGGCGCCTACGAGCACAACTGGAAGAAGCATCCGGGCCTGCAAAACAGCTATATGCTGTGGCAGAACAAGCTGCCACTTTACAATATGCGGATGCAAAACCTGTCTGCCGCCGTCATCCGCCCGCAACTGCCGGAACTGGCACGGCGTGTCGAAAAGGGGCGCGAGAACCATGACCATGTGGCGGAGGCGCTGAACCGCTCGCCCTGGCTGTCGGTGCCCGCGCCGCTGGCCCCGGAGGAGCGCGCGCCGGATTCGATTCAGTTCAACCTCGTGGGCTTTGAGACTGATGCCGAAGCGCGCGCATTCCAGACCGCCGCGAAGACACGCGGCGTGTCGGTGCAGGTCTTCGGTCTCAGCGATGATAACGCCCGCGCCTTCTGGAACTGGCAATTCCTTGGTGACCTGCCAGAGCTGCCGCAGACCCGGGCCATGCTGATGCGCGCCTGCGATGTGCGGCTGCCGACCCGGCTGAACCGGGCGGAACTGGACTTCATTGCCGAGGCACTGGTCGCCGCAGCAGCGGATGTGAAGGGCTAAAGCAGCCGCAACTGCCCGTCGAGCCAGGGCCACCGCAGCAGCGCCGGGGCGATCACCGCCTCGGCCAGCAGGGCCTGCACGTGCTCGCGCACCTGCCCCGGCATGGTCTGCAAGGCGCCGCTGCGGGCTGACAGCACGATCCGCCGTTCCAGCCCCCCGAAAGGAAGCGGGCAGACCTCCACCTCGGGCAGGAAGCGCGCGGCATGGTGCAAAGCCAGCGGGGTCAGGATCGTCCAGCCCTGCCCTGCCGCGACCATCGCCAAAATGGCGTGATAGCTGTCCAGTTCAAACCGATGCGCCAGTGTCAGGCTCTGGCCGGCCAGATGCGCCGCGATCTGCCGCCCCATCAGATGCCGCGCGGAATAGTGGATCAGCGGCAGCCCGCGCAGCGTGTCTGCCAGCGCATCGGTCGGTGTTCCCCGAGGAATGGCGACCACAAACGGCTCTGCCAGCAGAGGATAGCTTTCCTCCCCCGGCTCGGCGCTGCGGGCAAGCCCCGGGTCGGCGGTGATCACCATATCCAGCGCACGGGCGGAAAGCTGCTCCAGAAGGCGATGGCTCGCGCCGGTTTCCAGCAGGAAGCGGCTGTTGCGAAATTGCGCCGAAAGCGCGGTCAGCAGGCGCGGCGTGACATCGGCGTCCAGATCCTCGATCACGCCCAGACGCAGGCGGGGCAGCCCCGACAGATCCGCAAGCGCCAGTTCAGCACGGGCGGCCGTCGCGCTGTCCAGCATGCTGCGGGCGTGCCGCAGAAAGACGCGCCCCGCTGAGGTCAGCCTCATCGGGCGCGCGCCGCGATCCAGCAACGTCACCCCCAGAACGCCCTCTAGCCCGGCAAGTTGCTGGCTCAGGGTCGATGTGCTCGCCCCAAGCCGCCGCGCCGCGGCAGAAATCGACCCGGCTTCGGCGGTTGCCAGAAAGATTTCGACCCCCCACAGGGAAATGCGGCTCTGGGTGTCGTTCATCGCCGCACCGGGATCAGGGCATCAAAGCTTGGACAGCTTGGATTGCAGATCGGCCAGTTGCTTGCGGATCTGTGCCAGTTCTTCGGCAGAAGATCCCTGCTTGTCGTCATCCGCCTCGCGGCCTGGCACCGTCGTGCCCCAGGCAGGCAAGCCGCCCATCATGGATTTCATGAAGGCTTCCTGCTGCTTGCGCATCGCCTCGAACCCCGGCATCGCGCTCATCGGGTTGGGGAAGCTGCTGAAATTCTCCAGCATCTTGGACTGGCCGTCGCGCAGCATCTCGAACGAGGCGGCGAGGAAATGCGGCACGACGCTTTGCATTTCGGTGGTGTAGCTGCGGACAAGATCGGTCAGCACGTTGATCGGCAGGACGCTTTCGCCCTTGCTTTCATGTTCGGCCACGATCTGAAGCAGGTACTGACGGGTCAGGTCATCGCCCGATTTCAGATCGACGATCTGCACCTCGCGCCCGGCGCGGATGAATCCGGCAATATCTTCCAGCGTCACATAATCGCTGGTTTCGGTATTATAGAGACGGCGGCTGGCATAGCGTTTGATCAGCAGCGGCTTCTCGGTGTTGGCCATGGCGGCGCCTCCCCTTTTATGCGCTTGCAGAGAAGATTAGGGCAGGCGCAGCGGAAAAGGAAAGCAAAAAGAAAGGGCGGGCCGAAGCCCGCCCCTGCGCATTCTCCCGGCAGGGAGGAGAGGCCGGGAATGCGCGCGAAGAATTACTTCGCGGCAGCAGCCGAAGCAGCTTTCTTCACCGCAGCGGTCGCTTCGGTGGTGGCTTTCTTCACGGCAGCCTGAGCTTCTTCCGAAGCGTCCTTGCCAGCAGCCAGCATCAGTTCGACGGTTTCCATCTGAACTTTCTTGGCGATCTCGGCGAAAGCGGCCATGTTCTCGGCAGCCATCTCGGCAGCGGACGAAGCGAAGTCCGAAGCGGCTTTGCCGTATTCGGCGACGTCAGCCTTGGCTTTCGAGGCGTCGGCCATCTTGGCGATGGTGTCCTTGGCCCATTTCGAGGTGATCTCGGTCGACTTTTCAGCGGCTTCCAGAGCCACTTTGGTCAGCTTTTCACCCATGGCGGCCTGGGTCTTGAAGGCGTTCTGGAACGCGGTGCCGTCCACCGGGAACGCAGCCATCATGTCCTGAACCATCTTGGTCATGTCGGGGGTCTTGGTCATACTAGTGCTCCATCTATCGGGTCTGCACTGAAGCAGTGCCGTTTCCTGACCACCTACATAAATGCTGCGCCGCAGAAAATCAAGTGAAATTTCTGCGACGCAGCAAAATCAGAGGTTGCAGAGCCGGGCGGAACGACAATAGATATCCGATTCAGAGACTTGGGACTGCGGCGACATAGGTGCCAGGCGAAGGTGCCAGTACCGGATTGGTCGAATCGCCCGGCACGCGGGCAGCAATCATCTTGCCCGACCGCGCTGCAAGCCACTCTCCCCAGCGCGGCCACCAGCTTCCGGGCGTGAAGGTTGCGCCCTGCATCCACTCGTCCGCCGAGGTCATCTGGGCATCATTGGTGTAGTGCCCGTACTTCCCTTTCGACGGCGGATTGACGATGCCCGCGATATGGCCGCTTTCCGAGACGATAAAGGTCTTGTCCTTCGACCCCATCTGCCGCACGCCGTTGAAACTGCTTTTCCAGGCGGCGATATGGTCGGTCTCGCAGGCAATCGCGCACAGAGGCACCTTGACGTCCGCCAGCCGAACCCGCTCGCCAAAGACCGGAAAGCCCTGGCGGGCAAATTCGTCGTGCTGGCACAGGCCGCGCAGGTATTCGACCGCCATCTTCGCCGGAAGATTTGTCCCGTCGCCGTTCCAGAACAGCAGGTCGAAAGCAGGCGGCGCCTCGCCCATCATGTAGCTTTTGATGGCAGGCTGATAAATCAGGTCGTTCGAGCGCAGGAAGCTGAAGGTCTTGCTCATGAAGAACTTGTCCAGCACCCCGTCGACAGCAACCTGCCGCTCGATTCCGTCGATGAAGTCGTCGTTGAGAAAAACCCCGACCTCGCCCTGATCGCTGAAGTCAGTCAGTGTGGTGAACAGCGTTGCCGATTTCACCGACTTGTCGCCGGTTTTCTGCATATGGGCCAGCGTCAGACTCAGCGTCGTGCCCGCAATACAATAGCCCACCGCGTTGATCTGCTTTTCGCCGGTGATCTGCTTCACCTCGTTGATCGCCGCCAGATAGCCGTCACGGATGTAATCATCCATGCCGACATCGGCATAGCTCGCATCCGGGTTGACCCAGCTGACCACGAACAGGGTAAAGCCCTGATCGACGATCCAGCGGATCAGGCTGTTGGCAGGCTTCAGATCGAGGATGTAGAACTTGTTGATCCACGGCGGGAAGATCAGCAGCGGGGTCTGATGCACCTTCTCGGTCGTCGGGGTATACTGGATCAGTTCCAGCATGTGATTGCGGAAAACCACCGATCCCGGCGCGGTGGCGATATTCTCGCCAACGTGGAACGCATCACGATCCGCCAGCGTGACCAGAAGATCGCCATGGTTGCTTTCGATATCGCGCACCAGGTTTTCCAGCCCCCGCACCAGGCTTTCGCCATCGGTTGCCACCGCGCGCTCCAGCGCGTCAGGGTTGGTGCCAAGGAAATTGGTGGGCGAGAACATATCGACCAGCTGGCGCGAGAAATACTCGATCCGCTTCTTGTCAGTGGCATCCAGCGTTTCGATACCGGAAACAGCGCCGCTGATCGCCTCGGCATTCATCAGATATTGCTGCTTGAGGTAATTGAAGAACGGGTGGCTGTCCCAGAGCGGGTTGCCGAATCGGCGATCCTTCGGGCCGGGGTCTGCCGGAGCCTTCAATTCTCCCTGCGCCAGCGCATGCTGCGCCTGCACATAGTGTTTCAGGGTCTTCCCCCAGTAGCCGACCTGCTGTTCGATGATTTTCGAGGGGTCCTGCATCATTTCAGCAACATAGGCCGCCGCCGCCTTCAAATAGACCTCCTGAGAGGGGCCATGAAGCGACATATCAACCTGTTTGCGATGTGTTAGCGCCGCTGCAAGGCGCCTCGACAACTCGTCGACCCTGACAAGATTCGCATTGAGCCGTTCCAGCCGTGCGTCATCGTCCTTGGTCTCGGTTGTCATATCAACAATTCCCCCCTAAAGTTTTTGCGCATGCAGCATTTCCGCCTGCCTTCCGGGGTTGCGCGGCAGAGCCACGGCCCCAACGGGCAAGGAGACGCGATGAAGTATATGGCGACTTACGACCTTATGGAAACTGCCCGCAACACAAATGAATGGCTTGGGGCAACCGCACGGGCCATGGCCTCTTACCCGGCTTTCGCACTTTCCACCAATCCGCTTGTCAACCTCACCGCCGCATGGGGCGAGGTGACCGAGCGGACCTTCGGTCGCATGGTTGCCAAGCCCGACTGGGGTATCCGTTCGATCGTCGGGCCGGACGGGCAGGATCACCTCGTCGACATCAAGCAGGTGGTCGAAAAGCCCTTTGGCGACCTGATCCAGTTCTTCGTGCGCCGCCGCCCGCCGATGGCCCGCAAGATCCTCGTCGTCACGCCGATGTCGGGCCACTACGCCACGCTGCTGCGCCCGACCGTCGCCAGCCTGCTGCCCGATGCCGATGTCTATGTCACCGACTGGCACAATGCCCGCGACATCCCGGTTTCGGCCGGGAAATTCGATGTCGAGGATTACACGCTTTATCTGGTCGACTTCATGCGCCACCTCGGGCCTGACACCCATGTCATCGCCGTGTGTCAGCCGGTGCCGCTGACGCTGGCCGCCACCGCGTATCTCGCCGCAGAAGACCCCGCCGCTCAGCCGCGCTCGCTGACACTGATGGGCGGGCCGGTGGACCCGGATGCCGCCGCGACAGAAGTGACCGATTTCGGTCGTCGGGTCACCATGGGTCAGCTGGAGCAATGGGCGATTCAGCGTGTGGGCTTCAAATACAAGGGCGCCGGGCGGTTGGTCTATCCGGGGCTGCTGCAACTCGCGGGGTTCATGTCGATGAATGCCGAAAGGCATTCCAAGGCATTCACCGACCAGATCATGCGCGCCGCGCGTGGCGAGTCGTCGGACCACGATGCCCACAACCGCTTCTACGATGAATATCTGGCGGTGATGGACATGACCGCAGAATTCTATCTGTCGACGGTGGAGCGCGTCTTCAAGAACCGCGAAATCGCGCGCAACGTCTTTACCGTGGCGGGCAAGAAGGTCGACATGGGCGCGATCACCAATGTCGCCGTGAAGATCGTCGAGGGCGAGAAGGATGATATCTCGGCCCCCGGTCAATGCCTTGCTGCGCTGAAGCTGCTGACCAACCTGCCCGAGTCGAAAAAGGCGCAGCACCTTGAACCCGGCGCAGGCCATTACGGCATCTTCGCGGGCAAGTCCTGGCGCCTGAATATCCGTCCGCTCGTGCTGAGCTTCATCGACGCCAATTCCGGCAAACCGGCGAAAGCGCCGGTGAAGCTCGCCGTTTCCAAGTAATCAGCGCAGAAGCATCGGGCCGCGCAGGAATTCCTCCAGCGCGGCCGTCACCACCTCGGGCGCTTCCAGCGTCAGAAGGTGCCCAGCCCCCTCAATCATCCGCAATTTGGCAAAGGGCATCAGCCCGGCCACCAACTCGTGCCGCCGCGGCGGGACCAGCGTATCGCGTGCGCCACCCAGGATCAGGGCAGGCACCGTCGCGCGGCGCAGGGTCTTTTGCTGGTCTGGCCGTCGCTGCATGGCGCGCGACTGCGCAAGGTAGACACCTTCGCCCAGATGATCCGCCATCTCGCGCAACAGCGCGGTCATGGCCCCTGTGCGTGGCCCGGCTTCGTCCAGCGGGTATTCCTCTGCCACCGCCTGAAACAGCCGCCCCGCGCGCGCGGCCACCATGCGCGCCTCGCGCGCGGCAGCGATATTCGCGGGTTCGGCCAGCGGATCGGTAGAGATCAGCGCGATCCGGCTGATCCGGTCGCCCGCGCGCCGCAGAACATCCAGCGCCACATCGCCGCCCAGCCCCTGCCCTACCACAACCGCCCGGGGCGGCAGTTGCGGGACGAGCGCGGCTGACATTTCCTCGACCGTATGGCCCTGCGGCTGGGCGATCGTCACAGGCCGGTGCCGCGACAGATGCAGGATCTGATGTTCAAAGACACGGGCGTCGCAAAGCAGCCCTGGAATCAGGATGACCGGCTCGTTCATGGGCCTCAAGACCTTGTGGATCACCGCGTCTGAGGGCGGTGTTGCCGCCAAGGTTACTGCAAGGCCCCCGCGCGGGCCAGAGTGCCCCTTCGCGCGGCGGCGACTGCGGGCATTTGCGCCACAGCGGTCAAAGGACCGCGTCAATCTCGCCAAGGCTGGCCGTGATCAGATCAAGACATTCGGGCGTCGAGAAGCGGTGATCCGCCCCCTTCACAAGACTGAGCCTCAGGTCAGGGCTTTCAGCATGGTCCAGAAGGCGCAGCGCCACCGCAGGAGGCACATCCACATCCGCCGTGCCCTGCAACAGCCGCACCGGGAAAGGCAGCGGCAGGGGCGTGCGCAGGACCAGCCGGTTACGGCCGTCCTCAATCAGCTTGCGTGTGATGACGTAGGGCTCGTCCGAATACTCCGAGGGCTGCTCCAGCCGCCCGGCCATCACTGCGGCGCGTTCAGCTTCGGTAAAGCCCGCCCACATCAGATCTTCGGTGAAATCCGGCGCGGCGGCGATACCGATCAGCCCGGCGACCCGTTCCGGCATGGCGCGCGCTACCAGAAGCGCCATCCAGCCCCCCATCGACGAGCCGACAAGGATCTGCGCCCCCTCGGTCAGGCTGGCCACTGCCGCAATCGCATCTTCGGCCCAGTCGCCGATGCAGCCATCCAGAAAATCGCCCGAGGATTGGCCATGGCCGGAATAATCGAACCGCAGGAAGGCACGGCCCTGCGCCTCGGCCCAGGCTTGCAGATGTACTGCCTTGGTGCCCGTCATGTCAGATTTGAACCCGCCAAGGAACACCACTCCCGGCCCCTTTCCCGCTGTGCGGTGATAGGCGATGCGGCGGCCTTGCGGCGTGGTCAGAAATTCGGGCATGGCATTCTCCTTTGCCCGAGTCTTAGCAGAGGCGCGCGGAACGGCTCAACCGATGCTCTGCGCCAGAACGCGGCCGATTTCGTTGAAACTTCGCCCGCTTTCGGCCCGCCACTGGTTGAACGCCACCTGCACCGGCATCATGGCCTTCTTCGACTTGGGCGCCGTGTCCACCACGCCTTCCGCCACCAGCCGCGCCACCACATCCTGCGAGAGGATGAAGCTTTCCTTGCCCATCCACCGCAGCAGGTAGGCGCCGGTATTGCCGCCCAGACGGCTGCCATTCTTCGTCAGCCAGTCCAACAGGCCGACATAATCCTCCACCGGCCAGTCGGCGATACGGCGGGCGAAACCGCCCTCGGCTTCGTCGACCCGACGGATGAACGCGGCATTGTCACGGATCGCCGCAATCTTCGGTCCGCTGCGGATGACACGGGTATCCGCCAGCAGCGCATCAAACCACGCATCGTCCATCATCGACACGCGGCCCACATCGAAGCCGCTAAAAGCCGCTTCGATGCCAGGCCATTTGGCATCGACCACCGTCCAGCTTATGCCCGCCTGAAAGATGCCGCGCGCCATGGTGGCAAGCCAGCGGTCCCCCGGAATGGCGGCAAGTTCGGCAGCCGGTTTCACCGGCGTGGCGCCAGCAAGAACCGCCTCGGCGCTACCCTTACGGGCCGCCGCGATGGTCAGAATTTCATCAAAGCTGCGCATCGCCACCCTCCCCCACCTGGTCGGTCTAGCGTGGCAGAACCGCCCGCGCCCGGCAAGAAGGCGCGACAGTGGCTTGACGCCGCCCCGCACAGGGCGCAAAACCGCGCCGACATACCCGCAACCGGGCGTTCCGTGGGCGCCAAACCGACGAGGAGGATGGCCATGAGCCAGATTTCCCTGACATTCCCCGATGGCAACAAGCGCGACTTCACGACGGGCGTCACGCCTGCTGAAGTGGCTGCCGCCATTTCCACCAGCCTTGCGAAAAAGGCGATCAGCGCGACGGTGAACGGCGCGCACTGGGATCTGCAATGGCCGATCCCGGCGGATGCGACCATCGCCATCCACACGATGCAGGACGAGGCACAGGCGCTGGAACTGATCCGCCACGACCTCGCGCATATCATGGCGCGTGCCGTGCAGGAGATCTGGCCCGATGTGAAAGTCACCATCGGCCCGGTCCGCGACTATGGCTGGTTCTACGATTTCGACCGCGCAGAACCCTTCACGCCCGAAGACCTCGGCCAGATCGAGGCGCGGATGAAGCAGATCATCAACGCCCGCGAGCCGGTGAAAACCGAAGTGTGGGACCGCGCGCGCGCCGTCGAATATTATCGCGGCAAGGGCGAACCGTTCAAACTGGAGCTGCTGGACCGGATTCCCGAAGATCAGGACATCCGCATGTATTGGCATGGCGACTGGCAGGATCTGTGCCGTGGCCCGCACCTGCAACACACGGGCCAGGTTCCGGCCGATGCCTTCAAGCTCACGCATGTCGCTGGCGCCTATTGGCTGGGCGATGCCACGCGCCCGATGCTGCAACGCATCTATGGTGTGGCATTCCGCAACCGCGACGACCTCAAGGCGCATCTGACGATGCTGGAGGAGGCCGCAAAACGCGACCACCGCAAGCTGGGCCGCGAGATGGACCTGTTCCACCTTCAGGAAGAGGCGCCGGGCATGGTGTTCTGGCATCCGAATGGCTGGACCGTCTATCGCACGCTGGAAGACTATATGCGCAAGCGGCTGCGGCAGGCGGATTACAAGGAAATCAAGACGCCGCAAGTGGTTGACCGCGTGCTGTGGGAGAAATCCGGCCACTGGGAAGCCTATCGCGAGAACATGTTCATCGTCGAGGTGGACGAGGAAGGCGCCAAGGAAAAGCGCATCAATGCGCTGAAGCCCATGAACTGCCCCTGCCATGTGCAGGTCTATAATCAGGGCCTGAAATCCTACCGTGACCTGCCACTGCGGCTGGCCGAATTCGGGTCGTGCCACCGCTATGAAAGCTCCGGCTCCATGCACGGGCTGATGCGGGTGCGTGGCTTCACGCAGGACGATGCGCATATCTTCTGCACCGAGGATCAGATCGAGGCCGAATGCGCGGGCTTCATCGGCTTGCTGTCGTCGGTTTACCGCGACCTGGGGTTCGAGAAGTTCGACATCAAACTGTCCACCCGTCCCGATGTGCGTGTGGGCAGCGACGAAATCTGGGACAAGGCCGAGAATGCGCTGCAAAAGGCCATTGAAAGCCTTGGCCTGCCCTATGAGATCAACCCCGGCGACGGGGCGTTCTACGGGCCGAAACTCGACTTCAAGCTGACCGATGCGATCGGGCGCGAATGGCAGTGCGGCACGTTCCAGGCCGATTTCAACCTGCCTGTGCGGCTGGATGCGGAATATGTTGGCGAGGATGGCGCCAAGCATCGCCCCGTCATGCTGCACCGCGCTGTTCTGGGCTCGTTCGAGCGTTTTATCGGCATCCTGATCGAGAACTATGCCGGCAAGCTGCCGTTCTGGCTGGCCCCGCGTCAGGTCGTTGTCGCCTCCATCGTTTCGGACGCCGATGCCTATGTGCATGAGGTGGTCGCCACGCTGAAAGCGGCGGGCATCCGGGCCGAGGCGGATACCCGGAACGAGAAGATCAACTACAAGGTCCGTGAACATTCCGTCGGCAAGGTGCCCGTGATCCTTGCCATCGGCATGAAAGAGGTGGAAGATCGTTCGGTATCGGTGCGGCGTCTGGGCGAGACGCGCACGGAAACCGTTGCGCTGGACCAGATCATCCCGCAACTGGCCAAGGAAGGGCAGATGCCCTGACGTTCGCCCGGACGTGCTGCTGAAGACCTGAAGAATTGGGCGGTCCATTGGCCGCCCAAGCTATTTTCTTGATTTTTACCAAGCCCGTGTCATCATGGATCAAGTGACGACAGACTTTCGACCGCCTTCTGCCGGACAGGCAGCCGGAGAATTGGAAGACCTGGCTGCACGGCCCACGGTAATTCCGCCGCGGGATGTCTGATGAAGGAGAGACGGCATGCCGACCGGCACCGTGAAATGGTTCAATGCCACCAAGGGCTATGGCTTCATTGCACCCGACGATGGCGGCAAGGACGTGTTCGTCCATATCTCGGCGGTGGAACGCGCCGGGCTCAAGGGTCTGAGCGACAACCAGAAAATCGGTTACGAGCTTCAATCGGGCCGTGACGGCCGTTCGTCGGCTGGCGATCTGAAACTGCTCTGATCCGCCCGGATCGAAGCGGTACGCTGCGGCCCCGCGAGGGGCCGTTTGCATTTTGCGGCCGCGTTGAACGGCTTAACCCAAAACCGCGCCCTGCACTGCGGCATCCCAGCCCAGAAACCACTTACCCTCCGATTCGATGACCGGCCGTTTCATAACGGTCGGCTGAGCAGCAAGCTGCGCCTCCGGTTCGGATGCCTTCAGAAAATCGTTAAAACTACGATAGGTGGTCGAGGATTTGTTGATGATCCGATCCCCGAACTCCACCATCAGCGCCGCAATTTCCGCCTCGCTGAGCGGCTCTTTACGGATATCGCGGAACGTCACCGCATGACCCGCCGCCTCGATGGCCTTCAGAGCTTTCTTGCATGTGTCGCAGGTGGAGATGCCGTAAAGGATCATCTGACGCTCCATGAATTTACCAGTTTCCCGCAGTAGCCCGCACCTGGCAGGTGGGCAAGCATGTATTCCACTTCTTGGGAAAACCCGCCACTTCCTGACAAGGAAGTGGCAGCCCGTAGGGGAGTCGAACCCCTCTTTTCAGGTTGAAAACCTGACGTCCTAACCGATAGACGAACGGGCCGTGGCCGGTGAGGGGCTATCTAGCGGCGCGTTGGCTGCGGCGCAAGAGGAAAATGCGACAGTTTCGCATCAAGCGCGCGCCGCATCCTCCAGACGCAATTGCACCCGCGTGCGGCCACCATAGCTGTTCAGCTCCAGCCGCCCGGCAAGATGGAAACGCTGGTGTCCCGCGTTCTCCAGCGCGGGGCCAAGCGGGCCATCGAAGGCGCCAAAGGCGATGGCGTCAATCTTCGGGCCACTGCCATCCCCGAAGCTGAGCCGCAGATGGCTTTCGCCCACGCGACGCGCGCTGACCGCCTGATCGGCAAAGGCAAAGCGCGGGGCCGGGGCGGCAGCGCCAAAGGGACCGGCTTCCTCAAGTTGTTCGATCAGCGCGGGGCTGACCGCCATCGGGCTGAGCAGACCGTCCAGCCGCAGGTCAGCGGGGCCAGTGGCCCCCGCCCCCTGCCGCTCCAGCAGTTCGGCCAGCCGCGCCATGGCGGGTTCGATCTGATCCTCGACCACCGTCAGACCCGCCGCCATCTTGTGCCCGCCGCCCTTCAGCAGCAGCCCCTCGGCCGCCACGCGCTGCACCGCTGCGCCAAGGTCCACGCCGGTCACCGACCGGGCCGAGCCCTTGCCGATGCCGCCCTCAAGCCCGATCACCACGGCGGGGCGGTTCGTCGCCTCTTTCAGACGCGCGGCCACGATGCCGACAACGCCCGGATGCCACCCTGCCCCAGCGGCCCAGACCAGCGGACCATCCAGCCCGCGGGCTTCGGCCTGCGCGAGGGCCGCGGCACGCACCGCCGCCTCGATCTCGCGCCGCTCGGTGTTGAGCTGGTCCAGACGTTCGGCCAGCGCCGCCGCTTCGGCCGGGTCATCGGTGGCAAGAAGACGGGCGCCCAGATCGGCCTGACCGATCCGCCCGCCCGCATTCACCCTTGGCCCCAGCAGGAAGCCCAGCGAGTAGGGCGTGGGTGCCTGATCCATCCGCGCCACATCGGCCAGCGCGCGCAGCCCCGCGCGTTCGCGCCGCGCCAGCACCCGCAGCCCCTGCCGCACGAAGGCACGGTTCACCCCGATGAGCGGCGCCACGTCGGCCACGGTGGCCAGCGCCACCAGATCGAGCAGCGCCATCAGATCCGGTCCCTGCACGCCTTCGGCCCGCAGACGGCGGTTCGCCTCGACCAGCAACAGAAACACGACCGAAGCCGCGCAAAGATGTGCAAGACTGCCATCCTCGTCCTGCCGGTTGGGGTTCACCACCGCGACCGCCTCGGGCAGCGTCTCGCCGCCAAGGTGGTGATCCAGCACCACCACATCCGCGCCCTTCGCGGCGGCGATGGGCTCATGGCTCAGCGTGCCGCAATCGACGCAGATGATCAGGTCATGCGCGGCGGCCAGCGCCTGCATGGCAGGCACGTTGGGACCATAACCCTCGTCGATACGGTCGGGGATATAAAGCGTCGCAGGCCGCCCCATGGCGCGCAACCACGTCAGCAGCAGCGCGGCGGACGAGCCGCCATCCACATCATAATCGGCGAAGATGGCGATGCGTTCGCGGCCGCGCAGCGCCTTCAGGAAGCGTTCTGCCGCCGGGGCCATGTCACGCAGGCTCAGCGGATCAGGCAGCAGGTCGCGCAGCGCGGGCGCAAGGAAGGCGGGCGCCTCCTGCGGGGTCACGCCGCGTTCGGCCAGAACCTGACACAACGCGGCGGGAAGCCGCGTTGCCTGGGCCAGCGCCTCGGCCTGCCGGGTGACCGATGGGTCGGGGCCAAGCCAGCGCCGTCCGGTCAGCGAGGCTTCGACATTCAGAAAAGCTCGATCCGTCATGCGCCCGTCCTGACCGCTTCGCCCCGTGCCCGCAAGGGGTTTCCTGCCTTACCAGTGCCCCGTATTCGGCATCGAGGTCCAGGGTTCGGCCGGCGCCTGCGCCGTGCCCGCCTGCAACAGCTCCACCGATACATTATCCGGGCTGCGGACGAAGGCCATGCGACCGTCGCGCGGCGGACGGTTGATGGTCACGCCATTGTCCATCAGATGCTGGCAGGTGGCGTAGATGTCCTCCACCTCATAGGCCAGATGGCCGAAATGGCGGCTATCCGAGGGCAGGCCGTCGTCGCCATCCCAGTTGTAGGTCAGTTCTACCGGGCATTCCGGCTGGCCGGGCGGCGCCAGGAAGACCAGCGTGAACCGGCCCTGTTCGTTTTCGTAGCGCCGCGTTTCCTCCAGCCCCAGCAGGCGATAGAAGGCCATGGATTTTTCAAGGTCCAGCACGCGGACCATGGTGTGCAGATATTTCAGCTTCATCGGGTTCCCTCGCCTTTGGCCGTGGCGGCTGTGCCGCCGGTAGCGGAAACATAGGGTCAAATCCGGCGGATGCCAGTCAGAAGCTGGACTGGATGCCCAGCGTCACGCCCAGCCCGCGCGAGCTGTACAGCCCGACATCGGAATGGTTACGGGCCGCACGGATATCCAGTGTCGGTGAAAAGCCGTAAAACTGCACATCCTCATGCTGGATCGAGATATCCAGCGACATGCGCCGGTCTTGCCGCCCGTCACGCAGATCAAAGGGCGAATCCGGGTAGTCGCGCGCCTCGAAGGTCAGCGCACCGCCAACCGAAAACCCGGCCAGAGGCCGGGCCTTGTCCCAGGCCAGACGGGCCGTGACGGCATTGTTGCGCAGGCCAGGGCTGTCGGTCGCGGTAACACGCCCTCCCAACGTCAATTGAAGCCGGTCCTGATTGGCGAGCTGGCGCTGCACTCCGAAGGTCAGCGACACGACATCCGCCGAACGCACCGCGGAATCGAGCCGCCATTGCCGTTCCGCGCTCAGCGCCACCATGCCCGCCACACCGTTCCCAAGCGGCCGGTCTGCCTGTGCCTCCAGCCGCAGCGCGTTGGACAGGTCATAGCCACCCGCCCAGTCATGCGAGGCATAGGCCCCGAATCCATAGGTTGTCTGGCCGGTTTCGGGGCGCCAGCGGCGGCTGATGCCCGCCTCGACGCTGGCGCTGTCATAGTCGCGGCCAAGGGCACCGGGCGCGATGCGCTTCGCTTCGGATGAAAGCTGTACCTTGGTCTGTTCCGCGCGGAAATGCAGCGCGGTCATCGTGGTGGCGGTAGGGGGCAAGCGGTAGGTCACGCCGAACCCGGCAGTCGCCTCCACCCCCGACAGCGCCTTCTGCGCGCCGGTAATCTCGATCTCGGGGCCCAGCCAGGGGATGCCCGGATTGGTGTAACTCGCCTCGGTCGATCCGTCGTTCACGTTGGACGAAGGATTGGCGCGCAGGTTGAAGTTCCAGAGCCACGGATTGCGCGAACGGACGAAATCGTAATCCTTGGCCACCGCTGCCCGGCTGGCGTCGTCCGGCGCAGCCTGCGCCGCCAGACGCAACCAGAGCTGACCGCGCGTGACATAGCCATCTTCCACCAGCGAGCTTGCGACGAACATCGCCGCCCCGAACCGGGCCTGTTGCTTGTCGCTGATCCGGTAGACCTCGCGCGCATCAGCCCGCGCGCTGCCCGCGCGACCCAGCTTCAGCCGGGCCTGCGCCCGCAGCATCAGCGCGGCGGTATCGCCTGCATCCCTCGCCAGCAGGGCCTCGGCGAGCGCCTCGGCGCCCCGGGCATCGCCCTCGGCCATCATCGCATAGCCGATGCGGCGCAATTCCTGCGCCGTCATGGCATCCTCGGCCCGGATCTGGGTTGGCCCCAGCAGGGCGGCGGCGATCAGCCCCGCCACCAGCCGGAACCGCAGCGGCCGAAGCATCGTCAGTTCGCGCTCGCCTTCTTGCGCTTCAGGATGAAGCCGCCGGTCTCGCGCGTGGTCACGCCCGACCAGCGCGGGTCGTCGCCTTCGACCACAACCACACCAACCACCCGCTCGGCATTCTTGCCCGAGACGATGGCATAGTAGTTGCCTTCCTCGAAGCCCTCGATCGCCCCGCTGCCATTGTAATAGCTGGAAGAGACGGTTCCGACGATCTCGCCATTGTCGTCCATCACGCCCTGCTGCACGCGGAAGCGGATTTCAGGCAGACCGTCCTGCTTGCGATCCGACTCCGCGGACAGCGCGGCCACCACCTCGTCGGTGATTTCCTTGCCGTTGATATCATAGATCTTGCGGTTGTAGATGCGGCCCTTGACGCCATTGCCATCGTTGAAATCGTCGTAGTCGATATCCATGGTCATGTCAGCGCGGCCATATTCAAGCCCGCTCTTGGCCTTGAAATCCCGCAGCGAATCGAACTTGCCCTTGTAACGCGCCTGGCCGCGATAGTCGGCGGTATTGGTGCCCTCGGCGGGCAGAGTGACCGATCCGTTCCGCTGATAGATGAACCCGCCGAAGCCGTAATCGACATAGCCGCCGGTGCGGACGATGGCGAATTCGACCTGCCCGTCGCTGCTGACACCATAAAGCGCACGGTGCTGGATCTGCTCGATCCCGTCCAGGGTGGGCTTTCCTTCGTAAACCGCCACCTTGCCCAGCGAGCCGACCTTGGTGCCACGGGTATAGGCATTGTCGCCATCAAAGGGCAGGCCATCCACGCTGAACGTGTCGCTGTCGCGGTTGTAGCTGACCTTCGTCACATAGCCGTTGCCGCTGTCGCCATCGGTGGAGGCCGTACCCCGCGCCTCGTACCGGACGATCCGCTTATCCGGTTTGGGGCTGGCGGTGCCGGGAGGCAGCTCGCGGTCGCTGTCAATTCCGCCATCGGTCCCGCCGTCTGTGCCACCATCGGTGCCCCCGTCGGTCGGGTCCTCGAACGGGCTGCCGCTACAGGCAGACAAAAGCAGAAGCGCGGCAAGCGCCGTACGAAGCTGAGACATGATAACGGTCCTGTGACACTGCTGCGTTTTTCTTTCCAGATTTTCCAAAATCCCTGTAAAGTCAACGAGTTTCGCACCGTTCATCACTTTGGATGAAGGCTGCGGCATCTCTGCACCACGCATCATCCGGTGGGTTATATGCGGGGCTTCGCCCAGATATAGTGGTTTCCGACTCATACGAAGGACCACACCATGCCCCTGACCCCTGAACAGCAAGCCGAGATCGACGCCCTGCGTGCGACCCCGCGCCCTACCCTTCGCGCTGTCTCCGAAGGGATGGAGGCCCATCTTTACCGGGCGCATCAGGTGCTGGACCACGGCTTTGTCCGGGTGATCGACTATATGGGCGACGATGCCGCCATCGTGCAGGCCGCGCGGGTCAGCTATGGCGCGGGCACGAGGAAAGTGAACGACGACAGCGGCCTGATCCGCTATCTGATGCGGCACTGGCATTCCACCCCGTTCGAGATGTGCGAGGTGAAGCTGCATGTGAAGCTGCCGATCTTTGTCGCGCGCCAGTGGATTCGCCACCGCACCGCCAATGTGAACGAATACAGCGCCCGCTATTCGATCATGGACCGTGAGTTCTACATCCCGACCCCTGAACATCTGGCCGCGCAATCGACGGTCAACAATCAGGGCCGTGGCGCCGTGCTGCAAGGCGATGAAGCGGCGCGGGTGCTGGAAATCCTGAAATCCGATGCCGCCCGCAGCTATGACCATTACGAGGAAATGCTCAGCCAGGACGGCCAGCAGGGCCTTGCGCGCGAATTGGCGCGGATGAACCTGCCCGCCAATATCTATACGCAATGGTACTGGAAGGTCGATCTGCACAACCTGTTCCACTTCCTGCGGCTGCGCGCCGACGCCCATGCACAATATGAAATTCGCGTCTATGCCGAGGCGATTGCGAAAGTGGTGGCGGACTGGGTGCCGGTCGCGTTTGGCGCTTTCGAGGATTACCGCATGGGCGGAGTCACCCTGTCGGCCAGGGCCATCGCCGTCCTGAAGCGTCGTCTCGCGGGCGAAACAGTCGCGCAGGAAGACAGCGGCATGAGCAAGGGCGAATGGCGCGAGTTCACCGAGGTCTGGGGCTGACCCCCGACCGGGCGCCACCTCCCCCGGGCCGGTGGCGCCGTCCAGTTTCCTGTCGATTCCCCTTGCACATGGCTCACCCTGCCCTATTGTCTCCCGCACCTCGGGGGGCCCTACTGGGCTGAGATGCGGCAACGCGGACCCGTTGAACCTGAACCGGTTAGGACCGGCGGAGGGAAGGTGCGTGGCCCGGCCATACTCCCGTCTCCGCCCGTCGCAGATAGGAGAATGACGATGAAATCTCTCAAATTTGCTGCGGGTCTCGCTTTTGTCGCCACATCCGTGGCGGCAGAGACCCCGGTACTGAACGTGCTGACCTATGACAGCTTCGTATCCGAATGGGGCCCCGGCCCGGCCATCGAAACGGGCTTCGAGGCCGAATGCAGCTGCGATCTGCGCTTCATACCGGCAGGGGACGGTGCCGCGCTGCTGGCGCGCGTGCAACTGGAAGGCGCAAGGACCGATGCCGACGTGGTTCTGGGTCTGGACACCAACCTGACCGCCGCGGCCCGCGAAACCGGCCTGTTCGCGCCACATGGTCAGGCCCCCGAACTCGACCTGCCGGTCGCCTTCGAAGATGCGAACTTCGTGCCCTACGACTGGGGCTGGTTCGCCTTTGTCCACAACCGCACATTGGATGCACCGAAGAACTTCCGTGATCTGGCGGGATCGGACCTGAAGATCGTCATTCAGGACCCGCGTTCCTCCACCCCCGGTCTGGGCCTTTTGATGTGGGTGAAGGCGGCCTATGGCGACGAGGCGGCGCAGGTCTGGAAGGATCTGGCCGACAATATCGTCACCGTCACCCCCGGCTGGTCCGAAGCCTATGGCATGTTCCTTGAAGGCGAGGCGGATATGGTGCTCAGCTACACCACCTCGCCCGCCTATCACCTGATCTCGGAACAGGATGACAGCAAGACCGCCGCCGTCTTCGACGAGGGCAATTATATGCAGGTCGAAGTGATGGGCAAACTGGCCGCTTCCGACCAGCCTGAACTGGCTGACCGCTTTATGGCCTATATGCTGTCGGATGCGGCGCAGGCGGTGCTGCCGACGACGAACTGGATGTATCCCGCCCATGTACCCGCCGAGGGGCTGCCGAAGGGGTTCGAGACGCTGGTGCAGCCGACCAAATCGCTGCTGCTGGGCGCGGATGAGGCCGAGGCGCTGCGCGCCCCGGCACTGGAAGAATGGCGCGCCGCGCTGGCGCGCTGATTGCGGCGGGGCTGGCGGCGCTGACGCTGGGCCCCGTGGCAGTCGTTCTGGCGCAAGCCGGGCGCGGCGGGGTCGGCACAGCCGATCTGGCCGCATTGCGCTTTACGGTAACGCAGGCCGCGCTTTCCGCGCTGGCCTCCACCGCCTGTGCGGTGCCGCTTGCCCGTGCTTTGGCCCGCCGCCGCTTTGCCGGGCGCAGGCTGATGATCACTGCGCTGGGGGCACCCTTCCTGTTGCCGGTCATCGTGGCGGTGCTGGGCCTGCTGGCGGTTTTCGGCCGCGCCGGTCTTGTGAATGGCGGGCTGCGTCTGTTGGGTCTGGCCCCCGTCTCGATCTTCGGGCTGGGCGGCGTGGTGCTGGCCCATATCTTTCTGAACATGCCGCTGGCGACGCGAATGCTGCTGCAAGGCTGGCAGGCCATTCCGGCGGAACGCCTGAGGCTTGCCGCCAGTCTCGATTTCAGGCCCACCGATTTCTGGCGCCATATCGAGGCACCGATGCTGCGCGATGTGCTGCCCGGCGTGCTGCTCGCGGTCTTTGCGATCTGCCTGACCAGCTTTGCCGTGGTGCTGATTCTGGGCGGCGGTCCGGCGGCCACGACCGTGGAACTGGCAATCTATCAGGCGATCCGGTTCGAGTTCGACCTGCCCCGTGCCGCCACGCTGGCCCTGATGCAGGTGGGGACCTGCGGGCTGGCGGTGGCGCTGGCGTCCTTCTTCACCACGCCGGGCGGATTCGGCGCCGGCCTCGACCGTCAGGCCGATCTGCCCGCGCCCGGCGGCTGGCGGCAGCTGATCGACTTTGGCGCCATCGGGCTGGCGGCGACCTTCCTCGCCCTGCCCATCGGCGCAGTGGTGCTGCGTGGCGTTCCCGGCCTTGCCAGCCTGCCCGCAGGGGTCTGGCCCGGCCTGCTGACCTCGCTGCTGGTCGCCCTCTGCACCGCACCTCTGGCCGTTTCTGCCGCGCTGGTGCTGGCGCTGGCCCGCGCCCATGGGGCCCGCTGGCTGGAGCCGGTGGCGATGCTGCCCATGGCCGGATCACAGCTTGTTCTGGGCACCGGGCTGTTTCTGCTGGTCTTTCCGTTCGTGGCACCACCCGACATGGCGGTGCCGGTCACCATTCTGGTGACCGCCGTCATGGCGCTGCCCTTCGCCTATCGCATCCTTTTGCCAGAGGCGCGCGTGCTGGTGGCCGATTATGGCACGCTGGCGGAATCACTGGGCCTGTGTGGCTGGGCCGCGCTCCGCCTGCTGATCCTGCCCCGCCTCCGCCGCCCGCTGGGCTTTGCACTGGGATTGACTGCCGCGCTGGCGGTGGGTGACCTGGGCGTCGTCGCGCTGTTCGCGGCAGAGCACGGGGCGACCCTGCCCCTTGTGATTTCCCGCCTGATGGCCGCCTATCGGATGGAGGCGGCGGCGGCGGCGTCGCTTTTGCTGGTGATCGCGGCCTTCGGCGTGTTCTGGATATGTGACAGATGGGGGCGCGCCGGTGCTGAGCTTTGAGAATGTCACGATTCAGCAGGACGATTTCAGCCTGGTCGCCAACTGGCAGGCCGGGCCGGGCCAGCGTATCGCGGTCATCGGCCCCTCTGGGGCCGGAAAGTCGACCCTGCTGAATGCTCTTGCAGGCTTCATACCGCTGGCGTCAGGTCATATTCGCTGGGAAGGTCAGCCGCTGGACGAGCTGACGCCGGGCAGGCGCCCGCTGTCGATCCTGTTTCAGGATCAGAACCTGTTCCCGCATCTGACTGTGGCGCAGAACCTTGGCCTCGGGCTTGACCCCTCGCTGCGGCGCGTCGACTCGGCGGCGGTTGACCGGGCGCTGGAGCGGGTCGGGCTGGGGGGGTTGGGCAACAGGCGCCCCGCCGCGCTGTCGGGCGGCCAGCAAAGCCGCGCTGCGCTGGCCCGCGCCTTGCTGCGCGCCCGGCCGATGCTGCTGCTGGATGAACCCTTCGCCGCGCTTGGCCCGGCCCTTAAGGCCGAAATGCTGGCGCTGGTCGAAGAACTCGCGGGTCCGGCGCTGGTCCTCATGGTCACGCATGACCCCGAGGATGCGCAGCGCTTTTCTTCGCACACCATTCTGGTGGCTGATGGTGTCGCCGCCCCCCCTGCGTCAACGGAAGCGCTATTCGCCAATCCGCCACCTGCGCTGGCCCGCTATCTCGGCACATGAAAAAGCCCCGCAGTTTCCTGCGGGGCTTTTCGTTTCACAGGCGCCAGATCAGACCAGCTTCTTGCCCTTAACCTTGGCCCAGAGCCGCTTGTTGGTCAGGTAAAGCAGCGTCGAAAGGCCGATCAGGAACAGAACGGCGACAAAACCCATCTGTTTGCGCGCCATCAGTTTCGGCTCGGCGGTCCACATCAGGAAGGCCGACACGTCTTCCGACATGGCGTCCACCGTCGCGGGATGACCGTCGATATAGGTCACCTGATCATCCGCCAGCGGCGGGGGCATCTTGATCCAGCCGGTCGAGAAGGCGTGGTTCTCGTAATAGGTCTCGCCCGCTTCTTCCTTGGTCTCGCCGGTATAGCCGGTGAGAATCGCATGGATGTATTCCGGGCCGCCGATGCCGTTGAACAGCTGGCTCAGACCCGTGCCGTAAGGGCCGTGGAAACCCGCACGCGCCTTGGCCATCAGGCTGAGGTCAGGGGCACCCGCGCCGGTGTTCGGCGGGAAGTGATCCGACGGGACCGCCTCACGCTCTTCGCCGGTGTCCTTGTCGACCACCGAGAAGTTCTTGGCATAGGCACGGACCTGATCATCGGGAAGCTGCGGGCCGCCCTCGTCCGAAAGCGTGCGGATCGACACATATTTCAGACCGTGGCAGGCCGCACAGACTTCGGTGAAGACCTGAAGACCGCGCTGGAGCTGGTTCTTTTCGAACTTGCCGAACGGACCTTCGAAGGAGAAGGCGACATCCTCGATGTGGCCGCCGCCACCGGCGGCCATGGCGGCGCCGGAGGTGATGGCCAGAGCCGAGATCGCGCTGATTGCGATTTTGCGAAGCATCTCAGTTACTTCCTTTCTCTCACTCGGCCGCGTGCGGATAATGGGCCTTGAAGTCTTCCTCGATGGTCGCCGGGATGGCCAGCGGCTTTTCGATCACGCCAAGAAGCGGCAGGATCACGAGGAAGTAGGCGAACCAGTAGGTCGCAGCGATGAGCGAGATCCAGTCATAGGGGAACTCGGTCGACTGGGCGCCAACCCACATCAGGACCATGAAGTCGACGCAGAGCAGCCAGAACCACCATTTGAACATCGGACGATACTTGCCCGAACGCACCGACGAGGTATCGAGCCAGGGCGCCAGCGCCATGACCGCGATCGCGCCGAACATCGCCAGCACGCCGAAGAACTTGGCGTCCACGATGCCGAAGGTGATGAACTGAACGAACTGCACCGCCCAGACGTCCGAAGTGAAGGCACGCAGGATGGCGTAGAACGGCAGGAAGTACCATTCCGGCACGATATGCGCAGGCGTCGCCAGCGGGTTCGCCTCGATATAGTTATCCGGGTGGCCAAGGTAGTTCGGCATGAAACCGACGATGGCGAAGAACACCACCAGAATCACTGCCAGCGCAAACAGATCCTTGATGACATAGTAGGGCCAGAACGGAACGGTGTCTTTCTTCGCCTCTTCCTTCGACCCGCGGCGCACATCGACCCCGGTGGGGTTGTTGTTGCCGGTGGTGTGGAAGGCCCAGATGTGCACGGCGACGAGGGCCGCGATCACGAAGGGCAGCAAGTAGTGCAGCGAGAAGAAGCGGTTCAGCGTGGCGTTGTCGACAGCCGGTCCGCCCAGCAACCAGGCCTGGATATCCGGTCCGATGCCCGGAATGGCGCCGAACAGGCCGGTGATCACGGTCGCGCCCCAGAAGGACATCTGACCCCAGGGCAGAACATAGCCCATGAAGGCGGTGCCCATCATGCAGAGGTAGATCAGCATGCCGACGATCCAGGTCACTTCGCGCGGCGCCTTGTAGCTGCCGTAGTAGAGACCCCGGAAGATGTGCAGGTAAACGGCCACGAAGAACAGCGAGGCGCCGTTGGCATGCAGATAACGCAGCGCGAAGCCGCCGTTCACGTCACGCATGATGTGCTCGACGCTGGCGAAGGCCAGATCGACATGCGGCGTGTAGTGCATCACCAGCACGATGCCGGTCACGATCTGCAATGCAAGGCAGAAGGTCAGGATGATGCCCCAGATCCACATCCAGTTGAGGTTCTTCGGGGTGGGGATCATCAGCGTGTCATAGGCCAGCCCGACAATCGGGAGGCGCGAATGCAGCCACTTTTCGATGCCCGTCTTGGGCTCGTAATGGTCGTGCGGAATTCCGGCCATCGGTGTCTCCCTCAGCCCAGCTTGATGGTGTTCGGATCGGTGAACTGCGCCACCGGCACAGGCAGGTTACGCGGCGCGGGCCCTTTGCGGATGCGGCCAGCCGTATCGTAGTGCGAGCCGTGGCAGGGGCAGAACCAGCCGCCGAAGTCACCGGCGCCATTGCCCAGCGGCACGCAGCCGAGGTGGGTGCAGACGCCCATCATCACCAGCCACTCGCCCGCTTCGTCCAGCGTGCGGTTCTGGTCGGCGGCATCGGCATCCGGCTTATTGGCATTGTCGGCATGGGGATCGACGAGATCGGTCAGCGCAACGGCGCGTCCGGCGTCGATCTCTTCGGGGGTGCGGCGGCGGATGAAGACCGGCTTGCCAAGCCATTTCACGGTGAGCTGCGAGCCCACAGCCACATTGGAGACATCGACATGGATCGAGGCAAGGGCGCGCACGTCAGCCGAAGCGTTCATCTGGTTGATCAGCGGCCAGACCGCCGCGCCGGTAGCGACGGCGCCGGCACCAGCCGTTGCATAGTACAGGAAATCCCTGCGGGTGCCTGCGTGATCTTCTGCGTGGGACACGAGATCTTCTCCCTCTCAAGGGCCGCCTCATGCGACCCATGCAAATCAGGGGCGGCGGTCGCCCGCAGCCGTGATGGGCGGGTTTTAGCCAAGCGCCCCCGTCACGTCCAGCGGTCATAGGCGCGCAGGCCCCGGTTTGATGCGGCATTTTCGCATCATTCGCCCCTCGCAATGCCACAATGCCTGCGACACGGGCGCGTGAACTGCCTGTTACATCGGCACGTTAGGCAGGCCCGCAAGTGGCGGAGGCACCGATGATCAGGCCCTTTTGGAAAATGCTCGGCCGTGTCCAGCTGGTGCTGGCAGCTCTGTCGCTGAGCCTGATTCTCTGCGAACCGGCGGCGCGGCGCTATGGCGACCGGCTTCAGATCGCGCTGCCGGTCGTGGCCCTGGCCTGTGCCGCAGCGGATGGCCGGGCGGGCGAGCTGCTTTTGCGGTTTACCGGGGTGATTGCCGTTGCGCATGGCACCAAGCAACTGCTGGGCAACACGGCGCTGAACCGGCGGCCCGGCGGTGGCAGCGATGGCTTCCCCTCGGCGCACACCGCCGCTGCCGGTTTCGGCGCCAGCGCGCTGCTGCATGACTGCCTGCCGCCGCATCCGGTCGCCCGTGCGGTAGTGGTGATCGGGGCGGGTTTTGTGGGGGCCTCACGCATTCAGGCGCAGGCCCATGACATCTGGCAGGTTCTGGCCGGGGCCGTTCTGGGCTGGCTGGGAGAACGCGTGCTGCGCCGCGACAGCCACGCACGCCGCACCGTGATCCGATGGCTTGGCAGCCTGCGCGCCGCCTGCCGCCGCAGCCTCTGGTCGCACCTGCCTTCCAGAACCTAGAAGCCCTTCGAAATCAAACCGTTGACGGGCGCGTCGCCAGCATCGAGGCCCGGCCGGAAAACTCGGCCTCCCAGGCGGCGAGATGCGGATGCGCTGCGCGCCACGGTCGGTCAGAATGCCGGAAGTCCAGGTAGGCCAGCGCACAACCCAGGGCGATCTGGCCCATGTCCAGCGGCCCGGCCAGATGACCGGACCACCGCCGTTCGGCCGCATCCAGCGCACGGGCGATCTTGGCCCACTGCCCTTCCACCCAGTCGGGATGCCGCCGCTCCTCGGGCCGCACCCGCGATTCGTAGACCATCAGGATCGCGGCATCGAGGATACCGTCCGCTGTCGCTTCCAGTGTCAGCACCTCCCACAGGGCGGGCGCAGGCGGGTAAAGCCCTGCGGTGCCCAGATCATCCAGATAGCGACAGATCACCCGGCTGTCATAAAGCGCCACCCCCTCGTCGGTTTCCAGCGCTGGAATCTTGCCCAGTGGATTGCGGTCCACCGGCATGGACCCCGGATCAACCGGCGTGCCCTGCGCCGCCACCAGTTCGACCCTTGGCAGCAGCCCGGTTTCGTGCAGCAAAACCATGACCTTACGCACATAGGGCGAGGTCGGGGAATGAAACAGCCGCATGATCCTGTCCTCCGGTCGGCGATTCGACTTCAGGCAGCATAGCCCCGCGATTTCGCGTTGGAACCTTTCCCGCTTCGGTGCAGGCTGTCACTTATAAGGGAGGATGCAATGACCGAAACCGTAACCGCGCTGGATCTGGAGCCCGAAAACCCGCTGCCCGACGACATCGCCGCCTATTTCGGCAAGTGTCAGGAAAAGCTGGGCATGATCCCGAATGTGCTGCTGGCCTATGCTTTCGACGCGGAAAAACTGCGCGCCTTCAGTGCGATGTATAACGACCTGATGCTGGCACCCTCGGGGCTGACCAAAGCGGAACGCGAGATGATCGCGGTCGCCGTTTCGGCGCAGAATGCCTGCGTCTATTGCCTGACTGCCCATGGCGCGGCGCTGCGCCAGCTTTCCGGCGATCCGGCGCTGGCGGAAACCGTGGCGCAGAACTGGCGCGTGGCCGATATCTCCCCCCGGCAGCGGGCCATGCTGGCCTTCGCGGTGAAGCTGACCAACCATCCCGCCGAAATGGGCGAGGCCGACCGGGCCACCCTGCGGGCGGAAGGATTCAGCGATGCGGATATCTGGGATATCGCCGCCGTCGCCGCTTTCTACAACATGTCGAACCGGCTGGCGGCGGCGGTCGAGATGCGGCCGAACCCCGAATATCACGCCATGGCGCGCTGAAATGAAAAAGACCGCCGGGTTTCCCGCGGCGGTCTTTCCAAAGCGATGGCTTGGCGCCAATCAGCCCTGACGGGCCTTGTAGCGCTTCTGGGTCTTGTTGATCACATAGACCCGGCCTTTACGGCGCACAACCTGACAGTCGCGGTGACGCGTCTTCAGCGAGCGCAGCGAGTTCTTGACCTTCATGGGTCGTCTCCTTATCGCGGCGCGCGTGCGCCTTCTTGCCTTGTGCCCCTTGCGGGACGAAAATGGTGGGCGGTACTGGGATCGAACCAGTGGCCACTACGATGTCAACGTAGTGCTCTACCGCTGAGCTAACCGCCCTGACTTGCCCCTGCCGCAGCCTTTGTAAAAACAAAGGACGCGGGCAGAACCGCGTCGTGGAGGGGTCTATAAAGAGAGTCGCAGCGGTGTTCAAGGGGTTTCGACAACAGAAAAATCCGCGCTATACCTTTTGACATGATCCACCGGACCGAAACCGAAGCCTATGTCCTGAACACCCCGCAGATCGGGCGGGGGCCGCTGGTATTTTCATCGCCGCATAGCGGCCGGGCCTATGATCCGGCGTTTCTCGATAACATTCTGCTCGATTCATCCCAGATCCGCAGCTCGGAAGACGCCTTTGTCGACGAGCTTATCGGCACGGCGCCGGCAGCGGGCATCCCGCTTCTGGCGGCGCGGGTACCACGGGCGTTTCTGGATCTGAACCGGGGCAGCGATGAACTTGACCCGGCAGTGATCGAGGGAATCGGCCGGGCGGCGCATAATCCGCGCGTCAGCTCCGGGTTAGGGGTGATTCCCCGTGTGGTGGCGCAGGGTCGCAATATCTATCGCGGAAAGATTTCCCTGGCCGAGGCGGAAGCACGCATCGCGCGGCACTGGCATCCGTGGCACGACCAGTTGAAGACACTGCTGCGCGAGGCGCATCTGGGCGCGGGGCAGGCCATCCTGCTCGACTGGCATTCCATGCCACATGAGGCGATCGAGGTGCATTCACGCCCCGGCATTGCCCATCCCGAGGTCGTGCTGGGCGACCGTTTCGGCGCTTCTGCGGCGCGCGAGGTAACGGATCGGATCGAGGCCGCCTTCCGCCGCGCGGGCCTGCGGGTGGTCCGCAATGCACCCTTCGCCGGGGCCTATATTGCCCAGACCTATGGCCGCCCGTCGCAGCAGCAGCATGTGGTGCAGATCGAAATCGACCGCGCGCTTTATATGGACGAAACCGCGATCCGCCGCAGTACGGATTTCACCGCCTTCCGGCAGGTGATCGCCGGCATCATCACCGAACTCGCGGGGGCATTCCGCCGCCCCGGCGGCGCGATGCCACTGGCAGCGGAATAGCGCCGTCCGGCCTCAACGTTCAGGCGGCAGATGGTCGCGCAGCCAGTCGGCGGCAAATTCGACGCCGTTATCACAGCCACAAAACCGGGCGAGGCGATCCAGTTCCGCCTCCAGCCGCGCGCGGCGTCCCGTTCCCATCGACACTCCGGCCTCGGGCCAGAAGGCACGGACCGCCAGCACGCCCCGGTCGCGCTGCGCCCTGGCATCCACACGCCCCACCAGCCGTGCGCCCTCCAGCACCGGAAAGACGTAATAGCCGAACCGCCGCTGCGGCTCGGGCACGAAAACCTCGATCCGGTAATGAAACCCGAACAGTCGCTCGGCCCGCTTGCGGTCGCGCAGGGCCGGATCGAAGGGCGAAAGGATGCGGAGGCGCCCCGGCGGTTCGGGCGGGTCGAACTGCGGCAGATCGGGACGGGCCAGATGGGTGCGCAGGCTGCCATCGGCCCCTTCCACCGCGACACGAATCGCAGCGCCCGAGGCCAGCGCGGCTTCGGACCAGACCTTTGCCTCATCCGGCGTGACAGCAGCCCAATAGGCCGCCAGCTCGCCCGGTGTTGCAAAGCCCAGCCGGTCCAGCGCGGTATTGCAGGCCCAGTCGATAACCGCGGCATCATCATGCAGGTGGTCACGCCATTCCGCCGGGATCACCCGCTCGGTCAGGTCATAAACCTTGCGAAACCCGTCGCGCCGCGTCACCGACAGCTCGCCCACGCGCCACAGATATTCCAGCGCCGCCTTTGACGGATGCCAGTCCCACCAGCCACCAGACCCGCGCGCCTCCCCCTCCCCCACATCGGCCGAGGTGACGGGACCATGATCAGCAACCCGTGCCAGCACCTCGTCAAACTTCTCGTGGAATCCCGCGCGCTGCCAGCCGGTCCAGCGCTGCACCAGACGGGCGCGATCCTGTTCAAACCGGCGCCGCCAGAACGGAAACCACGCCACCGGCAGGATCGAGGCATCGTGGGTCCAGTGTTCCCACAGCAGCCGGTCACGCTCCATCAGCCGGGCCAGCGCCTCGGGGCGATAGCTTTGACGCCGCGCCCACAGGATCATGTGATGCGCCCGCGATACGGTGTTGATGCTGTCCACCTGCACGAACCCGATCCGGGTGATCAGTTCATGCAGCGCCGCACCACTGGCCACACCTGACGGCGCCTCGGCCAGCGCATGACGGTCCAGAAAAATGCGCCGGGCGCGGGCGTTGGGAACAAGCGGGAGCTGAGACATGGCCGCAGGTTAGCAGCAGGCGCGCCACAGACAAGCCAGAGAACCCCGCGCCCGTGTCTGTTCCGCGCTGCATTCCGGCTTGCCACAGCAATTATGGATTGCAGCAGGCAAAGCGCCACCCAGGCGCCTAAGCGCAGACTTGCCGCAATGGTTCGATTTCGAAGGTAGCCGCATCCTGAGCTCGGCCTGACCCGACAGGGCGGCACGGCCCTCAGCGGCGGTCACCGCCTCTTGTGCCACTCCTGCCCACAGACTAAGTTCACGCCCCAAGGTTGTATCTTGCCAGTAGGAGGCCGTGCATGTGTCTGTTGTGTGTGCTTGGTGCCAAAAGTCCGGGTGAAGGGGATGATGGCCCCGGCGCAGAGATTCCCGCGCCCCCCGCAGGCAGCTCGCGCGCCCTGCTGGCCTATCTTGAGCACCCCAGCGCGCGCTGGAACGCCCTCACGGATCTCAAGACGCCCGTTGTCGTGACGTATTCCTTTCTGTCTAAAAAGGAATTGCCCTCACTGTCCGACGTCAACCCCTACGACAGTGACCGCTATATTCCGTTCAACGCGGCACAGCGCGAAGAATTCCGTAAGGCCGCCGACATCGCCATGAAAACCGCCGGGATCCTGCTGGTTGAAAGCGAGTCCGGCGGGGCGATGATCGACATTTACAACTCCATCAGCACCAATCGCTATGCGGGCTGGGCCAATTATCCTTGGGTAGACGGCTCGTTGCCAAGCGGCGGGGATCTCGTGCTGGATTTTCCGCAGAACACCAGTTACGCGCCCGGAACCTTCGCTTTCGAGGTGATGCTGCATGAACTGGGCCATGCTCTTGGTCTGAAGCACCCGTTCGAAGGCTCGGTCACCCTGCCGGGTCAGCATGACAACAGCAGCAATACCCTGATGTCCTACACGCAAAGCGGGAACAGTTTTTTCTCAAGCTACCGCTCCCTGGATACTGAGGCGCTTCAGAAGCTTTATGGCCAGCCACTGAACACGAAAGGCTGGCAGGTTGAGGCGGACGGCTTCGGCGTAAGTCTGAAAATGAGCAGCCGCTCGGAGTTCTTGCTTGGCCCCATTGGCCAGAGCACCCTCTCGGGCATGGGCGGGAATGATACGATCATCGGCGGCGGGGAGGATGATGTTCTCCGGGGTGGTCGTGGCGCTGACGTCCTGACAGATACGCAGGGCAGGCTCTATGGTGAAGGTGGGAACGACAGCCTGACCGGCGGCTGGGCGGACGAGTTACTGTTCGGCGGCGCGGGCAGTGACACGCTGCAAGGCGGCTCGGGTTCGGATCTGCTCCGCGGCGGAACGGGCGACGACCACATTACCTCGGACAGCGGTCGCTATGATTACGGGGATGATCTGCTTCATGGTGACGGCGGAAATGACACGCTCATCTCGACCTCGGGGAATGACATCCTGTCGGGCGGCGCGGGCGATGACCGGCTGGAGATGATCGGAGGCAATTCCACCCTGCTCGGGGGATCGGGCGCCGATGTGCTGGTCGTCCGCAGGAACAGCATTTACGCTGAGGTGAGTGGCGGTCGGGGGGATGACGTGCTGCGCCTGAGCGGCTGGGACCATGTGGTGATCATCGATCCGGCGCGGGACAAGGGCATCGACCGGATCATGGGCTTCGACACAGGGACCGACTCGATCCGTATCGACGGCGAGGCTGAGCCGGTATTCAGCCGCTATAGTGGTCGCAAGCTGGAAATCACCATCGGCGAGGCGCATCTGCGCTTCACCGATCTGGTCTGGGCTGACCGCGATCAGATCGTCTTCGTCTGACCGGCGCCGGGCTTACAGCCCGGCTTCCGACGCGATTTCGGCGCGCGACTTGCGCGCGCGTTCGGTCGCCGATTTCAACTGGCCACAGGCCGCCATGATATCCTCGCCGCGCGGGGTACGGATGGGGCTGGCGTAACCGGCCTTGTAGACGATGTCGGCAAAGGCCTCGATCCGCTCCCAGTCGGAACGCTCATAAGGCGCACCGGGCCATTCGTTGAAGGGGATCAGGTTGATCTTGGCCGGAATGCCCGCGATCAGCTTCACCAGGCGTTTTGCATCGGCATCGCTGTCGTTCACGCCTTTCAGCATCACATATTCAAAGGTAATGCGCTCGCTGTTCGACAGGCGCGGGTAGTCGCGCAGCGCGTCCAGCAAGGTGGCGATGTTCCATTTCTTGTTCACCGGCACCAGGCGATCACGCACCTCGTCGGTGGTGGCATGGAAGCTGATCGCCAGCAGACAGCCGATTTCCTCGGCCGTGCGGGCGATTTCCGGCACGATGCCGCTGGTGGAAAGGGTGATGCGGCGACGCGACAGGCTGATGCCCTCGCCATCCATCACCACCTTCATCGCGTCGCGCACATTGTCGAAGTTGTAAAGCGGCTCGCCCATGCCCATCAGCACAACGTTCGATACCAGCCGCGTCTCATCCTTCGGCGCACCCGGCACCGGCCATTCGCCCAGATCGTCGCGCGCCACCATAACCTGACCGACGATTTCCGCCGCTGTCAGATTGCGCACCAGCTTTTGCGTGCCGGTGTGGCAGAACGAACAGGTCAGCGTGCAGCCAACCTGGCTGGAGATGCACAGCGTCCCACGGGTTTCCTCGGGAATATAGACCGCCTCGACCTCGTGCCCGCCCGCGATGCGCAGCAGATATTTCCGCGTGCCATCGGCGGAGACCTGCCGCGTCACCACTTCGGGCACCGAAATCTCGAAATGCTCGGCCAGCAGCGCGCGATAATCCTTCGCCAGATTGGTCATCGCGGCGAAGTCGCGCACGCCCCAATGGTATATCCATTGCCAGATCTGCCCGACCCGCATCTTGGCCTGCTTTTCCGGCGTGCCCGCCGCAATCAGCGCGTCGCGCAACTGATCGCGCGTGAGGCCGACGAGATTGCGCAACCCGCCCTCAGGCAGTTTGCGCGGGATGGTCAGCACGTCCTGCGTGATCGGGGCGACGGCAGCGGGAGCCTCGGGCATGGGATTCGGGGCGTTCATGGCAACGGATTCCTTCGGATGAAGGGGGTTCATACAGGAAATCGCCGCCTTTGCCAAAGGGGCTTGGGCGACGAAACGCAAAAGGCCGCCCGAAGGCGGCCTGCGGGGGACCAGATCACCGCCTTACTGGCAGCGTTTGGCCGCATCGTCCATCGCTGCGGTGAAGCCGCGCAGCGAGAACGTATCCTTGGTCTGCGTCCCGCGCCCGGACCGGGCCGAAAGAATGGCACTGTTGCCCTTCTTCATCGCCGCAAGGATGGACGCATCCTGTTCCGGCGCGGCCCAGGCGAATTCGCCATCGGTGAACAGATCGAAGGTCGTGCCGCCAATATCCACCGTTACGGTCGATCCGCTGGCGAAAGGATAGCCGCCGGTGAAGCTCACCTCGCCACGACCACCACCGCCTGCGCGATAGGTGACGAACAGCAGGATGTCGCCACGGCGGGCCGAGACAGGCTTGCCGTCCCGGCTGTTCACCGTTTCCTTGGGAACCGAAACGCCCCAGCATTCCTTGGGCTTGCCATCCTTGGGTTCCACGAACACAGACCAGTCGGTCTGAACCGCAACCTGGTTGGTCGATTCCTGCGCCTGCGCTCCGGTCACCGCAACGAATGCCAGCGCTGCCCCGCCAAGCGTGCGTGCGAGAAGGGATGTCATCTGATACAGCCTCCAGCCGTGTCTTTGCCTCTGCCGCCCCGCCAGTACCGTTCTTCCGGCTTTTCCTGTGGCGGGCGGGCATTTCACCCGATATCCCTGCATAACAAGAAAATGGCAAGGCGCGAAAGTCTGCTGGGCAAGGAATCGCGCATCTGTGAGGATGAAAATGACAGCAGCGGTGCGGATGGTCGAACTCTGGCGTGGGGGGCTGCCGGAAAGCAGCCACAGCGGCCATGCAGTGATTTGCGATGAAACCGGCGCGATCGTCGAAAGCTGGGGCGACCCCGGTGCGGTGATCTTTCCGCGCTCCTCCTGCAAGATGTTGCAGGCGCTGCCACTGGTCGAAAGCGGGGCCGCCGATGCGGCGGGTCTGCGCCCGGCACAACTCGCGCTGTCCTGCGCCAGCCATCAGGGCGCAGCGCTGCATGTCGATACGGTGCGCGCCTGGATGGAGGGTCTGGGTCTGGCCGAGGCCGATCTGCGCTGCGGCAGCCACGAGCCGTCAGACCGGGCGGAACGCGACCGGCTGATCCGTGCGGGGGACGAGCCCTGCCAGTATCACAACAACTGTTCCGGCAAGCATGCGGGCTTCCTGACCTACAGCCGTCATGTGAAGGCGGGCCCTGAATATGTGGAAATCGACCATCCGCTGCAACGCGCCATCCGCGCCGCCTTTGAAGAGGTGACGGGCGAGGCCAGCCCCGGCTGGGGTGTCGATGGCTGTTCGGCCCCGAACTTCGCCACCACGGTCCATGGCCTTGCCCGCGCCATGGCCTCTTTCGCCGCCGCCACCGGCACGGGAGATGCCCGCGACCGCGCGGCGCACCGCCTGACGCGCGCCATGGCAGAATTTCCCGAACTTGTGGGTGGTGAAGGTCGTGCCTGTACCGAGCTGATGCGTGCCATGGGCGGCCGCGTGACGATCAAGACCGGAGCCGAAGCGGTATTCGTCGCTATCGTGCCCGAACGCAGGATGGGCATTGCGCTGAAGATCATCGATGGCAACAGCCGCGCGTCGGAGGCCGCCATCGCCGCACTTCTGGTGCGCCTTGGCGTGCTGGACCCGGCGCATCCCGCTGCCCGGCGGCGGCTCGCTGCGGTCCAGCGCAACTGGCGCGGGATCGAGACGGGCGAGATCCGGCTTGCCGAAGGCTTCCCCGGCGCCTGACCGCCCGGCGCACGCGCTGGCCAAATGACAAGACCCCCCGAAAAGCCGAAAGGGCTGTCCGGGGGGCCACTCACAGGCAAAAACCGGGGCCGACAGGCTGGGTGGGGGCTTTCGTCCATCGACCCCGGCTTTCACCCTGCTCTCACCATCCCCCGGATTCGCGGCGCAATCATGGTGCCATCCGGGCCTTTTGACGAAGATCGCGGCAAGCTTGAGGCCAAAGGGCCGCGCCGCCAGACCGCTTGATTTGCGGCAGGGTTGGTGACAGCATCATGACATGTCGATCCTGCCTCCCGTGCCGCCTGCCCCAATCCCGCTGCCCTCGACTTCGGCAGAGGTTGTGCGTTTCGACCGGATGGAACTGGGCCAGATCCTTTCGGTCTATGGCCGCATGGTCGCCGCAGGCGAGTGGCGCGATTATGCGATCTCTGCCCTGCGCGATGTTGCGATCTTCTCGGTTTTCCGCCGCACTGCCGAAGTGCCGCTGTACCGGATCGAGAAGCGCCCGAAGCTGCGGCAGAAACAGGGGGCCTATGCCGTGATCGGGGAAGGCGGGCAGGTGCTGCGACGCGGGCATGATCTGGTGGCCGTGCTGCGTGTCTTTGACCGCAAGCTGATCCGTCCCATCGAATAGGCCGTCAGGCTAGACGATCCGCTGCCGGTGCGTCACAGGCCCCTCCCCTGCCGCAAGGATACGGGCGATACCCTCACCGATATGTTCTTCCGTCACCGCCATGACCGAAGCAGTGGCGTGGATCATGTGGTCCGCGGACAGGGCGATGGCAACATGACCCTTCCAGAACAGAAGGTCATTGCGGCGCAGCGGCTCTTCGGCCGCGATGGCCCGCCCGCAGGCGGATTGCAGATCGCTGTCACCGGGCAGTGAAACCCCGCAGGCGGCGAAGGCAAGCTGGGCCAGCCCCGAACAATCAAGCCCGGCCACGGAATTGCCGCCCCAAAGGTAGGGCGCATCCAGAAACCTCTGCGCCACACGCGCCGGGTCCGGATGGTGCTGCCCCAGCGCCATAAGATGCATTGCGGGCACAAAGCCTGCCGCCGTTTCCGCCCAGGGGCCGGTTTGCCCGATGACCCTCAGCCTGGCCCCCATCGGCAGCTGCATCAATGCGCGGTGCTGCACTTTAGGCCCTTCGTAGAGATGCGTTGACGGGGTACAGACCCAGTGAGTTGCCGCCTCTGGCGCGCCCAACGCCCTGTCCGGCAGATAGCCGCAATAGCCATCCTTCGCCGCCTGCACGAAGGCCCAGCCTTCATGCCTGTCAATGACCGTCATCACCTCGCCGTGCAGCACCTGACGGTCCCGCGCGCCTTCGGGCGTTTTCAGCAGATCCGAAACAGCCGGCAGAACCCGCGCGGGTTCACCCGGCACATAGACCGGCGCATCGACAATCCCGCGCAAGCTGTCCAGCGCGGCACGGGCATTTGCGGGGGTCAGGCGCCGGTCCAAATCAGAGTCCCAGCATATCAGGAAGCGCGCACAGCAGCGCCCGCGCGCCTTGCCCCACGCCGCCCTTGGGCCGGGCCGGGGCATCGCTGGGCGTATGGCCGTAAATGTCGAAATGCATATAGCGCGGATGATCGGCAAAGCGGCGCAGGAACAGCGCGGCAGTAATCGACCCGGCAAAGCCGAAGCCCGGCGCATTGTCGAGATCGGCAATCCCCGGCTCGATCACGCTTTCATAGGCATCATGGAACGGCAGCCGCCACACCGGATCGGCACCTGTGGCAGCCCCCGCCTCCAGCGCCGCTGCCAGCCTTGCGTCATCGGTGTAATAGGGGGCGAGATCCGGCCCCACCGCCACCCGCGCCGCGCCGGTCAGCGTCGCCATCGAGACCAGAAGCTCCGGGTTTTCCTCTGCCGCCCATGTCAGCGCGTCACCCAGCACCAGCCGTCCTTCGGCATCGGTGTCATTTACCTCGACCGTCAGTCCCTTCCGCGAGCGCAGGATGTCCTTCGGCCGCATCGAACGGCCCGACACGCTGTTTTCCACAGCCGGAACGATGACGCGCAGCCGGATGGGCAAGTCCAGTTGCATGATCATCAGCGCCAGCCCCATGACCGTTGCCGCGCCGCCCATGTCCTTCTTCATAAGCTGCATGCCAGAGGACGGTTTCAGGTTCAGCCCGCCGGTATCGAAGCACACCCCCTTGCCGACCAGCGTCAGGCTCGGCCCCGTTTGCCCCCAGCGCAGCGACATCAGACGTGGCGCCCGGTCCGATCCCTTGCCGACCGCATGAACCATCGGGAAGTCCCGCTCCAGCGCTTCGCCCGCGACAATCTGGGTCGCGGCACCGAAACGCCCGGCCAGCGCCAGGAAGGCCGCCTCAAGCTCGGCCGGTCCCATATCCTGTGCGGGGGTGTTGATCAGGTCGCGGGTCAGATATTCCCCCGCCGCCATCGCCAGAATCTGCGCCTCATCCACACCCGCCGGGCATTTCAGGCCCGGCAGAATGCGGGTCGAAGGTTTGTAACGGTCGAACCGATACTGTGCCAGCAGCCAGCCCAGAGCCGCCTCGGCGGCGTGATCCGGCGGCAATCCCTCGAAATGCCAGTCGCCCGCAGGCAGGGTGGTGACCGCACGCGACAGGCCGAACCGGCTGCGCGCGCGGGTCTTCGCGGTGCCGAACCCGATCAGCGCCCCGGCCATGACCCCACCCTCGCCCGGCAGGGGCAGCACATCGCCCAGACCGGCCCTGAAGGCATTGTCCCGCGCCCAGACGGCAAGACCGGGCGGCGCGGCCTCCAGCCAGCGTTCCAGATCGTCGGCAGCCACCACATGCAGCGGGCGCGAGAGGCTTTGCGGATCGGCGAATGCGGGGGTCATGGCAACTCCTTCCAGATCGGCCGAAGCCTAGCCGTTCCACCGCCGCCCGCAAGCCCCGCTAAAGGCTCTGGTCCAGCACGTCCTTGTCCACCACCAAAGACCGCTCGGCCACCCGCAACAGCCGCGCCCAGACCGCCGCGAAAGCCGTCGAATCGCCCTGTTCCAGACAATCGCGGGCATCGGCGGCCACAAGGCCAAGGCTGATCATGCCCATATGTTCAGACATACGTTGCAGCCTGCGCAACTGGCGTGACAGGTTCGTCATGTCATGGCCGCGCACCTGCTGCGCCAGCCCCGCCATGGTCAGCGCAAGCTCCCCCAGCGCGCGCGTCACCACCTGTTCCGCCTGCGCGGTGCCCATATCACGATACATGGCCGCAACAGGCTCCACATCCTGCCGCAACTGCTCTTTCGGTCGAAGGACCGTTACCTGAACGCTCATGGCGTCACCCAACCCGTTGTTTCACACCCGCGTCCATCCTGCGCGGGCAGGCTGAACAAAAGGTTGCGGCTTGTAAAAGAAACCTCTCGAATTTTCTGCGATTGCATCGTATTGCCGGGCCACATTCTGCCAGATCTGACGGAGGCCCCGATGGAATACGCCAGACCGCTGCCGCACTACCTTGTCAGCCGCTACTCAGGCTGGAAGGCCACGACCTATCAGGACAACAAGGCCTGGTATCGCCGCCTCGCCGCCCATGGCCAGCATCCCCGCGCCATGATCATTTCCTGCTGCGATTCGCGTCAACATGTGACCTCGATCTTCGGTGCGGATGAAGGCGAGTTCTTCATCCACCGCAATATCGCCGGTCTCGTGCCGCCTTACAGCCCCGATGGCGGCAATCACGGCACTTCGGCCACGGTCGAATATGCGGTGACGGCGCTGAAAGTGGCGCATGTCATCGTCATCGGCCATTCCAATTGCGGGGGCGTGAAGGGCTGCGACGACATGTGTTCCGGCCACGCGCCGCAACTGCTGGAAAAAACCAGCTTCGTCGGCCGCTGGATGGATATTCTGCGCCCCGGTTATGAACGGGTTGCCCATCTGCCCGATGCCGACCGCGCCCGCGCACTGGAAAAGGAAGCGGTGCTGGTCAGCCTGGAAAACCTGATGACCTTCCCCTTCGTGCGCGAAGCCGTCGAATCGGAAATCCTGACCCTGCACGGGTTGTGGAACGACATCGGCGAAGGCGGGCTGGAACAATACGACCCTGCAGCCAAGGCCTTCGTGCCGTTCTGAGCCTTCGCGGCGGCGGTTACTCCGCCGCCGCCTCGCTGCCCCAGGCGGCATCCTGCATTTCACGCAGACGGCTGGCGGTGCGTTCAAATTCAAACGCCCCGGCGCCCTCGGCATAAAGCCGTTCGGGCACATCCGCCGCCGAACAGATCAGCCGCACCTTTGCCTCATACAAGGCGTCGATCAGCGTCACGAAGCGCTTCGCCTCGTTGTAGTTCGAGGCGGAAAGTTGTGGCACATCCTCCAGCACCAGCACGCGCAAGGCCTGCGCGATGGCCAGATAATCCGCCGGTCCCAGCGGACGGGCACAGAGATCCCAGAAGGTTGCGCGCCCCACGCCATTGGCAAAGCGCGGAATTTCCACCTGTCGGCCATTCACCTCCAGCAGCAGCGGCTGACCAGAGACCCCGCCCACCAGATCGCGCCAGATCGCCTCGATCGCCGGGCCGCTTTGCCCTGCCGGATGAAAATAGACCTGCGCCCCTTGCAGCCGGTGTTGGCGGTAATCGTTCGGGCTCTCCAGCTCGTGCACGATGAACCTCTCGCGCAGCCAGTCGATGAAGGGCAGGAACAGCCCGCGATTGAGCCCGTTCTTGTAGAGATCCTCGGGCACCCGGTTCGAGGTGGTCACGATCACCACGCCCTGATCGGCAAGCAGCTGGAACAGCCGCCCGACGATCATCGCATCGGTAATGTCGGTGATCTGCATTTCGTCGAAGGCCAGCAGGCGCACATCTTTGGCCACGCGGTCAGCCACAGGCTTCAGCGCATCTTCCACTCCGCGCTGTCGCGCCTCATGCATACCCTTGTGGATTTCCTGCATGAAAGCATGGAAATGCACCCGCCGCTTCTGCGTAATGTCCAGGCTTTCGACAAACAGATCCATCACCATGGACTTGCCGCGCCCCACCCCGCCCCAAAGATACAGCCCCTTGGGTGGCGTCACCGGGCGGGCGAACAGGCCCGCGAACAGCCCCACCTTGCGGGTGGCGTTTTCCTCCAGCCAGCGGCGCAGATCCTCAAGGATCGGCAATACTGCATGTTGGGCTGGATCGGGCCGCAGCCGTCCGGCAGCGACACGGGCTTCGTAGATCTGGGTCAGGGTCTCGCGCATGATCCTGTCATAGCGGCGCCGCAGCGCCGCGAAAAGATCAGAGCGTTACCGTACACAGGAAATGGCCCGCCACCTCGGCCCATCTGCCATGCAGGATATGGCCGCCACGGAAGGGGGTGATTTCCTCCTGAAATGTCGCCGTGAAGCTGTCGGGTTGCAGATCGACCGACAGGACATGGAAATCGAACAGCGTGCGGCTGAGGCCATATTGCGCCTTGTAGGCAGCTTCCTTGGCTGCAAAGGCCAGCTTGGCCCTGTGCGGGTCGTAATGCTCTTCCTCGGGGCGCAGGACCGCCGCGCGCAGATCGTCCTCCAGCGGCAGCGCCGGTTCCAGATCGACACCAAGCCCCCGAAGGGGCGAGGGCACGGCGACGGCGGCAAGGCAAAGCTGCGCCGAATGGCTGATCGAGCCGATCAGCCCCCTGGGCCAGACCGGCGCGCGGTCCTCACCCATCGGCACCGGCAGGGGCGGCAGGCCAATCATCGCCATCGCCTCGCGCACCGCCACTCGACCGGCGCGGAACTCGGCCAGCCGCTGGGGCAGGCCGCTCGCCTCTTCGCCCGGAAAGGGAGGATGATCACCCTGCGGATCGCTGACACCAACCCCGACGGCCGCGGGCAGAAGATCCCGTGCCGCAACAGACAACGCCTTCAGATCAGCCATCGCGCCCCGTCCGCAGCGCACGCCGCCGCGCCATCATGTCGGCCCGCGTGGCCGCCCGGTCTTCCGTCACCGGCGGCGGCGCGGTTGTATTGGCAGCAGGGGCAGCCAAGGGCTTCACGGCGTCCCCCAGATGCGCGGCCAGTGCGGACAGAACGGGGAAGCGGAAGATGTCGGTGATCGACAGCTTCGACAGCCCCAGACCGTCGCGCAATTCCCGGTGGGCCTGCACCGCCAGCAGCGAATGCCCGCCAAGTGCAAAGAAATTATCCTTCGCGCCGACCTTGGGCACACCCAGCACGCGCTGCCAGACCTCGGCGATCTGCGCCTGAAGGCCCGTCTGCGGCGCCTCGTGCACCACCGCCGCCACCTGAACCTGCGGCGCGGGCAGCGCCTTGCGGTCCACCTTGCGGTTGGGGGTCAGCGGAAAGACCTCCAGCCGCAGGAAATGCGCGGGCACCATATGTTCGGGCAGGCTGTCAGCCAGCGCCGTCCGCAGCGCAGTTTCCTGTGCCGTGCCAGTGTAATAGGCCACCAGCCGCAAATCGCCCGGCTGATCCTCGCGTGCCAGAACCACCGCCTGCGTGACGCCCGGAAGCGCCTCCATCCGGCTTTCGATCTCGCCCAGTTCGATCCGGTAGCCGCGTAGCTTCACCTGGAAATCGGCCCGACCGAGATAGTCGAGCCTGCCATCCCTCCGCAGCCGCACCAGATCGCCGGTGCGATACATCCGGCCGCCTGCCCCGAACGGATCGGGCAGGAAGCGCTCCGCCGTCAGATCTTCGCGCTGCCAGTAGCCGCGCGTCACGCCATCGCCGCCAATCCACAACTCGCCCGCCACACCGGGGGGCACCGGCTGCTGCCGGTCGTCCAGCACATAGACCTGTGTATTGGCAATGGGGGTGCCGATGTTCACCACGCCTTCGCCATCGCCCGCTTCCTCGACCGTGGACCAGATCGTCGTTTCGGTCGGCCCATACATGTTGAGGATACGCGCCCCGGTCACCTTGCGCAGATCGCGGACGAAAGCGCCCGGCAGCGCCTCGCCGCCCAGCATCAGGGTCTTTACCTGCCCCAGCGCCATACCAGCCTCGGCATTCATCAGGATCATCCGCGCCATTGAGGGCGTGCATTGCAGATGCGTCACCTTGTGGCGCAGGATCTGCGCGGCAATCGAGAAATCGTCTGCCGCAGGTTCCCCGCCCGCATTGGCGCGGCGCAGCACCTCGGCCAGCGGATAGAGCCCCTCCATCACCGCCTCGGGCGCGATGCCATAGTCGATCAGACAGGCCACCTCGGTCACGCCGATGCGTTTCAGGCTTTCGACCCGGTCCAGCGCATCCTCGACCGTGCCGAACAGGCCCGAATCCTCGAAATAGCGGTGGAAGGCAAAATCGAGGATCGCCTCGTTCTCCTCGTCCGACAGGCTGCGCAGGTCGATGTCCTGCGGATTTTCGATGCCCTGCGGCTTCTTGAAGGCCGGGAAGGCCCAGGCATATTGCTTAACAAGGCCCACGGCCGAGGCGAGGTAATCCTTCATCGGCTTTTCCGCCACCCGCCGCGCCTGATCGCGGTCGCGGCAAACATAGGTGTGCAGCATCAGCGTCACCTTAAAATCCGCCGGATCATGGCCCGCCTTGCGCAGCGCGTCGTGATAGATGCGGATCTTGTCGGCGACTTCCTCGATGCTCTGGCCCAACAGGTGCGTCAGCACATTGGCACCGATCTCGCCTGCCTCGCGCCAGGTCGCAGGGTTACCGGCGGTGGTGATCCAGACCGGCAGCTCCTTCGACACCGGGCGCGGTTGTGTCACCACACCAAAGGTTCCGGTTTTCGTCGGGAAATCCACAGTCTCGCCCCGCCACAGGCGGCGGACCTGCTCAATCCCCTCGAACATCGCGGCGCGGTTATTCGGCGGAGTGTTTTCGGGGCGCAGGACAAAATCGTCCGGCTGCCAGCCCGAGGCGACGGCCAAAGCGGCCCGCCCGTTTGTCAGATTGTCGATCACGGCCCAATCTTCGGCCACCCGTGCGGGGTGATGCAAGGGCAAAACGACCGAACCCGACCGCACACCGATGTTCTTCGTGACCGCCGCGACCGCCGCGCCCGTGACCGCAGGGTTCGGATAGGGACCGCCGAAGGCGTGAAAATGCCGCTCTGGCGTCCAGACGGCGCAGAAGCCGTGGCTGTCGGCGAATTTCGCGCCCTCCAGCAGCAATTCGTATTTCTTCGGCCCGGCGCCGTCGTCATTGCCCCAGTAATAAAGCGAAAACTCCATCCCCTTCGCCGAGCCGATGCGCCCGTTCGATACCAGTGCCCGGTTTTCGTCGCTGGTCAGCACCAGCTTGAACCCGCGCGCCAGCGTCCAGAACAGTTCCAGCACCGAGATGTCGAAGGACAACGAGGTGACGGCCAGCCAGACCGCCCCTGTCGTGTGGTCGATGCGGTCATCCATCCCGGCAAAGAAATTCGCCACATTGCGATGTTCAACCATCACCCCCTTGGGGCGTCCGGTGGAACCGGAGGTATAGATCATATAGGCCAGATCGGCGGAGGTGACGCCGCTGTGCGGATTGGCCTCGGGCGCCGTGGCCAGCCGGGCATCGGTATCAAGGCACAGCTGCGCCGGACCAGCGGGCAAGGCCGCGGACAGTGCGCCTTGCGTCACGATCACCGGGCAGACGCTGTCTTCGATGAACAGGGCCGTGCGCTCGGCCGGATAGGCAGGGTCCATCGGCACATAGGCGCCCCCCGCCTTGAGGATGGCCAGCGCGCCCACCAGCAGATCGAGCGAGCGGCGGCAATGCAGGCCGACCAGCGTGCCGGGGAGAACTCCCATACCCGCCAGCACATGCGCGGCACGATTGGCCCGGGCGTTCAGTTGCGCATAGGTCAGGCTTTCGCCCTCGAAAACCACGGCCACCGCCTCGGGGCTGCGCACCACCTGCGCCTCGAACGCCTGATGCACGCATTGCGTGGCGTCATAGGATGTCGCCGTGCGGTTCAGGGCGACCAGCGCCGCCTCGCGCTCCGCGTCAGTCAGAACCGGCAGACTTTCCACCCGCGCCTCGCCCTGCGCGGCAGCGGCAAAGGTTGACAGGCGTGCAGCCAGCGCCTCCGCCTGTTTCACGCTCAGGCGGCTCGCGTCATAATGCAGCGCGTCAGGGGAAAGCGTGACCACCGTGCCCGGTACCGGCGCAAGGCCAATGCCAAAGGCGGGCGGGGCCAGCCCGAACAGCCGCCGCTCACGCGCCAGCAAGTCCAGCGCGAAGGCCGGATGCAGCCCGGCCGCCTGCAAGGCTGCCTCCACCCGGTCCAGCGCCTCGGGCAGCGGGCCCTCGGCCGCCACCCGCAGCGGCACCCAGTCCGACAGGATGCCCTCCGTCGCATGGGCCGCGCCACAGGCCAGATCGGCCACCGGCTTGCCCGACAGCCGCACCGCTCCAAGGGCGCCCAGTGCCAGTGACGGCAGGGACAGCGGAACCGATTTCCAGACTTCCGGTGCCGTCGCGGCGGTGGCCCCCGGCACCTCGGCGGGGTCGAGCGTCAGCAGCGCCCTGCGATGCGCCAGTTCCTTCGGCACCACCCCGGCCAGCGCGCGGGTCAGGGCCTCTGCCTCCGCCGGGCTGGCCGATGTCAGCGCGTTCGGCAGGCTGAGACCTGAAACCGGGAAGCCCTTCTGGCAGGTCAGCCGCGACAGCCGCACTGCGCCTGTGCCGCAGGCCACCGTCACGGCATCCTCGCGCGCCGCCAGCACCTGCCCCGGCACACCGACACCGGGCACCACCTCAGCCCCGCCTGCCACGACATAACGCCGCCCGTCCCACAGCTTTGCCGTGGTCAGCGGATTCCAATAGCTGCCATGATCCAGCGCCCGCACCAGCCCGGCCACCTGATCCGCGCTTTGGGTGAAATCGATCCGTCCTGCCGCAGCTGGACGATCCGTCCGCAGATGCAGGCTGCGCTGTGTGAAATCCTGTGCCACGCCCGGCGCATCGGCCTCCAGCGCCGCCATCACCTCGGCGAAGCTGTCCAAAGCTGCCTCGAAACAGCGGGTGTTCAGCGTCAGCGCAGTATCGGTCGCGGCAATGGGAAAGCGGCGCTGCACCAGAATAGCGCCTTCGTCCACGCCATCGGTGATGCGATGCCAGGTGATGCCATGTTCCGACTCGCCGCCCAGAATGGCCCAGACCGGCGCGTTCAGACCGGCATGACGCGGCAGCGGCCCGTCGTGGAAGTTCACGCCGCCCTTCGCCGCGCATTGCAAGGCGGTCTCGGGCACCAGCGAGAGGTTGGCCACCGACAAGAGCCAGTCCACCGCGCCAGGCAGCCCCGTCTCCCACCCCGGTTCCTGCGCGATGACCGTCAGCCCCTGCCCCACGCCCCAGGCGGCGACATCCGCATTGCGGGTGATCAGCGCCGCAATGGCATGGCCACGCGCCAGCCACATCGCACCGCATTCGCGCGTCAGGCTTTCATTGCCGATCAGGTAACAGGACACCGGGTTCATCATACACTCCTTCCGCCCCTTGCGGGCGGCGATGCCCCTGTTGCAAGGGGCGCACACCATTCTTCCTCCGGGTTTACCCCGGATCGCGCTGCCCGACCCGCCGCAAGGAATGCACGATCAGATCGCGCAGGAAATGCGGCGGATCGCCCCGGTCCTTGCGTTGCACCAGCAGGCGCAGCCGCCACAAGACCCCGCCCGCCACATGGGCAAGCGTCGCGACAGCGGCATAGATATGCCCATGGTTCTTGGTGAAATAATGGCGCCGGCTGTCCAGCCAGAATTGCGGAATGCGGCTCCAGGTCTTCATGCCCGTCGAAACCGAGCCGATATGCGTGACCTCGGAGCCGCGCACATAATCGGTGGGCCACCCCGCACGGGCCGCGCGCAGGCACAGGTCGGTTTCCTCAAAGTAAAGGAAGAAAGTTTCATCGAACAGCCCGATCCGGTCCAGCACCTCCCGCCGCATCATCAGGCTGGCACCTGCCAGCCAGTCGACCCGCGTGGTCGCCTGCGGGATCGGCTGGGCAACGATATGGCGTCGCAACAGGCGCGAGATCGGGCCGAAGCGCGCGGCGCCTTCAAGTTCCGACCAGAGGGTCGGAAAGCGGAAGGCTGTGCGATGCGGCGCGCCATCATCCCCATGGATATAGCTGCCCGCGAAGCCGGTGGCGGGATGGGTCTCAAGATGATCCAGCAGCGCACGGATGGCACCGGGATCGGGGAAAGCATCCGAGTTCAGGATATAGACGTAATCGGGCCGCACATCGCCCGGCAGGCCCGCACGAATGCCAAAGTTGTTGCCCGCGCCGAAGCCGCCGTTGCGTCCGGATTGCAGCACCTGCACAGGCACCGCGCCACGGTCCCAGCCGCGCGCGGTGACGCCTGCCTGCATCGCCTCGAACGAGCCATCGCCCGACGCATTGTCAACGATGGTGATGGCGCCCTCAAGCCCGGCCATTTCGCGCAGCGCCGCCTCGCAGGCGCGCAGCGTCATGTCAGGCGTCCGCCAGTTGAGAATGACCGTCAGCAGCCGGGGCATCGCGTCACTCCGCCGCCTCGCGCAGATGCGGGGCCGGGGCTTCGGCCGCCGCAATCGCCTCGCGCAGACGCGCTGCCAGAACGCGGACATTCGGCTCCAGCACCATGCTGTCGTGATCGCCCGGAACCTCCTGCACCACCAGCGCCGGGGCGAAACGGGTCAGGTCATTGTCTGCGAACACATATTCCTTCGCGGCGCTGACCCACTGACCGTTAGACACCTTCCACTTGCGGTCCAGCGGCGGACGGAACAGGGCGGTCGGCCCTTTGCGAAGCGGCAGTGCATATTGCGGCAGGGCGGCCCGGAAGGCGGCTTCGATTTCCGCGTTGTGGAACTGATTTGAAGTTTCCGTCACTGCTTTGGGGCGACGCTTCTGCACCTCCCAGGCCCAGCGCGCTTTCGCCCAGTCCAGCAGATAACCCGGCCCCCGCATCTTCAGCTCTGCCAGCTTGATCAGCGCCTTGTCGCGACCGGACAGCGGCGGGCGCAACGGCAGCGGCGTATCGAGCAGAACCAGAAGCGAAACCGCCTCACCCTCCGCCTCCAGTTGCCGCGCCATTTCCCATGCGGTCAGGCCGCCACCCGAGAACCCGCCCAGAAGGTAAGGCCCCTGAGGCTGCACCTGCCGAAGTTCGGCGATGTAGTCACGGGCGGCCTCGGGCAAGGTGCGGTGCGGCTCATCCTCGCCGAACAGCCCGCGCGCCTGAAGGCCATAGAACGGCCGATCCCCACCCAGAAGCTGCGCCAGATGCCGCAGGTTCAGCACATTGCCGAACATACCCGCGACAAGGAAAAACGGCTGCTTCGGCCCGCCCGCACCTTCGTGCATGGCAACCAGATGCGTGAAGCGACGGGTCGGCTGCGGCGCCTTTTCGGCCACGCTGTCCTGCGGACCGATGCGTTCCTCGATCAGACGGGCACAGGCGGCGATGGTCGGCGCCTCGAACAGCACCGAGATCGGGAAATCCACCCGGAACGCCTTTTTCACCATGGCGAACAGGCGCACCGCAATGAGGCTGTGCCCGCCCAGCGCGAAGAAATCATCCTCGACCCCGACCTGCCCGACGCCCAGCAGATCCTGCCAGAAGCCGACCAGCGTGCGTTCGATGTCATTGCGTGGCTCGATATAGTCGCTGTCCAGATCCGGGCGGGCGAAGCTCTGCCCCTCCGGTCGTGCGGCGGCCTCGGCCCGGTCAGCCTGCCGCACCAGCGCGGGCAGGTCCAGCGACGAGACGATGACCTGCGACTGCCCGGTTGCCACGGCACGCAGGAAGGCATCGGCGCCCTCTTCGGCGCGGATGCCCTGCGACAGGTTGTGCAGCAGCCGCTCCTCTTGCGGCGAGGCCGGGCGGGCGCCTGCGGGATCGGTGTCGAAGGTCAGATCGCGTTCGGCCAGTGGCGGTGCGGCAAAGCCGGTTTCCAGCCGCCGGATGGTGAAGCCCTCGATCTCGGCCAGCACGCGGCCGGTGTCGTCCGCCAGCGTGACGTCGAATACCGCCACCGGTCCCTCGCCCCGGTTGGCGGCAGCATTGCGCACCCAGCTGTGGACCCGCGCCGGGATCGGCCCCCAGACCCGCACCCGGCCATAGGAGACCGGCACCCAGAGGTGGTCGGGGCGGTAGCCCTCGATCAGGCCCATGGCCCAGCCGGTCGCCAGATCCATCAGCGCCGGATGCATCAGCCAGCCCTGTGTCAGATCGACCTGCGCTGCCAGCGGCAGGGTCAGCACCGCCAGCCCCTCGCCCTGCCCCAGCGCCATGCGGTGCAGCACGCGCCAGCGCGGACCGAAGGCAAGGTGGTCCTCCTGTGGCGAGCGGATGCCTCTCGCATCCTCGGCTGCCGGTCCCATCCGCGCGGCAATCGCCGCCAGATCGACCGTGGCCGCCGTTCCCCGCAGCGGCATCAGCCGCCCCTGCGCGTTCAGTGCAAACCCCTGCCGCCCGCGCCAGTCCTGCGCAGAACGGACCTCGAACGCAAAGCCCTCGTCCGTGGCGGACAGTCGCAACCGCATCGCGCGCTGCGCGTCATCCGCCACTTCAAGCGCGCGGAAGAACATCAGATCGCGCAGTTCAAAGGCCGCCCAGCCTTCTTCCGCCGCCGCCTCGGCCGCGATTTCCAGATAGCCGGTACCGGGCACCAGGGCCTGACCGGCCGTCGTGCGGTGGCCATCCAGCAGCCAGCTTCCGGTATTCAGATCGGTCTCGTAAAGCCGCGCGCCCTCGCGGTCAAAGGTGCTCTCGGCCAGCAGGGGGCGCCCGCTGACCGGCAGTTTCGGCGCGGGTGGGCGGTTGCCGGTGCGGTCTGCCAACGCCTCTGCCGCCATGCCGACATCGGACCAGATACCCCAGTTCAGCGCCAGAACCCGCGTCTTGCCCCCAGCCCGTGCCTGCGCAAAGGCGTTCAGGTATTCGTTCGCCGCCACATAATCCACCTGCCCCGCCGGGCCGGTGATGGTGGAGGTCGAGGAAAACAGCACCAGCAGATCCAGCGTCCCATCGGGGAACAGCGTATCCAGCACCTGCGTGCCGTGCAGCTTCGGCGCAAAGACCTCCTCCACCGCCGCCGGACTCTTGGTCAGCAGCGGGCCGTCGTCCACCACACCCGCCGCATGGATCACCGCGCGGATGCGGCCGAATTCGGCCTCCGCCTCCGTGATCGCCGCGCGCATCTCCTCGGTGTTGCAGACATCGGCGCGGGCGACCCGCACCTCGGCGCCAAGGCTTTCCAGCCGCTGCACCGCGAGGATGCGCCGCGACAGCGGATCGGCAGCACCGTGCCGGGCCAGATGCGCTGTCCAGTCGTCACGCGGCGGCAGATCGCGCCGCGCGATCAGCAGGATCTTTGCCTTCGCTGCAACCGCCAGCTTTTCGGCCAGCGTCAGCCCGATACCGCCGAAACCGCCGGTGATCAGCACCGGCGCACCTTCCGGCAGGTCCAGCCGCGCCTCTGGCAGCGGCAGTTTCCTCAGCCCGCGCTCCAGCCGCTTGCCATCGCGCAGCGCCGCCATGCGGTTACCCGGCGGGGCAAGCAAATCCTCGCAGACCTCGGCCGCCAAACGCTCCATCGCCGCCGGATCGGGCTTGGCCCGCCAGCCGCGCACCGGGACGGGCAGCCGCAGGTCCAGCGTCGCGCAGGTCATTCCCGGCAGTTCGCGCGGGATCACCCGCACCGGCCCCGCAATCGCGGCCTTCTCGGGGTAAGGCAGCCCTTCGTCCGCGACCTGCACCGCGCCGCTGGTCACCACGGTCATGTGGATCGGCTGAGGCAGGTTTTCCCCGGCAATCGCCTGCCCGAGGAACATCAGCGCATAGAAGCCCTGTTCGATATTGCGATGGAAGAAGCTTGATCCGGGTCGGAAGCTTTCGCGCTCCGTCACCAGCCAGAAATGCGCAATGCGGTCGGGGGCATGGCCATGCGCGACCAGATCGCGGATCAGCGCATCATAGCCTTCGCGCCCGCGTTCAGGATTGAGGGTATAGTTCCCTTCACCATCACGGGCGAAAGCATCGCCGCTGCGCACCACGGTCACGCGATGCCCCTCGGCACGCAACCGCGTGACGACCGGCACGGCAAGCCCCGCCTCGTCGGCGAAGACCAGCCAGCTGTGCGCTGCGGGCTCGTCCTCTTCCTCGGCGGCACGGGCACGCCAGACCGGGCGCCAGCCCCAGCCCGCGACATCCGCGATCCGCGCGGGTGTTTCCTCAACCCCGGCGGCCTGCGGCTGCGCCGGTTCGACGAAATAGGTTTTGCGCTGGAAGGCATAGCCCGGCAGCGGCACGCGCCGGCGCCGCGCCCCGCCCCAGACCGGCTCCCAGTCCACCGGCACGCCGCAGGCCCAAAGCCGGGCGATGCTGGCCATGTGCCAGGCATCATCCGCCATCTGCTGTTCGGGGTGGCGCAGCGCCGCGACCACCTGCCCCGGTGCCACGCCATTGGCCTGCGCCAGCGATGACAGCGCGCGGCCCGGCCCCATCTCCAGATACACCCGGCCCGGCGTCGCGGTCAGATGCTCCATCCCCTGCCGGAACAGCACCGTGTTGCGCAGATGGCGGACCCAGTAATCGGGGTCCGTCGCCTCTGCCGCCGTCAGGGGCAGCCCGGTCCGGTTGGAGATTACAGGCACCTCCGGCCCATGCAGCGGGATCGACCGAAGATAGGCGCCGAAGCGGGCCAGGATCGGCTCCAGCATCCGGCTGTGCGCGGCGATGTCGATAAGGATGCGCTGGGTTTCCACCTCATCCGCCGCCAGGGCGGCGGCCAGGTCTGCCAGCGCCGCATCGGGGCCGGAGACGACACAGAGCCCCGGCGCATTCACGCTGGCCATATCCAGATCGCCGGTCAGACGCGGGCGCAGTGTTGCCTCCTCCATCGGGACCGACAGCATCCCACCCGGCGGCACGGTATCGAACAACTGCCCGCGCAGATGCACGAGGCCTATGCAGTCCTCGAAAGACATCACACCGGCCAGACAGGCGGCGGTATTTTCACCCATGGAATGCCCGATCAGCGCGGCAGGCTGCACGCCCCAGCTTTGGTAGAGCTTCGCCAGCGCATATTCGACGATCATGATCAGTGGCAACTGCACCGAGGGCCGTTTCAGGCGCGCATTGGCCGCTGCCTCCTGCCCCGGTTCGGGCAGCCAGAGGGCGCGGATGTCGTAGTCGAGCTTCGGTTGCAGCACCGCAAGGCCGCGATCCATCCAGTCGCGGAATTCAGGTTCGGTATCGTAAAGATCCCGGGCCATTCCGGCGAATTGCGCCCCGCCACCGGGGAACATGAACACGACCTCCGGGTCATCCCCCAGCCAGTCATGGCTGAACACCCGGCGCGGGTCTTTGCCCTCCAGCAGATCGGCAGCCCCGGCATGGCTTTCAGCCACCAGAACCCGGCGTTTTTCAAAGGCGCGGCGGCCCTCCTTCAGCGTGAAGGCCACATCAGCCAGCGGCTGTTCCGGGTGTGCCCGCAGATGTGCCGCCAGGCGCACTGCCTGCGCATCCAGCGCGGTCTTCGATTTTGCAGAAATCACGATGGGCTGGAACGGCCAGTCGGAGGCGTCCGACACCTCTCGGCCCGGCGCCTCTTCCAGCACGGCATGGGCATTGGTGCCGCCGACGCCAAGGCTGTTGACCCCGGCGCGACGCGGGCGGCCCTTGCCCTCCCACGGGGTCAGCCGGTCATTCACCCGGAAGGGCGAGGTTTCGAAATCAATCGCCGGGTTCGGCGCCTCGTAGCCAAGGCTGGGCGGCATCTCGCGGTGATGCAGGCTCAGCGCGACCTTGATCAGGCTCGCCACCCCGGCGGCAGTATCCAGATGGCCGATGTTGGTCTTGACGCTGCCAATGCGACAGGTGCCCACGCTTTGCGCGCTTTCGGCAAAGCCTTGCGTCAGCGCCGCCACCTCGATCGGGTCACCCAGATAGGTGCCGGTGCCGTGGCATTCGACATAGTCGACGGTATCCGAGGTCACGCCTGCAATCGCCTGCGCCTCGGCCACGCACCGCGCCTGCCCCTCGACCGAGGGCGCCAGATAGCCCGCCTTCGCCGCGCCGTCATTATTGACTGCGCTGCCCTTCACGATGGCCCAGATATGATCGCCGTCACGGATCGCATCGACCGCGCGGCGCAGCACCACACAACCCGCGCCCGAGCCGAAAACCGTGCCCTGCGCGCGATGGTCGAAGGCGTGGCAGTGGCCGTCGGGCGACAGGATCTCGCCCTCGTGGAACACATAGCCCCGGCCCTGCGGCAGTTCGATGGTCACGCCGCCCGCCAGCGCCATGTCGCATTCGCCATTCAGCAGCGCCTGCGAGGCATAGTGCGCCGCCACCAGCGAGGTGGAACAGGCGGTCTGAAGGTTGATGCTCGGCCCCTTCAGGTCGAAGATATGGCTGACGCGGGTCGACAGGAAATCCTTGTCGTTTCCGGTATGGCGCAGCAGGAACATGCCGGTGCCGTCGACCAGATCGCGGTTGGAGCAGAGGTTGAAGTAGAAATAGCTGCCCATGCCGCAACCGGCATAAACACCAATGGCGCCGCGGAACGCCTCGGGCACATGACCCGCGTTCTCCATCGCCTCCCACGCCACCTCCAGGAACTGCCGGTGCTGCGGATCAAGGATCGCAGCCTCTTTCGGAGAGAAGCCGAAGAAATCGGCATCGAAATCGGCAAAGCCGTCCAGCGGCGCGGCGGCGGGCACATAATTCGGGTTGCGCAGCTTCGCCGGGTTTTCACCATTGGCCAGCAATTCGGCCTCGGTCAGATGGCGGATGCTTTCGATCCCGTCGCGCAGGTTCTGCCAATACGCCTCGACCGAGGGCGCACCGGGCAGATGCGCCGCCATCCCGACAATTGCAATGTCGGTTTCCGAAATCCCCGACGGTTCAAACCCCTTGTCCGACATCCACTTTCACCAATCCGGCAACCGCCCAAAAGCTGCGGCCACACCACTCAACCCTGTGAACCTTAACGTAAACCGCCGCCTGACGATAGACACGGGGGATGGATCAACGGTCCATCCCGTAGTTGGTGACAATGCCACGCTTTCGCCACATTCTCGCCGCATTCTCCGCTGGTCTGAGGCGAAAGTGCCTTACCAATGGCCCGCGCCGGTGCCCCGGAACATGCGAAACTGGGCAATCAGCCAGACAATCAGGTCAAAACCGAAGCCCGCAATCAACAGCAACACCCCTTTGGGGCGCAGCAAACGGCGCGGCTGGCCCAGCAGATTCCGGCTGCGTTTCACCAGAAAGTGCAGCGGGACGAATCCGTCGGGCCAGCGCGGCAGTCGGCTTCGCGCGATGCGGCGCAGCCAGCCCTGATCGCGCGCCGCCTGCTGCAAGGCGGCCCTGCGGGCAACAGAGGCCATTCCGCGCAGCGCCCCGAAGGCCGCCATGTTGAGCGCTGAGCCAATGACGATCCGCACCTGATGCCGGATCAGCCCGGCAAGGCTGCGTTCGCTTTCGTAGATGTGCCAGACATCGGCACCGCCAATGCGCGACAGATCTTCGGGCGCGGTCAGGTCGTCGGTCAGCACCATGGCGCGCAGAAAGCCGTCTTCCACCGGCAGACCCGCAGGCAGCCAGCGCAGGCGGGCGCAGGTGGCGGGCATGGCGTAAAGCTGGCCGCAGATCGCGGTCTGCCAGTCATCCAGCGTGCCACCTGCCATGGCGATCAGCCGGTCCTGCCAGCCAAGGCCCTGCGGATCGGCCACGATATCCTTCACCGGACGCGAGTTCATCACATGCAGGCCCGGCCGCGCCTGCAAAGCAGTGATCAGCCGCGCCAGCGCGTCAGGCTCGGGCAACAGGATATCGGCATCGGCAAAGATCAGCACACCGGCCCCGGGGCGGGACAGGTCATGGACGAAACGGTTCCACGTCCGGCTTTTGCCGCCTTCCGGCAGATCGGCCACCTCGGCTCCGGCCGCAAGGGCGCAGGCGACCGTATCATCGGTGCAGCCATTGGCCAGCACGAGGATACGCAGGTCGATATCCGGCACCACCTGCGCCTTCAGCCGCGCGACCATCGCCGCGATGCCCGCCGCCTCGTTATGCGCAAAGACCCCCAGGTCGACCTGCATCACAGCACCGTCCGCCCGGCTTTCGGATGCCAGCGCGCCCGAACTGCCGCCGCGCGCGCGGCCCGCCGGGCACGGGCCAGCCCCTCGGCATGGCCCAGCACCGCCCCCGCCATCATCCATGTCAGCGGCACCAGCGTGGCATTCGGCAGCATATCCACCAGATTGGCGGCCACCAGCAGACAAACCGCCGCGACCCAGGGCGAAACCGCGCTGCGCCGCGACAGCATCTCGCGCCCCATCAGCAGAAGCGGCAGCACCAGAAGCCCGAACTGCGCCAGATAGCCCAGCCAGCCATAGATCCCCAGCGTGATGATCCAGGCGCCATCGGCAATCGAGGTGCCTGCCCCTGTTACCGGATCATAGATCAGGTTCCGGCCATAGCCGCCCCAGCCGAACCACGCCTTCAGCGCCGCCCGGTCCAGTAGTGCCTCCTCATTCCGGACGCGGAAGGCGAAGGAATAGGCCCGGTCCGGCGAAAGATGTTCGGCGAAGGCGATGATCTGGTTCAGCGGCACCAGATGCGCGCCGCGCAGCAGCGGATAGGTAATGACGATCCCCGCCAGCAAAGCCGCCATCACAACCTGCCAGTGCCGGGGCGCGAACAGGATCAGCGGGCTCAGGCCCAGCGCATAGACCAGCGGTCCCGCACTTTTGCACAACACAAGCACGGCAAGCAGATACAGCATGACGGCGAACTGCCGGGGCCGACGGTCAGACGGGCCGACCCGGAACAGCGTCACGGCGCTGAGCGCGGCCATCAGCGCAAAAAACGCGACCCAAAGCCCGTGCGGCAGAAAGACGACCGGCCGATAGCCACCAAAGCGGATGGTCTGGAAGAAGTCGTGCTGGAAATATCCGTAGACCCAGACATTCATCTGCGGCGAAAGCCGCGTCTCGATGAGCATTGGCACCGAATAGGCCAACCCCGCCGCGACAAGCGCGGCAAGGATCGCCCGCATCGCCTCGGGCGTGCCCAGATAGCGGCGCGCAAGGAAATAGGGCAGGACCGCGATGCCCTGATTGATGACAGCCGCCGCACTGTCGTAGATGCGCATGCCCTGGATCATCTCGCCCGCCCCCTTGGGCAAGGGCTCGCCATTGGTCAGCACCGTGGCAAAGGGCGACAGCACGAAGATCACCAGCAAGCCGCGCCCGATCCATGAGTCCGGCAGGATCGGAATGGTTTCCCTGCGCACGAACAGCACCATGATCGCCGCCATCAGCGGCGGGATGCTGTCTTTCCCCAGATCGGGAACAACGGGCAGGTCCAGCGCGATGACCGGCGGCAGGATCAGATAAGCCCCGAGGATCGACCAGATGAGCGCACGATCCGGCGGCAGGCGGCGCCAGAGCACCGCCACGACCAGCGGCCAGATCAGCAGCATCAGCCAGGCAAGGGGATTGGGGGTGATCAGCGGCGGGCTCCTCGATTGCGGCGGTGCGAGTTTAGCATCGCCCCGCGCCTCAGACCAACCTGCGGATCACGGGCAGACGCAACGCCACGGCGGTGGCGGCCCAGGACAGCAGGAAAGCGGTCAGCGTCCGGGTCCAGAACCCCACGCCTGCACCGAAAATCTTGTAGGCCACGAGCATGAAGAACGGATGCATCAGATAAATGCCGAAGGCAACGCGGCCCAGAGCGGGCAACAGGCGATGGCGCAGCGGCAAGCGCCAGAACAGCTCGAACCCCAGGGCGGCAATCAGCGGCGTCAGCGCCCAGGGCTTGCCCGCCATCGCCCAGCCCGCCCCCGCCAGCAGCGCCATGGCCACCAGCGGCACCAGAGGCCGGTTCAGGCGGTGCGCAGGCGCCAGCAACAGGCCGTAGATGTAAAGCGGCAGGCCGAAAGCCCATTGAGGCAAAGGATCGGGCATCGGCACGAATTCATGCAACCAGAACAGCGGCAGCCCGACGCCCAGCATCAGCCCCGCCCCGGCCACCAGATCGCGCCGGGTCCGGATCAGCCGCGCCGCCGGCTGCACCAGCACCATGACCAGCATCACGAAGGGCAGAAACCACAGATGGATGGTCGAGCCGATCAGAAGACTCCACGGATCGGTCAGCGGAACAAGACGCGCGGGATCATGCGACAGCAGGACGTCCAGCAGCCGGAACACCGCCGACCAGAACAGCCAGGGCAGAACCAGCCGCCGTGCCCGCGCCAGCCACGGATAGCTGCCCCCTGCCCGCTCAGCCGACTGGATCGCCAGAAAAGCGGTCAGGATCAGGAACAGCCCCAGCGACAGATGGCCAACCCAGTCGCGCGGCGAGGCCAGTGCGTGCGCGGCCACGACGCCGAAAGCGGCGACGAACCGGGCAAGGTCGATGGACTGCCGGTGTTGCACGGCCGCCTTCTGGGGCATCGGGTTGTTCATGTTGCATGGCTAAGCGAGCAGCCCGGTTTCGGGCAACTGTCCTGCATGCGGCGCCATGCAGTTTGCCGGAAACAGAGTGTTTTTGACACAGCCCGGGCGGTTGGACCGGCAAGGGGTGAACGTCGCGCCGTTTCGTGATACCCAGCGGCACCCGATTATCGAGTAGATGCCGTGCAGTTCACCATAGATGACACAACGATTCCCGTGAACGTACCTCATGCGGCCAGCCTTCTGGCCGCCGTGCGGCAGCGCCTTGCCGCACGTCAGGGCTTTGCCCTTGCCACGATCAATCTGGATCATCTGGTCAAGCTCAACACCGACCCGGCCTTTCGCGCGGCCTATGCCGCGCAGGATTTCGTCGTGGCGGACGGCAACCCGATCGTCTGGCTGTCGCGTCTGGCACGGCAGCCGGTCGACCTTGTGCCCGGCTCGACCATGGTTCTGCCGCTGGCCCGGCTGGCCGCGCAGGCCGGGGTGAAGGTGGCCTTGCTCGGCTCGACCGAAACAGCGCTGGCCACGGCGGCTGAGGCGCTGCGGGTCGAGGCACGCGGGCTGGATGTGGCGCTGACCATCGCGCCGCCGATGGGGTTTGATCCCGCCGGGGAAGAGGCGGCACGCTATCTGCGCATGCTGGAAACCGCCGGGATCGGCCTGTGTTTTCTGGCCCTCGGCGCCCCCAAACAGGAAATCCTTGCCGCACGCGGTCGCGATCTGGCGCCCCATGTCGGCTTTGCCTCTGTCGGGGCGGGGCTGGATTTTCTGGCGGGAACACAGGTGCGCGCACCGGACTGGGTGCAAAGCATCGCGATGGAATGGGCCTGGCGCATGCTGGGCAATCCCAGACGGCTGGCGCCGCGCTACTGGGCCTGCGCCAAACTGCTGCCGGGCGAGATGCGCAAGGCACTGGCCCTGCGCATGGCCCCCCCTGCCGGGCGGGCCTGAGGCCTGCGCCGGGCGTCACTTGTATTCGATCAGCCCGTGCTGCCGCCCCCTCAGGCGCCCCAGATGATAGCCGATCACACCCTGCGCCTCGGGCAGCTTGCCCAGCACGGTGAACACTGCCGCTTCGCCCCCCATCCGCGGCGCCAGCCGCAAGACCTGCGCGGGCCAGAGCCCCAGAACCAGCCAGGCCGCCGGATGCAGAACCCCGGCCAGCACGGCGGCAACCGGCACGCCGACACCCCAGAGCAGGGCGCGGCGCGTCTCGCGCTGCCAGTGCCGCTCCGTCCCGGACCGATGACGCCAGGCTCCTTCGGCAAAGGCATGCCCGGCCCTGCGGCTGCGGCGCCACCACTGGCCGAAGCGGGTCATCGCCGCATCATGCAATGTCATCTCGGCCTCCAGCCGCCAGATGCGCCCCCCGGCCCGGCGCAGGCGCAGACACAGGTCCGGCTCCTCACCCGCGATCAGTGTGGGGTCATAGCCGCCGACGGCTGCAACCGCCGCATGGCGCATCAGCGCATCGCCGCCACAGGCCGTGGCCTCGCCCACCGGCGTATCCCATTCCCGATCACACAGCCGGTTCCAGACCGAGGCCTCGGGAAACCGCTCGCGCCGCCGCCCACAGACCACCACCACTTCGGGATGGTCTTGCAGGAAGGTAGCCGCCGTTGCGATCCAGTCTGGCCGCACCTCGCAATCGCCATCGACGAATTGCACGAACTGCGGGGGATCATCAGCCAGAAGCGCCAGACCGGCATTGCGTGCCCGCGCGGCGGTAAAGGGTTGCGTCATGTCCAGCGACACCACCTCGGCCCCGCGAGTGCCGGCGGCGGCGAGGCTGCCATCCGTCGAGCCACTGTCGACGTAGACCAGCCGCCGCACCTGCCCGGCAAGACTGTCGAGACAGGCCGTCAGCCGCGCCCCTTCGTTGCGCCCGATCACCACCGCATCCACCTGACCACCGGCCATACCGCCCCTCGCACGCTTGCCGGAAAACCGGCCCCTGTCCGAGACTTGCGTGCAACGCTTCACACCTGCAAGCCCCCGCCACTCTTTCATTTTAGGCCCAGTTCTGCTAGCCATGCAGCACTGGGCGGGGGCCCGGACGAATCCGGTCATGTGCTGTTTGGTGGCACGGGGACCGGCACTATATCCGGTTCACCGGCTCGCCTTGCATCGGGCCGATCCTTAACCGCAGCCTTTGGGCTGCATGACCCGGAGCCCGCTGCGACCGATGACGACACACAGGATATTGGTCCCCCAGCACGTTTCTCGTGCAGATATTGGGCCCGGGATGCGTAAAGACAGCGATTTTTCCTCTCGTCTCGAACCAGATCTGCCCCCGCGTCCGGGGGCCATTGCCCTGTTCCGGCCGCGCAGCACCGCGCTGGCGCCGCTTGTGCCGCGCTCCGATGCGCTTCAGGTCGTCCCCCCGCCACAAGAGCCGCGGCATGATCCCGCGAAGGTGTGGGAATCGCTGGGCAAGTCGGTTCTGAACCCCGATTTTCTGGCTGGAAACGGTGTTTTCGCGCTGTCGGAACAAAACCCGGTGACGGCGCAGTTCGACATTCTGCGCACCCGCGTGTGGCAGGCAATGCAGGAACGCGGGTGGAAACGCATCGCCGTGACCTCGCCCACCCATGGCTGCGGCAAGAGCCTTGTCGCTGCCAATCTGGCGCTGGCACTGGCCCGCCTGCCTGGCTGTCGCACGGTACTGATGGATCTGGAACTGCGCCACCCCGATCTGGCGCGGCTGTTCGGCGTTCACTGCGGCCCGCTGCACGAGGTGCTGACCGGCGAGCAGCCGCTGGAATCCCATCTGCGGCGCGTCGGTGACCGGCTGGCGCTGGCGCTGAACGGCGAAGCGGTGGCGGCAGGTTCGGAAACCTTGCTTGATCCGCGCAGCGTCGGCACGCTGAAGGCGATTGTCGATCATCTTGCCCCCTCGGCTGTGGTCATCGACCTGCCGCACGCGCTGGGCAACGACGATGTGATCTCGGTCCTGCCGCAGGTGGATTGCGTGCTTCTGGTCGCCGATGCCACGCGCACCACCGCCGAGGATGTCAGAGCCTGCGAACGTCTGTTCGAGGGCCGCGTGCCGCTGATGGGCGTGGTTCTGAACCGCGCCGATGACGGGCGGCGGCGGCGTTATCGTTATGGCAAGGGTAAAAGGTAAAACCGTATGGGACCGATCCAGAGCGTCGAGGAATTTCTGAGCCTGCTGCGCCGCCGCCGTCTGTTGATCGCGGCTGTGGTGCTGTTCGGCGCCATCGTCTCGTTCATGGTCGGCGTGACCCGGCCCAAGACCTATGAAACCGGCGCGGTGATCCAGGTCGAAAGCCCGGTGATCGACGGGCAGGAGCAGAATGCCGGTGCCCAGTCGGCCCGCGTACTGCAAGTGATTGAACAGCGGCTGACCACGCGCGAGAACCTTGCCGCCATGATCGAACGGCACGGGCTGTTCGGCGGCGAGGCGGCGGCGTTGCCACTGGACAAGCAGATTGCAGCGCTTCGGGCCTCGATCACCTTTCAAAGCATCGCTTCGGCCGCACAACAGAACTTCGGTGCACCGACCACCGTTTCGGCGCTGATGATCACCACGCGGCTGGACGACCCGGAAAAGGCCGCGCGCGTGGCGAATGATCTGGCGCAAAGTGTGCTTGATATGTCTGTCGCCCGGCAAACCAGCCGCGCGATGGATACGGTGCGCTTCTTCCAGGCGGAAGAAGCGCGCGTCTCGCAAGAGATTGTGGCACTTGAGGCCGAGATCGCGGTTTTCAAGAATGCGAACCCGGTCGCGCAGGCGGGCAGCGATGCCGCGACCGACCGCGCGGCGCTGGACAGCGATCTGCGGCGGCTGTCGCAGGACATTCTGGCCGTTCAGGGCGAACGCGGCGCGCTGGAAGGCAAGGACAGGCTGCGCGAAACCGACCGGCGCCGCATTGACGAACTGAAGGTGCAGGAAGGGGTTCTGCAAAGCCAGCAGGTTGCCTTGCAGGCCCAGCGGGCCGCGCTGGATCAGCGGGCCGCGCAGGCACCCGAGGTGGAGCGGCGGCTTTCAGCCTATGCGCGGCAGTTGCAGCAGTTGCAAAGCCAGTACGATCTGGTGTCCGCGCGCAAGGCCGAGGCCGAAACCGCGCTGCGGCTGGAAGAGGAAAACCACGCCGAGCATTTCTCGTTGCTGGAACGGGCCATCGCCCCCGCCTCGCCCACGGGCGGCGGCGGACGCAAGATCGCACTGGCCGGGGCTGTCGGCAGCCTGATTTTCGGGATCGTGCTGGCCTTCCTGCTGGATCTGCTGAACCCGGTTCTGCGGTCCGCCCGGCAGATGGAGCGGGAGCTGGATATCCGTCCGGTCATCACCCTGCCGGTGCTGAACCTGCACCCCGCCACCTCGGAGCCTTGGGTGACGCGATTGTGGCACAGATTGCGCGGCAGGCAGCTGCGGCGCAGCTGACCGGATCGCCAGCAAAAAACCCCGCATCGCAGGATGCGGGGTTTTGTTTCCATAACTGCGATATTCAGGCGGTGGTCAGCAGCCGGTGCCGTTCACGACCACACCAACCGTGCGCAGCATGATCTTTGCATCGGTCAGCAGCGACAGATCCTGTTCATATTGCGCGTCATACTCAGCCCGTGCCTCGAACGTGGTCCGGTTGCGGCCTGCGGTCTGCCACAGGCCGGTAATCCCCGGACGCAGCGCGTAATAGGCCATGCCCGGATACAGCGCCTGCTGGTTCAGCATCATCGGACGCGGGCCGACAAGACTCATATCCCCGATCAGCACATTCCAGAGCTGCGGCAGTTCGTCGAGCGAGCTTTTGCGCAGGAACCGGCCCAGCGGCGTCACCCGCGGATCGTTCCGCAGTTTCTGCGTCTCGTCCCATTCGGCGCGCGCGTCGGGGTTTGCCGCAAGATATTGCGCCATACGTTCATCGGCATCGCTGACCATTGAACGCAGTTTCCACATACGGAAGGCCCGACCGTGCCGACCCACGCGCTGTTGGGAATAGAAGGCGCGGCCGCCATCACGGGTCACCACCACCGCCAGAACAGCGACCAGGGGCACCACGATCGGGGCTGCCAGCAGGATCGCGCCGACATCAATGCTGCGTTTGAGGAAATGCCGGTATAGCCCGCGCCGCGCAACCGGGGTGGACGCCGCGCGCGGCGTCGCCATCGTATCGAGCGCGACAGGCGCAGCCGCCTGAAGCCGGGGAAATCCGATCATCATTGTTCGCCACCAGTCAACAAAGCCGTGACATTCCAGACAAAACCTTTCGGGACTGCCATGACGGCAGCCCGGAAAAACCGGCAAGAACCTTGTGTTTCGCAGAACATCGCAAGCACTCAGAAGTAACGCCCCCAGTCACGCATTGTACCGGGGCAGCCCCTGCATTGGCGACTGCAAACGCAGAAATTAAGGTTCCGTTAACCGTGATTTGAGGGGGAAATTTTGCCGCATTGCTGCCCCAATGCTGCCACAAATCAGAAGCCACAACTTTAGGGAGATTTTCCTGCCACGGGTCATGCCGGTGAGCCGCCTGGTGATTCGCGGGCCCTGAGCAATCAGGCGGAAAGCAATGAGGAGCGGAAATGCATATAAGCCTGCCCAACGTGCTGGCGCTTCATCGCTGCACTGTTTCCGTAAACGATATTCAGGCCGTCTGCCGGGGGGCCTGCGCCTCCTGCCCCGGCTCATACCCGGGCAAACCGGCGCGCAGCATGGCCAATGCTGCAAACAGCATCACCCCTGCGATCCCTGCCACCGGATACAGCACGACAGCCATCAGAACGGATTCTGCCGCGATCAGCCCCCAAAGCGCACCGCCGAACCCGGCCAGCACACCGCAAAGGAGCATTCCGATCAACATGGCGCTTTTCCCGATTCCGCTTTGGCCGCACAGCACGACCTGAAACCAGCCTGTCGGCGAAATGCGGCGAAAACGCGGCACGAGTTCAGCGCTTTGGCGGCAATCCTGTCAGACTCCGAAAATCGCGGCATGATTGGCGGAAAGCCCCGCCGCCGCCAGGGCAGCGGCCACGACGAAGAAAACCAGATCATGCAGCGCATCCCATGCGCGATGCCGGCGGGCCAGCCAGATCAGCAGCGGATGCATCGCCAAATAGGCAAGGGCCTGCCCGGCGAGGGCGCCACCCAGCCCCCACAGGGCCGCGCCTGCAAGGAAGGCCCCGCTTTGCGCCGCCGCGCGCGCCGCCATCACCCAGAAATAGCTGCGCGCATCCCCGGCCGCCAGGGCAGACTGATCATAGGTCATGCCGATCACCAGGGGCATCTGCGCGCAGGCAATCATTACCACGATGATCCCCGCCTGCGTATAACGTGCGTCATAAAGCAGATGCACCAGCGGCTGCCCGGCAAAGGCCATGACCGCCAGCAGCGCCAGCACCCCGCCGGTCAGCGCGAACCGCAAGCGGCGCAGCCGGGCGAAGTTCTGCGCCGCCGCCGCCGGGTGCTGATCGCGATAGATCGGGATCAGGATGCGCGAGGTCACCGCCCCCGCCAGCAGCACCGGAAACGAGGCAAGGAAGTAGCCGATGTTATAAACCCCAAGCTCGTCCAGCCGCAGAAAGGCGCCCAGAATCGCCTTGTCGCCTTGCGACAGCAGGAAGCCGCAGGCGGTTGACAGGAAGATCCATTTGCCGAAATGGATCAGTTCACGCCCCGCCTCGGGCTCCCATCGCAGGCGGTTTCGCGGGCCGGGCAGGAGAAAATGGGTCAGCGCCAGCTTGGCGAAAGACCCAACAATCGCCCCCAGAACCAGTGTCCAGACCGAGTGCCACAGCAACGCCAGCCCCACCATCGCCAGAATGCCTGCGACCTGCGCAGTCAGGTCCAGCGCGGTCAGCCGCCCGATCAGCAGATGACGGTTGGCCGTGTCGATCCGCGTCGGGTTGAACCCGGCGATCAACAGGGTCAGCCCCGCCGCAGGCAGCAGCGCCGCCAGATCGGGCGCTTCGTAGAACCGGGCGGCGGGCCATGCCAGCGCACAGGTGGCCAGCCACAGGATCAGCCCGCGCCCGACCTGAAGGCTCCATGCCGTATCCAGAAAAGCCGGCTCATCGCCGCGCGGACTGCGCGAAATGGCGGGGCCGATCCCCACATCGGAAAACATCGCCAGCCCGACCAGAAACACCGAGACCAGCGCCATCAGGCCGAAAGCCTCGGGAAAAAGCAGCCGCGTCAGGATCAGGTTCGAGGCCAGCCGCAATGCCTGCGTGATGGCATAAGACCCCGCCGTCAGGGCCGATCCGCGCATCACGCGGGCGAACAGGCTGGAACGGGCCGCTTCGGTCATGGCGCGACCCTAGGCGGCACCCGCGATCCGGTCAATCGCGCCATTCTTCGGCCACAAGCTTCTGCCAATAGGGTAGGAAATCAGGACACACCTCTTGCAGACACCGGCTTTACCCGTGAAAATCGCCTATCTTGTGAATACTTACCCCCGTGCCTCGCACACATTCATCCGGCGCGAAATTCAGGCGCTGGAGAAGCTGGATTTTTCGGTGCAGCGCTTCGCCATGCGATCCGACCGCGCGATGCTGAACGACCCCGATGACAAGGCCGAGGATGCCCGCACAGAGCATTTGCTGGAGCGCGGCAAGCTTGCCGTTCTGGCCGGTGCGCTTGGCTGGATGCTTCGCCATCCTTTCGCGACCCCCGGCGCCGTTGCCGCCGCCCTGCGGATGGGCGCCCGGGCGGGCCGCAGGCGCAAGCATCTGGTCTATCTGGCCGAGGCCGCCTTTCTTGCCGCGCGCTGCAAGGCGCTGGGGATCGGGCATCTGCATGCCCATTTCGGCACGAATCCCGCGACGGTCGCCCATCTCTGCCGCCTGCTGGGCGGGCCGCGCTGGTCCTTCACCACGCATGGGCCCGAGGAATTCGATGCCCCGGTCGCGCTTTCGCTGCGGGAAAAGATCGCCGGGGCCGAATTCGCAGTCGCCGTATCCTCCTTCGGGCGCAGCCAGCTTTGCCGCTGGGCCGAACTGGCGCACTGGCCAAGGATCAAGGTGGTCCATTGCGGCATCGAGACCCGGCATTTCCCTGCCCCGGCTCCGATTCCGGCCAAACTGCGGCTCATCGCCATCGGGCGCTTCTTCGAGCAGAAGGGTTTCCCCCTGTTGATCGAGGCTATTGCCGAGGCCGCACGGCGCCACCCTGACCTGCATGTCACGCTGGTGGGCGACGGTGAATTGCGGGGTGAGATCGAGGCACGCATCGAAAGCCTGACACTGCGCCGCCATGTCACCCTGACCGGCTGGCTGACCGGGGCACAGGTGCGCGAGGAACTGGCCGCGGCGCAGGCGCTGATCCTGCCATCCTTTGCCGAGGGCCTGCCTGTCGTCGCGATGGAGGCCATGGCCTCTGGCCGGCCGGTGATCGCCACCGCGATCGCGGGCCTGCCCGAACTGGTGACGGCCGATACCGGATGGCTGGTTCCGGCCGGGGATGCGGCCGCGCTGGCCTCGGCCATCGACACGCTGGCCGAAACCCCGCCGGAACGGATCGCCGCAATGGGTGTCGCCGCGCGGTATCGCGTTTTCGCCCGCCACAATGTCGAGACCGAGGCCGCAAGGCTGGCGCTGCTGATTCGCGGGGGCGCCAATGCCTGATCGTTTTGTTGTCGCCGCGGCCTGCGCATCGGTCGACATTCTGGCCGATAACCTGTCGCGTTCCCCCTTGCTGCGAAACGGCATCCGCCTGCATGAGGAATGGAATGCGCCTTCCGCCGCGCGGGCCTACAACCGCGCGCTGGATGCGACCACTGCGCCCGTGGTCATCTTCGCCCATCAGGACGTCTATTTCCCTGCCGGATGGGAACGCCTGCTGGCCGCCCGCATCGCCGAGGTCGAGGCGCGCGACCCCGGCTGGGGGTTGATCGGGGCGTTCGGTGTCGGGCTGGACGGGGCGCATATCGGCCCGGTCTGGTCATCCTCTCTGGGCATGATCGTGGGCCGCGTGCCCATGGCGCCGGTGCCGGTGCAAAGCTTTGATGAAATGGTGATCGTGCTGAACCGCGCCTCGGGCCTGCGGTTCGACGAGACGCTGCCCGGCTGGCACATGTATGGCACCGATATCGTGACGCAGGCCCGCGCACGCGGGTTGGGGGCGTGGGCTGTCGGCCTGCCCTGTATCCACAATGATCGCTTCCACGAGGCGCTGGGGCCGGATTATGTGGAATGCTACCGTGCGGTGCAGCGGAAATGGGCGGCGCGACTGCCATTACTGACGCCAATCACCAAGATCAGCCGGTCGGGCCTGCATCTGCGGCGCGATCTGTGGCGCGCCCGTCAATCTGCCGGGTTCCGGGCTGGCATGGCGGTGGGGACGGAAATGGCTGCCGAAGATCTGGCCCGGCGCTGTGGCTGGCTGGATCTGGGCGCCACTGCCTGAGCGGGCGCATGCGGCGGCGGCTTTTTTGAGTATTTGGGCAAGAAGCAAGGGAAAGCCCCGCAGCAGGATATCGCTGCGAGGCTTTTTCAGGCTCAGTTCTGCGGCTTGGCGAAGCGCAGGTAAGGCAGCTTGATGTCGAGATCGCCGAACTTCTCTTTCGCCTGGGCGTCATTGAGGCTCAGCGCGACGATGACATCCTGACCGGGCACCCAGTTGGCGGGGGTGGCGACCGGCACGCCATCGGTGGCCTGCACGGCGTCCAGCGCACGCAGGATTTCCGCGAAGTTGCGGCCCACCGACATCGGGTAGGACATGGTCAGGCGGATCTTCTTGTCCGGCCCCACGATATAGACGGTGCGCACGGTGGCGGTGTTCGCCGGGGTGCGGCCTTCGGTGGGCAGATAATAATCGGCCGGCAGCATGTCATAGGCCTTGGCGACGGTCAGCGACGTGTCGTCGATGATCGGGAAATCGGCGGGCGAACCGGCGAAAGCCTCGATGTCGCGCTTCCATTTCTGGTGTTCTTCGACCGAATCGACCGAAACGCCGATCACCTTGGTCTTGCGCTTGGCAAACTCGCCCGAAAGCTGCGCCACGGCGCCAAATTCGGTGGTGCAGACCGGGGTGAAGTCGCGCGGGTGGCTGAAGATGATGCCGTAGCTGTCACCCAGCCAGTCGTGGAACCTGATCGTTCCGGCCGTGCTTTCGGCAGTGAAATCGGGGGCGGTGTCGTTGATGCGGACGGACATGATTTCCTCACATGACATTTGCTGAATGTGAGATAGGAGATTCGCCCCGCCGATACACCCCCTTTTCCGCATCTGCGGCAAAAAGGACTGCCGGTTGCAGATCCGGCAGGGTTTCAGAACATCAATCCGGCAGCGTGCGCGCCTGCCCTGCCCCGTTCAGGCCGGGCGGCGGGAAGCGTCACATTGTTCTGCGGTTCAGAGCGCGCCACCGCTGCGGGCGAGGAAATCGGCGGCGGCGGTATCGGGCACCTCGTCGGCCTCGATGGCCGCAACCTTGCGCATGACCCGACGCAGATGATCAGCGTCGGGGGTGGTCAGGTTGGGGCCGCGCGCGATCTTGGCGCGCAACTCGCTGTCGGATCGGGTGTAGTAGTGATTAAGCTGGATGTGATCGGCGGAATAGAAACTGCGGTCGGTGCGGCTGCGGTTGGTGAAGGCCTCACCCCGGTCATTGCAGGTGATGCCACCGCCGGTTTCAATCTCGTGGACCTTCAGCGCCGTCACCGCGCAGGGATCGACGATCATCTTGAAGTTACGCAGTCCTTTGGCCTCGCTCATCGGGTCGGGATTGCGGAGGTTGAAGTTCTGCACCACGCCGCCTTCCGGCGGTTCAACATGGCCGGAACGGCCAAACATGTGCCAGGGCAGGCTGATATTGGCGCAGCCTTCCAGATGCGCCAGCGCCTCGGGCAGTGTGGCGGCCTGTTTCGGCACGAGGAATTCATCGACGTCGATGAAGCTCATCCACCGATAGCGGCCGCCGAAATTGCGCACGGCATGGGCATAGGCCAGCACCTGATTGTGGATCTCCAGCCCGCGGCGGGTGTCGCGCAGCTTCTGATCCCAGGGGATGACACTGGCAAGATCGCCGACCGCCTGATCCAGCGCCAACAGCGTGCCGTCGGTGGAGCCATTGTCGTAGACATGGATATGCGCCACGCCCGCGCGCTGGTGAAAGCGCGCCCATTCGCCGATGTGGCGCGCTTCGTTACGCACGATCAGCACAAGCGCAAGCCCCTGCCGACCGGGCAACGGGGCGGGCGGCGTGAGGCCGAGGCTGGTGATGCTGCGTGTGCGTGACAGGAATCCGAACATGGCCCTTCCTATCAGCCCGCGCAGCCCGGTGCAAAACCCTGCGAGCGACAGGATTTGTCGCGCCGGGGCTTTCGCCCGCCGGGTGGCCTGCTAGACTGGCGCGAAGGGCACTGGATGATTTGATCAAATTTTCCTTGCTGATCCGCGCGCCCGGCCTATGATCGCGGCGACCACCCGGAGGATACGATGATCGAGAAACGCGACTTCTATATCAATGGCGGCTGGGTCGCCCCGCTGGCCCCCAATGACTGTGCGGTCATCGACCCGTCCACCGAAGAGCCCTGTGCGGTGATCTCGCTGGGCACGGCGGCCGATTGCGACCGCGCGGTGGCTGCTGCGAAAACCGCCTTTGAAGGCTGGTCGGTCACCCCCCCGGCCGAGCGTCGCGCCTATGTGGCGAAGATCCTTGCCGAATACGAAAAGCGCGCCGAGGAAATGGCGCAGGCGATCAGCATGGAAATGGGCGCGCCGATGAAACTCGCGCGCGAAAGCCAGGCACCCTGCCTGCCGTGGCACCTGTCGAATTTCCTGACGGCCTTCGACGAAATCGAATGGGTGCGCCCGCTGGGTCCGCATGCGCCGAATGACCGGATCGCGCTGGAACCTATTGGCGTCGTCGGCCTGATCACGCCGTGGAACTGGCCGATGAACCAGGTGACGCTGAAGGTCATTCCGGCACTGCTGGCGGGTTGCACCTGCGTGCTGAAACCCTCGGAAGAGGCGCCGCTGTCCTCGATGCTGTTCGCCGAATTCTGCCATGATGCGGGGCTGCCTGCGGGCGTGTTCAATCTGGTGAACGGTGATGGCATGGGTGTGGGCACCCGCCTGTCGGAGCACCCGGATGTCGAGATGATCTCTTTCACGGGCTCTACCCGTGCGGGCCGCGCCATCAGCAAGGCCGCTGCCGAGACGCTGAAGCGTGTGACGCTGGAACTGGGTGGCAAGGGTGCCAATCTGATCTTCGCCGATGCCGATGAAAAGGCGGTGGAACGCGGCGTGCGGCACATGATGAACAACTCGGGCCAGTCCTGCAACGCGCCCTCGCGCATGCTGGTGGAACGGTCGATCTATGACCGGACAGTGGAAAAGGCTGCGGAAGTCGCGGCCTCGATCGAGGTCGGCCCGGCTTCGGCCGAGGGCCGCCACATCGGCCCGGTGGTGAACAAACGCCAGTGGGAGCAGATTCAGGGCTATATCCAGAAGGGCATCGAGGAAGGCGCGCGGCTGGTCGCGGGGGGTCTTGGCCGGCCCGAGCATCTGAACCGCGGCTTCTACGTCAAGCCCACCGTCTTTGCCGATGTCACTCCCGGCATGACCATCGAGCGCGAGGAAATCTTTGGTCCGGTGCTGAGCATCATCCCCTTCGACACCGAAGAGGATGCGGTGCGCATTGCAAATGACACTCCCTATGGCCTGACCAATTATGTGCAAAGCGGCGATGGCGCACGGCGCAACCGTCTCGCGCGGCGCCTGCGGTCGGGCATGGTCGAGATGAACGGCAAATCGCGTGGTGCCGGGTCACCTTTCGGGGGTGTTAAGGCTTCGGGGCGCGCGCGTGAAGGCGGTCACTGGGGGATCGAGGAATTCCTTGAGGTCAAGGCAATCTCCGGCTGGGACAGTGACGCCGACTGATTGACCGCGCGCGTTGAAACGGCCACCTTCCGGGGGCCGTTTCAGAAAGTTCCTGCCATGATCCATCCCCTGCCCGGCCCCTCTGGCCAGACTGTCGAGCTGACCCGTATTGCCGGGCTCAACGTGCTGTTCGTGATGGCGGCCGAGGCGGAATATGGCCCGCATCTGGCCGGGTTGTTCCGTCCGCTTTTGTGCGGCATCGGTCCGGTGGAGGCGGGGGTGACACTGACACGCGCGCTGGGGGTGTTTCTGGCGCAGGACGCGCTGCCGGAACTGGTGGTCTCGCTTGGCTCCGCCGGATCGGCGCGGTTGCACAAGACGGGCGTGTATCAGGCCAGCAGTGTCAGCTGGCGCGACATCGACGCTTCGGCGCTGGGTTTTCCGAAGGGCATCACCCCGCTTTCGGGCCTGCCCGCCACGCTGCCTCTGCCCCTGCGCATTCCGGGCGTGCCGGAGGCGAGCTTGTCGACAGGCGCCAATGTCGTCTCGGGCGCCGCCTATCAGACCATCCCCGAGGATATGGTGGATATGGAAACCTGGGCGGCGCTGCGGGCCTGTCAGGGCTTTGACCTGCCGCTGATCGCACTGCGCGGGATTTCCGATGGCGACAAGGAGTTGGAGGGTGTGCACGACTGGCACGAGTACCTGCATGTCGTTGACGAGCGGCTGGCCAAGGCGGTCGGCTTGCTGGCACAGGCGCTGGAAACCGGCGGAATGGCCGCCCTGCGGTCCTGAGGTCGCATTTGCGCCCTTCTGATGTCGCCCCCGGCAGACGCAGGCGGAAATCGGGGCGGCTAGGCTGATCCCAGCCAAGGAGCCACGCCATGACCCAGCACCCCCGCCTGATGTCGCCGCTGACCCTGCGGGGGCAGACCCTGCGCAATCGCATCGTCTTTGGTGCCCATACCAACAACATGGCCGAGATGGGCCTGCCCGGCCCGCGCACCCATGGCTATCTGCTGGAACGCGCGCTTGGCGGCGCCGCGATGGTCGTGTGCGAGCCGGTGCCGCTGCATCGCACCGGGGTGCTGACGCGTGGTAATTTCCTGCATGACTCGGACGAGGTCATTGCCCCGTTCCGCCGCATCACCGAGGACGTGAAGGCTGCGGGCTCCGTGATCCTGCAACAGCTTTACCATGTCGGGGCGCATGGCGATTCCGACCTGAGTTTTTCGCCGCACTGGTCTCCGTCGGGCGGGCCGAGCTATCACGACAGTGACGGCTCGCACCGCATGACGGAGACAGAGATCGAAGAGATCATCGTGGCCCATACCGCCGCCGCGATCCGCTGTCAGAAAGCGGGCTTTCAGGGTGTGGAGGTCTGGGCAGCCTATCACTCGCTGCTGGATCAGTTCTGGACGCCCTGGTCCAATACCCGCGATGACAAATGGGGCGGCAGCCTTGAAAACCGTACCCGCCTGTCGCGGCTGGTGATCGAGAACATCCGCCGTGCCTGTGGCGAGGATTTCATCATCGGGCTTGCGGTGTCGAGTTCCGACGCCCACAGCGTCACGCTGTCGAACGAAGCGCTGTGCGAGATCATCGCCCTGCATGATGCGACCGGCCATGTCGATTACGTTACCGTCGGCCATGGCGGCTATCTGGATTTCGAACGGCTGATCCCGACTTTCTTCTTCGCCGACAAGATGACCGCGCCGGTCACCGAGCAACTGAAATCACTGGTGAAACACGCCAAAATCACGTCGGAGGCGCATATCCGCACGCCGGACAATGCGGAATCGGTCATAGCCTCCGGGCAGGCTGATCTGGTGTCGATCGTGCGCGGTCAGATCGCCGACCCGCATCTGGCGCGCAAGACAGCCGAGGGACGGGCGAGTGATGTGCGGGGCTGCATTTCCTGCAACCAGATGTGCTGGGGGCGGCGGTCACGGGACTACTGGATTTCCTGCCTCATCAACCCTTCCGCGGGACGCGAGTTCGAATGGGGCGGCGACCGCTTCACCCCGGCAGAGACGCCGCGCGACGTTCTGGTGGTCGGCGCCGGTCCGGCGGGGCTGGAAGCAGCGCGGGCGGCGGCAGAGCGTGGCCACCGGGTCGAAATCGTTGAGGCCTCCGGCCAGATCGGGGGGCAGTTCCGGCTCGCCGGAATGCAGCCGCGCCGCGCGCAGATCCTTGACCTGATGGAGTGGTATGAACGCCAGTTCGACCGACTGGGCGTGCGCCTGCGGCTGAACACCTATCTGGACGAAGATGACCTTGCCGCCCATCCGGCGACCGAGGTGATCCTTGCCACCGGCTCGCTGCCCGACACCGATGCGCGACAGCGCTGGCTTCCGGCAGAGCCACAGTTGCCGGGGCTGGAGGCGGGCCATGTCTGGTCCCCGGAAGAGGTGATGCGGCGTGAGGCGCGGCTCGGGGATACGGTGATGCTGTATGACGAGGGCGGTAACTGGCGCGGGGTCGGTACGGCGCTGGCGCTGGCGGAACAGGGGAAGAAGGTAATCCTAGTCACCCCCGATGCCTATGTCGGGAAAGAGGTCACCCGCACCTCCGCCGATGGCCCGGCGCGGGCACGGCTGGCGCGGGCGGGGGCAGAGTTCCATACCGAACACGTCATCGCCCGCTGGCTCGGCAACGGCGCGACGATCCGCAGCCTGCTGACCGGGGCCGAAGTCACTCTGCCCGCCTCGGCCCTTGTGATGGCGACAACCAATATCGCCTTCGATCCTTTCCCCGAAGCCCTGCCGGGGAAACGCCTGCACCGGATCGGCGATTGCGCCGCACCGCGTCTGGCGGCTTATGCCTTCCACGAGGGGCGCAAGGTGGCGCTGACGCTCTGACGGCGCTTGACGAACGGGAACCACCACGCCAGCCTCGGCGTTGAGACTGGTAGCCGTCGTCTTTCAGGTGCCCCATGCCGAATACCGCGCTGCGGCTTGCCGCGGCCACGCCACCGTCAGACGCGGAAGAGGTGCCCCAGGCCCGCAGGATTACCCTGCCCGGCCTGGCCACCATCACCGCGGTCGCAGCGGTGCTGTACGTCGGACAGACGGTTTTTCTGCCGCTTGCCATTGCCGTCCTTCTGACCTTCGCGCTGTCGCCCCTTGTCAACCGCATCCGGCGCCGGGGCGTGCCGCTCACGGCCTCGGTTCTGGTTGTGGTGTTTCTGGCTTTTACCCTCATCGGGGCCTTCTCGCTGGTCGTGGCCAGCCAGTTATCGACTCTGGCGCGTAATCTGCCGGAATTTCAGGCCAATATCATCACCAAGCTGGAGGGATTGCAGGCAGAGGGGGATCGCCACGGCATCATCGGACGCGTGACCGGCATGGTGACGGCCATCAACGCCGAAATCAGCACGGCACTGCCGGGTGATACGACCGCCGAAACCGCTGACCGCAAACCCCTGAAGGTCGAGGTGGTAGAGCCGCAAAGCCCGGTCGCCATGTTGCAGGATCTGGTGCTCCCCCTCGTCAGCCCGATCGCCACCACCGGCCTCGTTATCGTCGTCGTGGTTTTCATGCTGCTGGAGCGCGAGGAACTGCGCGACCGATTCATCCGGCTGATCGGCTCCAACGACCTGCACCGTACAACGCAGGTACTGGAGGATGCCGGATCGCGCGTCGCCAGCTACCTGCTGATCCAGTTGCTTGTGAACATCATCTACGCCCTGCCCATCGGGATCGGGCTTTGGCTGATCGGCGTGCCCAATGCCCTGCTTTGGGGGCTGCTGACGCTGGTCTTGCGGTTCGTGCCCTATATCGGCTCGATCCTCTCCGCCGCCTTCCCGCTGTTTCTGGCCTTCGCGGTCAGCCCTGAATGGTCGGCGCTGTTGTGGACCGCCGCGCTGTTCATCGCGGTGGAGCTGATTACCTCGAATGTCATCGAGCCATGGCTTTATGGCTCGCGCACCGGGGTGTCGCCGCTGGCGATCATCGTCAGCGCGATCTTCTGGACCTGGATTTGGGGGCCGCTGGGGCTGGTGCTGTCGACACCGCTGACGGTGTGCCTTGTGGTGCTGGGCCGCCATATCCCGCAATTCGAGCTGTTCGACATCCTGTTCGGTGACGAACCCGTGCTGGCGCCCCATGCGCGGCTGTATCAGCGCTGGCTGGCGGGTGACGCGATCGAGGCCACCTTCCGCGCCGAAGAGGCTCTGGAGCAGGACTGGCTCGCCGATTACTACCGCGACGTCGGCCTGCCAGCCCTGATGATGGCGCAGGCAGACTGGTCGCGCGGCGTCTTGTCCGGGGAACAGGAAGTACGGCTGGCGCGTGTGGCGATGACGATGATCGGCGATCTGCATGTCGTCATCGACGAAGAGCTGGACGAGGCCCGCGCGGAGACGGAACCGCTGCCCGCCGAAGGCCGCCGCATCCTGTGCATCGGCGGGCGTTCGGCGCTGGACGATGTCTCTGCGGCGATGCTGGCACAGGCGCTGGCCGCAGAGGGGGCCGATGCCCGCCACCACCCGCACAGCGATCTTTCGCCCGCCCGCCTGCAGGCGCTGGACCCCGGCGCGCAGGATTGCGTGATCCTGTGTTTTCTGGACCCCGCCCCTTCGCGCGCATCGCTTCTGCATGTGCGACGGCTCAAGAGGGCGCATCTGCGCCTGCGCGTGGGTGTGGTTCTCTGGCAGATGCCGGACACCACGCCTTCGCCGGAGGCAGGCTGGCGCATCATCGAAAAGGTCGATCCCGCAAAACTGCGGGAGGCGGAGGAGATCGGCGCCGATTTTGTCGCCACTGCAATGGAACCAGCCGTCGCCGGAGCCGTTTCTCAGGAAGAGGCGCGCGCCCTGCCCGAAACGGCGCGTGCCAGATCGCGCCCGCGCAATCGCAAGATCAGCGTGGGCATACCAGATGTTTCAGCAGAAGGAGCCAGCCATGGCCCGTAACCCCGCCCAAGCCGCCGCCAATGCCGTGAACGAAGCCGCCACCAGCGCCGAAGATGCGCTGGCCGGGTCGGAACGCGCCCGGCTGGAAGGCCAGATCGCCGATCTGCGGAACGATCTTGCCCGCATCGCCCAGACCCTTGCCGATTTTGGTGTGGCTCAGGGGGCCGCCGTCGGCGAGGTGGTAAAGGAAGAAGCCGATAAACTGCGTGCCAAGGGCGAGGCAGCGGCGTCGAAGCTGGCAGAGCAGGGCCGCGCCGCAAAGGCTCAGGCCGAACAGGGTCTGGCCGATCTGGAAGACGAGATCCGCGCCCATCCGCTCAAATCCGCCGGGATCGCCGCGCTGGCAGGCCTTTTCCTCGGCCTGTTGCTGGGCCGTCGCTGATGCTGGGATTGTTGCGGCTCGCCGCCGGGGCGGCTTCGGCCAATGCGGCGGCGCAGGCATCTCACGCGCTGCGCCGCGCGGCCCTGCTGATTCTGGCCGGGCTTCTGGCGCTCGTCGCGCTGGGGTTTCTTGCCGCCGCAGCCTGGCTTGGCCTCGCCCATTGGCAGGGGCCGATCATCGCTTCACTGCTGATGTCGGCGGGCTTTCTGATCCTCGCGCTTGCCACGGCCCTGATGGCACCCCTGCGCGGCAGGAACCGGCGTCTCCGGCGGGCCGAAGCCGAAGTGCAGATGCGACAGGCGGAAATGGCGGCCCTGATGGGCACCGGCGCCGATGTGCTTGCCAAAGCGCCGATGGCAACCGTTGGCGGGGCTTTCATTGCCGGTCTGTTGCTGGCGCTGAAGTTGCGGCGCTAGACTAGAACGGAACGGGCGCGCTGAAGGTCTGGCTTTTCCCGGTTTCCGGATGGCGAATGCGCAGGCTTTCGGCGTGCAGCATCATACGCGGATAATCCAGTGCCTCGCCCGTGGCATAGATCGGGTCGCCCAGAATGGGGTGGCCAAGCTCCAGCATGTGCACGCGCAACTGATGGCTGCGCCCGGTCTGCGGCATCAGCCGCACGCGGGTGGTCTTGCCGTCATGGCGCTGCACGCGCCAGTCTGTGATCGCAGGCTTGCCCTGTTCGTGGTTCACATGCTGCCGCGGGCGGTTCGGCCAGTCCACACACAGCGGCAGGTCCACGGTGCCCTCTTTCGGCTCCAGATGGCCCCAGAGCCGCGCAATATAGACTTTCTTCGTCTGCCGCTTTTCGAACTGCTGGCCCAGATTGCCCTGCGCCGCCTTGTTCAGCGCAAAGACCATGACGCCCGACGTGTCACAATCCAGCCGATGTACCAACAGCACCTCGGGAAAGACCCGTCGCAGGCGCCCGATCAGGCAATCTTCCTTGCCGGGATCTTTTCCCGGCACCGAAAGCAGACCCGCCGGCTTGTCCACGATCAGAATGGCACTGTCATGGTGCAGAATCGACAGCGGCACATCGGGCGGGTTGTATTCATAGGGCGGCATCAGACGATCTCGTGACCGGCCTCGCGCAGGCGGCGTGCAAGCTCGGCAATATGCGCGGGGCCGACGTCACAGCAGCCGCCCACGATGCTGGCACCCTGCCCCACCCAGCCCATTGCGAAATCGGCATATTTCTCGGGCGTCAGGTCATGCCGGTGGGTCAGTGCCGCCACCGTCGGCGCATCCTCCAGAAACCCGTCAGAGATATGGGTAAAGCCGTTGGCATAGGCGCCGAAGGGCAGGCCAAAGCTGCCCAGTACTGCAAGCGCGTCGCCCATCGCCTCGGGGACGGAGCAATTGGCCAGGACGGCAGCCGGACCATAGTGCGCCACCAGCGGCGCCAGATCAGCCAGTGGCTCCCCCGAACGCAGGCGGTCGCCTTGGCGATCATGGACCGAAACCGACAACCACACCGGCTTGCCCGCCTGCACCGCGCCTTTCAGCGCCCCTTCGGCCTGTGCCACGGTCGACAGCGTTTCCAGCAGGATGAAATCCACCTTCGGGGCCAGAAGATGCGCGATCTCGGCCACTTTCGGCGCGGCCTCGTCCACAGGCAGGACCACGTCGTCGCGGTAGGTGGCGACCAGCGGGCCGATGGACCCGGCGATCCGCCCGGACCCATGCGCGGCGCGGGCGGCCTCTGCCGCCTCCAGCGCCGCCAAGTGGAGGGCGGCGAACTGACCATCCAGCCCGAAACGTTCCAGCCGGTCGTGGTGGATGGCATAGGTATTGGTGGTGGCGATGGTAGCCCCGGCGGCGAAGTAATCGTCGTGGATGGCCCGCACCAGACCCGGATGGTCCAGCATCACCCGCGTGGCCCACAGCGGGGTCGGCTCGTCCCCCGAACGCGCCACAAGCTCTTGCCCCATACCGCCGTCAAGCAGCGCGATCTTAGCCATTGTTCACTCCCATACCAGCCGGGCGGCAAGTCCGCCGAACATCACGGCCGCCACCTTGTTCAGGACGCCCATGCGGTGGCCCAGTGCCTGACCGGCCCAGCCCGCCAGCGCGCCATAGCTGCATGTAATCAAGGTGCCGGTGAAAGTGAACAGCACACCCAGAAGAACGATCTGCTGCCAGACCGGACCGCGCGCGGGATCGGTGAACTGCGGCAGGAAGGCGATGACGAACAGCGCCACCTTCGGGTTGAAGGCATTGGTCAGGAACCCGCGCCACAGCGCGCGCAGCGGGCTGGCGATACCACGCCCCGCCTCGGTGGCTGGTCCGGCGTGCCAGCTTTTCCACGCCAGCCACAGAAGATAGGCCGCGCCCAGCCATTTCAGTGCCACCAGCGCACCGGGATGCGCCGCCACCAGCGCGCTGACGCCCGCGGCCGCCAGCCCGACATGCCAAAGCCCGCCCAGCCCGACCCCGAGCCCGGCCACCGCCCCGGCTTTCGGTCCACCTGCCATACCCGAGGCGGTGGCAAAGATCACATCAGCACCGGGGGTAAGGTTCAGCACGATACCCGCCGCCAGAAAGGCGGCAAGCTCGGGCGCGGGGATCAGGGCTAACAGGTCGAACATCGGGGCCTCCTCTGGCATCCGGCCACAGTCGGCTGGCGCGGGTCCGATGGCAAGGGGCGCGATGGCGGTTCGGCAACGCGGCCGCCCTGCGGGTCAAAGGCTTGTCAGATTACCCGCCCGATCAACCAGCGCCACACGATGCAGACCCTGCAGCCGGGACTTCAGGTCTGCAATCGCTGCGCGGTCCAGGAACACCAGCGCGGTGGACAGACCGTCGGCCAGCGCGGCGCTGTCCGCCTCGACCGCGACGCTGGACCACAGCGGCGCGCGCCCCTGCGGATGCTGAATATGTGGCGCTCCGCCGATCAGCGTGGCGCCCGGCGCGCTCAGGGCCATGGCGGTGCCGCGCAGATGCCATTCGGCAAGCTCTCCCGCCACCGGATCGGCAATGCCCAGCCGGAACGGCCCGCCCAGGGCTGCATATTCACCCATGTTGACCAGCGCCCGGTCAAAGCCCTGCCGCGCCAGATGATCACGGACAAGATCGCTGGCAAAACCCTGCGCGACGCCGTTAAAGGTCAGCGCCTGGCCGGGTGCCAGTTGCACCCCGCCATCGCGCCGGGAAACCCGGCTCCAGCCGACCATCGCCCGTGCCGCAACCGGATCGCGCCCGTCCCGCAACGCCTGCCACACAGGTTGCACGCTGGGATCGAATGCACCGTCAGTCAATCCGTGCAGCCGGTCACACAGCGGCAGCATTTCGGCAAAGAGGGCGGAGGGCTCAAGCTGGCCTGTGCTGTTCAGCCGGGTCAGTTCGGACTCGCGGTACAGGCTGAAGGCCGCCTCTACCCGCTCCAACAGCGGTGGGATCCCGGCCAGCGCAGCCTCAGCCCCCGGTCCGGCCAGCAGCACGTCGCAGTCAGCCCCCAGAGCCTGCCCCTGCCAGCGCGCCCCGGCCCCAGCCCGGACCGGCAACGCCGCCGCAGCCGCCATGATCTGAAGGAACCGCCGCCGCCTGATCATCGCAACGCCCCCGTCATTTCGCGGCCACCAGCGCCGCGCGTTTCCGCATCGCACGGCCACGCGCGGCCAGCACCAAAGGCACGCATTGTTTCGCGTCATTATGGATCGTCACACAATCAAGGCACTGGAAACATTCAGAATAGCCAATCTTCCCATCCGCCGCGATTGCTCCGTAATTGCAGCGCACCTTGCATAACTGGCAGGGTGAGCCGCATTCCTTGCGCCGCGCGATCCAGTCGCGCCCGCGCAGCAGCCCGCCAATCGCCATCAGTGCCCCAAGCGGACAGATATAGCGGCAGAAGCCCTTGAAGGTGAACAGACCCAGCACCAGCCAGAAGCCCGCATAGGTGACAAAGATCCATTCCCGCATGAAATGCGTGGTGATCGCGGTCTTGAACGGCTCCACCTCGGCCACGGTATCCACCCGGTCGGGCGCGATGAAAACGGTCAGCACCAGCCCCGCGAGCAGAAGGTATTTCACCCGTTTCAGCCGTGCATCCCACAGCACCGAAAGCTCGATCTTCGGCAGGCGCAGCAGGCGGCCAAGGTGATGGGCGAATTCCTGCAAGGCACCGAAGGGGCAAAGCCAGCCACAGAACAGCCCGCGCCCCCAAAGCACGAACCCCAGCACCGCCGCCGCCCATACCACCAGCGAGAAGGGATCATACAGCAGGTAGGCAAAACTGCCGCCATCGATGGCGGTGCGCAGCGCCGCCAGCGGCGTTACGATGGACAGTTGCCCCTGCCCCCAGAACCCCACGAAACCGGCCATTCCGGCCAGAACCGCCAGCCGGATCGCGGTAAAATGGCGATGCCCCGACAGGCGGTTCATCCCCGGCCCCAGCGCCAGCAGCAGAACCGGCAGCAGCGGCGCCAGCGCGATCAGGTCGGGCGCCCGGTTGCGCGCGGCCTCAAGCCATTGCGGCAGAGCCTCGACAGGCTTGGCGCGCAGGAAGAACCGTTCGGGCGTGCCTGCGGCAAGAGTAAAGGTGGTCGATCCGATCTCGGGCTGGAACATGCCGTGTTCGCGCACCGCTTTGACCTGTAGGGTCCAGTCGCGCGCCGGATCGAAGCCCAGCCGCCGGTCGCTGCGCAGGATCATCGCGGTGCCTTCGGGCACGCCGGGCAGGGTGTCGAAGATCATGTCGGCATCGCGCAGCGCCACCGGCAGCCCGTCCTGTTCGGCGCCCAGCAAATCGGGCGCGGTGTTGCGCACGAAATCCGCGCTGACCAGCCCGTGCCGCCCGCTGTCGATCAGCAACAACGGCTCTTCGGTCGGGGAAAGGCTGAGGAAACGGTTCAGATCGGTCAGCGCATCCGGCGCCAGCACGGCCCGCGCAATGCTGGGCGGCCCGATGTCCACCAGCCAGAGGTCAAGAAACAATCCCTGCGGATCGGCCTGCGCCTCCGGGTCGTCATCTGCCCAGATCGTTCCAGCGAAGGCCGCGTCCAGTTCGGCATTCGTAACCCGCAAGTGCCGCGCGATGCCCTGATCCACCAGTGCCTGCCAGTCCAACGCCTCGTCATGCGCGGGGTCGGGGGTGGCGGGGGGCACGGACTTGATGCCCTGCATCTTTTCCCGCGCGACCTCCAGCGTGGCCGCGAGGATCGATTCGTGCGCGATGCGGACCGAGGCCGTGGCCTTCAGCACCCCGTCCAGATAGACCAGCCCGCTGCCCGCACCGGCATCACCATAGGGCACACCCACCACCATCGGGGTATTGATCGAATGGCCACGATATTGTTCCAGAAACTTGCGGAACGGCGCCTCGCCCAGACCGGAGACGAAGATCGGCTCGTTATGCGAAATCAGCCGCACGTCGATAAAGCGGCCATCCAGATCCAGCATCACCAGCATATTGATCGGCCCGCCGGAAAAGCCGGGCAGCGGCGCCATGATCGCGGTTTCAAACACATAGCCCGCCTCGGCCCCGCCAGAGTTCAGAAGGCTCCAGACCCCCTTGTCATTCACCGGCTCGCCCAGCGCATAGGGCGGCACGACGAAAGCCGCGATCTGGTCGCGGTCCAGCGGCGCGGCAAGGGCGGCGCCGGTCATCATAACCCAGCAAAGAACAAGGTGCAGGATACGCATGCGCCAGACTAGGCATTCGCGCGCCTGCCCGAAAATTGGACGAAGGTCGCAGCGCGGGCGGCAGTGGGCGGCGCTATGGTCGGAGGATGGAGCCTTCCGCCCGCACCCCGGCCGACCGGCTGATCTTCCTGCTGTCGCTCACCGGCTTTGTGGCCTTCTGGTGGGCGCTGTCGCTGTTGCGGGGCGAGCCGCGCATCCTGCCCGCCCCACCCGAAGTGGCAGCGGTCCTGTGGGAGGAGGCCAGATCAGGGCGGCTGTGGCATCACATGACGGCGACGCTGGTGCGGGTGGCACTTGCTTTCGGCCTGTCGATGGCGCTCGGCACGGTACTGGGGGTGGCGCTGGGCCGGTTGCCCCGGCTGAACCGCTGGCTGGACCCCTGGGTGCTGATCTTCCTCAATCTGCCCGCGCTGGTCGTCATCGTGCTGTGCTATCTGTGGATCGGGCTGAATGAGGTGGCCGCCATTGCCGCCGTGACCATCAACAAGACCGCCATGGTGCTGGTGACCATGCGGGAAGGCGCGCGCACGCTGTCACCCGAGCTGAACGACATGGCCCGCGTCTTTCGCCTGTCGCGCCTGATCTGGGCGCGGCATGTGCTGCTGCCGCAGCTTGCGCCCTTTCTGGTGGCCAGCGCGCGGGCGGGGCTGGCGATCATCTGGAAGATCGTGCTGGTGGTGGAGTTTCTGGGCCGCTCCAGCGGCATCGGCTTTCAGATCCACCTGAAATTCCAGCTTTTCGAGATTGCGGGCGTCCTGGCCTATGCACTGGCCTTCGTCGCGGTGATGCTGGTGATCGACCTTGCGCTGATCCAGCCCGCCGAACGCCGCGCGGCGCGCTGGCGGCGTGGTTAGCGCCGTCGCGCCATCAGCCAGATGAAGAACAGCCCGCCGCACAGGCCGGTCACGACGCCAATGGGCAGATCTTCGGGCGCCAGCACCACCCGCGCCGCAGCGTCAGCCCCGATCAGGAACACCGCCCCCGCCAGTGCCGATCCGGGCAGCACGCAGGCATTGTCGCCCCCGACAAGCATCCGCACCAGATGCGGCATCATCAGCCCGACAAAGCCGATCAACCCGGAGAAGGCCACCATCACCCCGGTGATCAGCGCGGCGGCGACAAAGATCGCCAGCCGGAATCGCGTGACCTCGACCCCAAGGCTTACGGCGGTTTCGTCGCCAAGGCTCATCGCGTTCAGCACCGGCGCCCGCGACCAGAGCCACAGGCCCACCGGCAGCAATACCGCCAGCGGCCAGAGAAGATGCGACCATTGCGCAAGGCCCAGCCCGCCCAGCATCCAGAACACCACGGTATGCGTGGCGCGCGGGTCACCGAGGAAGATCAGGATATTGGCCCCGGCCATGATGATAAAGCTGACCGCAACCCCCGCCAGCACCAGCCGGTCCGCCGCCCCCGCGCCGGTCAGCGCCACAACGCCCAGCACCAGCGCCGTGGCCGCCAGCGCCCCGCCGAAGGCCATCAGCGGCACGGTCAGCAGGCCAAGGAACATGCCCGTGTGTAACAGAGCCGCAATCGCACCGAACGCGGCGCCCGAGGAAATGCCCAGCAAATGCGGATCGGCCAGCGGGTTGCGGGTAACGGCCTGAAGCGCCGCGCCCACCAGACCCAGCCCGCCGCCGACCAGAGCCGCCAGCAGCACGCGCGGCAGGCGGATCTGCCAGACGATATTCGCCTGCCCCACACCCCAGTCGGGCGTCACCAGCCCGGGCAGCAGCCGGTCGAGCAATACCCCCCAGACGGTGCCCGGCGCGATGGCGACCGATCCAACCGAAACCGCAAGGCTGACCGAAAGCGCCAGCCCCAGCAGCACGGCAAGGGCAAGGCCCGCCCGGCGCGGCAGGGCGCGACGCAGGGCGAGCCGCATCGTCACTGGCCCGCGAACCCGGCGACCAGCTTTTCGACCGCGCGGATATTGCGCGGCCCCGGCGTCGCCTCGACATATTCCAGCACGACGAAGCGATCATTCTTCACCGCGTCGATATCCGCGAAGGCCGGATTACCCTTCATGAAGGCGATCTTCTGTTCCGCCGTCACATCGCCGTAGTTCACGATCACCACGACCTGCGGATTGCGCGCCACCACCGGCTCCCACGCCACTTCGGCCCAGCTTTTGTCCAGATCATCCATGATGTTGACGCCGCCCGCCGCCTCGATCAGTGCGGTCGGCATGGCGTATTTGCCGGCAGTGAACGGCGCCTCTTCGCCCGAATCGTAAACAAAGACCCGCAGCGGATGGTCGTGGTCCACGCCCTTCGTCGCCTCGGCCAGCCGCGCCTTGTAACCTGCGACCAGCGCCTCTGCCCGATCCTCGACGCCGAATATGCGGCCAAGGTTCAGCATGTCCTGATACATGTCCTGCATCGTGCTGCGTGCTTTCGGCCCGATATGGATGCAGCTTTCGGTCAGTTCGTAGGTCTTGATGCCGAAAGGTTCCAGCGTTTCGGGCGTAACCTCGCCGCCGACCTTCATGCCATAATTCCAGCCCGCGAAGAAGAAATCAGCCTCCGCCGCAGCCAGAACTTCCTTGCTGGGGTATTTGGCCGAAAGCTCCGGCAATTCGGCGACGCCCTCGCGCATTTCGGGGTCCAGCGTCTTCCAGCCGGAAATGCCGGTATAGCCGACCATGTGGTCGCGCAGGCCGAGCACGAGCATCATTTCGGTCAGGTTCACATCATTGGAAATTGCGCGCGTGGGTGCGGCGTCGAAGGTCACATCACGGTCGCAGCTTTTGACGGTGACGGGGAAGGCAGCAGCCGCACTGGCAGACAGCAGCAGCGCCGCAAGGGCGAGACGGATCATCGGAAACTCCTGATCGGATCAGAGGTGAAAGGACAGGCGCGGGCCGGTGCCGCTGTGGTCGATCCGGCCCCGCACCTGAAAGGCGGTGTGCAGCAGATCCTCGTGCAGCACCTGATCGGGCGGACCATCCGCCAGCATACGGCCGCCATGCAGGATCAGCATGCGTTCGGCAAATTCCGCCGCCAGCGGCAGATCGTGCAGCGTGGTCACCACTGTCAGGCCGAGATCGCGCAGCAGCCGCAACAGATCAAGCTGGTGGCGGATGTCCAGATGGTTGGTCGGCTCGTCCAGCACCAGAATGCGCGGCTCTTGCGCAAGGGCACGGGCAACCATGACACGCTGCCTTTCACCCCCGGACAGGGTGCCGAAACTGCGGTCTGCGAAGGCTGTCAGGTCCAGCCGGGCCATGGCGGCGTCGATGATGGCGCAATCAGCCTCACCGGGCAGAGCGAGCCCGCTGCCCCAGCCCTTGCGATGCGGCAAGCGGCCCAAAGCCACGATCTGCCGCACACTCAGCACGAAATCGGTGGGTTGCTCCTGCACCACGGCAGCCACGATGCGCGCGGCCTCGGGCGCTGACATGAGCCACAGGTCGCGCCCTGTAACCGATACCGTGCCCCGCCGGGGCGGCTGGTGGCGATAGATCAGCCGCAGAAGCGAGGTCTTGCCCGCCCCGTTCGCGCCGCAGATCGCCATGATCTGCCCCTGCGGAACGGAAAAGCTGATATCGGTCAGGATGTCGGGCCGGTCCTTCGGACCCCAGCAGACCGAGCGGAACTCCAGCGCCGGGGTCATTGGATCGCCCCCGCCGCCGTGCGGATGACCGCAGCCGCAGGGCGCACGGTTCCGGCCACCAGCGCGTCGATATCCTGGCCATCTTCGACATCGCCAAACAGCCAGGTCTCGCCCGAGGCGACCCGCCAGGCCAGGGTGCAGGGCCGCTGGCAGCCTTCGACGCACAGCGTTCCCGACAGCTCGAACTCTGCCCCCACACCCGCCAGCGCCAGGGCGCCGCGCAGCTGGATCAACAGGTTCAGGCCGGGTCTGCATTCGCGCCCGACATGTGGGCAGGACTGGCAGACAAGCATCTGATGCGGCGCGGGGCGCGCGCCGGTTTCGGTGGAAAGCGCGGCCATCGGCCTGCGCGGGGATCTGTCCATACGATCTCCTTCCCGGGGCACCCCGCCCGGTGGTTGTTGCGGTTCTCGATGGCAGGTCTCCTGACTCGCGGGTCGCAGCTTGCCCCGCCTTCCCGGCCCCGCAGTTCGGGGTCCAGTGGCATTGGGGGTCGCTCGCCGCTTACAGTTGCGGGGGCAGTCACGGAATTGGCGCCTGATGGCTACACCGCACCGTGTTCCCTTTTCACCCAGCGTCGCATTTGCCGGGAACCATCGGCGGCCAGAAGCGCATGACTCGGCGCCGCCGTCAAGCCCGGGCACGACAAGCGGCGCACCCTTGCCTGTCGGCGCGCCGGCGGCGATGATTGCCCGAGACACCCGGAAAGGCCCGCCGATGACCAAGCTGAAGCTGCGCATCCTGTTCGACACCGCCATGCTTGGCCCCGGCAAGGCCGAGCTGTTGCAGCGCATTGGCGAGACCGGCTCGATCGCCGCAGCCGGGCGACAGATGCAGATGAGCTACAAGCGGGCGTGGTCGCTGGTGGAGGAAATGAACGCGGCCTTCCGTGAGCCGCTGGTCAGCAGTGCGCGGGGCGGGGCGGGCGGCGGCGGGGCGCAGGTGACAGAGACCGGGCAAGAGGTGCTGCGCCGCTACCTTGCGGTATTGGAGGCCGCCGAACAGGCGGGGGCGGCAGAGGTGACCGCGCTGGAGGCCTTGCTTGCCCCTGCGACCAAGGCGGATATGTCTGAAAAAAAATAACGCTTGCGTGACCGGGAGGTGCCTGCCAGATATGTTTTCCGAAACATATCGGAGTCTCCCATGTCCCGCCGTCTTGCCCTTACGCTTGCTTTCGCCCTCGCTGCCAGCCCTGCCGCCGCCGAGGAGGTCGTGGTCTTCGCCGCCGCGTCGATGAAGAACGCGCTGGATGACCTGGCCTCGCAGTGGCAGGCGGAAACCGGCAATCAGGTGGTGATCAGCTATGCGGGTTCGGGCAAGCTTGCGCAGCAGATCGTTGCCGGGGCGCCCGCCGACATCTTCGTGTCTGCCGCCCCGAACTGGATGGACGAGGTGCAGAACGCCGGGCTGGTCGTGGAGGGCACGCGCGAGGATCTGCTGGGCAATACGCTGGTGCTGATCGCGCATGGCAAGGATGCGGCGCCGGTTGAGATCGGGGCGGGCTTCGATCTGTCCGCGTTGCTGGGCGACGGGAAACTGGCGATGGCCATGGTCGATTCCGTGCCTGCCGGGCAATATGGCAAAGCCGCGCTGACGGCGCTGGGTCAGTGGGACAAGGTGGAACCCGCCGTCGCGCAATCCGACAACGTGCGCGCGGCGCTGGCACTGGTGTCCACCGGCGAGGCACCCTATGGCATCGTCTATGCCACCGATGCTGCCGCTGATGACAATGTGACCGTGGTCGGCACCTTCCCCGCCGACAGCTATCCGGCCATCGTCTATCCCGCTGCCCTCTTGACCGGGGCGGCAGATGCGGCGGACAAAGCCTTTTACGAGGCGCTTTCGGGCGAGGCAGCGCATGCGGCCTTCAGCGCGCAGGGCTTCGCGATCCTGAAGTAAGGGCCTGACCGGCGGCATATGACAGACTGGCTTTCCCCCGACGAATGGCGCGCCGTGGCGCTGTCACTGCGCGTCTCGCTCTGGGCCGTGGCCGCCAGCCTGCCCTTTGGCATTCTGACTGCCTATGCGCTGGCTCGGTGGGAATTTCGCGGCAAACAGGTGCTGAACGGCATCGTCCACCTGCCGCTGATCCTGCCGCCAGTGGTGACGGGCTATCTGCTGTTGCTGACCTTCGGGCGCAAGGGCGCGGTGGGCCAGATCCTCGACCAGTGGTTCGGCATCGTGCTGGCCTTCCGCTGGACCGGCGCGGCGCTGGCCGCCGCCGTGATGGCTTTCCCGCTGATGGTGCGGGCCATCCGGCTGGCGGTGGAGGCGGTGGACCCCAAGCTGGAACAGGCAGCAGGCACGCTGGGTGCCTCGCGCCCTTGGGTGTTCCTGACCGTGACGCTGCCGCTGATCCTGCCCGGCGTTCTGGCGGGCACGATCCTTGCCTTCGCCAAGGCGATGGGCGAATTCGGCGCCACCATCACCTTCGTGTCAAACATCCCCGGCCAGACGCAGACACTGCCTTCCGCCATCTATGCCTTTCTGCAAGTGCCCGGCGGAGAGAAGGAGGCCGCGCGTCTGGTGCTGGTGGCGGTGGGCATCGCCATGGCCGCGCTGATGCTGTCCGAATGGATCAGCCGGGCCGTCGCGCGCAGGATCGCCGGGACATGACGCTGTCGGTGAACCTGTCCCATCGCTTTGGCGACTTCACGCTGGATGTGGCGTTCGAAGCACCGCCGGGTGTGACGGTGTTGTTCGGACGTTCCGGCTCCGGCAAGACGACGGTGGTGAATGCTGTTGCGGGTCTCTTGCGCCCTGACCACGGTCGCATCATCGCAGGGGGCGAGGTCTTGCTGGATACCGAAACCCGCACCTTCCTGCCGCCACATCGGCGCAGGGTGGGGTATGTGTTTCAGGACGCCCGGCTGTTCCCGCATCTGACCGTGCGGCAGAACCTGCTATATGGCCGCTGGTTCGCGCACCGCCGGGGACCGGACAATTTCGCCCGCGTGGTCGATATGCTGGGGATCGGCCCCTTGCTCGCCCGGCGTCCCGCCGCGCTGTCAGGGGGCGAGAAAAGCCGTGTCGCCCTGGGCCGTGCCATCCTGTCGGAACCGCGCCTTCTGCTGATGGACGAGCCGCTTGCGGCGCTGGACGAGGCGCGCAAGGCCGAAATCCTGCCCTATCTGGAGCGGCTGCGGGATGAGTTGCATCTGCCCATCCTCTACGTCAGCCATTCCATGCCCGAGGTGGCGCGGCTGGCCACCACGCTGGTGCTGATCGAGGCGGGCCGCGTGGCCGCCGCAGGCCCGGCCACCGAACTCCTGTCCGACCCCGCTGCCGCACCTGCGCTGGGACTGCGCGAGGCCGGGGCGATCCTCTCCGCACGGCTGGCGGTGCCGGACGAGGACGGCCTCAGCCGTCTGGACTGTAGCGCAGGTCCGCTGTGGTTGCCGCGCGTGGCGGGCCGGGCGGGCGACAGTTTTCGCCTGCGCATCCTCGCACAGGATGTCATGCTGGCGACCATCCGCCCCGAAGGGATTTCGGCGCTGAACATCCTGCCAGCCGTTGTGCGGGAGGTCAGGCTGGGCGAAGGCCCGGGTGCGCTGGTGCAGCTGGAAGCGGGGGACGAGATGCTGCTGGCCCGGATCACCCGCCGCTCTGCCGCCGCACTGGAGCTGAAGCCCGGTCAGCAGATTCATGCTGTGCTGAAGGCGGTCTCTGTCGCGCAGGAAAACGTGGGCCATGGCAGACCCGGCGCGGACAGTCCCTAGTCCAGCATCATCGCCGAGGCGAGGATGACCGCATGCGTGCGGTTGCGTGCGTTCAGCTTGGCGCAGATCGACTTGACGTGCATCTTGACCGTCACCTCGCTGAGCCCCATGCGCAGGGCAATTTCCTTGTTCATCAGCCCGTCGCGCAGAAAGCCCAGAGTCTCGCGTTCGCGCGGCGTCAGATCGGGTTGCCAGGGCCGGGGGGCAACCGGATCGAAGCCTTCGGGCAGATAGATCTCGCCCCCCAGAATGCGGTGGATCGCGGCCGCCAGCTCCTGCGCCGGTGTGCTTTTGGGGATGAAACCGCTGGCCCCGCGCGCCAGCGCGGCAGTCACCATCTCGGGTTGCGCCTGACCGGAGAAAACCGCGAGGCGCCCGCCCGCATTTTCCGCAATCAGTGCCGCCACGGAATCCATGCCGTGAACGCCGGGCATCGAAAGATCCAGAAGCACCAGCGAAAAGCAGCCATGGCGGGCGATGGCCGTGCGGGCCGTCTCGAAGCTTTCGACGGCCACGACCTCGTCAAAGCCCTGCGCGCGCAAATGCGTGGCGACGAGATCCCGGATCAATTGGTGATCGTCGGCAATAAGCAGGCTCACGCGCGGCGTTTCAGCCAAGACAGCTCCTCCTGATTACTGCGCAGCAGTGTCGACCGCCTAATATCCGGCTGGCGGCTTGCCCGGTGGAGTATCTGCCTTTTGCGCGGTCTCCGCAAGCAAGGCCGTGACGAGTTGTCGCCTCAGACGCGCCCATTCGGCTGTCAGCCGCGCATGATGCACCGCCATGCGCCCGCCAGACCGCGCGGCGCCTTCGGCCTCGGTCAGTTGCGCGCAAATCCGCTTTGCCCCCAGCAGGGCACAGGCCCCGTTGAAGCGATGCGCGGCCTCTGCCAGACGGGCACCTTCGCCCACTGGCCCGTCCAGCAAGGTGAACAGCTGCCGGGCTTCAACATCAAGCTGATCCAGCGTGTCCCGGCAGGCTTCGGGCGTCAGGAAACCGCGCAGTTCTGACGCGATGCGGGGATCGAGTGTGGGCAGCGCACTTTCGGCCTCGGGGCCGACACCGGCCCGCAGGATATCGGTCAGCCGGGCAATGGTGATGGGTTTGACCAGAATTTCGGTCAGACCCGCCGCACGAATGCGGCGCAGGTCTTCCGGCAGGGCATGGGCGGTCACGGCGATGATGCGCGATGTGACCCCCATCGCCCGCATCTGGCTGGCCATGCTGAGCCCGTCCATGCCCGGCATGCTGACGTCGGTCAGGACCAGATCGAACTCGCCTTCGCGCACGGCCTGCAGGGCGGCTTCGCCACTCTCCGCCTCCTGCACGCGCTGGCCCAGATGTTCCAGCATCGCCCGTGCCACCGCGCGGTTGGTGGGATGGTCCTCGACCAGCAGGACATGCGACGCGGGCAGATCCGCCGTATCTGGCTGGACAGGCGGCAGCGGCATCACGCCGCCCCGCTGCGGCGCCTGCATCCGGGCGGTGAACCAGAAGGTGCTGCCCGCCCCTTCGCGGCTGGTCACGCCGATCTCGCCCTGCATGAGTTCGACCGACCGGCGCGCGATACCAAGGCCAAGCCCGGTCCCCTCGACCCGCCGGTCATATCCGCCGTCAAGCGTTTCAAACACGTCGAAGATGCGGCCCAGCTTGTCGGCGGCGATGCCCGAGCCGGTATCGTGCACCTCGACCCGCACCAGCCGCGACGGGCCTGCGATATGCACCCGCAGGACAATGTGGATCGTGCCCTGACAGGTGAACTTGGTGGCATTGCCCAGAAGGTTGCGCAGGGTCTGCACGAAGATGCGCCGCGGGCCGGAGACCTGCGCCACATCGGCGGGCGGCAGGTCAAGCACGATCCGGTTGCCCGTGCGCTGCGCCAGTGGCCCCATCTGTTCGGCCAGATCCTCGATGACCGCGTTGAGATCGAAGGTCATCTCTTCCGCGCGCAGCGCCTCGGCATCGAGGCGGGTCAGTTCCAGAACGTTGTTGATCTGGTCCAGCGCCGATTGTGCCCCTGATTCCGCGATGCCCAGATACCTGCCCTGCACCGGGGTCAGGCTGGTAGTCTGGTGCAGCAGATCCAGCGCGGCAATCACCCCGTTGAGCGGCGTGCGCATCTCGTGGCTCATCACCGCCAGAAAACGCGACTTCGCCTCTGCCGCATCCACAGCGGCATCATGCGCCTCGCGCAGATCGCGCTCGGCCCGCACCAGATCCGAGATGTCGCGCAGGAAGGCAAACAGCACCGGCGCGCCGTCACTGTCGCGGTCCTGCGCGACGGCCAGTTCCAGCGTGACCGGCGTGCCATCGGGGCGGCGGGTTTCCAGCGCGATCCGGCCGGGCGGCAGCTCGCCCCGCAGCATCTGCCCGACCGGATCGACCAGCGTTGCGGTCTCGTCCCCGTCGTCTCGGACAGAGCGCGCCCTCGGCAACAGGCTTTGCAGATCGGTGCCGACAATGCGGTCGCGCGGCAGGCCGAACAGACGCTCTGCCGCAGGATTGACGCGCAGGATGCCCCCGTCCGGTCGCGCGGCGATCACCCCGTCAAGCGATGCAGCCAGCGTCTTTTCCAGGGTCGACCGCGTCCGCCATTCGGCCCGGCGCTGAGTATAAAGCTGTTGGGACAGCAGCATCATCATGGCGCTGACACCCAACAGAATTACGATCAGTACCATTGCGAGCAGCGCGCTGCGGGTCATCAGCGCGCCCAGTTCGGCCCGGCGCTGGGTATTGGCCTCAACGATTCCGGCCAGTGCCTCGACCACGAAGGGCCGCATGAAACCGGCCAGGCGGTCCGCCATCGGCTCGATCCGGGTCAGCGACGGTCGCAACAGATAATCCGGCACGTCGATCTGGCGCGTGAGATTGGCGCTTTCGCGCACGATCATGCGCCAGTTCCTGCTCTGGCGCATCTGGTTCAGCGCCGCCGACTGGCGCAGATACCCGTCGATCACCTTCAACCGGCTGAGATAGATGTCAAACGCCCTGCGCAACTGCGGCAGGGTTTCGGGATCATCGGGAAAGCGAATGGCCCGGTTCAGAGCCATGCGGGCTTTCAGTTCCTCGACCTCAAGCTGCGCGAAAAGCCAGCTGGTATTGTCAGATTGCGACACACGCGCATCGTCCAGCCGCAGGCTGATCTGATAGGCGTTCACTGACAGCAGGCCCAGCCCCAGCAACACCAGCGGCAACAGCACCACAGCCAGAAGCCAGCGCGGGGCCCGCCCGTCAGGGGGTTCCTGCCCCTCGCTCACGGCGTGACAGCAGAAATGGCGATCAGTTGCCACACGCTTGAGGCATAGATGATTTCATCCTGATAGCGGATGTCGCTGTCAAACGGATACATCACCCACAAAGGGCCGTTGTCGCGCACCGTAAATTCCGCGCCATTGATCCGGGTTGCGATGATCGGTGCCTTTTCCTCGATCTCGGCCCATTTGAGGTCAATGGCGTAATCGTTCAGCGCCAGAAGCTGCACATCCCCGCCCTCGATTCCGCTTTGTTCCAGAACAGCCTTCAGCGGCGGCCCGGTAAAGGTGGTCGGCTCTTCGGTCCAGATGGTTCTGGTGGTGAAGCTGACCTGCGGCAGCACCTCCAGCGCCGCGCGGTCGAAATCGTGCTGCGCGCCATCGGCAGCGGTCACCGTCAGCAAGACATCTTCCTGCCCGGCCGCCACGGCAGCGAAGGCACAAAGCGACAGGCTGGCCCCCAACAGCACGTTTCGCGCGGGCAACATCCGGGTCATGGTTCCAATCCGAAAGCAAAATCCGACCGATCATATCAACCCCAAGGAAAGTCCGGCAGCCCCAAAAGGCCAACCCATACTTAAGGTCAGTCAGACCGCACGGGTGCCCTGGCCGGGGCCCGGAACGGCAATGCTCGACATCCGCAGGGGTTCGCCACATGATGCCGGGGCTGCGGGCCAGGCACCGGACCCCGGACCACCGGCCAGATGCATCGGAGGGACACCTATGCTTATCCCGGTCGTGGCCAGTTTCGGGGCACTGCTGGTTCTGGCCACACTCTGGCTGCGCCTGTCCTTCGCGCGGCTGGCCCGCCGGGGTCACGAGACTGATCCCCCGGTCGGCACCTTCGCCTCCCCCCTGGCGGACCAGGTCGCGGCGCTGCACCTGCCGGAGGCACGATCCGGCTTCACCCTGCTGAGGGACGGAACCGAGGCATTTGACGCGCGGCTGGCCCTGATCAAGGCCGCGCGGCGCAGTCTCGATCTGCAATACTACCATTGGGCCGATGATGACTCGGGTCGCCATCTGCTGCACGCCTTGCAGGCGGCGGCAGATCGCGGCGTACGCATCCGCCTTCTGATCGACGATTTTGGCGCACAGGGGCTGGACCCGGCGCTTGCCGCGCTGGCCTCGTCGCCCGGCGTGGCTGTGCGGCTGTTCAATCCCGCGCGGCTGCGGCGCTGGCGCAATGTGAACCTCGCGCTGGATTTCGGCAGGCTGAACCGGCGCATGCACAACAAGGCGCTGGTGGCTGACGGGGATTGCTGCATCCTCGGCGGGCGCAACATCGCCGATGAGTATTTCGCCGGGAACGGGCAGTATCACTTCATCGACTTCGACGTGTTCGGGGTCGGCCCGGTCGGACAGATGGTGACCGAGGATTTCGAACGTTACTGGACCGCACGCGCGGCAATCCCCGTGCGGCATCTGGTCTCCGCCCGGCCGATGCCCCCGCCCGCCGCCCGTTCCGACGCCGCCACGGGAGAGGCCACGCCGGTGGACGCACTTCTGTCGGGGGCACTCGTCCCCGCTATCGGCGGGGTCGAGGTTGTCAGCGACGATCCTGAAAAGGTTCTGGGCCGCGCAGGGTTGCGGCGGCTGGCCATTCACCGGATCAGCGAGCTTCTGGCACAGCCACAGAGCAGTCTCGATATCGTTTCGGCCTATTTCGTGCCCGGCGGCGCGGGCCTGCGGCGGCTTCAGGCGCTGGCGCGGCGCGGGGTACGGGTGCGCATTCTGACCAACGGCCAGCAATCCACCGATGTGACCATGGTGCATTGCGGCTACGCGCGCTATCGCCGCAGACTTCTGATGGCAGGGGTCGAGATTGCTGAACTGAAGGGCGGCGAGGGGCTGGAGCCTGAAAGGCGGCGGCTGGGTGAACGGCTGCGCGGCACCCCAAGCCGCAACAGCCTGCATGCCAAGACCTTCGTTGTGGATGCGCGTCGGCTGTTCGTCGGATCATTCAACCTCGACCAGCGGTCCATGTATCTGAACACCGAAATCGGGCTGATCATCGACGCCGCCGATCTGGCGGCCGAGTTCACCCGGCTTCTGGAAAGCGAGATGCGGCAAAGCGTCTATCATCTTGGCCTGCGCGCAACACCGCGCGGGCACCGGCTGATCTGGCGCGAGGATCTTCCGGAGGGCGGGGTGGCCGAACATGACAGCGACCCCGGAACATCGGCGCTCAGCCGTCTTTTGCTGCGTCTGGCGGGGCGTCTGCCGATCGAGTGGCTGCTCTGACCCGCGCGACCACAGGCAGATGATCGGAACTGCGGCGCGCCAGCGGCGTGTCATGCACCGCAGCCCCGAGCAGTTCCAGCCCCTGCCCCGCATAGATCCGGTCCAGCGCCAGACGCGGAAAGGGTGCGGGGAAGCTGGCCGCCATGCCGGGTGGCCCAAGCTGTTCGTCCAGGGCGGCAAGCGACCGGCTGGGCCAGCGGCGCCATTCATTCATATCGCCCAGCGCGATGACCGGCCGGTCGGCATCCGTGGCCAGTTCGGCCAGCAGCCGCGCCTGCCGCTGCCGCGCCGAGGCCAGCAGGGACAGATGCGCCGCGATCACCCGCAATGGCCCGAGGCCCGCCATCTCCAGATCCGCGACCAGCGCCCCACGCGGATCGGGGCCGGGCAGATGCAGAACATGCACCGCCTCGATCCGCGCCGCCCGGACCAACAGGATATTGCCGTGCCAGCCATGTGCCGCACCGCCCAGCCGCTGCGGCACATCCACCGGCAAAAGCCCGGTTTCCGCCGCCAGCGCCGCCGTATCAAGAACACCGCGACGCTGCCCGAACCGCCGGTCCGCCTCCTGCAAGGCCACGATATCGGCGCCCAGCGTGGCAATGACCCGCGCCGTGCGATGCGGGTCACGCCGGAAATCGGTGCCGATTCCCTTCTGCACATTGTAGGTGGCGACGGTAAGGACAGGGGGCTGCATGGCTGATGCTTGCCCCGCCAGAGGCCCGGATACAAGGGTCATCCCGCGCCCCGCGCGGCCCTGGCGGTTCAGCGGCCTGTCACAAATCTCGGACACAGCCGTCAACATCCCATTACACAAAGGCCTTAGGACGCGGTGAAACCGACAAGACAGGGGACACCCGATGAAAACGACTTTTGCGATGGCGGCGGCGCTGGGCCTTGCCGCACAGGCGGCACTGGCTGATGCGACTCCGATCACCTGGTGGCACGGCATGGGCGGCGCAAACGAGCAGGTGATCAACCAGATCGCCGAGAAATTCAACGCGGCCCAGCAAAGCTGCGCGATCACCCCGGTTTCCAAGGGCACCTATGAAGAGGCGCTGGCCTCGGGTATCGCGGCCTTCCGCTCGGGCGAGCAGCCGAACGTCATCCAGATCTTCGACGCGGGCGCCGCGACGATCATCAATGCCAAGGGTGCGACCATTGCGGCCGAGGACATCCTGACCCAGAACGGCCACAGCTTCGACCGCGATGCCTTCATTCCGGGCGTGCGCTGGTTCTATGCCGATGCCTCCGGCAAGTTCATCGGCATGCCGTTCAATTCCTCCGCGCCGATCATGTATGTGAACGACGAGGCGCTGGCCAAGGCCGGTGTGACCGCGCCGAAGACCTGGGCCGAGTTCGAGGAAGTGGCGCCGAAGCTGAAAGAGGCGGGCTATATCCCGCTGACCGCCAGCCAGCTGACCTGGATGTTCTTCGAGAACTTCTTCTCGCGCAACAATGTCCAGATGGCGACCAATGCCAATGGCTACGACAGCTTTGACGGCACCGAACTGCGCGCCACCGCGCCGGAAATGATCGCCTTCTGGACCCGCGTGAAAGACTGGCACAACAAGGGCTGGCTGGGCTTCTACGGCGCGGGCTGGTCGGACAACCAGAAGCCGTTCGAGCAAGGCAAGGTCGCGTTCTGGATCGGCTCTTCCGGGTCGTTCGGCGGGCTGTCGAAGACCGCCACCATGCCGTTCTCGGCCGATTTCATGCCCTATGACGAAACCGTCGCCGATGGCAACAAATCCTCTTTCATCGGGGGCGCCGCCCTGTTCGCCTTCTCGGGCAAGCCGGAGGCTGAGAACAAGTGTACCGCTGATTTCTTCAGCTTCCTGACCTCGACCGAGATTCAGGCCTTCTACCATCAGGCCACCGGCTATGTCGCCATCACCACCGCCGCCTACGAAAAATCGAAGGCCGACGGCTGGTATGACCAGCATCCGCAGGCCGAAGTGGGCATCAAGCAGCTCATGCTGCCGCAAGGTGAATGGTCGAAAGGCTATCGTCTTGGCTTCTATCCGCAGATCCGCGTGATCGAGGAACGCGAGTTCAACAAGCTGTTCTCGGGCGAAACCACTGTCGAGGACGCGTTCAAGGCCATCGAGACTGAAGGCAACGAGTTGCTGGCCCGTTTCGCCAAGACCTCGGGCTAAGGCCCGCCGTGCTTTCTTGCCGGGCCCAAGTCGATGGGCCCGGCTTTCCGCATTGATGACCCTGCGAAAGCGCCGATGACCGATGTGACCCAACCGACCGGCACCGCCCGCCCGCGACGCAAACCCCGGCGCCCGGCCGAGCTGGCAAAACGTGTGCAGTTCGACCGGCCGCTGCTGCCCTGGCTGTTCCTTCTGCCGCAACTGGCGGTGATCTTCGTGTTTTTCTATTGGCCTTCGGCGCAGGCCATCACCTCGTCCTTCTATCTGGAAGACCCGTTCGGCTTTGGCGCAAGCTTTGTCGGGCTGGACAATTACCGCGACGCGCTGGGGTCCGCCGAATATCGCCGCATTGCTGGCTTCACCACACTGTTCACCGCCCTTATCACCGCCCTGTCGCTGGGGCTGGGCCTGTTGTTCGCCGTCAAGGCCGACAAGGTGATCCGGGGCCGGTCCACCTACCGCACGGCGCTGATTTCCGTCTATGCGGTGGCGCCGCCTGTTGCCGGGCTGATGGGGATGATGCTGTTCGACCAGCATATCGGCCCCTTCGTGACGCTGGCCGCACAGTTCGGCTGGAACATGCAGGTCGGCATCAATTATTGGGATACCGCCTTCGCCATGATCCTCGTCTCGGTCTGGAAGCAGGTGCCCTACAACTTCATCTTCTTCCTGTCGGGGCTTCAGGGCATCCCGGCCTCGGTTCGCGAGGCGGCGGTGATCGACTGCAAGAACGGCTTCACCCGGTTCCGGACCGCCATCCTGCCGCTGCTGGCGCCGACCGCCTTCTTCCTGCTGATCATCAACATCACCTATGCGCTGTTCGACACCTTCGCCGTGATCGACGTGATGGTGAAGGACAAACCCGCCAACAACCCGATCACCCTTGTCTACAAAGTCTATAACGACGGGTTCCGCGGCAATGACATCGGCGGATCGGCGGCGCAATCGGTGATCCTGATGGTGGTCGTGCTGGGGCTGACACTGGTGCAGTTCCGCTGGCTGGAACGCCGCGTGCATTACGGATGACCCCATGAACCGCGTTCGCCCCTTCGACCATTTCGTCCTGATCCTCGGCACGCTGTTCATGGTGTTGCCGGTTGCCGTGGCCGTGATGACCTCGACCCATACGGCGGTCGAGATCCACAGCCACGGCCTGTTCCTGACCCCCGGCGGCCACGGGGCCGAGACCTATGCGACCGTGCTGACCCGGCAGGGCGGCTTTACCGGGCAGGTGACCGGAACACGCATGATGATGAACTCGCTGATCCTTGGCATCGGCTTTGCGGTCGGCAAGATCGTGCTGTCGATGGCGGCGGCCTATGCGCTGGTCTATTTCCGGTTCCGCTTCGCCAGCTTCCTGTTCTGGATCATCTTCACCACGCTGCTGCTGCCGCTGGAGGTGCGGATCATGCCCTCCTATCAGGTGATGTCCGATCTGGGCCTGCTGAACAGCTATACCGGGCTGATCGTGCCGCTTCTGGCCTCTGCCACCGGCACCTTCTATTTCCGGCAGTTCTTCAAATCCGTGCCCGATGAATTGCTGGAGGCGGCGCGGATCGACGGCGCCGGGCCCTTCAAGTTCCTGATCGACGTGCTGATCCCGCTGTCGCGCACGATGATGGCGGCCATTTTCATCATCATGTTCGTCTACGGCTGGAACCAGTACCTCTGGCCGATGCTGATGACCACGGAAGAGCGGTTCTTCACACTGATGCGCGGCATCAAGCAGATCCTGCAAGTCTGGGTCGGAAGCCAGATCCCTGATTACAACGAAGCCTTCGCCCTTGCCATTCTGGCCCTCGCCCCACCCGTTCTGGTGGTGGTGGTGTTCCAGCGCTGGTTCATCAAGGGCCTGACGGAAAGTGACAAGTGATGGCCTCCATCGACATCAGCAACGTGTCCAAGACCTATCCCGGCGCTTCGGCGCCTTCGGTGTCCGACATCAACCTGTCGATCCGCGATGGCGAGTTCATCGTGCTGGTCGGGCCGTCCGGCTGCGGGAAATCGACGCTCCTGCGCATGGTGGCCGGGCTGGAGGATATTACCGGAGGCGAGGTGCGCATCGGTGACCGGCTGGTGAACGGGGTGGACCCGGCCGACCGTGACATCGCCATGGTGTTCCAGAACTACGCGCTTTACCCGCATATGACGGTGCGCGAGAACATGGCCTACGGATTGAAGAACCGCCGCACGCCCCCGGCCGAAATCGCGACCCGCGTGGCCGAAGCCGCCCGCATGCTGGAGCTTGGCCCCTATCTGGACCGCAAGCCGCGCGCGCTGTCGGGCGGGCAGCGGCAGCGCGTGGCGATGGGCCGCGCCGTGGTGCGCCAACCCGCCGCTTTCCTGTTCGACGAGCCGCTGTCGAACCTCGATGCCAAGCTGCGCGTCTCGATGCGCGGCGAAATCCGGCGGTTGCAAAAGCGTCTGGGGACCACCTCGCTTTATGTGACCCATGACCAGCTTGAGGCGATGACGCTGGCCGACCGGCTGGTCGTGCTGAATGCGGGCCGGATCGAACAGGTCGGTGCCCCGCTGGACATCTATCACACCCCTGCGTCGACCTTCGTGGCGAGCTTCATCGGTTCGCCCGCGATGAACCTGATCGACGCCGAGATACGAGGCACGCGGCTTCATATCGGCGGGGCAGATCTGCCCCTGGGCGTGAATACTGCCGCGCAAGGGCAGGTGACCGCCGGTGTACGGGCCGAAGACCTGTATCTTGCCGCCGACGGCCTGCCCTTCCGCATCGATTTCATCGAGGAACTGGGCGCGCAGCGTCTGGTGCATGGCCATGTCGAGGGCCAGCCGCTGACGCTTGCCGTGGCCCCCGATGTGGCACTGTCCGACGCGGTTCATCTTGCGATCCGCCCTGGTGCGCTGCACCTCTTCGACACGGCGTCGGGCAAGCGCCTGCCCGCCTCCGGCACGGGCGCGCGACCGGCGCGTGCCACGGAAGAGATGGCGGGTGCAACCGCCCGTCCGCTGCTGTAACCCCCGCGCGCACCCAGGCTATCTGCACCGGGCGGCGACATCAGGAAACGCGTCAGGCAGTGCAGGCTGACTATGGTGCCATCCTGAAGGGAAAGCACGTGGGCGACTGCCGATCCGGTCAGGCGACTTCGGGCAGGAGCCGGCCGAAGATATAGGTACTGCACCCCGGATCGAAGCCGATGATTTGCAGGCCCGCCTCAAAGCGGCTTTGCATGGCCAGGCGACCTTCGGTGCGGGCAGCGCGGGCGGCAGCTTCGTCGCTGCGCAGCAGCCTGTGAAAATCCGGCACCACGGCAACCCTGTCCTCGGCCCGCACTTCGGGGCGCCCTGTCACGAACAGTTCGGCGACCACGCGGTCACTTTCGACGCCGCCCTGATAGCTGCCACCCGATCCGTAGTAATTGACCAGATAACCCGTGCCGAAGGCCCCGAGGTTATTGATGTTGAGATTGGCATTGCGCGTCATCAGCGGGTCATAGGTCCAGCGGATGCGGCGAATGCCGCGCGACTGGCACCAGTCTTTCTGGTAGGCCTTCAGCGCCACGCCCAGCCCCTGCCCGCGATATTCGGGCAGCACGGCAAGCCGGTGGCTGTGCTGCACGGCGGGATCGGACGTCGGAAACCCGAAGACATACCCGGCCAGCCGCTCCCCGTCGAAGGCGCCGGCGACAATGCCCCCCTCGGATTGGACCACCATCAGCAGGTCCGGCGGGTCCGCCAGATCATCCATCCCCCAGACAGAATGTTGCAGGTCATAAGCGGCCTGAAACTCGGCCAGACCGTGCAGGTCGCGATAGGTGATCATGCCGGGAACGCCTGAACCGAAGTCGAGATGCTGTCCAGGAAATCCCAGTCCATCGTGACGCCGATCCCTGCCCCATTCTGCGGAATCGGCATCAGGCCGTTTTCCGTTTCAAGCTTTTCGACCACAATGTCGCGCTCGAAATAGCGCGACGATGACGAGGTGTCGCCCGGTCGCGAAAATTGTTCCAGCGTGCAAAGGTGGATGTTATGGGCCCGGCCGATCCCGGCCTCAAGCATGCCGCCGCACCAGACCGGCACGTCATGGGACAGGCACAGGTCATGCACCTGTTTGGCAACGGTATGGCCCCCCAGTCGCCCGACCTTGATATTGATCACCCGGCCCGCGTCGGAGACCAGTGCCTTGCGGCAGTCGGGCAGCGTACGGATGCATTCGTCCAGACAGATCGGGGTTCGCAGCGCCGCCTGCAGCCGCACATGATCATGCAGGTCATTCCAGGCCAGCGGCTGTTCGATATAGTCCAGCGCATAATCATCCATGCGACGCAGCACCGGCATATCGGCCAGCGTGTAGCAGCAATTCGCGTCGATGGTCAGGTGAGTATCGGGAAAGTCCGCACGCACCGCATCCAGCAGCTTCAGATCATGCCCCGGCATCACCTTCAGTTTGATGCGGCGATAGCCTTGCTGCACATGAATCTCGACGTCCCGCAACGTGCGCGGAATATCCTTGATGCCCAGTGAAACACCCACCTCGATCTCGGTCCGGGTGCCGCCCAGAGCCTGCCACAGGGGCAGCCCCTGCACCTTGGCCCACAGATCCCAGAACGCCATCTCGACCGTCGCCTTGGCCATCTGGTGATCCCGCCAGGGCCGGAACAGACGTTCGATTTCCTGCGGATTGGCAAAGCTCTTGCCCACGACCTGCGGCAGGAACACGTCGCGCAGCATCATCATGGAAGAGGCGAGCGTTTCGGGCAGGTAATCGGGCAGCACATCGGCGACGCCCTCGGCATAGCCCTCGTGTCCGCCGCCGCGCAGCACCAGAATCGGCATGACCTTCCGGACCATGGTGCCCGTGGCAATGGTGAAGGGTTGCAACAGCGGCAATTCAATCAGCCGCAACTCGGCCGAGTCGATCACCAGAGGTTCGCGGAGAGGCGAAAGCGGCATGGGTCTTCCTTTACGAAACGGGGTTTCCCGCGACGGGTTTGGCCGGGTTCAGGCACTCGGGATGCACGGTACTCCGGGCGCGCCGACCGGCTCAGAGAAATCCATTTTTAGTTTACGGTCAAGATTGACCGACTGTTAGTTTGCTGTCATGGTCGATTCCAAGCGGACTGAAGCACTGAGCAACCGCAGGCGCGGCCCTTTCGGCAAAGGGACGCTCCGGCCCTTGAACGCCTTGGGGAAGCCGATGGAACAAGCCGAAGGAACAGGCCTGCACGCCCGGCTTGAGGCGATTCTTGGCACCGGCACCCCGGTTGAACGCGCAATCGCGGCCTATCTGCTGAACCATATCGCCGACCTGCCATTTGAAACCGCAGCCAGCCTCGCCGCCCGGATCAGGGTTTCGGAAGTGTCGATCGGGCGCCTTGCACGGGCTCTGGACTATCGCAACCTGAAAGAGATGAAAGAGGCGCTGAAGGCTGAGGCTGATCTGAAGGCGATTGCCGCCGTCAGCGACAGCCCCTGGCTGAAGGGGGTGGCACTGGCCGAACGCTTTGCCCGCAGCGAGGGTAGCAAGGCCGATGGCGGCACCGCGGCGCTGGAGCGCGAAATCCATGCCGTCATGCGCAACCATGAAACGGCGGCGGGGCCAGAGTTCGCGCGGTGCGCCCGGCGTCTTGCCACGGTCGGCCATGTGCAGATCGCAGGCTTCCAGACCGAACGCGGTCTTGCGCAATACATGGCCCATAACCTGAGCTATCTGCGCCCGCGTGTCACGTCGCTGGCCCTGGACAGCGGCCATTTTGCCGAGGTGTTTCTGGATGATCCGGCAAACACCGCGCTGGTCATCATCGAGACGCGGCGCTACTCGCGCCTTGCCTATGATCTTGCCAAGGCAGCCAGGGCACAGGGCATTCCGGTGACTCTGATCACCGACCCCTATTGTGGCTGGGCGACCGAGTTCGCCGACGAGGTGCTGCGGGTCGAGACTGATTTCAACCATTACTGGGATGCCACCGGCCAGATTGCAGGTCTGATCAACCTGCTCGTCGACCGGATCTTCGGAGAGCTGGGCCCCGGTATCGAAGCGCGCCTGAACGCGATCAGCCGCCACTATCAGCAATTCGTGGGTCACCAGAGGTGACGCTTTAACAAAGCCGGCCGGCCTGAACCGGAACCGGCGTCTCAACAGGAAGGAAAGTCCGTATGAAATCCCTTGGAAAGTTGTTGCTTGGAACGGCCCTTGCCGGTGGGCTGATGGTGCCCGCACAGGCACAGGACGTTGTTGCCGTCCTCTCGCAGAACGAGACGGGTGCCACCTCGTACAATCCGGTATCGGCGACGCTGCTGTCGGTTGGTGCCTGGCTGATGTATGACCGTCTCGTCGCTAAGGACGAGAACCTGCAATATGTGCCGAACCTCGCCGAAAGCTGGGAAGAAGCGCCGGATGGCATGACCTGGACCTTCAAGCTGAAGCCCGGTGTCACCTTCCACAACGGCACCCCGTTCACCGCACAGACCGTTGTCGACTGGCTTCCGCTGTATAAAGGGTCCGAGAACGAATATCTGTTCGACGCCATCGACCACGCCGAGGTGGTTTCGGATACCGAAGTCAAATTCGTGATGAAGCGGCCCGAGCCGAACCTGCTTTACAACCTGTCGACGGTCTATGCCTCGATCCCCGATCCGGCCGCCTTCACCGAGCTGGGCGAGGAATTCGGTGTGGCCGAGGTGGTCGGCACCGGGCCGTTCAAGCTGGACAGCTTCGAGATCGGCAATCAGACCGTTCTGCTGCGCAATGACGATTACGCATGGGGACCGGGTGATGCGACCGGCCATCCGGCCAAGATCGAAACGCTGACCCTGCGGGAAATCGCCGAAGCCTCGACCGCGTTCCTTGAACTGAAGACCGGCGGCGTCGACATGCTGATGAACGTGCCCACCGATTTCGTGGGCGAGGTCGAAGGCAGCGGCAATCTGAAATTGCTGGAACTGCCGGGCACCGATCTTGTCTACATGCCGATCAACGTGACCAAGCCGCCCTTCGATGACATCAAGGTGCGCGAGGCGGTGGCCTTTGCCATCAACCGGCAGGAAATCGTCGAGGCGGTGTTTGGCGGGCGGGGCAAGGCGGCCGATGGCTTCCTGATTTCGGCGCTGCCGGAATCGCAGATCGCGCCGGAATACCGCATGACCTATGACCCCGAGCGCGCCAACAAGGCACTGGATGACGCGGGCTGGGTGAAAGGGGCTGACGGCATCCGCGAAAAAGGCGGCGAGAAGCTGAAAGTGACGCTGTGGACCCAGTCGGACAGCATCTTCCGCCGCCTGTCGGAAGTGGTGCAGGCGCAGCTGAAGGCGGTGGGGCTTGAGGCCGAAATCCTGACCTTCGACAATGCGGCGATCCGCGACCAGTACAAGACCGGCGAACAGCAGCTGGCAGTGCGCACCTATCTTTGGGACAATGCCGACATCCTGGAGTGGTTCTTCAGCGGCGAGCGGCTTTATTATCCCAACATCTCGATGCTGAATGATCCCAAGGCAGAAGAGCTGAAGGCGGCGGCGATGACCGGGGCCAAGAACTCGGCCGAACGCGAGGCGAACTTCAGGGCTTATCACGAGTATATCAACTCGCTGTATCCCTATGCCCCGATCTACGAGCCGGTGCAGCTGATGGGCTACAACACCGACCGTGTGACCCTGCCGGAACCGCTTCATGCCGCGCGCTTCAACACGCTGGGCTTCCTCCAGCTTGAAGTGAAAGAATAAGCGCAAGATGCTGGGCTTCGCCATCCGACGCATCCTGATGCTGGTTCCGGTGTTCCTTGCGGTGTCGGTGATCATCTTCCTGATGATCCACATGCTGCCGGGTGACCCCATCGACAATCTGCTCAGGATCGGGGCGGGGCCCGATCAGCGGGCGGCCCTGACCGAGAAATACGGCCTCGACCGCCCGCTTTACGAGCAATACCTCTACTGGATCGGCAATGTGGTTCAGGGGGATTTCGGCAATGCCATCGTGCAACGCCGCCCCGTGGCCAGCCTGATCGGCCAGGCCCTGCCCTATTCGCTGACACTGGGCGGGCTGGCGTTGCTGGTCTCCACCGTGCTGGGCATCACGGTGGGCATCATCGCGGCCAGCTTCAAGGGAAGCTGGCTGGATCAGGGGCTGATGGGCGGAGTGCTTTTTGGGTCCATGCTGCCGAATTTCTGGATCGGGCTGCTGCTGATCCTTGTCTTTTCAGTATCGCTGGGCTGGACCCCGGTGTCCGGTGCCCGTGGCTGGGAAAGCCTGATCCTGCCCGTGGTCACCATCGGTCTGGGCGGCACCGCACTGGTGGCGCGGGTGACGCGGGTGGCGATGATCGACGCGCAGGGGCGCGACTTCGTGATGCTGCTGCATGCCAAGGGCGTGCATCCCGTGGTCATCCAGTTGCGGCACGTCCTGCGCCACGCCCTGATCCCGGTCGTCACCATTCTGGCGCTGCGGATCGGCTGGATTCTGGGCGGGGCCGTTACGGTAGAGGTGGTGTTTGCGCGGCCCGGCCTTGGCTCGCTTCTGATCAAATCCCTGAACCAGCATGATTATCCGGTCGTTCAGGCCTCGCTGCTGATCCTCGCCATGGCGGTTCTGCTGGGCACCCTGCTGGGAGACCTGTTGCAGGCCGCCATGGACCCGCGCATCCGGGACAATCTGAAATGACCGTGACCGCTCCTGTTCCGGGCCTGCTGCCCGCGCTGCGCCGCTCGGCCCCTGTCCAGGCTTTTGCAAGCTGGAAAGGCGGTGTGGCCGGTACCTTCCTGATCCTTGTCGTGCTGGGCGCCCTTTTCGCACCCTGGCTGACGCCTTACGGCTTTGACGTGCAAAACCTGCCGGGAGCCTTTCAGGCCCCCAACCTTAGCCACCCCATGGGCACCGATGAATTCGGACGCGACGTGCTGACCCGCATTCTTTACGGCGCGCGGACCTCGCTGTCGGTCTCGGCGGTGGCTATCGCGATTTCGTTGTTCTGCGGCATGGTTCTGGGCGCCAGCGCCGGATACTTCGGTGGGCGTTTCGACCGCGCGGTGATGGTCGTCGTCGATCTGACCTGGGCGTTTCCCGAAATCCTTGTCGCGCTGATGCTGGTGGCGATCATCGGCCCCGGCACGACCGGAACGCTGGTGGCGATCTGCGTCGCCTATCTGGCGCAGTTTACCCGCCTGACCCGCGCGCAGGTCATGGCGCTGAAATCGGAAACCTTTGTCGAGGCGGCCCGCGGCATGGGGGCATCGAATGCCGCGATCCTGTTCCACCATCTGCTGCCGAACTGTCTGGGGCCGGTTCTGGTGGCCGGGATGCTGGCGACCGGCGATGCGATCATTCTGGAGGCGACGCTGGGCTTTTTCGGCCTCGGCGCGCAGCCCCCGACCCCGTCCTGGGGCGGCATGATGTCCTCGGGGTCCGGGCTTTTGTTCAAGGGGCCGTGGATCATCATGTTCCCGGGCCTCTGCATCGCGTTGACGGTGGTGGCAATCAACATGTTCGGCGACGCGCTGCTGCACAAGCTGGACGTCCGCGAACGGGTGAGGACCGCCTGATGCTGATGGAAGTCAAGGATCTCTCGCTGTCCATCGGCAAGGTCGCCTTGCTGGATCGGGTCAGTTTCTCGGTTGATCGCGGGCAGGTGCTGGGTCTGGTCGGTGAAAGCGGCTCGGGCAAATCGCTGACCGCGCTGGCGCTGACCGGCCTTGTGCGCCGCATCGGCGGCAGGATCACCGGCGGCAGCATCGTCTTTGACGGGCAGGAGCTTTCGGATCTGCCCGAACCGGCCTACCGCAAGCTGCGTGGCAAACGGATCGCCTTCATCACCCAGAACCCGATGTCGGCGCTGGATGCGCTGAAAACCATCGGCGATCAGGTCGATCAGGTCTCGCGGCTGCATCTGGGCCTGTCGCGCAAGGCGGCGCGGGCGCATACCGTCGATATCCTGACGCGGCTGCGCATCCCCGAGGCGGCAACCGTGGCCCGCGCCTATCCGCATCAGCTTTCCGGCGGGATGAAGCAGCGGGTGGTCATCGCCATGGCATTGGCCGCCGATGCCGATCTCATCATCGCGGATGAGCCGACCACCGCACTGGATGTGACGGTGCAGGCCCAGATCGTGATGATCCTTTCCGAGCTGGTGAAGAAGCGCAACATCGGCCTCATCCTGATCACGCATGACATGGGTGTGGTGGCGCAGATCTGCGACAAGGTCTGTGTGCTGTATGCGGGCCGCGTGGCGGAAAGCGGGCCGGTCTGGCAGTTGTTCGACACGCCGCGCCACCCCTATTCGGCGGCGCTGATTGGCTGCATCCCGCGCGAAGGCATGGCGCCCGGTGCGCTGAAGGGCATTCCGGGCACCGTGCCCTCGGCGCTGAATTACGGCGCCGAATGCTGCCGCTTTGCCAGCCGCTGCACCCGCGCGGATGCGCTCTGCCACACCACCCGGCCCCTGCCGCATTCGCAGGGCGCCGCCCTGGTCGCCTGTCATCATCCGCAAGGCACTGCCGCACAGCCCGAGGCCCTCGATGTCTGAACCGATCCTTGCCCTGTCGGGACTGACCCGGCGCTTCTCGACCGGCGGCGGCTTTCTGCGCCCTGCCCGCAGCATGACAGCCGTGCGCGGTGTCGATCTGCAAGTGGCGCGCGGTGACATCGTGGGGGTGGTCGGCGAAAGCGGCTGCGGCAAATCCACCCTTGCCCGTCTTGCCATGCGGCTGCTTGAGCCAAGCGATGGCACGATCCGTTTCGAGGGGCAGGATGTGACCCATCTTGGCGGGCGGGCCCTGAAATCCCTGCGCAAGAAGCTGCAAATGGTGTTTCAGGACCCCTATTCCTCGCTGGATCCGCGATACACCGTGCGCGACTGCATCGAGGAGCCGTTCCGCGCACTGGGAGAGCTGGTTCCCCCCGGCCGGATCGAAGACCTGCTGGATCAGGTGGGCCTGCCGCGCAGCTTTGCCGAAAGCTATCCGCACCAGATGTCCGGCGGCCAGCGCCAGCGTGTCGGGATCGCCCGCGCACTGGCCTATGCACCCGATTTTGTGGTGCTGGATGAACCGACCGCCTCGCTGGATGTCTCGATCCAGGCGCAGATCATCGCGCTCTTGCAGGATCTGCACCGGCAGCGCGACCTGACCTATCTGTTCATCAGCCATGACCTTGGGCTGGTGCGCTACTTCTGCTCGCGCATCGTGGTGATGTATCTGGGGTCCGTGGTCGAGGTGATGGAAGATCCCCATGCCGCGCCGCGCCATCCCTATACACGGGCACTGATGGAATCCTCCTTCGTGCCCGACCCAGAAGCCCGCGCCACCATCGTGCCACTGGAGGGCGAGATCCCCTCGCCCTTCGCTCTGCCGCTGGGTTGCCCCTTCGCCCCACGCTGCCCCCGCGTGCAGGACCGCTGCCGCAGCGAACTGCCGCAACCCACGGCCACCACCATCGGCCGTGTGAGCTGTTTCAACCCAATCGAGGCCTGATGTCATGTCTTTCCATATCCTGACTGCCGAGCTGATCCAGGAATGCAGCACCTTCAATACGGGCCGCACCGGGCTTGACGAATACCGGGTGGAGATTCTGGCCACCGGAACCGAGGCCATCGCACAGCGGCGGGAAGGCCGGGCCGAACTGAAGGGGTTTCTTGATGTCGCCGAGGCCGAGGGCTGGCAGGTGACGCATGCACTTTCGGCAACCGCGACCCCCGGCCCGATTGTCACCGCCGAGGCCTTCGAGCATCTGGCGGGCATCATCACCGATGCGGCCCGCGCGCAGAAGGGCCGCATCCACGGGGTTCTGCTGGGCCTGCACGGCGCCATGGGCGCAGAAGGGTTTGACGATCCAGAAGGCGAGCTGATCACCCGCTTGCGAGCGATCCTCGGCCCGGATCTGCCCATCGGCATCACGCTGGACCTGCATACCAATACCACGCCGGAAATGGCCGCCGGGGCCAATGTGGCCGTTTCCTACAAGACTTACCCCCATATCGACCATGTCGAGACCGGCGCGCAGGCAGCCCGCGTCCTGAAGCGGTTGATGGAGGGCAGTGCAAAGGGCCGCACCCTGCGGCTCAAGTTGCCAATGCTGGACGAGGCGAATGGCGGTCGGTCGGATGTGATGCCTACGATGGAATTTTACGACCGCGCCCGCCGCTACGAAACCCAGCCGGGTATTCTGGCGGTTTCGGTCAATGCGGGCTTTGCCGATGCCGATATTCTGGAGGCCGGACCCTCTGTGCTCGTCAGCTATGATGAGCTGACAGCCGGTGCTGCTGCGCGGGCAGAGGAGATCGCCCGCGATCTGGCACAGTCGATCTGGGAGGCGCGCGATTCCTGCGTGAACCGCTTCCTCAGCGTGCCGGAGACCGCTGACTATATACGCGCCTTCAAGCCCACCCGCCCCGGCCCGCTGGTGATTGCCGATTTCGCGGACAATCCCGGAGCCGGCGCCTACGGCGATGCCACCAACCTTCTGGCCGGAATGCTGGATCTGGGGCTGGAGAATGCGGCCTTCGGCCCGATGATCGACCCGGAAGCCGCCGCGACCCTGCACCAGTCTCAGGAGGGTGACACGGTCACCCTCGCGGTCGGTGGCAAAAGCGACCCGCGTTTCGGTGGGGACCCGCTGGTGCTGACCGGCGAGATCCGCCACCTCTCCGCCGAAGGGCTGCTGGTTGGCGACGGGCCGGTGATCGGTGGCATCACCTTCCGGTTCGGCAAGACCGCCGTGCTGCGGGTGAACGGGGTCGATATCCTGATCGTAACCGAGCGGGGCCAAGCCTATGACCTGCAACAGTTCAAGGCTTTCGGCATCATCCCCGAGCAATGCTCGGTGCTGGGTCTGAAGTCGCAGCAACACTTCCGCGCGGCCTTCGAGCCCATCGCCGCCGAGGTCATCGTCTGTGACTGCGGCGCCATCGCCTCACCGGATTACAAGATCCGCACCTATACGAAGGTCCGCAGACCGATCTGGCCCCTCGACGAGATTTCCGGCACGCCTGAGTTCCGCGTCAGCTGAGAGCCGGACGCCTGCCTTTGCCGATGGCTGCAATCCCGGTGCAGATCGGGCCAAAATCGGCTGGAATTGCAGGCTCGACGCGCTTCGCCCAGTTGGCGTGGTCGAATGTCTTTACGGTGCGGCGCTCAAATTCGATGGCTTCACCAAATCCCTGAGGGCTCCGAACCTGCCAGTTGCTGTGGCGCAGCATGGTGCTCGGAGCCCATTGCGGACACTGTCACTCAAGACTCACCTGGCGGCTCGAAGCTTCGCGCATCCAGTCCAGCAGGGTGACCAGGGCGTCTGTCATTCGTCGCTCTTTGGGAACCGTCAGCCAATAGCTCCCGAGGGTGACGGTCGTGGCGAAGGGCCGCACCAGACGGCCTGACCGAACATGACGCTCGAACATCGGCACAGGAAGCAATGCAACTCCGAAGCCACTGGCAGCAAGGTCTCCAAGCTCGATCGAACTGTCCAGAACCGGCCCCGTCAGTGAGGGACATCTCTCACCCGCCTGCGCGAACCACGCAGGCCACTCATCGACACGATAGCTTCGCAGAAGCGTGTGACGGGACAGGTTTGCCGGGGTTTGCAAGTCCGTCCCGGGCATGCAGAACGGTGTCATGGGCGCATCCATGATATGATGCGCCTCAATCCCTGCCCATCGGCCTTCGCCGAGCCCATGACGCTGGTGACGGAGCGCCCTCGCGCCAAGCGGTGCGGGGGCGTTTTGCTGATCGGCATGGGGATTTGTAGCGCGACAAAAATACCGGGCCAGCAACTGAAGGCAGAGCTATGCTCCAATTGCATGCCTCCACACCCCATTGGCTCCGTTGCCGATGCTCAGCGCCATGTGGAAGACGACCCACATCGGCCCTTCGCCTGCATCAGGCAATACTGCGGCACGGCCCGTTAAACCGGGCATTCGCTGTGTTTGCCTAATCTTGGTGCAAGCGAGGTCAACCACTGCCAGGCGACGTCGATCTTAACCCCGGCTGCGCTTACGGCTACCTTGGAACCAGTAGGCTCGAAAGCAACGGTGTTCGCGCTGATCGTCGGTCCCACAGCGAAGGGTCGCAAAGGCACCAGTTCCGAAATGCCGAACAGGCTGTTCGAGGCAGTCGAGCGCAACCTCTGCCCCTACGGCCTGCTTCCCCTTGAAAAGCTGACGGCGCTGTCAACGGGCGAAGGGCTGATCCAGAAGGTCCGTGACCCCTATTCGTGGACGACTGGTGACAAGGAACACAACGACCCCGGCGTCTTGGACAAGCGCCTCCTGTGCGACATCAGCGAGTTCGCGGGCGTGTTGGCGCAGGGGCGGCGCGAGGGGGCGACCCTCAGCACGGTGCTGCGAGATGCCTTTGACGGGGTGATGTTGACCACACCTTCCGCCACCGCCTTCCGGCGTGCATCTGATAGCAGGGCTGGGAGGGGATATCGCGCAGTTCCTGCCGATATGTCGCCCATTGGGCCTGTTTGGCGGGCGTGAGGGGGGCATCGGCCAACTGCGTCCAGTCGCTGTCGCTCAGCAACTGATCGCGCTGCTGAAGAACATCGACATCGCTGCTGATCGCTGAGCCGAACATGAAGCCGATATGGCCGGTGGCAGGCGTCACCAGCATGAGCGCCGTCCATGACCCGCTGGGTTCGGGCGGGTTCTCAAGGATCTGGGCCGCAAACTGGAAATTGACCATGGAGGCCTCTGGCACCACCATGGCGGTGTCAGATCCGCCTTGCGACGACACGTCCTCGGCTGCGCAATCGCCATAGCGCAGCACGGCATATTCGTCGCCCGAATAGGGATCTGTCGGATCATAAACGACAAATGCGACCATGGTTCACCTCTGGAACTGGACTGC
>NZ_BMYI01000013.1:0-53332 GCF_014652195.1 Gemmobacter nanjingensis
ATCGGGAATATTGCCGTCCTGCACCGAGATCCAGTTGGCCCCGCCCCAGCGGTAGCATTTGCTGTTGCTCGAAGTGTCAAACCACAGATCGCCGATCCCGGGGCGTCAGCCCGGTCGGGCCATTGATTTGCCGGAAAAGGACCGTCAACACGAAGATCGTTTAGACGCTCCAACGCACCACTTCCGGCACCCCACCCAACGGCTCGATATTACTTGATTGAGTGGTGGCGAGGGGGGGATTTGAACCCCCGACCCCACGATTATGAGTCGTGTGCTCTAACCAACTGAGCTACCTAGCCACTGGCGCGGTTCCTAGTGAAGCCCGGCGGGGAGGTCAAGCGGGAATCGCAACTTTTCTCACCTGCCGCTTCAGCCATGCGCCACGCGCGGCCGCCCCGAGGCGGTGACACTGAGCGTGGCCTCAAGGAACATGCGGTTGCCCTCCACCTCGGCCTCGCGGATGTCGCGGTGGGTGGCGATATGCACTTCCTCGGCACCGGCACGGGCGGCGCGGCGGCGCGCCTCGTCGGCAAGTGCGGTCTCCAGCGCGGCCATGGCGGAATCAGCACTGGAAAACAGCACGTTGCCGGCGGGCAGATGGGCAATGAAGCGCCCTTCTCCGGGGCTGGTGACAAGGCCGGTGGCGCGCTGGCTGACCTGGCCGACCACGGCGCCAATGGCATTGGCAACCCCGGCATGTTCCGGGAGGATCATCCGGCTGCCAAGCCGATCCCCGACCGCGCCGTAATAAAAGGGCGCCGAGGCGCCGAGGCCGATCACCGGCACCGCCAGCCGCAGCCCGATGTCAACCACGCCGCGATGCCGCGCCAGCCCCTGCCGGGTCAGCAGGTGGCGCGCCAGAACCTCAGGCGCCTCACCTGCGAAAGCCGGATCTTCGGCGAAGGCGGCCTCCAGCAGGCAATCGACGGTTTGCGCGGTCAACTGGTCGACGATCATCCGCGCCAGAACCGCCGGATCGGTGGCAAAACGCTCGCCCCGCCCTGTCCGCCGCCGCCCCAGCAGGCGCAGCGCCTTTTCAGAGGCCAAAGCATCCCAATCGGCCAGCCCCCCCAGAACATGACTGGCATCCGAAGGGGTGACGCCGGAAATCATCACCAGCCCACGCGCGACCAGCCGGTCCATCGCCGCCACTTCCAGCCGCGAGGTGATCGGGCGGGCCATCGGCATCGGCGCGTCGATCCGGGCCAGCAGCGCGGCCTCCCGCGCGGTCAGCCCGCCGGTCTGGCCCTGCATCGGGATGACAAAACGCCCATCGAAATCGCCCGAGACCTCGGCCGACAACGCACGGTCCAGTGCCGCATGCACCATCTCCGCATGATCGACCGCCAGAAGCGAGACCGGCACCAGCCGCCGGGGGCCAAGCCGCAACCCGCCCTCAAGCCCTGCTTGCAGCAGATGCACCTCTGAATCGCCGCCAAGGCCGGTGGTGCGCATCGCCACGGCCTCGACCATGGTGCGGAAGCCACCGACGCGCGCACCTTCCGGGTCGATCTCGGGCAACCCGTCTTTCAGGAGCGCCACGTCAGTGGTGGTGCCGCCGATATCGGAGACCAGCGCATCAGGCTCGCCCGTCAGCCAGCGCGCACCGACGATGCTGGCGGCGGGGCCGGAGAGGATGGTTTCAATGGGACGCTCCCGCACCATGGCGGCGGAAATCAGCGCGCCGTCGCCACGCACCACCATCAGCGGCGCGTCGATGCCGACAGCGGCCAGATGCCGCTCACATGCCGCGACCAGCCGGTCGATCATTCCGATCAGCCGGGCGTTCAGCACGGCAGTCAGCGCGCGTTTCGGGCCGTTCAGCCCGGCCGAAAGCTCGTGCGAGCAGGTCACTGGCCGCCCGGTCGCGGCACGGATCGCGGCGCGGGCCGCGACCTCATGTGCCGGGTTGCGGGTGGCGAAACGGGCGGCCACGGCAAAGCCCATGACATCGGGCGCCAGCCGCACGGCCTCAGCTTCCAGCGTGGCAAGATCCAGCGGTGCGGACTCGGCACCGGAATGTTCGTGACCGCCCGCCAGACGGATCACCGGATCACCGCCCAAAGCCTCGGTCAGCCCGCCGCGTTCAAGATCGGCAGCATCGAAACCGATGAAGACCAGCGCGACGCGGCCGCCCTGCCCCTCGACCAGCGCATTGGTGGCGAGCGTGGTGGACAGCGACACTATGGCCACATCGGCAGGCGCGACCTGCGCCGCCGCCAGTGCCGCATCGACAGCACGGCCAATCCCGAGGCTGAGATCAGCGCGCGTGGTCAGCGATTTCGCCTTGCCCACCACCTTCGTCGCCGCTTCGTCCATGATCGCCGCATCGGTGTAGGTGCCGCCCGTATCCACGCCCAGAAGGTATTTCATGTCTCGCCGTTCCTGTTCCGTCTCTTTCCGATAGCCGCCGCACGGGGACTGGTCATCCCCGCCTGCGACCCAAGATGTCGCAGCCGCGCCTCTCGCCATGGCCCTTGGAGGCAGATAGGCTGCGGCAGGCGCGACGGGGGCAGGATGCAGGGTTTTCCGCAAACAAGGGATCTGGTGCTGGTGGGTGGCGGCCATGCGCATGCGCTCGTGCTGCGGATGTGGGGGATGCGGCCGCTGCCCGGCGCGCGGCTGACCGTGATCAACCCCGGCCCGGTAGCGCCCTATACCGGCATGCTGCCCGGCCTGATCGCCGGGCATTACCGGCGTGACGAAATCATGATCGACCTTGTGCCCCTGGCGCGTTTTGCCGGGGCAAGGGTGATCCTGGACCGGGTTGTGGGGATCGACCGCGCGAGCCGTCATGTGCTGCTGGAGGGGCGCGGGCCGGTCGCCTATGACATCGCCTCGGTCGACATCGGCATCGGCTCGGGCCTGCAGGACCTGCCGGGCTATGCCGCGCATGGCATTTCCGCCAAACCGCTCGGTGCCTACGCCGAGGCGTGGGAGGCTTTCGTCACACGCGCCCTCCCCGCCCCGCGTGTGGTCATCGTGGGAGCCGGGGTCGGCGGGGTCGAACTGGCGCTGGCCTCGGCGCATCGGCTGCGCGGTACTGGCGTAACCCCACAGGTCACGCTGCTGGAGCGCGAAGCAACCGCCCTTCCCCATATCGGCACCGGTGCGCGTGCCGCCCTGCTGGCAGAACTGACGCGCGAGGGTGTAACGCTGCTGACAGGCGCCACGCCCGCGAAGATCCGGGCTGAAAGTGTGACCCTGACCGACGGGCGCGAGCTGCCCTCGGATTTCACGCTTTCCGTCGCCGGGTCGCGGCCGCAGGGCTGGCTTGCCGATACCGGGCTGGACCTGCACGACGGCTTCATCACCGTCGGCCCGACGCTGCAAAGCTCGGACCCCGCGATCTTCGCCGCAGGGGATTGCGCGCATCTGTCCCATGCACCGCGCGCCAAGGCCGGGGTCTTTGCGGTGCGCGAAGCGCCGGTGCTGCTGCATAACCTGCGCGTGGCGCTGGCGGAAACCGGCACGATGCGCCACTATCAGCCGCAGCGCGATTACCTCAAGCTGGTCTCGACCGGGCGGCGGAATGCAGTGGCCGACAAGTTCGGGCTGCGGCTGACACATCCACTGCTCTGGCGTTGGAAGGATCGGATCGACCGCACCTTCATGGCGAAGTTCACCAGCTATCCCGCGATGCCGGTGCCGCCCCTGCCGCAACCGGCGGCTGCGGGCCTGGCCGAGGCGCTGGGGCCCAAACCGCTCTGTGGCGGCTGCGGGGCGAAAGTGGGCGCGGGGCCACTCGCGGCGGCGCTGGCCCGCCTGCCCGACACGACGGACCCGGATATCGTCACCGGACCCGGCGACGATGCGGCGGTGATCCGGCGCGGCACGGGGTTCGAAGTGCTGACAACCGATCACCTGCGCGCCTTCAGCCTTGACCCCGGCATCATGGCCCGCATCACCGCGCTGCATGCGATGGGCGATGTCTGGGCCATGGGTGCCACCCCGCGCGCCGCACTGGCGCAGATCACCCTGCCCCGCCTGTCAGACCGGCTTCAGGCCGAAATGCTGGCCGAGATCATGGCCATGGCTGGTGCCGCCTTTGCCGAGGCGGGGGCGGCTATCATCGGCGGGCATACCAGCATCGGTGCCGAGCTGACCCTGGGCTTCACCGTCACCGGCGAGGCCGCGCAGATCCGCCGCAAGGGCGGCGCGCAACCGGGCGATGCGATCCTGCTGACCAAACCGCTGGGCACCGGCACCATTCTGGCGGCCGAGATGGCGGGCACCCGCCTGCCCGGTGGCCTGCTGGGGGAGTCCTATGCGGCGGCGCTGGCCTCGATGACCACGGCACCGCTGGCGGCGGCGAGGCTGCTCGCAGCCGAAGCCCGCGCCCTGACCGATGTGACCGGCTTCGGGCTCGCCGGGCATCTGCTGGAGATTTGCGAGGCCTCGGGCACCGCCGCTGATCTGCGACTGGCGGCATTGCCGCTGCTGCCCGGCGCCGCAGCCTTGGCATCGGCAGGTGTCGCCTCGTCGCTGGCGCCTGCAAACCGGGCTTTGCTGGTCGGTCGGCTGAGCGCCCCTGCGGATCGCCCCGAAACCGCATTGCTGTTCGACCCGCAAACCTCCGGCGGCTTTCTTGCCTGCCTCCCGGCCGGGCGGGCCGAAAGCGTGCTTGCGGCTCTTCATGCAGAAGGCAGCCCGGCCAACCTGATCGGCCATATCACCGATGGCCCGCCGCGCCTTACCGCGCGCTGAACACACTGCCCCGATGATCCGGGGGAAGTGGTAGGCCCGGAGGGACTCGAACCCCCAACCAAGGCGTTATGAGCGCCCTGCTCTGACCATTGAGCTACAGGCCCGGCCTGACCTGCGTTTAGCACAAGGCGACAGGGGGTCAAGCCTGCGGGCGGCGGGCGGTTTCCTCTGGCCCCGCTGGCCGCCTTGCGGTAAGCGCAGGGCCGGATGAATCGCCGTGACGAGGGGCCCGCCATGACCACGCAGAAGAACGGACTGACCTATGCCGACGCCGGTGTGGACATCGACGCGGGCAATGCGCTGGTCGAGCGCATCAAGCCGGCGGCGAAGCGGACCAGCCGTTCGGGCACCGTTTCGGGGCTGGGCGGCTTTGGTGCGTTGTTCGATCTGAAGGCGGCGGGCTACAGCGATCCGATCCTTGTCGGCGCCACCGATGGCGTGGGCACCAAGCTGCGCATTGCCATCGACACCGGCAATGTCGATACGATCGGCATCGACCTCGTGGCGATGTGCGTGAACGATCTGGTCTGCCAGGGCGCCGAGCCGCTGTTCTTCCTTGATTACTTTGCCACCGGCAAGCTGGACGTGGATCAGGCCGCCCGCATCGTCGAGGGCATTGCAGAGGGCTGCGTTCAGTCGGGCTGCGCGCTGATCGGTGGCGAGACGGCGGAAATGCCGGGCATGTATCACAAGGGCGATTTCGACCTCGCCGGTTTCGCGGTCGGCGCGATGGAACGCGGCGAGGATCTGCCGAAGGCCGTGGCCGAGGGCGACGTGCTGTTGGGGCTGGGTTCCAACGGGGTTCATTCCAACGGCTACAGCTTCGTGCGCAAGGTGGTGGAACTGTCGGGTCTGGGCTGGGATGCGGCCTCGCCCTTCAGCGAGGGCACTCTGGGCGCGGCGTTGCTGGCGCCGACGCGGCTTTATGTGAAACAGGCGCTGAAGGCGGTGCGGGCGGGCGGCGTGCATGCGCTTGCGCATATCACCGGCGGCGGCCTGACCGAAAACCCGCCCCGCGTGCTGCCCGAGGGCCTCGCCTGCGAGATCGATCTTGGCGCATGGACCCTGCCGCCGGTGTTCCGCTGGCTGGCGGAAACGGCGGGGATGAGCGAGCCGGAGCTGCTCAAGACCTTCAACTGCGGCATCGGCATGATGCTGGCGGTCGCCGCCGACCGCGCCGACGAGATCGAGGCGCTGCTGCGCGCCGAGGGCGAGACTGTCTGCCGCATGGGCCGTGTGGTGGCGGGCGAGGGCGTGATCTACAAGGGCCGCCTGCTGTGAAGCGCGTCGCCATCCTGATTTCCGGGGGTGGCTCCAACATGGTGGCGCTGGTCCATTCGATGACCGGCGATCATCCGGCGCGCGCGGTGCTGGTCGCGTCGAACGATCCGGGCGCGGGCGGGCTGGCGAAGGCTGCGGCGTCCGGGATTGCGACGGCGGCGGTGGATCACCGCCCCTTCGGCAAGGACCGCGCGGGCTTCGAGGCCGACCTTCTGAAACATATCGAGGCGGCGGAGCCGGATATCCTGTGCCTCGCGGGCTTCATGCGGGTGCTGACCCCGGCTTTCGTCAGCCGGTTCGAAGGGCGGATGCTGAACATCCACCCCTCGCTGCTGCCGAAATATCCGGGGCTGCATACGCATCAGCGTGCACTGGATGCGGGCGATGCCGAGGCCGGTTGCACAGTGCATGAGGTGACGGCGGTGCTGGACGATGGCCCGGTGCTGGGTCAGGCGCGGGTGCCGGTGATGCCGGGAGACAGCGCCGACAGCCTTGCGGCACGGGTGCTGGTGCAGGAACACCGGCTTTATCCCGCCGTGCTGCGCCGCTACGCTGGCGGGGACCGGACGCCCGTCCTCCTGCCCTGAGCACCGAACAGCCAGGGGCCGAAGGTTTCCCCCGGCCCCTGCCCGCGCGACACGCTCCCACCGTCAGTCCGGCCGGTCATCCTTGAAGGTACGGTGCCCGGAGATCATCGTCGAGACGATGGACTGGCGGCTCATGATGTCCTCGCGGATCGCGACATAGATGTGGACGATCATGAAAATGACGATCCACCACATGCCCAGATGATGCAGCGTGTGCAGGCGCTGGGTGTTCCAGACCAGACCATGCACCCATCCGAACAGCAGATGCGTCAGGCTGCCCTCCTGCGCGCCTTCGGCGTAAAGGGCGAGGCCGGTCACGATCATGAAACTGACCCCCAGCGTCAGGAAGAAAAACATCGCCAGCTGCGCGAGCGGGTTGTGACCCACATATTTCTTCGGCTCTTTCGCGAGGAACAGATACCACTGGATCTCGAACCAGACCTCTTTCCAGAAATGCCCGCGCCAGACCGGCACATAGAACAGCTGCCGGGCATGATGGTTGCCGACAATGGCCCAGTAGGCCCGGCCCAGAAAACCGACCGTCAGCACCATTCCGGCGGCAAAATGGGCGAAACGGATATAGCCGAAGACAAACTGCTCCACCGCTTCGCCGATCTGCATGGAGGGCGGTGGCCGACCGATGAAATACCCCGTCACGCAAAGCACCAGAATGGCCGCCGCATTGACCCAGTGCCAGATCCGCACCGGCGCCTCGTAGACATAGATCGAGGTCTGGCGACTGACCGTCGCCATATCCTCGGGCGCGACATCATGTGCCGCGATGTTGGAGGAAGGGCTTGCCATGGCTCAGCCCACCAGAAGGTAAAGACCGGAAGCCGCAATCCCCGCGCCCATCAGCCGCTGCGCCATACTGCGTTCCGCCAGGCCACGGGCCAGCCCGATCCCTGCCAGATGCAGCAGGGCCGTCGCCAGCAGGAAACCGCCAAGATAGGTGGGCACATCGCCCAGCGCCTCGATGGCATGAGCCTGACCGTGACAGAATGCAAACAGGCCGATTGCCGTCAGCGTGGCCTGCGTGATGCCCTCTGCCTGTCCGCGGCGGCTGAACAGCGTGATGAGACCGAAAGCCAGCACGGACAGCGTGATCCAGCTTTCCAGCAGCGGCAGCGAAAACCCGGCCCAGGCCACCGCCGCCCCTGCCGTCATCGCGGTCATGAAGGTGAGCGCGCCCATCCAGACCCGGCGCGGCAGCACGAAGCCCGACCACAGGCCCACGGCAAGCATCGCCAGAAGGTGATCGGCCCCACTCAGCGGATGCAGGAAACCGTGCAGGAACCCATCGGTCGCGCCATGCCCGGTATGGGCCATCGCCGGGGCGGCCAGCAGAGCAAGCAGACCGGCAAGTGTCAGTTTCTTCATCGCTTTTCCTCCCTCAGCGAACCTTGACCCTGGCCAGCTCCTGACCATCGGGCGACATGACATGGGTCGAGCAGGCCAGACATGGGTCAAAGCTGTGCAGCGTGCGCAGGATTTCGACCGGCTCTTCGGGGCGTTCGACCTTGGTATCCATCAGGCTGGCCTCAAAAGCACCGATGTTGCCTGCCACATCCCGTGGCGAGCCGTTCCAGGTGGTCGGCACAACGCATTGATAGTTTTCGATGCGGCCATCCTTGATCTTGATCCAGTGGCCCAGCGCCCCGCGCGGCGCCTCTGTCGCGCCCACGCCCTTCGCCTCTTTCGGCCAGGTCGAGGGGTCCCATTTGGCGATATTGGCGGTGCTTTCATCTCCGGCCTTGATATTGGCGACCAGCTTGTCGAAGAAATGCTTCTGAAGACGGCCGCAATATTCGGATTCCAGCGCCCGTGCCGCCGTGCGTCCCAGGGTCGAAAAGATCGCATTCAGCGGCAGATCCATCGTCCGCAACAACCCGTCCACCTGGTTCCGGATATCCTCATGTCCCTTGGCATAGCCCACGACATAGCGGGCCAGCGGCCCCACCTCCATCGCATGCCCCTTCCAGCGCGGCGCCTTGATCCAGCTGTACTTCCCGCCCTCGTCAAGCTGTTCGATATTGGTCTTGCTGCCCTTGGCATTGGGCCCGAGCTCGAACTTCGGGCTGGTGATGCCATCCCAGGGATGCAGGCCCTTGCCCGGTTCGGCGCCCGCATATTCGTACCAGGAATGGTCGACATATTCCTGGACCTGCTCCGGGTCGCGCTGGTCGACATCCTGCACTTCGTTCAGGTTGCCGTTGATGATCGCGCCGCGCGGCAGATAAAGCTGGCCGGGGCTGAAATCATTGGCATTTTCGGGAATGTCGCCATAGGCCAGCACGGATTTTCCCGACAGGCCGCCGCCATAGAGCCAGCTCTTGTAGAAGCCGCCGATGGCGACGACATCGGGCAGATAGACGTTGCGGTTGAATTCGATGCATTTGTCGATGATCGAAGAAACGAGGTTCAGGCGCTCCATGTTGATCGCGCCCACCGCGCCGGTGGAATGCACGTTGATCGGACAGGGCACCCCCCCCACCAGCCAGTTCGGATGCGGGTTCTTGCCGCCGAAGATCGTGTGGATTTTCACGATCTCCTTTTGCAGGTCCAGCGCCTCCAGATAATGCGTGGTCGCCATCAGATCGGCTTCGGGCGGCAAAAGATAGGCCGGGTTATCCCAGTAGCCATTTTTGAAGATCCCGAGTTGCCCGGATTCCACAAAGGATTTCAGACGGTTCTGCACATCGCGGAAATAACCGGGCGAGGACAGCGGGTGGTTGGGCGACACCATCTGCTGCAATTCGCTGGTCGCCTTGGGGTCGGCCTTCAGCGCGTTGACCGGGTTCACCCAGTCCAGCGCATGCAGGTGATAGAAGTGCACAACATGGTCATGGATTTGCAGGTTCAGCTGCATGATGTTGCGGATCGAGTTGGCATTGTCGGGAATGGTGATCCCCAGCGCATCCTCGACCGCGCGCACCGAGGTCAGCGCATGCGTGCCCGTGCAGACCCCGCAGATCCGTTCGGTGAAGGCCCAGGCATCCCGCGGGTCACGACCCTTCAGAATGACCTCCAGCCCGCGCCACATCGTCCCGGTCGAAACGGCGTTGCGGATCATGTTGTTCTCGTCCACGTTCACCTCGCAGCGCATGTGGCCCTCGATCCGGCACACCGGATCGACCACCACGCGCTGCCCTGCCGTATCAAGGGTGAAGCCATTCGGCGTCGTCACTCCCATGGCTTAACCCTCCACTTTCTCTTGGTTCTTCTTCTGGGCCCGCTTCAGCGCGGATATGGCGGCATGCACCGCAACGGCACCGCCCACCACACCGGCAGCGGTCATGCCCACCTTGTCGGCATTGGCTTCGATGCCGAATTGTTTGATGTTAGTCAGCCGGTCATAGAAAGAGCCCTGATCCCAGAATCCGTCCTCGGAACAGCCGATGCAGCCATGGCCCGACTGGATCGGGAAGCTGACGCCCTCGTTCCAGCGCACGGTGGAACAGGCGTTATAGGTGGTCGGCCCCTTGCAGCCCATCTTGTAAAGGCAATAGCCCTTGCGCGCATTCTCGTCGTCCCAGTGCTCGACGAACTGGCCTGCGTCGAAATGCGGGCGGCGATAGCATTTGTCATGGATTCGCTGCCCGTAGAACATTGCCGGGCGGCCCTGACGGTCCAGTTCGGGCAGGCGGTCGAAGGTCAGCATGTAGGTGATCACGCCGGTCATCACCTCGGCGATGGGCGGGCAGCCGGGCACCTTGATGATCGGCTTGTCGGTGATGACCTTGTGCACCGGCGTCGCGCGCGTCGGGTTCGGCGCCGCCGCCTGCACACAGCCGTAAGATGCGCAGGCGCCCCAGCTGATCACGGCCTTGGCGTGTTCGGCGGCATGTTTCAGTTGCTCGACAAAGGGTTTGCCGCCGACGATGCAGAACATGCCATCCTCGTTCAGCGGCGGATTGCCCTCGACCGCGAGGATGTAATTGCCCTTGTATTTGTCGATGGTCTCTTGCAGCGCGGCTTCGGCATGATGCCCGGCGGCAGCCATCAGAGTGTGGGAATAGTCGAGCGAGATCATCGACAGCACCACATCCTTGGCCAGCGGATGCGCCCCCCGGATGAAGCTTTCCGAACAGCAGGTGCATTCCAGCCCGTTCACCCAGATGACCGGCGTGCGCGGCTTGGTTTCCATCGCATGTGCGATCTTCGGCACGAAGGCCGGGCCAAGGCCCAGCGCGCTGGCGGTCAGCGCGCAATATTTCATGAAGCTGCGCCGGGTGATCCCCTGTTTGCGCATCACCTCATAGAAGGTTTCGATCTGGCTCAAGGCTGGCCTCCCTTCATCGTTCCACCCCACGGCCAAATGGCGCAGGCTCCCGCTGCACAGGAAAACAGGCCCCGACCGGCCGCACAAAATGAAAGTGCGCGCAAGTATGCCGGAAATAATCTTATTTTATTTCAGATAGTTGATGCAGATATGGTCAGGCAGCGCCGGTCGCGGGCTAATCACTTGCCCGGACAGGCGGTCAGCGGCTTTCCGCACCGCCCAAGCTCCGCGCCGCCGCGACAACCGCCTGCCCCAGCGCCAGCCCGCCGTCATTGGCCGGCGTGAGGCGATGGCTCAGCACTGGCAGCCCACGCAGCCCCGCCTCCACCGCCGACAGCAGGCGCGTGTTCTGGAAGCAACCGCCCGACAGCACCACCGCCTGCGCCGCGCCGCTTTCGACCAGCTGACGCGCGGCACCGGCGAATGCCTGCCCCAGCCCGGCGTGAAACCGTTCAGCTATCACCTCGGTCGGCAGGCCGTGCCGCAGGTCATTGCGCATTGCGGGCCAGAGCAGAGCCGGGTCGAATTCGGTCCCATGCAGGGTCAGGTCATACCCGCAGCCCTGATCGGGCACATGACGTGTCAGCGCCTCCAGCCGCATCGCGGCCTCGCCCTCGTAGCTTTGCCCCTCCGCGCAAATGTCCAGACAGGCCGCCACCGCATCGAATAGCCGCCCCGCGCTGGAGGACATCGGCGCGTTGATTCCCTTGGCCGCCGCCTGCCTCGCCAGATCGCGCGGACGACCCGGAAACAACGCATCCGCCCAGTCGGGCAGCCCCGCCTGATCGAGTCGCACCAGTGCATTGCGCCAGGGTTCGCGCGCCGCTTTGTCGCCCCCGATCAGCGGGGCGGGTTTCAGCCAGAACCTGCGTTCGAACCCACGGTAATCGCCCAACAGCACCTCACCGCCCCAGAGCGTTCCGTCAGGGCCGAGGCCGGTGCCATCAAGGACAATCGCCGCCACATTTCCCCCCTCCAGCGGCCAGCCGTTCTCGGCCAGACAGGCGGCCATATGAGCGTGGTGATGCCAGACCTCCGTCACCGGAAGGCCCATGGCTTTCCCGGCCTGGGTCGCGCGATAACCGGGATGGGCATCGACGGCGACCAGTTCGGGGCGATGATCGAACAGCGCCCGGTAATCGGCCACCGCCTTTCCGAATTCATCGGCACAAAGCGCGTCATCCAGATCGCCCAAGTGATGCCCCGGCAGCGCCTGTCCGTTCTTCGTCAGGCAGATGGCACCCTTCATCTGCCCGCCCAGCGCCAGCACCTGCGGCGCAGTCCCAAATCCCGGCGGCAGGGCCAGCGTTCCGGGCACCCGGCCCCGCGCCCGGCGCAGCACCATTGGCGGCGTGCTGCGTTCGACACTGTCATCCAGCCGCCGCGCGATCTCGCGGTCATGCAGGAGGAAGGCATCGGCGAACCCCGACAGCTTCTCACGCGCCTCGGCATTGCCGGTCACCTGCGGCTCGCCGGACAGGTTGCCGCTCGTCATCACCAGAACGCCGCCGAAAGCGTCGCACAGCAGATGGTGCAGCGGGGTATAGGGCAGCATCACGCCAAGCTCGGCCATGCCCGGCGCCACGACCTCGGGCAGGATCTGGCGCGACGGCGCCAGAACGATGGGCGCCGCCGGGTCACGGAGCAGCGCCAGATCCGCCCCAGACAGAACTACCACACCTTGCAGCGCCGCCTCCTGCGCCATCAGCGCCAGCGGTTTCGACGGCCGGTACTTGCGGTGCCGAAGGGTCGCCACCGCCACCGGATTTGCCGCGTCGCAGGCCAGATGGAAGCCCCCAAGCCCCTTGATCGCCAACACCGCCCCCGCCCGCAACAGATCTGCCGCCAGCGCGACCGCGTCGCCCGGCATATCCTGCCCCGCCACCTCCAGCCAGAGCCGGGGGCCGCAGGCAGGGCAGGCAACCGGCTGAGCATGGAAGCGCCGGTCAGCAGGGTCGCGGTATTCCGCAGCGCAATCCGGGCACATTGGAAAGGCCGCCATCGTCGTCTGCGCCCGATCATAGGGCAGCCCGTTCAGAATGGTGAAACGCGGGCCGCAATGCGTGCAATTGGTGAAGGCATATCCCTGCCTGCGGCCCGTCCCGCGAATTTCCGTGGCACAGGCGGCGCAGGTCGCTGCATCCGGCGTCACGCGGGTTTCCGCGCCCCTGCCCCGGCTTTCCGCGATTTCAAACCCCGGCGGCAGGGCACCGCCGAACGTCGCCACCTCCACCGCGTCGACGCGCGCCAGTTTCGGCGCCCGCGCGGTCAGCGCCGCTACGAATCCATCCAGCCCCGGCCCCGCCGCCTCGATCCCCACGCCTTCGGCGTCATTCCAGACCCGGCCGGTCAGACCAAATTCCTGCGCGAGTTGCCAGACGAAGGGCCTGAAGCCAACGCCCTGCACCTGCCCGCGCACCCGTATGACCACAGCGTTCATATTGCCTGCCCTCCCTGCCTGCATCCGCGCCTGGCTGTCGTGGCGTGGCCTAGTGAACCGTGCAGACCATGCAGGGGTCAAAGCTGCGTACCACATGCTGCACGGACAGCGCTCCCGGCCCTTCCACCGCCACCCCTTCCAGCGCCGCCTCCAGCGGGCCGGGCACACCGGCGCTGTCACGCGGGCTGAAATTCCAGGTGGTCGGGGCGATGATCTGGTATCCGGCGATCTTGCCCCCCTCGATGCGCAGCCAGTGACCCAGCGCACCCCGCGCTGCCTCGACCAGCCCGGCGCCGCGGCCCGACCTTGGCAGATGGCACTGCACCATGAAGGCTTCTCCCGGCACGATCCCGGTGACCAGCCCCTCCATCACCGGCTGGCTGCGTGCCAGTTCCAGAAGCCGCCCGGCCACACGCGCCAGCACCCCGCCGCCCGCGAGCGCAAGTGCAAGCGGATGGCCGTCGACCACCTGACGCGCCAGCGCGCCCACCTCATACCCCCGGCCCTGCAAACGCGGGGCCTTGCACCAGCTGTAAGCCGGGGCCGACATGCTTTCGTCCGGCACCGTCACGCCTTCAAACGGGTGCTGCGCCCCGCCCGTCATCCAGGCGTGGCTCAGATCCTCGGTGATCGCCGCAGGATCAAGCAGCCCCGCCGCCCCGTCCCAAACCCCTGCTGCAAAGACCGGGCCTTCTGCCTGGCGATAGGCCCCGAAAGACAGATAGCGCCCGCTGCCCCGGCCCAGCGCCAGCAGATCAAGGTCCGCCGCGATTTCCAGAAACAGCCCGACATCGCCCCGCCCCCAGCGCATCAGCGCCTCAGGCGTGTCGAGCGCGGCAAATTCCTCCAGCGGCCCGCCGAACAGAACCTCCTCCAGATAGCGGCGGAAGGCACGCAGCGTCGCGCCCAGTCGGGCCTTTTCGCGCAGGCCGGGTGCCCGCGTGACCCCGCCGGGCTGGATGGCCAGCGTATGCGGCCATTTCCCTGCCAGAAGGCCCATGACATGCAAAAGCTCGGCCCGCGCCTGCACCGCACGCCGCTGCGCCCCGCCTTCCATCGCGGTGAACCGCTCCACTGCGCGACGATGCCAGGGGCGGGTTGCGTAATCCGGGCGCGCGAAATCGGGCATGAAGAACAGGTGAAAATGCGTCAGATGATCCGCCACGTTCTCCGCCGCATGGATCAGCGCCGCCATGGCCGCACCCTGCGGTGTCGGCTCCAGCCCCATCGCCCCGGCCAGAGCCTGCGCCGCAGCGGCCGACTGGCTGATCGAGCAGATGCCACAGATGCGCGGCGTGATCACAAGCGCATCGCGCGGGTCGCGCCCCAGCAGCATCTGTTCAAAGCCGCGATACAGCGGGGCATTGACCTCGGCCCGCCGCACATGCCCGTCCTCGACGGTCAGGGCAACTTCCAGATCCCCCTCGACCCTGTTGAAGGGACCGACCACCAGACGCGTCATTTCGGTCGCCTCAGCGTCGGCGGCACCAGCACGCGATCCGCCTTGGCGTTCTGGCCGATGCGTTCCGGTGTCGCCGCCTTCGACAGCGAGGCAAGCGCCATGAACCAGGCTTTCGGCATATCGGTCGGCAGGCCGACCGGGATGCCCGCGACCTTGGGTGTCTCGACAAAGGCATGGGCAGGGTCTTCGAAGCGCGGCGCGGTGCAGTTGATACAGGGGTAGCCGCCCCGCGTGCAGGACCCTTCGCCGTTCCAGGGGCGGATATTGCAATCGCCCACCGCCTGCGTGCCGATACAGCCCAGATTTTCCATCATGCAGCCGATCTCCGACAGTTCCCGCGCACTGGCCTTGTATTCGTAGAACTCGTTCTTCGGACAGCCGTGGTGAACCAGATGATCCGCGTAAAAGCGCGGCCGGGAAAAACCGTCCAGTGCGATCTCCTCGCCTGCCGCCAGCAACATCAGGGTTTCGGTCACCCAGCCCGGATGCGTCGGGCAGCCCGCGATATTGATGACAGGATCAGCGCCCCCCGCCCGCCAGTCCGGGGCGAACAGGCCACCGGAGTGACCACCGTCATATTGCAGGCCGACCGCATCCGAGGGGTTGCCCCCCGCCGCCGTCACGCCGCCAAAGGCTGCACAAGATCCGACGGCGACGACATGGGCCGCGCGCGGCGCCAGCCTTTCGACCCAGTGCATGAGGCTGTGCCCGGTGCCAGCCAGCATCTGAAACCGCCCGGTGCCTGCCGGCCCCCGTGCAATCGCGCCCTCGACGCACAGGATATCAAGCACCTGCCTGCCCTCGGTGATTGCATTCAGCAGGGTCAGCACCTCGGCGCCGGTTTCCACCGAAAGCGCCGGATGCCACAACAGACGGATGCCCGCATCCTCAAGCGTTTCGATCACATCCGGGCTTTCGGCGCAGAGCAGGGACATCGTGCAGCCACCGCAGCCCGCCGCCTGAAGCCATAGAAGCGTTTTCATCCGGCCCCCTCTGCCAGTGGCAATTCCAGCCGGAAAGCCGCGCCCTCTGCCTCGTCCATCAACGCCAGAAGGCCGCCATGCTCTTCCGCGATCTTGTGGCTGATCGACAGGCCAAGCCCCGTACCCCGCCCCACCGCCTTGGTGGTGAAGAACGGATCGAAGATCGCAGCCCGCACCGCCTCGGGCACACCCGGCCCATTGTCGGCCACGATCAGCACCGCCTGCCCTGCCTCGGTGCGGACGGAAAGACTGATCCTCGCGCCGGCCACGCCTTCCAGCGCGTCGACAGCATTCTGGATCAGGTTCATCACGACCTGCTGGATATGGCCGGGCCGCCCGAGAACCATCGTCCGGCCCAGCGCTGTGCTGTCCAGCGTGACCGACTGGCTCATGCCCCGCATGACCCATTCCGCAGCGACCCGCGCGGTTTCGGCCAGATCGAATACAACCATTTCGCCCGCCCCGTCCGAGGACAGGCGGCGCAGATCCTCCACGATGTCGCGCACGCGTTCCGCACCATCGCGCGCACCGCTGATGGCCATGCGCAGATTCTGCACTTCGCGGTCCAGCCGCAGATCCTGACGCAACGCGATCAGCTCCTCGCGGCTGGCCCCATCCTGCACCCTGGTGAAATAGGTTTCGAACTTGCCCGCATAGCGTTCAAGCGCATGGGTATTGGCATAGACGAAACTGATCGGGTTATTCAACTCGTGCGCCACCCCGGCCAGAAGCCGCCCCAGAGAGGCGAGCTTTTCGTTGCGCACCAGAAAGGCCTGTGCCGTCTTGAGCGCGTCGAGACTGGCCGAAAGCTCGGCATAGGCCTTGCGCAGCGCGCCCAGCGGGCGTCCGGTCAGCACATAGCCATCCACCCGGCCCCGGTCGTCGAGGCGGGGCGCAACCGACAGTTCCAAAGGCTCCACCCCTCCGGGTGTCAGCAGATCGCATTCAAGACTGGCGCTGCGCCGCTGTTCGCGCACGCTTTGCAGGATGGCCGCCAGCAGCGGCCGCTGCCCTTCGGCGAACATATCGGGCAGCGCCATGGTCACGACCTGGCTTTCCTGCCCGCCGGTCAGCAGCGTGACCGACCGGCTGACCTGCTCCACCTGACCGCCACGCCCCGCAACGATCAGCACATCCGAGACGGAGGACAGGATTGCATTCAGGAAAGTGCGCATTTCCTGCAATTCGGCATTCTGACGCTCCAGCCGTTCCTGATAATCCACCAGATCGGCATAGGTGCGGTCCATGGCCGACAGCACCTCGCCCCAGGCATCATCGCTGAAGGGCACCGGCTGGGCAGGGTCGCTGGATTCGTGCGTCGCGGTCATGCCCTGATCCTAGGCCGGTGGCGGGTTCTGGCAAAGCCGGAATCTTGTCCTGCCGGGCCGCCGCCATGGCTATTTGGAAGATTACATTCCACAAAAGTGAAGAACTGGATAATTACTTTTCGATTTCCGGTAGACAGATGCATACCGAGACCGCATTTTATGCTTAAGCCTCAAGGCTTTGCAGAAAAGCCCGGCTATCGGCAAATTCCTGATCACGGCAGGCGGAAAGCCATGCTTTCACTTGGACCGAGGAATGCAAACCATTCGACCAGCCACCAGGGAGGGGACGCCGGTGCCGAAACGAATTCTGATCCTCGGGATCGGCAATGTTCTGTGGGCTGACGAGGGGTTCGGTGTCCGCTGCGTCGAGGAAATGGCCGACAGCCACGCCCTGCCGGAGAATGTGCAACTGCTCGACGGTGGCACGCAGGGGCTGTATCTGCTGCCGTTTCTTGAAAATGTCGACGCGCTGCTGGTGTTTGACGCGATCGATTACGGGCTGCCACCCGGCACGATGAAACTGGTGCGCAATGATGAAGTGCCCGCCTTCATGGGCGCAAAGAAGATGAGCCTGCACCAGACCGGCTTTCAGGATGTCATCGCCACGGCGGCCCTGACGGGATGCCGCCCGCCGGAAATGGCACTGATCGGCTGCCAGCCGGTCGAGCTGGAGGATTACGGCGGGGGCCTGCGCCCGCTGGTCGCGGCACGCATCCCCGAAGCGCTGGCCATGGCGCGCGCGATCCTGGCCGAATGGGGCGTCGCGGTCGGACCCGGCCGCACCGAAAGCAACCTGCTGGCCGATCCCTCGATCCGCCGCGACGCTTATGAGGCGGGCCGCCCCTCTGAAGACGAGGCCTGCCGCACGGGCGATGTCCGTTTCTTTCCCGGTGTCGCCTGATGTGCGTGGGCATTCCGGTCCTTCTGGTCGCAATCGACGGCATCGCCGGGCATGCGCTGGACGGCGAGCGGCCCGCGCTGGTGGACCTGTCCCTGCTGCCCGAGGCGCGACCGGGCGACTGGGTGCTGAACTTTCTGGGCACCGCCCATGCCCTTCTGCCCGAGGACGAGGCGCAGAAGATCCGCTCCGCCCTGGCCGGGCTTGCGGCACTCATGCAGGGCCAGGATCCGGGCGATGCCTTCGCCGATCTTGAAAACCGCCTGCCCCGGCTTCCTCCCCATCTTCAGGCCGCGCAGGATGCGGGCCGCAGCACAGGCTGACACCATGCATGACCATGCCCCGCTACAGGATCTGCCCCCGTCCAGCGGTCTTCACCCGCTGATTGCCCGGCTGGAGACGGAGTTCCTGTATCCCCGCCTCGCCTCGGCAGAGGATGTCACCGGCTTTCTGGCACGCCCCGGCCAGCATTGCCTGTTCATTCCGGGCGATCCGCGCCGGAATCTGGAAACGGCGGATGCGGCGGTGATCCTGCCCGAGCTGCGGCTTGCCTTCCAGAATGCCTTTGATTGCGCGGTTGTCGATGAGGCCATCGAAACCGCCTTGCGGGAACAGTATCGCGCCCTGAAGACGCCGGGGCTGCTGTTCTTCCGCGAATCCGGCTTTCTGGGTGCCATCGAGAAGGTCCGTGACTGGTCCGACTATCTCGGGCGCATCACCCATATCCTGTCCCTTCAACCCGCCTGAGGTTCCGATGGTCAGCCCCTTCACCCTTCCCCCCGCCGGTTTCGGCCCCGGATCGCAGCCCGACCCGGATGGCGAACTGCAATACATGGCCATGCCCTCGGGGATGCGCACCTATGCGCCGCATATTCCCGAGGCCGAGGACCAGCAGGCCATGGCCGATGCGCTGGCCATGCTGGCCGAAATGGCCGCCGCCTGCGAACTGGTGGCGCAGGGAGCGGCGCCGGTCAGTTTCGATCTGGCCAGCCTTTCGCCCGGAGCGCGCAAGGTCATGGCTGATGCGCTGGGTCAGGGCGAGGTTTCCATAAAGATCCGCGGCCTGCCTGCGGTCATGGTGCAGGAAAGCGTCTTTGCCGGGGTCTGGATGTGTCTGGCCGCCGGGATGGATCTGGTCGAGGTGGCCCCCGTGCCCGCTCTGGCACTGACGCGGGCCCATATGCCACACCGGCCTGCCATCGGAAGCCTCGCGCGGAAGGGGCCGGGCCTCGCCAACGCCCCTGCGATCCTGACCGAGCTGGTGGAAAAGTCGCGCAGCCACAAGGCCGGAGCGATGGCGCATGTGATCAACCTTTCCCTGCTGCCGCATACACCCGAGGATCTTGACTGGCTGGCCGAGGCGACGGGCGAAGGCGCCGTTACCGTGCTGTCGCGCGGCTATGGCAATTGCCGGGTTACAGCCACCGCCATGCCCTCCGTCTGGAAGGTGCAGTTCTTCAATTCGATGGACACGCTGATCCTCGACACTTTCGAGGTGACCGGGATGCCCGAGGTCGCACTGGCGGCCGATGAAGACCTGCGTGACAGCGCCCTGCGCATCCGCGACGTGATCGAGGCGATCCGATGACGCCGGGGTTCGAGGGCAGCTATCTGGGCGCGACCGACAAGATCAGCCCGCTTGCGATCATGGAATGCAAGATCTGCTGGACCCCCTATGATCCGGCGGAAGGCGACGATACGCGGCAGGTGATGCCCGGCACCGCCTTTGTCGATCTGCCGGAGGACTGGTCCTGCCCCGGTTGTTCTGCCCCGAAAGCCCAGTTTCTGGTGCGCGAAGACCCCGGCGCCGCCTCGGCCCCGGTTCTGGCAGAGATGGAGCGACGCACTCAGGCGCTGGTCGCCGATTTCACAGAAGTCTTTAACGGCAAGATGCGCGATGTTCCGATGGTGAACCATGCGCTGCATGTGCAGGCGGTTGAGTTTCAGCCATATGAGGGCGGCTTTCTGGGTGTGCTGGTTGCCCCGTGGTTCATGAACCTCGTGTTCCTGCCCCCGGCGGATTACCCGTTGCTGCCCGCAACCGGCAAGGAGGTGCTGGTCTTCCCGTCAGGCGAATATGAATTCATCCATAACGCCCGTGAAATGACCGGCCCCTATCTGGCCTGCTCGCTGTTTTCGCCCATGGGCGATTTCACCAGCCAGCTTCAGGCGGTGGATGTTGCGCGCGCGGTGATGGCCGAGCTGTTCCGCCCGGAAAACCGCGCCGAAACCGACCGGGCCGCAGATATCCGCGCGCGGCGCGAGGCAGAACTGGCGCCGCCCGTAGACAGCCTGCCAGCGGCAGAAGAGCCGTCGCGCCGGAGGCTCATCACCGGGGGGCTGGGCGGATGACGCTGGCTTCGGTCCTCTTGGGCTTTGGGCCGGACGGACCCGCGCTTCGCACCGGCCAGCGGCTGCCGGTCGAGACGATGGTTCTGGGCAGGCCCGTGCCCGAAGTGGCCGAACTTCTGCCCCGGTTGTTCAACCTGTGCCGGGTGGCGCAGGGCCTTGCGGCGCGGCTGGCGCTGGGTCTTCCGGCGACGGGCGATCTGCGGACCGAAATCATCAGGGATCATGTGATCCGTCTGACGGTGATCCTTCCAAGGGCCTTCGGGCTGACAGCGCCCGCCCTGCCCGCAGATCCGGCAGAGTTGCTGGGCCGGAACGGACTGCCTGCCGACGGGGATCTGTGCCGCTGGGACAGCCCGCTGACACCGCTGGCCTGCCGGATCACGCAGGAATTCGCCCCGGGCATCGCCTGCACCGCCCCCTTGCCGCCGCCGCCGCATCCGCTGGCCGAAGGCGCATATGAGAACTCTGCCGCCGGTCGGCAGGCAGGTGCCCCCACCCTGCGCGCCGTTGAAAGCCGCTACGGACGCGGGCCGCTCTGGCGCTTCGTCGGCTTGCTGGCCGATCTGGAGGCCGCGCTGGCCGACCGGCTGCCTGCGCCGGTCGCGGCCGAGGGCCTTGCCTGTGTTCCTGCCGCGCGCGGCGCCTACGGCCTGCGGCTGAACTCGTGCGAGGGTCGCGTGACCGGCATCGCCCGGCGCACCCCGACCGACCATCTGCTCGCCCCCGGTGGCGCGCTGCTACAGGCGCTGGGTCGCCTGCCCGCAGACCAGCGCCATCTCGCGCCGCGCATCATTGCGCTGCATGGTCCCTGCGTGCCGGTGCTGATCGAGGAGCCGCAGGATGCATGAGATGAGCCTTGTCGAAGGCATCCGCTCCATCGTGGAAGATCAGGCCCGCGCCCATGGCTTTTCGCGCGTCACCCTTCTGCGGCTGGAAATCGGCCGCTTTGCCGGGGTCGAAAAGCCCGCGCTGGCATTCGCCTTTGACGTGGTGATGAAGGGCAGCCCGGCCGAAGGGGCCCGGCTGGAGATCATTGACTTGCCGGGGCAGGCGCTTTGCTATGACTGCATGAAGCTGGTCGAGATTGCCGACAGGCTCGCCCCCTGCCCGCTGTGCGATGGCGGACGGCTGATCCCCGAGGGTGGCGATGAAATGCGGATCAGGAATATGGAGGTGCTGTGATGTGTACGGTTTGCGGATGTGGTGACACGGTGACCGTCGATGGCAGGGAAATGAGCCATGACGAGGCCCACCGGCTGGGCCTTGCGCATTCGCATGGCCCGGTCTTCCGGCCCGCAGCCCCCGCCCTGCCCTTTCCCCATATCCAGGCCACCGCCGACCGCGCGTCCGCACCGTCCCTGGCAGCAGGCCATCATCATTACGGCACCGGCCCGGCCGGGGTGTCAGTTCCGGGGCTGACGCAGGCGCGGCTGATCGAGGTGGAAACCTCGATCCTTGCCAAGAACGATGCCTTTGCCGCCTCGAACCGGCGGGTGCTCGACGCGCTTCGGGTTCTGGCGCTCAATCTCGTCTCCTCGCCCGGCTCGGGCAAAACCACGCTGCTGTGCAAGACCATCGAGGCACTGGGAGACGCCCCTCTGGCCGTGATCGAGGGGGATCAGCAGACCTCGAACGACGCCGACAGGATCCGGGCTACCGGCGCGCGGGCGCTTCAGATCAACACCGGCAAGGGCTGCCATCTGGATGCGCATATGGTCGGCACCGCCATCGACGCGCTGCGCCCCGCCGCCGGGTCATTCCTGTTCATCGAAAATGTCGGAAATCTGGTTTGCCCCGCAGGCTTCGATCTCGGCGAAGATGCCAAGGTCGCCATCCTTTCGGTGACCGAGGGCGAGGATAAGCCGCTGAAATACCCCGATATGTTCAGTGCCGCGCGTCTTGCGATCCTCAACAAGCTGGATCTTGCGCCGCATTGCGACGTTGATCTGGCCGCCTATACCGCCAACCTGCGGCGGGTGAACCCGAATATCGAAATCATCGCCCTGTCTGCCCGCACCGGCGCAGGCATGGCGGAATGGCTTGGCTGGCTGCGGGCGCGTCTGGCGGAGAAAGCTGCATGACCAGCCCACGCCCGACCGTCCTGCTGATCGACGACGAGCCACATTCGCTATCCTCGATGCGCATGGCGCTGGAGGACGAATTCGATTGCATCGCCGCTGGCAGCGCCGATGAAGCCGTGCAGCGGATGGAAGAGGAATGGGTGCAGGTGGTCATCTGCGATCAGCGGATGCCAGGCAAGACCGGGGTCGCCCTGCTGACCGAATTGCGCGAACGCTGGCCCGATACCGTCCGCATGCTCATCACCGGCTACACCGATCCGGGCGCGATGGCGAGCGCGATCAATGATGCAGGAATTCACCAGTTCCTGACAAAGCCGTGGCATCCGGACCAGCTTCTGATGGCGGCGCGCAACGGGGCGCATCTGTTCCAGCTTGCCCGCGAGAACGAGCGGATGGCGCTGGAGATGCGCTTTCTGGCCTCGTCCGCGCAAACCAAACTGGAAAAGCGCCGTCTGGCCCTGCGTGAGGGTCTGGGATTTGAAACCATCCTTCACAGCCCGCAAAGCCCGATGAAGGGCGTGCTGGCGGCGGCCCGGCATTTCGCCAGTTTCGACGTGCCCGTCCTGCTGACCGGCGAGCCGGGAACCGGGCGGGCGCGGCTGGCGCGCGCCATGCATTTTTCCTCGCTCCGTTCGGACCGGCCGTTCCATGCCCTGAACCTTGCCGGATTGACCGAGGAACTGGCCCTGATCGAACTTTTCGGTGCCAAGCGGGGTATCCTGCCCGGCGGCGTCAACAAGATCGGGCTGGCCCAGAAATGCGACCGGGGCACCCTGTTCATCGAGGGGGTCGAACATGCCTCGCCCGGCCTGCAACTGGCGCTGTGGCGACTGCTGGATGAGGGGAGCTTCACCCCTGTCGGTGGTCAGGAAGTGCAGACTGCCAATCTGCGGCTGTTGCTGGGCGCCGGGGCGGATCTGTTGCGCCGGGTGGCGGACGGCGCCTTCCGGGCTGACCTTTACTATGCGCTTGCGGTGGCGGAACTGGTGATCCCGCCGCTGCGGGCGCGGCGCGGTGACGTGGCGATCCTCGCACAGGCGTTTCTGGATGACCTTTCCGCCCGCCACGGCAAGGCCGCACACGGCTTTTCCCCCGATGCGCTGGAGTTTCTGGAAAACTGGGACTGGCCCGGAAATCTGAAGGAACTGCACAACGAGGTCACGCGCATGCTGATCTTCGCACAGGGCCCGATGCTGGGGGCCGAACTTATCAGCCGCGCGATCCTTCAGGCAGCCCCCTCGGATCTTGGCTCCGACCGCAGCGCCGATGCCGCGCTGATGGCGGACGGCACGCTGAAGGATCGGGTGGAACTGATCGAAATGCGCATCCTGCGCGAAACGCTGACCCGCCACCGCTGGAACAAGAGCCGCGCTGCGGTGGAGCTGGGGCTTTCGCGCGTCGGCCTGCGGGCCAAGCTGGACCGCTATGGCATTTCCGACCCGTCGGGCCGCGTGCATGAGGAAGAGGAGGACTGAACGATGTGTCTTGGCATTCCTGGGCGGATCGTCGCGATCACGCATGCGGATCGTCTGATGGCGATGGCCGAGGTTTCGGGCGTGCGGCGCGAGGTGAATGTCGCGCCGGTCGCTGGCAATGACCTTGAGGCGCTGGTCGGGCAATGGGCGCTGATCCATGTCGGCTTCGCCATGGCCCTGATCGACGAGGAGGAGGCCGCGAAAACCTTGCAGGCGCTTCAGGATCTGGGCGAGGCGCAGGAAACGCTGGAACAGATGGCCTCTTCGGCGGAGGCGCTGGCATGAAATTCGCCTCTGAATTCCGCGATCCGGTGGCAGCCCGTGCGCTGTTTTCCGCCATTGCCCGCATGGCCGACCGCATCGGCGCCAGCCGTGACCGGCCCGTGCACATCATGGAAATCTGCGGTGGCCACACCCATTCGATTTTCCGCTACGGGCTGGACAAGCTGATCCATGACGGGATCGAGTTCATCCATGGCCCCGGCTGCCCCGTCTGCGTGCTGCCGATGGCGCGTGTCGATGAATGTGTTGAGATTGCCGAACGTCCCGGTGTCATCTTCACCACATTCGGCGATGCCATGCGCGTGCCGGGGCATCGCAAGTCGCTGATGCAGGCGAAATCCGCCGGGGCGGATATCCGCATGGTCTATAGCCCCCTTGATGCGCTGGAACTGGCGCGGCGGAATCCGGGGCGCGAGGTGGTGTTCTTCGGGCTCGGGTTCGAGACAACGACGCCTTCGACCGCGCTGTCGATCCAGCAGGCCGCGCGCGAGAGGCTGACGAATTTCAGCGTATTCTGCAACCATATCACCGTGCCGGAGCCGATCCGCGCCTTGCTGGACGATGCGGACATGACGCTCGACGGTTTCATCGGGCCGGGGCACGTCTCGATGGTCATTGGCGTCCATCCCTATGATTTCATTGCCCGCGACTATGGCAAGCCGCTGGTCGTCGCCGGGTTCGAGCCGACGGACCTGCTGCAATCGGTTCTCATGGTGCTGACCCAGATCGCCGAAGGCCGTGCTGCGATTGAAAACCAGTATGCGCGGGTGGTGCCGGAACACGGCAATCCGGTATCTCTGGCAGCGATCGCCGATGTCTATGAACGGCGGCCCAGCTTCGAATGGCGCGGTCTGGGCGAGATCGACGCCTCGGGCCTGCGGATCCGGGCGAAATATGCCGCCTTCGACGCGGAAGAGAAATTCGGTATCGGCTATGCCGCCTCCAGCCGCAATGTGCCGGAGATCGAGGGCTGTTGCTGCGGTGCGGTGATGACCGGCAAGATGAAACCGCCGCAATGCCCGCAATTCGGCACCGGCTGCTCCCCGGAAATGCCTCTGGGCGCCCTGATGGTCTCGTCCGAAGGGGCCTGTGCCGCCTACTGGCAATATTCCGGTATCAGGGCAGCAGAATAATGGCCCTGCGCGACACCCATGTGACCATGGCCCATGGCGGCGGCGGTCGGGCCATGCGCGACCTGATCGACGAGGTGTTTACCTCGGTCTTTCAGCCGCCCGGCTCCGAGGATCAGGCCCGGCTGACCGGGACAGCCTTGCAGGAACCAGGCGCGCGGCTGGCTTTCACCACCGACAGTTTCGTCGTCACGCCGCTGGAATTTCCGGGCGGTGACATCGGCAAGCTGGCGGTCTGCGGCACGGTCAATGATCTGGCGGTGGGAGGCGCGAGGCCGCTCTGGCTTTCGGCGGCTTTCATCATCGAGGAAGGCTGCGAAATCGCGCTGTTGCGCCGGATCGTGGCCACCATGGCCGCCGAGGCGGACAAGGCCGGGGTGCGGATCGTGACCGGCGACACCAAGGTGGTGGAGCGCGGCAAGGCAGACGGCCTGTTCATCACCACCGCCGGGGTGGGCGTTATTCCGCCCGGCCGCGATATAGGGGCCGCGCGCATTCGTCCGGGCGATGTGGTCATTGTCAACGGTGTGCTGGGCGATCACGGCGCCGCCATCCTTGCCGCGCGTGGCGATCTGGCGCTGTCCACCGATCTGGCAAGCGATTGCGCCGGGCTCGGCCATCTGATGCAGGCCGCCCTCGCCGCCGCACCGGGGATTTCCGCCGCCCGTGACTGCACGCGCGGCGGGCTGGCTTCGGCGCTGAATGAAATGGCGGCGGAGGCGGGGCTTGCCGTCGAGATACAGGAAACCGCCCTGCCCCTGCGCCCCGAGGTGGTCGGCGTTTGCGAGATCCTCGGGCTGGACCCGCTGTATCTGGCGAACGAGGGACGGCTGGTCCTGTTCTGTCCCGAGGCCGAGGCCACGGCGGCGCTGGCGGCCCTGCGCTCCCTGCCCGAAGGGCGCGACAGCACCGTGATCGGCCGCGCCAGCCAGGGACAGGCCGGGCGCGTGACCTTGCGCACGGCCTTCGGCGGCGCGCGGATCGTCGACATGCTGGTGGGGGAACAACTGCCGAGGATCTGCTGATCCTCATCTGTCCTCCGCTTCCGCAAAAGGGGCGCCCGAGGCGCCCCTTTTCCGTTACCTTGCTACAGGCGCGCTCATATCGCCCAATTGGCAAACCCGATAGACAGCAGAGGCACATAGGTAATCACCATCAGCGCCGCGATCACCACAAGGATCGGCCACAGAAGGCTGCCGAACATGCGCTGCACCGGGATTTTCGCCACCTGCGCGGCGGCGAACAGGTTGACCCCCAGCGGCGGCGTGAACATGCCAAGGGCGAGGTTCACCACGATGACGATACCGAAATGCACCGGATCGATACCGAAGCTCAGCGCGACCGGCGTCAGGATCGGGGCCAGAACTAGAATGGCCGCCGAGGTTTCGATGAACATGCCGACCACGAACAACAGCAGGTTGATGCCCAGCAGGAAGGTGATGTCCGACGAGAACGTGCCCTGCGCCCAGTCACCCACTGCAGCGGGAAGGCCCGAGCGGCTGATCAGGAAGCTGAACAGCGAGGCAGCGGCGATGATGAACATGACCGCCCCCGAGGATCGGGCCGCATCGCGGAACAGGGCAGGCAGTTCGGCCAGCCCGATCTCACGATAGACGAACATCGACAGGACCAGCGCATAGATCACCGAAACCGCGGCGGCCTCGGTCGGGGTGAAGACACCGCCGTAGATGCCGCCGATAATGATGACCGGCATCATCAGGGCCCCGAAGGCGCGGCGCGTGGCCTGCCCCAACGGCGCGCGGCTGTCGCCATCCTCGCGGCCATACCCCTTGAGACGGCACCAGACCTGGACCATGATCACCAGCCCCGCCGCCACCAGAAGGCCCGGCAGCAGACCGGCGAGGAACAGCCGCGTCACCGAGGTTTCGGTCGAAACCGCATAAAGGATCAGCGGTACCGAAGGCGGGATGATCACCCCGAGCTCCGCTGAGGATGCTTGGATGGAGGCAGCCATCGGCACCGGATAGTGATGTCGCACCATTGCCGGGATCAGGATGGAGCCGACCGCGAAGGTCGTCGCCACCGACGAGCCGGAAATCGCGGCGAAAATCATGCAGGTCAGCACGCAGGAGCTCGCCAGCCCGCCCTGCACGCCGCCGACCAGCGCCTTGACGAAATCGACCAGCCGGGCCGAGATGCCACCATGCGTCATGATCACGCCTGCAAGAATGAAAAACGGCACCGCCATCAGCGGAAAGCTGTCCAGTCCGGTGAACATCTTCTGCGGCACCACAAGAAGTGGCATGTTCGAGAAGAAGTGGATCGAGAAGATCGAGGCAAGACCGATCGACACCGCGACGGGCACCGAAAGGGCGAAGAACAGGATCAGGAACGCGGCAAGACCAAGGTTCATTCGTGGATCTCCTCGTCATGCAGGGAGCCGCGCTCGGCATCGCGGTGCCGCAGCAGGACACCTGGAATGGCGCAAAGGGCGCCGAACGGGATGGCCGCGTAAAAGACCGCCATCGACACATCCAGCATCGCGACCCGCTGGCTCTGCGCCCGTCCGGCCATGAGGATGCCATACCAAACCAGAACACCCAGAAAGATCAGCGTCAGCAGCGTGACCAGCCGGACGACCCAAAGCTGGATCGGTGCGGGCAGCAGCGAACGGATGAAATCAATCGGAATCATGGTCCCGGCCCGGAATGCCGCCCCCGCGACAAGGAAGGTCGACCAGATGATCGCGCCGCGCGCCACCAGTTCGGACCAGACGGCGGCATCGCCCAGGACGAAGCGGGTAACGACCTGAACAAAGACAAGAAGTGTGGCAATCGCCAGCAGCAGGGCTGCGGCATTATGGGTCAGGCGCACGGCAGCCTCGCCCGCAGACGTCAAAGCTTTCAACATTCCTCCTCCCGAGAATGCGCGGCGGCCTGCGCCGCCCTCCCCCCGAACCGTGCGCCGGCGCATCACGGGAATGCGCCGGCCATCGGTTTACTTTTGCGCGTCGCGAATGCGCTGGATCAGCTCGGGCGAATATTTCGGCGCATATTCGTCATAGACCGGCTGCACCGCAGCGGCAAACGCCGCCTTGTCGATGTCGGTCACGACCTCCATGCCATTGGCGATCATCTTCTCGACACCGGCGGTCTCGTTCTTCGCCACGGTCGCGCGCGAGGCTTCGGCCGCAGCCTTCGCGGCCTCTTTCATCCAGCCCTGCTCTTCGGGCGACAGCTCGTCCCAGGTGATCTTGGAAATCACCACGGCCGCCGGGGAATAGACATGCCCGGTCAGCGAGGCATATTTCTGGATTTCCCACATGTTATTCGCAGTGATGATCGGCACCGGGTTTTCCTGCCCGTCGATGGTGCCCTGTTGCAGGGAGGTCAGAACCTCGGTCCAGCTCATCGGGGTCGGCGCGGCACCCAGCGCCTTGAAGGCAGCGATATGCACCTCGTTTTCCATCGTGCGCAGCTTGATGCCCTTCAGATCATCCGGGGTGCGGATCGGATGCTTGGAATCGGTGATGTGGCGAAAGCCGTTTTCGGCCCAGGCCAGTCCCACCAGACCTGCGGGTTCGAAATCGGCAAGGATTTCCTGCCCGATCTCGCCGTCCAGCACGGCATGGGCCGAAGCGTAGTCCTTGAACAGGAACGGGAAATCCAGCGCATAGACCTGCGGCACGAAATTCCCGATCGGCCCCGTGGACGAGATGGTCAGCTCGACCGTGCCGATTTGCAGGCCTTCGATCACGTCTCGCTCGCCGCCCAGCGCGCCTGCCGGTTTCAGCGCGATTTCAATATCGCCGCCCGAAAGCTCCTCGATCTTCGCCTTGAACGCCTTGCCCGCGTCGCCGTAATGGCTTTCCAGCGGCGGGGTGAAAGCGAGATTGAAGGTCTTGGCGGTTGCCGGCAGCGCAAAGGCCGAGGCACCGGCCAGCAGCACGGCAAGCGTCGTCAGTCGGGTCATGGTGGTTCCTCCCTGGAATGACCGTTGATTGCGGCGGGGCGCCCCTCGCGCCCCTGCCCGGAATGGGTTCAGGTGATGCGCTTCACGCTGGCCAGAATTTCCTCCGGCTCGAACACGCGCTTCCAGTCATCTTTCATCAGCACCGGAATACCGAATTCGATGGCCTTGTTGCAGGCGTCCGAGAACACGCCCTGCACCTCGTCGAAGATCACCGCGCCGAGGATGTTCATATGGCCCAGCAGGAAGTCGCGGGCACACTCCTGCGAGACGCCGGTCTTGACCACCTCGTCCATCGCCTGACGCATTACAACCAGCAGCGAGGCACAGACGGTTTCCGAAAGGCCCGGCTCCAGATAGGCCATCTGTTCGACCGTGCAGCGATGGGTGCGGTTGACCGGCGCATAGATGGCGCGCGCGATGGAATCGCCCAGCGCATAATGTTCTTCCGGCCCCTGCATCAGCGCATTGACCACGCCCTGCGGCGCGGCGATGCCACCGAAATGGTCATGCAGTTCAGCATCGGTCTTGCCGTAGTTGAAAATGACCGGATGGCAGGGGTGGGTCACGAAATAGGTGATGTCGGCGCGTTCCGGCAGATCGCCCGCGAAGGGCGCCGCCGCGTCCAGCACCACGACCATGGTGCCGGGGTCAAGCTGCGGCACCAGATCCTTCGCCACCTTGCCGATCACCGTATCCGGCACCGCCAGGATCACCACATCGGCGCCTTTGATCGCCACCTCCGGCGCCACCGCCTCGGCCCCGATCTCAGAGCGCAGGCGGTCTTTGCCGATGTCCGAAACCTCGACGCTGCGCACCTCGAAATCGGTCCTGGCCAGATTGCGGCCCAGACGGATGCCCATTTTTCCGCCCGCCCCGAACAAGGCAACTGTCGTCATGATGTTCCTCCCGCTGCGCCAAGCGCATCTTGCATAACTGGTATGATGAGATAATAATATGACGATTAAGTCAATAGCCGCTGTCGCCAGCCGGCACACCCCGCGGCAAGGGAGGAAACCGATGTCGGAAGACGTGCTGGACACCGCGCAACAGGCACCCTGGCTGACCTGGTATGGCGACGATTTCACCGGCTCGGCTGCGGTGATGGAGGTGCTGGCCTTCGCGGGCGTACCTGCCGTGCTGTTTTCCGACATCCCGTCAGAAGCGCTACTACGCCGCTTTCCGCATGCGCGCGCCATCGGCATCGCCTCGACCTCGCGAACGGAAAGCCCGGAATGGATGCAGGAAAACCTGCCCGCGCCGTTGGGCTGGCTTCATCGTCTGGGTGCGCCGATCCTGCATTACAAGGCCTGCTCCACCTTCGATTCTTCGCCCGAGACCGGCTCGATCGGGGCGGCGATCGGGGTCGGGCTGTCGGTGCGCCCGGCGGCAGCCGTGCCCATGCTGACCGCCGCGCCACAGATGCGCCGGTATCAGGCGTTCGGCCACCTGTTCGCGGGCACGCTGGACGGGGTGTTCCGGCTGGACCGGCACCCGGTAATGGCACGACATCCGGTCACCCCGATGGCCGAAGCCGATCTGCTGCGCCATCTGGCGGCGCAGACCGATCTGCCTGCGGCGCTGATCGACCTCGAGATGCTGGCCGATGACCCGCAGACCGCGCTGGAGCGCGCGCTCGCCACCGGCGCACGGGTTCTGTCCATCGACGCGATGGCCCCTGATTCGGAGGCCGCCGCCGGGCGACTGATCTGGGAGAACCGCGACCGGCTGGGGTTTGCCGTCGGCAGTCAGGGTATCGAGTATGCGCTGGTCCGGCACTGGATTGCCAGCGGCCTCATCACCAGCCCCGCCCCGGTGCCGGGGCTGGCAAAGGTTTCCGCCATCGCGGCGGTTTCCGGTTCTGTTTCCCCCACCACAGCGCGGCAACTGGATCACGCAGCGGCGCAAGGTTTTGAACTGCTGTCCTTCCCCGCCGCCTGCGTCTGTGGACCGGAGGCAGAGGCAGAGGCGCAGATTGCCCGCGTGATCGCCGAAGGCTGTGCCGCTGCCGCACGCGGGGCCAGCCCGCTGGTTCATTCGGCGCGCGGCCCTGACGACCCGGCGGTCACGGATTTCCGCGCAGCTCTTTCCGGCGTGTCCCTGTCAATGACCGAAGCCAATGCCCGCATCGGCGATGCGCTTGGCCGCATCCTTGATGGCATCCTGCGCGGATCGGGCCTGCGCCGGGCGGTGATCTCGGGCGGCGACACCTCGGGCTTCGGGATGCGTCGGCTGGGGTTGCAGGCGCTGGAGGCCCGCGCGCCCACCATTCCGGGGGCGGCGATCTGCCAGGGCTATGGCACATCCCAGCATGACGGGCTGGAAATCGCGCTGAAGGGCGGGCAGATGGGGGCAGAAGATTTCTTCGGCTGGGTCCGCGATGGTGGCGGGCCGCGATAAGAGGGCCAAAATCATGCAAGCGACGCCCCCGGGCCAGAAGCTGCAGGCCCTGCTGGGCGGTGGCGCCTTCATCCTGCTGCTGGCGGGAACCAATACCCCCACGCCCCTGCTGCCGGTCTACCGCGAGGTTCTGGGCTTCTCGCCCCTGACCATGACACTGACCTATATCTCTTATGTCGGGGCGCTGGTCGCGGTGCTGTTCGTGGCGGCGAGCCCCGCCATCGCAAGCCGCGCGCCCCTGATGCTGGTGCTGTCACTCGGTCTGGCCTGCGCGGCAGATCTGTTGCTGGGCACCGGACAGGCGCCGGGTATTCTGGCCGGGCGCGCGCTTCAGGGACTGTCAGGCGGGCTTGGCACCGGCGCGGCGGCAGCGGTTGTGGTTGCAGCCATCGGCGCAGGCGGACGGGCACTGTCGGCCACCGGCAATCTGGCCGGGGCGATCCTTGGCACCTCGGCTTCGGAACTGGTGCTGCAACTGACGGGCACGCGCGCCATCACGCTCAGCTTTCACATCCACGCCCTTGCCTGCATCGCGCTGAGCCTGCCGCTGGCCCTGCTGCTGATGCGGCGGCGTGCGCTGAACCGGCAGAGCATCCATACCGGCACGGCAAACCTCGACCCGGTTTCCCCGATCCTGCGCGTGAACTGGCGCCCGCTGCTGACCGGCTGTCTCACTTGGTCCGCGCTGAGTTCGGCCATCGTGTTCCTGCCCAGCTATTTCGCGGATCATGGCATGCCGTTGGTGCAGGCGCTTGGGATTCCGCTGCTGCTGCTGGCCAGCCTGATCGTGCAGCTTGCAAGCCCCCGCATGGCGCAGCTTTGGCCGCAGCTCTCGGGCCTGCTGTCGATTGCGCTTGGTCTGGCCGCTATCCTGATCGCAGCGGCAACCGGGCAGGATCTGCCCGGCCTCGCAGGCTTTGTGCTGATTGGTGCAGGCGCAGGCGGGGCCTACCGGCTGTCGCTGATCCTGCTGACCCAAGGCACCGGCGCCGCCACACAGGGCCGCCTTGCCTCGCTTTACGCTGCAATCACCTACGGTGTGACCGCGTCGGTCGTGCTGCTGGCGGGGGCAGTGGCCCAGCGGGCCGGTCTGGTGCCGGTGACGACCCTTCTGCTGGCCGTCACCCTGCTGGGCTGCCTGGCCGCCCTGCCCCTTGCACCGCGTCTTGGCAGGTCGGGGCCCTGAACCTCAGCGCGCAAACCTCGCCAGCGAAGCCGCAAGTTCGGGGCGGGTCCCGGCGTAGTCGGCCAGCGCGATCCCTGCCTCTGCCGCCTCCCACGCCTGACGGATCGCCGTGACCCCGGCACGAGCCCCCATCGGGTGCCCATGGATGCCGCCGCCCCCCAGATACATCAGATCCAGCCGACCGCCGGTCCGGCGGAAGGTCTCGGGCGCCTGCCCGCCCCATTGGCCGGAACAGACCACTGGCAACGCACAATCGGCCTCGGAAAAGATCGGCGTCAGGCAATCGCCAAAGCTGCGCACGAAACTGTCGTCAGGTTCCCAGTATTTCGCGGCGATACCGTTGACCTGAAACTGATCCACCCCCAACAGGCGCCAAATCTTCTGATAGGCGCGAAATTCCATCCCCAGCGCGGGATGCCGGGTCAGGATGTCCCAGCCGTTGCGATGCGCATGCAGGCAAAGGGCCGAGCGTTTGCGCAGGAAACTCATGCCGCCATAACCGACCGAGTTGATATTGACCACCGCCGCCGCGCCGCCCGCCGCATGAACCAGATCGTGATTGCGCATCATCACATCCGGGTCGGCCGAGGAAATGCCAAAGGCATAAAGCACGCGCTTGCCGGTCTTCTGCTGATGATCCTCGATCACCGGCATGATGGCAGCCACACGGTCGGCCAGCGGCGAATAGCCGGGCGACATCAGCTTTTCATCATCCTTGATGAAATCGACCCCGGCCTCACAGAGTTCCCGCACCACCTGTGCGGTGTCAGCAGGCGTCAGGCCCAGCGACGGCTTGATGATCGAGGCGATCATCGGCCCTTGCGCCACATCCATCAGCCGGCGCGATCCGGCAATGCCGAACTGCGGCCCCGGATGGCATGCCCATGCAGACGGCAGGTCGAAATCCATCACCCGGACGCCGGAAAGCCCGCGCGCCGAATAGACACCGCCGACGGTAATCGTCATCAGCGCGGCGATATCGGTGCCCACGGCCTCCAGCGGGAAGGCGATGGTGACATCGCCACGCAGGTAATGGGTTCCGGGCGGGTCTTCGGGGCGCGGGAAGCCGGGCTGATCGGTGCTTTCCAGCGGCTGCACCGCGACCACGCGGGCAGCGCAACGCGCACGCACTTCCTCGGTCTCGCCCGGAAGTTCGGTAAAAGTGCCGGTCGATTGGTCGGAGGCGATCTTTTCCGCCATCTTCTCAAGGCTCGCCCCCGGCAGGGCCGGAATTTCCAGCCGATAGGTGACGCGAATGGTGCTGTCGTCGCGCTTTCCGGTCATGCCGTCCTCCTTCTCTACCCTTATGGTATACTCATTATACCACATGACAGCAATGACTTTCTATCCGGCCACATCCGCCAGACGAAAGCACAGCGGACTGTAATTTCTGCGAATTTCCAGTACCTTGCTCACGCAGCGCACGGCTACCGCTCTGGTTGCGAGCGGGGCGGATATTGCATATGATCACCTCATCATACAATTTCACCCCGCAGAAACGAGACACCCCATGCCCCCGACCAGCGATACCCCCCGGACGGCCGCCCCTGCCGGGGAGGACAAGATTGTCCGGCGCAAGCTGTCGGACGAGGTGTTTGACCGGCTGCGCGCCATGATCACCTCGGGCGATCTGCGGCCCGGCGACCCCATGCCGTCAGAGCGCGATCTGATGCAGCGCTTCGGCGTTGGCCGCCCCGCGGTGCGCGAGGCGCTGCAATCCATGCAGACCATGGGGCTGATCACCATTTCCCACGGCGGCCGCAGCCGGGTGAACGCCCTGTCGCCTGACAGCGTTCTGGACCGGGTGGACGAGGTGGCGCAGATCCTGCTGTCTTCTGCCCCCGATCAGCTGGAAAACCTCAAGGAGGCGCGTCGCATGTTCGAAATGGGCATGGTGCGGTTAGCTGCCTTGCGGGCGACCGAACAGGATTTGTTCGATCTTCGCCGTATCCTGGATGACCAGCGTGGCCATCTGGATGACCCGCGCCAGTTCATCGAAGCCGATCTGCGCTTTCACGCCCGCATTGCGGAAACCACGCGCAACCCGATCATGGCTGCCGTCTCGGCGTCGATGCTGCGCTGGCTGCTGCGCTATTACACCGCGCTGCTGCACTGGTCAGGAAACGAGCACAAGACCCTGGCGGAGCATGAAGAGATCCTGACCCTCATCGGCCAGAAAGACCCGGAGGGTGCGGTAAATGCCATGCGCCGCCATCTGGACAGGTCGAGCGAAATGTATCGCTACGAAAGCTGACCGGACGCCGCAGGGGCGCCCGGATCAGGGTATCAGCACGATTTCGGGTCAGGCCCCGGAAACCTCGGCCAACAGTTGTGCATTACCGCCCGAAGCCGTGGTGTCGATGCAGACATGGCGCTCCAGCGCCACATGCGCGGCATCGGGCAGGCCACCGATCAGCGGCAGGATCGGCCCCTTGCGGGCGGCCAGCGCCTCGGCACAGGCGCGCGCGCCCTCGCCCCAGCACAGCACGCCCGAGAATCCGTCAAGCCGGGTCAGGGCCTGCGGGTCAAGCCCCGCCGCCTCGACCGCGGCGCCGCCAAGACGACGCACCGCCTCGGCCTGCGCCAGCGCGGCGGCTGCTCCGGGGCCCATGCACAGCAGCGGTGCACGACGATGCGCCGACAGCCGGTTGCTCTCGCCGGTCGGGCCCGGCAGGTCATGCACCTGCATCACCTCGTCCAGACCCGGCACGGCTTTCAGCGCGCGGCTCACCTCGGCCTCAGTCGCAGTTCCGGCGGCGCCGGGATCAACCTCAGGCGCGGGTTGTGCGGTGAAGCGCGCCAGATAGTCCGGGCCACCCGCCTTCGGCCCGGTGCCCGAAAGCCCCTCGCCCCCGAAGGGCTGGCTGCCAACCACGGCGCCGATCTGGTTGCGGTTGACGTAGATGTTGCCGACATGCAGCCGGTCGACCACGCGCTGCACCCGGTCGTCGATCCGGGTATGCAGGCCGAAGGTCAGGCCATAGCCCGTGGCATTCACCGCGCCGATCACCTTGTCCAGATCAGCGGCGCGGAATGTGGCGACATGCAGGATCGGGCCAAAAATCTCGCGCTCCATCTGTTCGATGCCGGAGACGCGGATCACCGCCGGGGCGATGAAGGTGCCGGCGTTCGGCACGGTCATTTCCTTCAGCACCCGCCCCCCGGCACGGGCCGTATCGACATAGGCCGCGATAGCGTCACGCGCCTCGGCGTCGATCACCGGGCCAACATCGGTCGCCAGATGCCAGGGATTGCCCGGACGCAGTTCATCCATCGCGCCGAACAGCATTTCCAGCAGATTTTCGGCCACGTCCTCCTGCACATAAAGGCAACGCAAGGCCGAACAGCGTTGCCCGGCGGACTGGAAGGAGGACGCGAGGATGTCGCGCACCGCCTGTTCCGGCAGAGCGGTGGAATCGACGACCATTGCATTCAGCCCGCCGGTCTCGGCAATCAGCGGCGCGGCGGGGTCCAGATTGGCGGCCATGGCGCGGCGGATGATCAGCGCGGTTTCGGTCGAGCCGGTGAAGGCCACGCCATTGACGCGCGGGTCCGAGGTCAGCATTGCCCCCACCCGACCGTCGCCCGGGAGCAGTTGCAGCGCGGTTTGCGGCACCCCCGCCTTGTGCAGCAGATCCACCGCCAGTGTGGCAATCAGCGGCGTCTGCTCCGCCGGTTTCGCCAGCACCGCATTCCCGGCCACCAGTGCGGCGGCGATCTGGCCGGTGAAGATGGCCAGCGGGAAGTTCCACGGGCTGATGCAGGTGAAGACACCACGCGGCGCGGCCGTCAGCGCCTGCCCCTGATCGGCGTAATAACGCAGGAAATCCACCGCCTCGCGCAATTCGGCCACGGCGTCGGGCAGGCTCTTGCCCGCCTCGCGCGCCAGAAGGGCGAAGATGGCGCCAAATTCGGCCTCATACAGATCGGCGGCGCGACGCAGCACCTCGGCCCGTTCCGGTGCGGCGGCATCCCAGACCCGCGCGCCGGCCAGCGCCATTTCAGCATCCGGCTGCGCGGCGGGGATCAGATTGCCGACATGTTCGCCCGTCGCCGGGTTCACCACATCCAGCCGCTGCCCGCCCGCCACTGGCCCGGCGATGCGCGGACGGGCGTCGAAGATCGCGGTCAGATGCGGCGCACGCGCCGCCTCGATCGCCGCCAGATGCGCGGTATCGGTCAGATCCCAGCCTTTGGAGTTCTGCCGCGCGCCAAACAGACGCGGGCCGGTGGTGATGGCCGGATTGGCAACCGGATCAACCGTTTCCATGAAGCTCAGCGGACAGGCCGCCACGGTTTCGGGCGTCACGTCCTCGTTCACGATCTGGTTCACAAAGGACGAATTGGCGCCGTTTTCCAGCAGGCGCCGCACCAGATAGGCCAGCAGATCACGATGCGCGCCCACTGGTGCATAGATGCGGCAGCGGGTGCCCCGGTCGGTCAGCACCAGATCGTGCAGCCGCTCGCCCATGCCATGCAGGCGCTGGAACTCGAAGGCACGCGGATCGGTCGCCATGTCGAGGATCGCCGCCACCGTATGCGCGTTATGGGTAGCGAATTGCGGATAGATCCGGTCTGTCATGCCCAGAAGCTTGCGGGCGTTGGAGATATAGCTGACATCGGTCGCCTGCTTGCGCGTGAACACCGGGAAGCTGTCAAGGCCCATGACCTGCGCGCGCTTCACCTCGGCATCCCAATAGGCGCCTTTCACCAGCCGCACCATGATGCGGCGGTCAAGCTTCGTCGCCAGCGCATAAAGCCAGTCGATCACCGCACCGGCGCGACGCCCGTAGGCCTGCACCACCACGCCGAACCCGTCCCAGCCGCGCAAGGCCGGATCTTTCAGAACTTCCTCGATCACTTGCAGCGAAAGGGCAAGCCGGTCAGCCTCTTCCGCGTCGATGTTGAAGCCAAGGCCCGCCGATTTCGCCAGCCCCGCCAGCGCCCGGACACGCGGCACCAGTTCTTCCATCACCCGCTCGCGCTTGGCCACCTCGTAACGCGGATGCAGTGCCGACAGCTTGACCGAGATGCCGGGGTTGCTACGGATATCGCCGGTCGTCGCGGCGGCGGCGATGGCGGTGATCGCCTTGGAATAAGACAGGTGGTAACGGCGGGCATCGGCCTCGGTGCGCGCGGCCTCGCCCAGCATGTCATAGCTGTAGGTATAGCCCCTGGCCTCCAGTTCGCGCGCACGCTTCATCGCGCCTTCGATGGTTTCGCCCAGCACGAACTGGCGGCCCATTTCCTTCATCGCGCGGCCCACGGCAGTTCGGATCACCGGCTCGCCCAACCGTTTCATAGCAGCGCGCAGATGGCCCACGACGCCCGGCTCACGGTCGTCCAGAACCTTGCCCGTCAGCATCAGCGCCCAGGTCGAGGCATTGACGAGGCTCGATGCCGAATGGCCCAGATGGCGGCCCCAGTCCGACGGCGCGATCTTGTCCTCGATCAGCGCATCCATCGTTTCGGCATCCGGCACGCGCAGCAGCGCCTCGGCCAGACACATCAGCGCGATGCCCTCGTCGGTGGACAGGCCATATTCGGCCAGAAACACCTCCATCAGCCCCGGCTTCACGCTGGCGCGGATGCGGCGCACCAGATCGGCCCCGGCGGCGGTGATGCGCGCACGATCCTCGGGCGCCAGCCCCGCCTCGGCAATCAGGCTGCGCAGAAGCGCCGCCTCGTCGCGCAGGCTTTGAGTGTCGATGATGCTCCAGCTGTCGGCCATGTCGCGCGGCATAGTGGGAAACCTCGTGGAAATCCGCTGTCAGTTCCCGAAAGAATACAGTGGAACGTGCAGGTGATTTTCCCGATGATGGACCTTCAGGCAGGCATATCGCCCGAAGATGAAAGGTTTTTTGATGTCAAATGCGCAGATGGAGCTGGATTCATACGACAAGGCGATTCTGCGGGTTCTGGCGGCGGAGGGGCGGATCACCGCGACCGAGCTTGCCCGCCGCATCGGCCTGTCGAAAAGCCCGACGCAGACGCGGCTGAAACGACTGGAGGAAGGCGGCGTCATCGCGGGCTACCGCGCCATGCTGGACCCGATCGCCATGGGCCTTGCCCATGTCGCCTTTGTCGAAGTGCGGCTGTCGGATACACGCGAAATGGCACTGCAAGCCTTCAACAAGGCGGTGCGGCTGATCCCCGAGGTGGAGCAGTGCCACATGATCGCGTCGCGTTTCGATTATCTGCTGAAGGTGCGGACGGCGGATATTCAGGATTACCGCCGCGTTCTGGCCGAACGCATCAGCGCCCTGCCCCATGTCGCGGCGACCTCGACCTATGTGGCGATGGAGGCGGTGAAGGAGCTGGTCTAAGGCGTGGCGCGCCCAGCGATGCGCCGCGCCACATGGATCAGCGGCCAGCGCAGGATCGAGGCGCCGCCGATCAGGCAACCAAGGCCCCAGTAGGCGCCGTTTTCCCAGGTGACCCACCCCAGCAGGGGAATGCCGCTGGCCGCCAGCATCAGCGCGGCAGGCCAGTGGAACCGGCGCGGCCCCATGGCCACGGCCGAGGCCAGCACCACCCAGATACAGGCAAGGGCCAGCGAAACGCTCATGCCGCGCGCTCCGCCAGACGGGTCGGCAGCGCATTCGCCCAGGCCGAAATGGTGCCCGCACCGAGGCAGACCACCATGTCACCCGGCCGCGCCTGTTCGCGCACCAGCCGCGCCAGATCGGATTCGTCGATCAGCGCACGGGCGTGGCGGTGGCCATGGGCGATCAGGCCGGAGACCAGATCGTCGCGGCTGGCGCCGGGGATGGGCTCTTCCCCCGCGGCATAGACCTCGGCAATCGCCACCACATCGGCTTCGTTGAAACAGGTGCAGAAATCATCGAACAGCGAGGACAGGCGCGAGAAACGGTGCGGCTGATGCACGGCGATGACCCGGCCCTTCGTCGCCTGACGCGCGGCACGCAGCACGGCGGCAATCTCGACCGGGTGGTGGCCGTAATCGTCGATGATGGTCACGCCATTCACCTCGCCCACGCGGGTGAAGCGGCGGTTGACGCCCGCGAAATTGGCCAGCGCCTCGCGGATCTCGTCCTTCTTCATCCCCAGATGGCGGGCCACGGCGACAGCGGAAAGCGCGTTCGAGACGTTGTGATCGCCCGGCATGGGCAGGGTGCAGCCTTCGATTTTCGAACCTTCGCCTTCATTCTGAAGCAGGATATCGAAGAAGGCTTTGCCGTTATCGAACTTCAGGTTCACCGCGCGCACATCCGCCTGCGCGTTGAAGCCAAAAGTCACCACCCGGCGGTCAGTGACACGGCCCACCAGCGCCTGCACCTCGGGGTGATCGGTACAGCAGACCGCCAGGCCATAGAAGGGGATGTTCGACACGAAGTCGAGGAAGCCCTTGCGCAGCGCGTCGAAGCTGCCCCAATGTTCCATATGCTCAGGGTCGATATTGGTGACGATGGCAATGGTCGCAGGCAGGCGGTTGAAGCTGCCATCGCTTTCATCGGCCTCGACCACCATCCATTCCCCGGCGCCCGCGCGGGCGTTGGAGCCATAGGCATGGATCACGCCGCCATTGATGACGGTCGGGTCAAAGCCGCCCTTGTCCAGCAGTGTTGCCACCATGGTCGTGGTCGTGGTCTTGCCATGCGTGCCTGCCACGGCAATGTTCGACCGCATCCGCATCAGCTCGGCCAGCATCTCGGCCCGGCGAACCACCGGCAGCTTGCGGCGGCGGGCTTCTTCCAGCTCGGGATTCCCGGGCTTGATGGCGGAAGAGATCACCACCACCCCGACCTCATCGCCGATGTTCTCGGCCCGCTGACCTTCGAAGAAACGCGCGCCAAGGCCGACCAGCCGGTCGGTGATTTTCGAGGCCTTCGCATCCGATCCCTGCACGCGGTAGCCCAGCGTCATCAGCACCTCGGCAATACCCGACATGCCGATGCCGCCGATGCCGATAAAGTGGATGGGCCCCAGTTCAAGGGGCAGTTTGGTCGCGTTCATGGGTCACTCTTTCCGGGCAAGGCGCAGAACCAGGTCGACCAGCCGTTCGGTGGCGTCGGGTCGGCCCTGCGCAAGGGCATTGGCGGCCATACGCCCGGCCGCCTGCGGCTGCGTCAGCACGGCGGCCATTTGCGCGGTCAGGGTGGCGGGGTCAAGGGCGGATTCAGGGATAAGTATAGCTGCCTCGGCGGAAACCAGCCCCCGCGCATTGGCGGTCTGGTGGTCTGCGGTGGCCGCGGCAAAAGGGATCAGGATGGAGGGCCGCCCGATCACCGAGATATCGGCGATGGATGAAGCACCCGAGCGCGATACCACCAATTGCGCCTCGGACAGCCGGCGCGGAATGTCGGTGAAGAAGGGTTCGACCTCGGCCATGATCCCGGCCGCTTCATAGGTTGCGGCCACCCGCTCCATATCCTCGGCCCGGGCCTGATGGGCGACCCGCAGATTGCGCAGCACCGATTCCGGCAGGGCCGCAATGGCGGCGGGCACCACATCCGACAGGATGCGCGCGCCCTGGCTGCCGCCAATGGCCACAAGGCTCATCGGATAGTCCCCGGGCGGAATATAGGGAGCACCGGCGCGATCCAGCACCGACTGCCGCACCGGATTGCCCGTATGAATGCCCTCCACCCCGTCGGGCAGGGCTGTGGGCCAGGTGCCGCAGGCGACAAGGTTCACCCGCCGGGCAAAGACCTGATTGACGCGGCCCAGCACGCCATTCTGTTCGTGGATCATCCGCGGCAACCGCAGCAGCGTGGCCGCCGCCAGCGCCGGTATCGACGGATAGCCACCGAAGCCCACTACGACCTCAGGCCGGTCGCGCAGCAGCGCCAGCACCGCCGCGCCGATCCCCCCCGCGATGCGGAAGGGCACCAGTGCCTTCGCCGCCAACCCGCCACGCGCGAAGGTGGCCGAGGCCACCTGCTCCACCACCACCTCGGCCGGGAAGCCGCCAGCATAGCGGGCGCCGCGCGCATCGGTCGAAAGCTTCACCCGCCAGCCCCGCGCGATCATCGCTTCGGCCAGGGCCTGCGCGGGGAACATATGCCCCCCGGTGCCCCCGGCCGCGATCAGCAGAAGTGGCGCCTGCCCTGCCATATCAGCGCCCCCGACGGAACAGCAGATCGTGCAGCTCGTTCTGCGGGCGGGTCCGGGTCAGCGCCAGCAACATGCCGACAGTGATGCCCGCCGCGATGACGGATGATCCCCCGTAGCTGACGAACGGCAGCGTCATGCCCTTGGCGGGCAGCAGGCGCACCGCCACGCCCATGTTGATCATCGCCTGCACGCCGAAGATGCAGGCCAAACCGGCGCCGGCCAGCCGCACGAAGGGATCACGCTCTTTCATCAGGCGGAACATCGACCGCACGACGACCGTGCCATAAAGCGCAAGGATGCACAGCACCAGCAGCAGGCCATATTCCTCGGCCGCGACAGCGATGATGAAATCGGTATGGGCATCCGGCAGCGTCCATTTCACCTGACCGCCACCGACCCCCACGCCGAAGAAGCCGCCTTCCTGAATGGCGTTGGTCGCGTAGCCCAACTGCGAGCGCGGGTCGATGTCAGCGGCAAGAAAGCCGTCGATCCGGCGGGCGAAGTGCTCGGATGCGCCATAAGCGACCACCCCGCCGCCTGCGATGAGCGCGATGACGACCGAGATCAGCAGAAACGGCGCCCCGGCCACGAAATAGACCACACCCCAGCCGAACAGCACCAGCATGGATTGACCGAAGTCGGGCTGGGTCGCCAGAAAGCCCACGACCAGCAGGGTAATGGCGAAGGAAATGCTCTTGCCCGGCGGGCCGTTCAGTTCCTGACTGGCAGCCATCAGCCAGGCGGTGACGATGATGAACCCCGGCTTCAGAAACTCAGAGGGCTGGAACGAAGCGAAGCCCAGCGAGAACCAGCGCACGGCGCCTTTGCCAAAATCGGTGCCGAAGACCGGCAGCAGCGCCAGCGCCACGAAGGACAGCGCAAAACCGATGATCCCCAGCCGCCGTACCATCTCGGGCGGCAGCATCGAGGTGCCCAGCATGGCCACCAGCGCCAGCGCGCCAAAGAACGCCTGCCGCTGCACATAATGGAACGGGTCCAGCCCGTTACGCGTCGCCAGGGGGACAGAGGCAGCCAGCCCCAGCAGGATGCCGATGCCGAACAGGATCAGCACCGCCGCCAATGTCCATTTGTCGAGCGTTCGCCACCAACGGGGGAGAACCGGCTCGGTGACCCGTACGGGCATCGAACCATAGACCATCTCAGTCATGGGAACCGCCTGATTTGCCTGCTTGCCTAAAGCTGCCGGTTTGCCCGGCTTGAGGATCAGCCTAACGGGATTCCGCCCGCAAGGCCAGTGGAATTGCATGCAAGATGGGGCTGTCCCGGCATCACGCTGCCGTGCGCGGGACGCCGGAAAAGACGCACCCGCCTGGCCATTCCAGTGCTTGCAGGCGCCGCCCCCCTCGCCCATTCTGCGCGCCGAAATGACGGCGGGGTGCGGGATGATTCCGGTTCAGGGTTATGCGGGTCGCAAGGTGGCGGTTCTGGGGCTGGGGCGATCCGGCCTTGCCACCGCGCGCGCGCTGAAGGCAGGCGGGGCCGAGCCCGTGCTGTGGGACGACAGCCCAGAAGCGCGCGCCAAGGCCGAGGCCGAGGCCGAGGGCTTTGCATGCACCGATCTGATGAAACAGGGCGCCTTTGATGGCGTGGCCTGCCTGATCACGTCGCCCGGCATCCCGCATCTTTACCCGCAGCCGAACAAAGTGATCGCCCGCGCGCTCGACCTTGGCGTGCCGGTCGACAATGACATCGGCCTGTTCTTCCAAAGCCTCGGTGCAGCCGACTGGGCGAAGTTCGATACTGCCCCGCGCGTCGTCTGCGTTACCGGATCGAACGGCAAATCCACCACCACGGCGCTGATCCACCATATCCTGCAAGTCGCCGGCCGGCCGACGCAGATGGCGGGCAATATCGGCCGCGGCGTGCTGGACATCGACCCGCCGCAGGATGGCGAGGTCATCGTTCTGGAACTGTCCAGCTACCAGACTGATCTTGCCCGCGCCTTGACGCCCGATGTGGCGGTGTTCACCAACCTCTCGCCCGATCATCTGGACCGTCACAACGGCATGGGCGGCTATTTCGCCGCCAAACGCCGGTTGTTCGCGGAAGGCGGCCCGGATCGCTGCATCGTGGGCGTGGATGAGACCGAGGGGCGTTTCCTTGCCAACCAGATGGCGCAGGGACCAGAGGATGACCGGGTGATCCGCGTCTCCTCCGGCACGAAGCTCGAAGGCTTTGGCTGGTCGGTCTTTGCCCGCAAGGGTTTCCTTGCCGAATGGCGGCGCGGCAAGCAGATGGCCTCCATCGACTTGCGCGAGATTTCGGGGCTGCCCGGTGCCCATAACCACCAGAATGCCTGCGCCGCCTATGCCGCCTGCCGTGCGCTGGGGCTCGCACCCAAGCTGATTGAACAGGCGCTGCAATCCTTCGGCGGCCTGCCGCATCGCAGCCAGCTGGTCGGCGAAAGGAATGGCGTCCGCTTCGTGAATGACAGCAAAGCCACCAATGTCGACAGTGCCGCAAAAGCGCTTCAGGCTTTTCCGAAGATCCGCTGGATCGCCGGAGGCATGGGCAAGGATGGCGGCATCGCGGCGCTGGAGCCCTTCCTCGGATCGGTGATGAAAGCCTATCTGATCGGCCATTCGGCCCGAGACTTCGCGCTACAGATCGGCAACACCCCGCATGAGATCTGCGAGACGATGGCCCGCGCCGTCGCCCGCGCGGCAGAAGAGGCCGAGCCGGGCGATGTGGTGCTGCTTGCCCCCGCTGCCGCCAGCTTTGACCAGTATCCGAACTTCGAAAAACGCGGCGAGGATTTCACCGCTCAGGTCCAGGCGCTGCTGTCGTAAGGGGGGCTCTGCCCCCGCGCCCTTGGCGCTCCCCCGGGATATTTGGACCAAGATGAATGGCAAGGGCGTTCATCTTGGCAATAAATATCCCGGGGTGAACGGGCCGCAGGCCCGGAGGGGCAGCGCCCCTGACCTTGCTAGAGATCCGCCAGCGCCCCGGCATGGTCCTCCAGCGCGGCGGCACCTTTCGGGGTCAGCCCATAGATCCCGCGCGCGGCGCGTTCGAACCAGCCATAGTGATCGGCCCGCAGCATCTCGCCCGCGCGGGCAACGCCGGTGGCGGTGGCGAGCGCTTTCGGCGCGGCGGGGCCGGTCGCCAGCGCGCGGGCAAGGCGCAGGGCATCCTGCCGATAGGCGGTCATCCGCGCCCCGCCCGGCGTGCCGCCGGTATTGGGGTCGCCTACCCGTCGGTCGAATTCGCGCAACAACCGACCGGCGCGTTGCTTCTGTGGCCGGGGACGGTAGGGGCCGGGGTCGAGATGGGCCTGCACCTTGCCGGTCTGCTCTACCGCCAGAAGACCAAGACCGAGGCGGCGGCAGAGGGCGAGGATGTCGCGGTAACGCGCGGGCCAGCCACGCGGACCGGGCGCGGGCACGGCGAGATAAACGGTGTCAAAAAGGCTCAGCCGTCGCACGCCTTGCAGCACCAGAGACATCGTGAAGCCGGCCTTCATCTCCACCACCACCGGCGCCTCCTCGCCCCGGCGGGCAAGGATATCGCAATGGCCAACTTCGGCCTTCACCTCATAGCCCTGCCCTTCCAGCCAGAGCTTCAGCGCCGGATACAGCTCGGCCTCGCGCTTGCGTGCCGCCACCGGATCAGCGCACCTTCAGCGTGGCCAGACCGATCAGCGCGAGGATCAGCGAGATGATCCAGAACCTGATCACGATCTGCGGCTCAGCCCAGCCCTTCTTTTCGAAATGGTGGTGAATCGGCGCCATCAGGAACACCCGTCGCCCGGTGCGTTTGAAGTAAAGCACCTGGATGATAACGCTCAGCGCCTCGACCACGAAGAGTCCGCCGACGATGGCCAGCACGATCTCGTGCTTGGTGCAGACAGCAATCGCGCCCAGGGCGCCACCCAGCGCGAGGCTGCCGGTATCGCCCATGAACACCGCCGCCGGCGGCGCATTGTACCACAGGAAACCCAACCCTCCGCCGATCAGCGCGGCGGCAAAGATCAGCAGCTCCCCGGTGCCCGGCACGAAGTGGACGCCCAGATATTCGGTAAAGTTGAAGTTGCCGACGACGTAGGAAATGACGCCGAGCGCACCACCCGCGATCATCACCGGCATGATGGCAAGGCCGTCCAGACCATCGGTCAGGTTCACCGCATTGGCGGCGCCGACAATCACGATCATGCCGAAGGGCACAAAGAACCAGCCAAGGTTCAGAAGCGCGTTCTTGAACAGCGGCAGCGCAAGCTGATTGGTCAGCGCCTCCGGGTGGAAGCGCGCGGCGGCATAAGCGGCCAGCGCGGCGATCAGCAGACCCAGCGCCATGCGCACGCGGCCCGAGACGCCCTTGGTGTTCTGCTTGGTAACCTTAGCATAATCGTCGGCAAAGCCGATCAGGCCAAAGCCCAGCGTCACCAGAAGCACGATCCAGACATAGGGGTTGTCAAGCCGCGCCCAGAGCAGGGTCGAAACCATCAGCGCCGACAGGATCAGCAAGCCCCCCATCGTCGGCGTGCCCGCCTTGGAGAAATGCGAGGCCGGGCCATCATCCCGGATCGGCTGGCCCTTGCCCTGCTTGCGTCGCAGCAGGTTGATCAGCGGACGGCCGAACAGGAAGCCGAAGATCAGCGCCGTGGCAAAGGCCGCGCCCGCGCGGAAGGTGATGTAGCGGAACAGGTTGAACAGGTCGCCCCCGTCCGAAAACTCGGTGAGAAGATACAGCATTACTCTGTTCCCTTGTCGTCTTGGGGGCGCGGCTGCCCCAGTTTGCGCAGCGCCTCGACCAGCAGGCTGACCTTGATGCCTTTGGAGCCTTTCACCAGCACGATGTCACCGGCATCAACCAGCGCGCGCAGGCGCGGCAGCAGTTCGGCTGCCGTTTCAACACATTCGCCGCGCAATGCCTGCGGCAGCACCGCATGCAGCGCCTTCATGCGCGGGCCGACGCAATGAACGGTGGTGAGGCTCGCCAGAGCCGGGTGGCTGGCGATTTCGGCATGCAGGGCCAGCTCGGTCGGACCAAGTTCCAGCATGTCGCCCAGAATGGCGATGCGGCGGCCCTGACGGATGCGGCCCACATTATCCTCGGGGCGCAGGATCGACAGCACATCAAGGCTGGCGGCCATCGAGGCCGGGTTGGCGTTGAAGGCATCGTCGATCAGGTCGAACCCTTCATCGGCGACCGGATCGGTGGTGATACGCTCGCGCTGGCCCCGGCCTGCCGGGGGCAACCAGCGGCCAAGGCCCTGCGCCGACAATGCGGGATCGGCGCCCAGCGCCTCGGCGGCAGCCAGAACGGCCAGCGCATTGACGGCAAAATGGCGCCCCGGCGATTGCACGCGGAACAGGCGCGGACCGGCGGGGGTGATGGCCTGCACGGCGCTGGCCTCCGCGCCCCAGTCGGCACGGTCAATCCGCCAGTCGGCAGCCGTTTCCGCGAAGGTGATGGCACGGGCGCCGGTTTCGGCAGCCCTGGACATGAGAATGTCCGACACGCTCAGGCCCGCAGGCAGGATCGCGATACCTCCGGGGCGCAACCCGTCAAGGATCGCGGCCTTTTCCTGCGCGATCCCGTCCAGCCCGTCGAAGGCAAACAGATGGGCCGGCGCGACGGTGGTGATCACAGCCACGTCCAGATCGGCCATCCGTGCCAGAGGCGCGATTTCGCCGGGGTGGTTCATCCCGATCTCGATAATGGCAAAATCTGTTTCTGCGGGCATCCGCGCCAGTGTCAGCGGCACGCCCCAGTGATTGTTGTAGCTGGCTTCGGCGGCATGCACACGCCCCTGCCCGGTCAGCGTGGCCCGCAGCATTTCCTTGGTGGAGGTCTTGCCGACCGAGCCGGTGATGCCCACAACCTTCGCCGCCGTCCGCGCGCGGGCGGCACGGCCCAGCGCCTCCAGCCCCTTCAGCACATCGGGGACCAGCAGCAGCGGCGCATCCGGCGCCACCCCTTCAGGGATGCGGCTGACCAGCGCGGCAGCCGCCCCCTGCGCCAAAGCCTGCGCCACGAAATCATGGCCGTCGCGCACGTCCTTCAGCGCCACGAACAGATCACCCGGCTGAAGGCTGCGGGTGTCGATGGAAACACCATTCCCCGCCCAGTCGCAGGGCGAGCTGCCCCCGGTGGCGGCAATGGCGTCAGCAGAGGTCCAGAGCGCAGCCATCAGATCATCCCGTCCAGCGCGGCGACGGCAATCGACGCCTGTTCGACATCATCGAAAGGATAGACGTCACCCTTGAAGACCTGGCCTGTCTCGTGCCCTTTCCCCGCGATCAGCAGGGCGTCACCCGGTTGAAGCGCATCGACGCCGCGCAGGATGGCTTCGGCGCGGTCACCGACCTCGTTCGCCTCCGGGCAGGCTTGCAGAATTGCTGCACGAATATCCGCCGGCTCCTCGCTTCTGGGGTTGTCGTCTGTCACAAACAGAACATCTGCCGCCTCGCGCGCCGCAGCGCCCATCAACGGGCGCTTGCCCCGGTCGCGGTCGCCGCCGGCACCGAAAACAACGATCAGCCGTCCCATGACATGCGGACGCAATGCCTTCAGCGCAGTCGCCAGCGCATCGGGCGTATGGGCGTAGTCGACGAAAACCGAAGCGCCATTGGCCCGCGTGGCCGCAAGCTGCATCCGCCCGCGCACGCCGGTCAGGTGCGGCAGCACGCGGAACACATCGCCCGGCGCCTCACCCGCACCGATCACCAGACCGGCGGCCAGCGCCACATTCTCGGCCTGGAAACCGCCGATGAGGTTCAGGCGGATCTGATGCGGCTGGCCCTGCCAGAGATAGCGCACATCCTGCCCGGTCGCATCGAACCGCTGCCCGGCGATGCACAGATCGCATCCGGCATCATGCCCCACAGTCAGGAGCCGCTGGCCCTTGGCCTCCGCAATGGCCGCCATATCGGCGCCGCGTGCGTCATTCATGTTGATCACCGCCGTCGCATCGGGCGGCAGCACCCGGTCGAACAACCCGGCCTTGGCGGCGAAATAGGCGTCGAACGTGCCGTGATAATCCAGATGGTCCTGCGTGAAATTGGTAAAGCCCCCGGCCTTCAGCCGCACGCCATCCATGCGGAACTGGTCAAGCCCGTGGCTCGATGCTTCCATCGCGGCATGGGTCACACCGGCTTCCGCCGCCGCAGCCAGCATGGAATGCAGCGTAATCGGGTCCGGCGTGGTATGGGCAGAGGGCGCGGCCCAGGCGCCTTCAACCCCGGTGGTGCCGATGTTGATGGCGGCATGGCCCAGGGCCATCCAGATCTGCCGGGTGAAGGTCGCGACCGAGGTTTTGCCGTTGGTGCCGGTCACCGCCACCATGGTTTCCGGCTGCGCGCCGAACCACAGCGCCGCCGCCAGTGCCAGCGCCTGACGCGGATCGGCCACCACCACCAGCGCCACTTTCGCCCCGGCCAGCGCAGGCGCCGCGATCCGCGCGCCCTCGGCATCGGTCAGCACAGCCGCCGCCCCCATGCGCAACGCGTATTCCACAAACTCCGCCCCGTGCATCCGGCTGCCCGGCAGGGCCGCGAACAGAAAGCCGGGCTTCACCGCCCGGCTGTCCACCGCAAGCCCGGTCACCCGCGCCTCCTGCCCGCCCTTGGCGGTCAAGCCCAGTTCCGCCAGTGTCGCCCTGCGCTCTGTCATGGGACAGCCCCCGTCTCAGTTATGGACGACGGCTGTTAGCGCATTCGCCGGGGGGAGTTCAATCTTCGGCCTGATGCCCAGAAGCGGCGCGACGCGACGCACCACCTCGGCCGCCACCGGCACGGCGGTATAACCGGCGGTGCGGCGCGGCTCGGAGCCGGAGGTATCCACCGGCTCGTCCAGCGTCACGATCAGCACATAGCGCGGATTGTCCGCCGGGAACATGCTGGCAAAGGTGTTGATCACCTTGTCCTTGTAATAGCCGCCGGTGGGCTTCGGCTTGTCGGCCGTGCCGGTCTTGCCGGCAATCGCATAGCCCTCCAGCTTGGCATAAGAGGCGGTGCCGTGTTCGACCACGCCTGCCAGCATGTCGACCGCCTGCCGCGCCACCCGTTCCGACATCACGCGCGTGCCTTCCGGCACGGTCTTGCGCCGCAGCAGCGTCGGCGGCACCGCGACCCCGCCATTGGCAATGGCGGAATAGGCGGCGGCAAGATGCATCGGGCTGGCGGACAGGCCATGCCCGTAGGAGACCGTGATTGTCACGATATCGGACCAGTTCTTCTGCACCAGCGGACGCGAGCTTTTCGCCTCGACCATCTCGATCGGGGTCGGCTCGAAGAAGCCCAGCGTCTTGAGGAACGCCTGCTGTTTCAGCCCCCCCACCATCAGCGCCACATGCGCCGTGCCGACGTTCGACGATTTGGCGATGACATCGGCCACCGAGAGATAAGGCCCATAGTTGTGGTTACGGAATTCCTTGATACGGAACTTGCCCCACACCATCGGCGCATTGGCGTCGACCAGCGTGTCGGGCTTCACCAGACCAAGCTCAAGCGCCTGAGCCACCGCGAAAATCTTGAAGGTAGAGCCAAGCTCGTAGACGCCCTGCACCGCCCGGTTGAACAGGGGGCTGTCGCCCGGATCGCCCTTCACCAGCGGATTCGGACGGTCGTTCGGGTCGAAATCGGGCAGCGAGACGAGGCTGAGGATTTCGCCCGTGCGCACATCCATCAGCACGGCGGCAGCACCCTTTGCGTTCATCATCTTCATGCCGGTGTCCAGAACCTCAGTCACCGCCGATTGCAGCGTGAGATCCAGCGACAGTTGCAACGGCTCTGCCGTCTGCGCCGGATCGCGCAGCCGGTCGTCGAGGAATTTCTCCAGCCCCGCCGTCCCGATCACCTCGGCGCTGTTCACCCCCTCGGTGCCGAAGGATGCGCCGCCCAGCACATGCGCGGCCAACCGCCCGTTGGGATAAAGCCGCATCTCGCGCGGGCCGAACAGCAGGCCCGGATCGCCGATCTCGTGCACTTTCTGCATCTGTTCGGGGCTGAGCTTTTTCTTGATCCACAGGAAGCTGCGACCATCGGTCAGGCGGCGGTGCAGGTCTTCTTCCTTCAGATCGGGGAAGATGACCGCCAGTTCGCGCGCCACGCGTTCCGGGTCCACCATGTCCTTGGGCTGAGCATAAAGCGCATGCGTTACCAGATTGGTCGCCATCACCCGGCCATTGCGGTCGGTAATATCCGCCCGCTGCGCCAGAATCGCGGCGCCGGGTGCGGCTGAACGTGGCTCCATCGGTTCGGACGCCGCCAGCAGGCCCATGCGGGCGCCGACCACCGTGAACGCCATGAAGAACGACAGGCCCAGAATCAGCAAACGCCCCTCGGAGCGCTTGCGCGATTTCTCACGCATGACCTCGTGCCGGGCGCGCAGGTTCTCGCGTTCGATACTGTCGGGGTTTTCCCCGGCGGCACGGGCGGAAAGGATGCGGGCCAGAGGGCGCAGCGGCGTGCGGGTCATGGGTTCTGCTCCTGTTCGCCGGAGATATCGACGGGCGCATTCACATCGGGCAGCGACACAACGGGCGCCGGATAGGCCACTTCACTGGCAAGGCCGAATTGCTCCGGCTCCATCGGCAGAAGGCGCAGCCGGTCGAAGTTGATGGTCGACAATTCGCGCAGCCGGTCGGGGCGGTTCAGATAGGCCCATTCGGCACGCTGGATTGACAGCGCTTCGCGCAGGTCCGCGATTTCCGAGTTCAGCCGCGATACATCCTTCAGTGCCTGTTGCGTTGCGTAGTTTTCCTTGTAGGCCCAGAAACCCAGCCCGATGACAGCCGCGAAGGTCAGCAGATAGACAAGGGCACGCATCAGCGGCGTCCTCCTTTGCGGGGCAGCAGCGGCACATCCATCGCCGCGGGGTCAAGCCGGTGCGCGGCCGCCGCGGTCCGGCGACCGACCCGCAGCCGGGCTGAGCGCGCGCGCGGATTTTCCGCCAGTTCCACATCATCCGGCCCCACCGCCTTGCGGGTCACCATGGCGAAGCTGGGTGTCAGGGTCTGCGCAGCAGGGGCATAGCGGTTGCCCTGCGATTCCGTGCTGCGGCTCTGGAAGAACCGTTTCACGATCCGGTCCTCAAGGCTGTGGAAGGTGACCACGGCCAGCAGCCCGCCGGGGCGCAGCGCGCGTTCCGCCGCCGCCAGCCCCTCGGCCAGCGAGTCGAACTCAGCATTCACCGCGATGCGGATGGCCTGAAAGCTGCGCGTCGCGGGATGGCTTTGTCCCGGTTTCGGGCGCGGCAGGCAGCGCGCGACGATTTCGGCCAGTTGCAGGGTGCGGGTGATCGGTTCGACCTTGCGCGCCTCGCTGATGGCGCGCGCGATGCGACGCGAGGCGCGTTCCTCGCCGTAATGATAAAGGATGTCGGCCAGCACTGCCTCATCCGCCTCGTTCACCAGATCGGCGGCAGAGAGGCCATCCTGGCTCATCCGCATGTCCAGCGGGCCATCCTTCTGGAAGGAAAAGCCGCGCTCGGCCTGATCAAGCTGCATGGAAGACACACCCAGATCCAGCACGATGCCGTCCAGATCCTGTGCATATTCATCCAGTTGCGAGAAATTTCCGGCCACGAGGCTCAGCCGGTCACCATAGTCACCGGCCCAGGCAGCGGCCATTTGCAGCGCCAGCGGGTCACGGTCGACCCCCGTCACATGATCGGCCCCGGCGGCCAGCAGACCGCGCGTGTAGCCCCCTGCCCCGAACGTGCCATCCAGCCAGCGGCCCGAAACCGGGGCGCAGGCATCCAGCAGCGGCCGCAGAAGCACCGGGATATGCGGTGCGCGCGTCTCCACCGGCTATTCCTCCGGCTCGTCGGACAGCAGCGCTAGCATGTCGGCGCCCTCAGGGATCAGATCGTCCAGATCGTCGTCTTCCTCGGCCGCGGCATTCAGCGCATCGTAGGAATCGCGGCGCCAGATCTGGAAGGTATCCAGCGTGCCCGCAAAGGTCGCCTCCGCGCCATCCTTCAGCATATCGGCATCCAGACCGATCTTGTCGCGCGCCTTGGGCGGCAGCACGATCCGGCCATCGTCGTCGATTTCAACCTGCTGCGAGAGGGTGATGAAGTTACGCTCCAGCGCGCGGCGGGGCTTGGAGCCGATCTGCATGCGCCGGATGCGGGCTTCAAGCCGCGCCATCTGCGCCATCGTGTAACCTTCGATGAATTCCGCGCCGGGGCGGCCATAGACCAGAACGAATTTCGGGCGGCTGCCATCGAAGGAAGGATCACCTGCTTCGAGGACACGCCGGAACGATGCAGGGATCGAGACCCGCGCCTTTCCGTCAACCTTCTGGTTGAACTCGCCTCTGAAGCTTTCCGACACGGTCTGCTGTCCCTGCCCGGTCCTGTTATTTTCGTTGCGCCGGAATCCCCTCTCCGGCATGATTCAAAGTCGAGACCCAGAAACGAAAGCGGCGGATCGGGCGGCTGCCACTGCCCGATCCGCCGTCTGTCCCATCGCTGGGTCGGCC
>NZ_BMYI01000013.1:53438-153329 GCF_014652195.1 Gemmobacter nanjingensis
TCGTATGGTCGAATGACGGAGGTGCCTGTATGAAACCTGCTTTTCGCCTTTGGGGTCTTGCTGCCCCGTGCTTTTTCATTTCCGCCGTCATTCGATAGCCAAGGGATGCCATGGGACTACATGGTAATCAATGGGATTTTTCGGGATGCAGCCGGAAGATGTTGAGACGCCGCGCTTTGCCGCACAGCATCTGGTAGGAAAGAGCGCGGATTTTCGGCTAATTGTGGCGAAACCTGCAACAAGCGCCCACTAGATATAGCGGCGTGTTTTTTTCGCCACGCACAGGGATCTTCCGCCTCATGGGATCGCATGGCACCGCCACAAATGACCCGAAAGGCACATTTCATCCCCGGAATCGCCCCATTCGCCCCCGACTCGGGGATGAATCACGCCTCAGTGATTCGTGACCACGCGCGATTCCGCGTGTGTCCCGGTTCGATCCCATGGGATTCCATAATTTCAGGAGGACCATTCCCATGATTTCCCGGCAGTACCATGCTTTCCCGCCCGTGCCCTGCCATGCTGGCCCGGAAAATCCCGCTCAGCCCGCGAAAACGAAAACGCCCGCCAAAAGGCGGGCGTTCGGGATCACATGGGAAAGCGCTCAGGCCATGCCGCCGTCGATCAGGCGGCGGGCAAGCCGGGCATAGGCCTCGGCCATCGGCCCCTGCCCGGTGGCGATCGGCCTGCCCGCATCTCCCGCCAGCCGCGTGTCCAGATCCAGCGGCAATTCTCCTAGGAAGGGCACGCCAAGCTTCGCGGCCTCGGCTGCCACGCCGCCATGACCGAACAGATGCGCCTCATGCCCGCAATTGGGGCAGACATAGGTGGACATGTTCTCGATCAGGCCCAGCACCGGCACTTTCAGCTTGCCGAACATGTCAAGCGCCTTGCGCGCATCCAGCATCGCCACATCCTGCGGGGTAGAGACCACGACCGCCCCGGTCAGCGCGAAACGCTGGCTCAGCGTCAGCTGGATATCCCCCGTTCCAGGCGGCAGGTCGATCAGCAGGATATCCAGATCGCCCCAGGCGACCTGCTCGATCAACTGTTGCAGCGCCCCCATCAGCATCGGGCCACGCCAAATCACCGCCTCGTCCTCTTTCAGCATGAAGCCGATGGACATGACGGTGACACCATGCGCCTGAAGCGGGATGATGGTTTTGCCGTCAGGGCTGGCGGGGCGCTTGTTCACCCCCATCATGCGCGGCTGACTGGGGCCATAGATATCAGCATCCAGCAGACCGACGCGCCGCCCCTGCCGGGCCAGCGCCACAGCAAGATTGGACGAGACGGTGGATTTCCCCACGCCACCCTTGCCCGAGCCGATGGCCACGATCCGGTCAATCCCGCTGACCCGCTTCGGCCCACCCTGATGCGGCGCGGCGTGGCCACCGATCTTGAGGCCCTGCGGCGGCGGCGCCTTGGGGGCGGCGGGACCATGGGCCGTCATCACCACCTGAACGGACCCCACCCCCGGTAGCGCCCGCAGAGCCGCCTCTGCCGCGGCCTGCACCGGCGCCAGCGCCTGCGCCTCGGCCGGGCTGGGCGCCTCGATCACGAAGGCCACGCTGTCGCCATCGACCCGCAGCGCCCGAATCAAATCCCGGCTCAGCAGATCGCCGCCACCGGGCAGCGCGACCCGCGCCAGAACGGCCTGAACCTCTTCGCGTGTAACCGCCATGCGGACCTCCTGTCTTGCGCGCAGAGCCTTGTTCACGTTACGTCAAAGTGCAAGACCCGTTTACCATTTGCTCAAAAAACTGGCGATGCGCTTGGAAATGATCAAGATTTTCCTCGCGTCAGCCATGCGGAAGCCGCATAGCTGCAATGCGGCGAAGCGGGATTGTGCAGTTGCAGCATTTGCCCCATCTTGGCTTCAACAGCGCAGAACACGGATCGACAGACCCGAAGATGTGAGCGCTAAACCGAGACTTGAGGCTGACTGAAATGGCTTATGTAAACACCACCCGCGTCGCACATATCAGCGTTGCCGACCGCATCATGGGTCTGGTGGACGGGTTCCGCAAGATGCAGGCGCGGCGGGCGATCTATCGCCAGACCCTGCGCGAGCTGAACGCCCTGTCGGGCCGTGAACTGGCCGATCTGGGCATCCATCGCTCGATGATCACCCGTCTGGCGCAGGAAGCTGCCTACGGCAAATAAGTTTCTTTGCCGGGTTCCACTTCCTCCCGGAACCTGATGCAAAAGCGGCGACATCGCTCCTCCTCCCTAGATGTCGCCGCCTCTCTCTACCGGAAGCCACGGCTTCCAGAGTTTGCGCGGCCCCTCCTCCTCCCTGGGCCAGTCGCAAGAGCGGCGATCCCCTCTCCTCCCTGGGATTGCCGCAAGCCATACGGGCCTTATATGCCCGGAACGGTTCCCTGGCCCCTCCTCCTCCCTGGGCCGTGGGATCGGCGACAGCCCCCTCCTCCTCCCTGGGGTTGTCGCAACTCTTTCGGGCCGAAAGGCCCAACAGGTTCCTGGCCCCTCCTCCTCCCTGGGCCATGGAAAATGCGGCGCCCCCTCCTCCTCCCTGGGGTGTCGCAACCATAGCAGCCGCCCCTCCTCCTCCCTGGGCGGATGTTGAAAACGGACGGCGACACCCCTCCTCCTCCCTGGGTGTCGCCGTTTCCGTTTTCGGGCCCCACCTCCCTGCGCCCTCTTGCATCGCCCCGCGCCCGCGCTCATGGTCCGGCGGATTGCCGCCAGAGGATGCGCCCTTGCCGATTTCCGTCTTTTCCGCCGCCCTTGTCGCCGCGCTGGTTGGCTATGGCTCTACCATCGCGCTGGTTCTGGCGGCCGCGGCGGCACTTGGTGCCACGCCCGCACAAACCGCAAGCTGGGTGCTGGCCATCTGCATTGGCAAGGCTGTCGGCTCCGCCTGGCTGAGCTGGTCGAATCGCATCCCCGTCGTGCTGGCCTGGTCCACCCCCGGCGCCGCGCTGATCGCCGCGACCGAGGGCATCGGCATGGCGCAGGCAGCGGGGGCCTTCGTGCTGGCCGGGCTTCTGGTGCTGGCAACCGGGTTGATCCAGCCGCTTGGCCGGCTGGCGCAGCGCATCCCCGACGGCATTGCCGGCGGGATGCTGGCGGGCGTGCTGCTGCCCTTTTGCATGAAACTGCCGGCGGCGGCGCAGGCGGTGCCTGTGCTGGTCTTGCCGGTGATCGCCGTCTTCGCGCTGGTGCGGCTGCGCAATCCGGCGCTTGCGGTGCTGGTGGCGCTGATTCTGGGCATCGGCGCGGCCTTCATCAGCGGCATCGCCAGCTTGCCCGCGCTGAGCCTGCCCCTGCCGAGCCTGACCTTCATCGCCCCCGCCTTCGATCCCGGCACCTTGATCGGGCTTGGCCTGCCGCTCTACCTGGTCACGATGGCCTCGCAGAACCTGCCTGGCTTCGCCACGCTGCGTGCCGCCGGATACGAGCCGCCGGTGCGCGCGGGGCTGGTGACAACGGGCGGGATATCCGCCGTGATCGGGCTGTTTGGCGCGCATACGATTTCCATGGCCGCAATCACCGCCGCAATCTGTCTGGGCGACGACGTGCATCCTGACCGCAATCGCCGCTGGATTGTCGGGCTGGTCTATGCCGGGTTCTGGGTGCTGCTGGGACTGCTGACCCAGCCGATTCTGTCGCTGCTGTCGGCACTGCCGACCGAGCTGATCACCGCCATCGTGGCGCTGGCGTTGCTGGGTCCGCTCATGGGCGCGGCGACCCATGCCTTCACACCGCCCGAAACCCGCTTCGCCGCCGCGATCACGCTGGCGGTCACCGCTTCGGGTGCAGCGGTGCTGGGGATCGGCGCTGCCTTCTGGGGTCTGATGGCAGGGCTGGCCTTTCATGCGCTGGAGCGGCTGAAACCGCGCTAGGGGGCGCTCGTGTCCCCTTGGCCTGCGGCCTACCCCCTGAGGATATTCAGGCCAGGATGAAAGGCGTCAGAACGGCAGGTCGCCAGCCTCGTGCGCGGGCGAGATAAAGCCCGCGACCACCTTCTTGGTGCCAGCCTTGTCGAATGCGACCTCCAGCTTGTCGCCCTCTATGCCGATGACGGTGCCGTAACCGAATTTCTGATGGAATACACGGTCTTGCAGGGCGTAGGCCGAAACTGCCTGAAGGTCGATGGTCATGTTTCGGCTTTCGCGCGGCTGCGACATCGGGCGCTGACCCGCGCGATCCTGCAGGCGCTTCCAGCCCGGCGAATTGTAGACATCGGCCCGTGTCGCGCGCTCCTCGATCCGCGAGCCGCCGAAGGCCGGCGCCGCCGCGCCGAAGCCGCCGCCGTAAAGGCCGGGCGGGGTCAGCACCTCGACATGGGCGCCGGGCAGTTCGTCGATGAAACGCGAAGGTAACTGGCTTTGCCACTGGCCATAGACCCTGCGATTGGCGGCAAAGCTGACGGTGCAGAGCCGTTCGGCGCGGGTGATCCCGACGTAAGCCAGACGGCGCTCCTCCTCCAGCCCCTTCTGGCCGCTTTCATCCATGCTGCGCTGGCTTGGGAACAACCCGTCCTCCCATCCGGGCAGATAGACCACCGGGAACTCCAGCCCCTTGGCGGCATGCAGCGTCATGATGGTGACCTTCTCGGCCGCCTCTTCAGTTTCATTATCCATGATCAGCGCGACGTGTTCGAGAAAGCCTTGCAGGCTGTCGAACTGTTCCAGCGCCTTCACCAGTTCCTTGAGGTTTTCCAGACGACCCGGTGCCTCGGGCGTCTTGTCGTTCTGCCACATCGAAACATAGCCGGATTCTTCAAGAATCACCTCGGCCAGCCGGACATGCGAATGATCGCGCGCGGGCGCCGTTTCGGGCAGCAGCGGCTCCAGCACCGCATCTGCAACCTCGGGGCGGCTGTTGACCACGGTGTCGTGCCAGCGGTCCACCCCATCGACGAAGGCACGCAACTGCCCGGCGCCCTTGCCGCCGATCCCGCCCCGCGCCAGCAACTCGCGCGCGCCTTCCAGCAGGCTGACACCATTTTCGCGGGCCGCCCGCTGGATTTCCTGCTGCGCCTTGTCGCCAAGGCCGCGTTTGGGGGTGTTCACCACCCGCTCGAACGCCAGATCGTCGTCGGGGCTGACGGCGAGCCGGAAATAGGCCATGGCGTCGCGAATTTCGAGCCGTTCATAGAATCGCGGGCCGCCAATGACGCGATAGGGCAGCCCGATGGTGAGGAAACGATCCTCGAAGGCACGCATCTGGTGGCTGGCGCGGACGAGAATCGCCTGATCGTTCAGCCCGAAAGGCCCGAGCCCGCGTGTGCCGCGTTGCAGCGCCTCGATCTCGTCGCCGATCCAGCGCGCCTCTTCCTCCCCGTCCCAATGGCCGATGAGGCGCAGTTTTTCGCCGCCCTCTGCCTCGGTCCAGAGTGTCTTGCCCAGACGCCCGGCATTGGAGGCGATCACACCCGAGGCGGCGGCGAGAATATGTTCGGTGGAGCGGTAGTTCTGTTCCAGGCGGATCACCTGCGCGCCCGGAAAATCCTTTTCAAACCGCAGGATATTGCCCACCTCGGCGCCGCGCCAACCGTAGATCGACTGGTCGTCATCGCCCACGCAGCAGATGTTGCGATGACCCTGGGCCAGCAGGCGCAGCCACAGATACTGCGCGACGTTGGTATCCTGATATTCGTCGACAAGGATATAGCGGAACCAGCGCTGGTACTGCGTCAGGATGTCGGCATGGGCCTGAAAGATGGTGACGCAATGCAGCAGCAGATCGCCGAAATCGCAGGCATTCAGGCTGCGCAGGCGCGCCTGATACTGATCATAAAGCTCGGTCCCGCGGTTGTTGAACCCGGCGGCTTCGGACGAGGGCACCTTTTCCGGCGTCCAGGCGCGGTTCTTCCAATGGTCGATCAACCCGGCCAGCTGCCGCGCGGGCCAGCGCTTTTCGTCCAGATTTGCCGCGACGATCAATTGCTTGAGCAGGCGAAGCTGGTCGTCCGTATCCAGAATGGTGAAGTTGGATTTCAGCCCCACCAGTTCGGCATGGCGGCGCAGGATCTTCACGCTGACGGAATGGAAAGTGCCCATCCAGGGCATGCCCTCCACCTGCCCCAGCATCCGGCCCACGCGGTCTTTCATCTCGCGCGCAGCCTTGTTGGTGAAGGTCACGGCCAGAATCTCATTCGGCCGCGCCTTGCCGGTGGCCAGCAGATGCACGATACGCGAGGTCAGCGCCTTGGTTTTGCCAGTTCCCGCCCCGGCCAGCATCAGGACAGGGCCATCCACCGCCAGCACGGCGGCGCGCTGTGCAGGGTTCAGATCGTCCAGATAGGGTGCGGGCCGCGCTGCCATGGCACGCTGCGACAGGGGAATGGCGGCTTCGAAAGCCTCTGAATCATCATATCCGCTCATATCCGCAAGATAGACGTGCAGGTCGGCCTTGGGAAGCCTGTGTTCCACCAATGTTCCGCCAATTCTGCATATTCCAGAATCTTTACGCCCCGAAGTTTGCAATTGCAAAGCCCTCCTGAATATTTCGCAAAACTTTGCATTGACGTCGGTTCCTGCCCTTGCGCTGCATCGCAGCACCCCTAAAGTGACCGCGCCGTGCAGAGCTTCGGGGAGGAACAGATGACCGAATTTCGCAAGATCCTGATCGCCAACCGAGGCGAAATCGCTATTCGCGTGATGCGCGCCGCGAACGAGATGGGCAAGAAGACGGTCGCCGTCTATGCCGAAGAGGACAAGCTGTCTCTGCACCGCTTCAAGGCCGATGAGGCCTATCTGATCGGTCAGGGCATGTCGCCGGTGGGCGCCTACCTGAGCATCCCGGAAATTATCCGCGTGGCCAAGCTTGCGGGCGCGGATGCCATCCATCCCGGCTACGGGCTTCTGTCGGAAAACCCCGATTTCGTCGAAGCCTGCGAAGCCAATGGCATCACCTTCATCGGCCCGCGCGCCGAAACCATGCGGGCGCTTGGCGACAAGGCCAGTGCCCGGCGCGTGGCTGTGGCCGCTGGTGTGCCGGTCATCCCGGCGACCGAGGTTCTGGGCAACGACTTTGACGCGATCCGTGCAGAGGCGGCAGAGATCGGCTTTCCGCTGATGCTCAAAGCCTCCTGGGGCGGCGGCGGGCGCGGCATGCGGCCGATCCTGAACGCCGAGGAACTGGAGGCCAAGGTCCTGGAGGGCCGCCGCGAGGCGGAGGCCGCCTTTGGCAATGGCGAGGGCTATCTGGAAAAGATGATCCAGCGCGCCCGCCACGTCGAGGTGCAGATCCTTGGCGACAAGCATGGCGAGATCTACCACCTCTACGAGCGTGACTGCACCGTGCAGCGCCGCAACCAGAAGGTCGTCGAACGCGCGCCCGCGCCGTATCTCAACGATGAGCAGCGCGCCGAGATCTGCGAACTGGGCCGCAAGATCTGCGCCCATGTGAATTACGAATGCGCCGGCACCGTCGAATTCCTGATGGATATGGACGAGGGCAAGTTCTACTTCATCGAGGTGAACCCCCGCGTGCAGGTGGAACACACCGTCACCGAAGAGGTCACGGGCATCGACATCGTGCAGGCGCAGATCCTGATCGCCGAGGGCAAGACGCTGGCGGAAGCCACCGGCGTGACCAGCCAGGACGGCGTGCGGCTGAACGGCCATGCGCTGCAATGCCGGGTGACCACCGAAGACCCGCAGAACAACTTCATCCCCGATTATGGCCGGATTACCGCCTACCGCAGCGCCACCGGCAACGGTATCCGTCTGGACGGTGGCACCGCCTATTCCGGCTCGGTCGTGACGCGCTATTACGATTCGCTGCTGGTGAAGGTGACGGCGCATGCGCAGACGCCCGACAAGGCGATTCACCGGATGGATCGTGCGCTGCGCGAGTTCCGTATCCGGGGCGTCAGCACGAATATCGAATTCGTCATCAACCTGCTGAAACACCCGGTGTTCCTGAACGATACCTACACGACGAAATTCATCGACACAACGCCGGATCTGTTCCAGTTCCGCAAACGCCGTGACCGGGCGACCAAGATCCTGACCTATATCGCCGACATCACGGTGAACGGGCATCCCGAAACCGCCGGACGCCCGAAACCGGCGGCTGAAGTGAAAACGCCGAAGGCCCCCGCCCCGCGCACGGAGCCCGCGATGGGCACCCGCAACATGCTGGAACAAAAGGGCCCGCAGGCCGTGGCGGACTGGATGCGCGCCCAGACCAAGGTGCTGATCACCGACACCACGATGCGTGACGGGCACCAGAGCCTGCTGGCCACCCGCATGCGCTCCATCGACATGATCCGCGTGGCACCCAGCTATGCCGCCAACCTGCCGCAGCTTTTCAGCGTGGAATGCTGGGGCGGCGCCACCTTCGACGTGGCTTACCGGTTCCTCCAGGAATGCCCGTGGCAGCGCCTGCGTGACCTGCGCGCCGCCATGCCGAACCTGATGACACAGATGCTGCTGCGCGCCTCCAACGGCGTGGGCTACACCAACTATCCCGACAATGTGGTGCAGGCCTTCGTCAGGCAGGCCGCCGAGACCGGGGTGGATGTGTTCCGCGTGTTCGACAGCCTGAACTGGGTCGAAAACATGCGCGTCGCCATGGATGCGGTGATCGAGGCGAACAAGGTCTGCGAAGGCACGATCTGCTATACCGGCGATCTGCTGGACCCGGCGCGCGCCAAATATGACCTGAAATACTATGTCGGCATGGCGAAGGAACTGAAGGCCGCAGGCGCGCATGTGCTGGGCCTGAAGGATATGGCGGGTCTTTTGAAGCCCGCTGCCGCCCGCGTTCTCGTCAAGACACTGAAGCAGGAGGTCGGCCTTCCGATCCACTTCCACACCCACGACACCAGCGGCGCGGCGGCGGCGACCATACTCGCCGCCTGCGATGCCGGCGTGGATGCGGTGGATGCGGCGATGGACGCCTTCTCGGGCGGCACCTCGCAGCCCTGCCTCGGGTCCATCGTCGAGGCGCTGCGCCATACCGAACGCGACACCGGGCTGGACATCAGTGCGATCCGCGACATCTCGAACTACTGGGAGCATGTGCGCGCGCAATATGCTGCCTTCGAAAGCGGCCTCGCCTCGCCCGCATCCGAGGTGTACCTGCACGAAATGCCCGGCGGGCAGTTCACCAACCTCAAGGCGCAGGCTCGCAGCCTCGGGCTGGAGGAACGCTGGCCCGAAGTGGCGCAGGCCTATGCTGATGCGAACCAGATGTTCGGCGATATCGTGAAGGTCACGCCCTCGTCCAAGGTCGTGGGCGACATGGCGCTGATGATGGTGGCGCAGGGCCTGTCGCGCGGTCAGGTCGAAGACCCGGCCGTTGATGTGGCCTTCCCCGATTCGGTCGTGGACATGATGAAGGGCAATCTGGGCCAACCGCATGGCGGCTGGCCTGCGGGTATCCAGAAGAAGGTTCTGAAGGGCGAAAAGCCGCAGACCGCGCGTCCCGGCCTTGGTATGGCGCCCGTGGATCTGGAAGAGACACGGGCGAAACTTTCGGCCGAACTGAACGGCTTCACCGTCGATGACGAGGATCTGAACGGCTATCTGATGTATCCGAAGGTCTTTCTGGATTACATGGGCCGCCACCGGCTTTACGGCCCGGTCCGCACCCTGCCGACCCAGACCTTCTTCTACGGCATGCAACCCGGAGACGAGATCACCGCCGAGATCGACCCCGGCAAGACGCTGGAAATCCGCCTGCAAGCCGTGGGCGAAACTGGCGAGGATGGCGAGGCGAAGGTGTTCTTCGAACTGAACGGCCAGCCCCGCGTGATCCGGGTGCCGAACCGCGCGGTGAAGGCGAAGACCGCCGCCAAACCCAAGGCGGATTCCGCTAATGCCAACCACATCGGTGCGCCGATGCCCGGCTCCATCGCCTCGGTTGCCGTCACGCCGGGCCAGAAGGTCCGGGCGGGTGATCTGCTGCTCACCATCGAGGCGATGAAGATGGAAACCGGCCTGCACGCCGACCGCGAGGCCACCGTGAAGGCGATCCACGTCACGCCTGGCAGTCAGATCGACGCCAAGGATCTGCTGATCGAACTGGAATGACAAAGGGGGCCGAAAGGCCCCCTTTTCCGTTCCGGCCGTGCTGTGGCCAGATCAGGCCCGGTGTCAGGCCCTGTCATCGAAGAAGCGGTTCACTTCCTTCTCGGCCTCTTCCTTCGAGCGCCCATAGCGCTCCTGCACAAGCCCGGCGAGCTTGTCCTTGTGGCCCTCGATGCGGTCCAGCTCGTCATCGGTGAGCTTGCCCCACATGATCTTGGCCTCGCCCTTCAGTTGCTTCCATTTGCCGGCAATCTGATCGCTGTTCATGGTGCAGTCCTTTCGGGTTTCGTACGGCAGGTCATCCACCGTCGCTGTGCCTGTACAACGGCAAGCCGCCGCATCCGGTTCCCGCCGACGCGCCGATACGCGGGCACCGGATCGCCACCCCGCTGCCCGCGCAGAAAATTTTCTGACCCCCGCGTTTTTCCCCTTGCGCCCTCCGCGCCCCCGGACTAAATCCGCCTCCACCGAACCGGCAGCGCGGGCGTAGCTCAGGGGTAGAGCATAACCTTGCCAAGGTTAGGGTCGTGAGTTCGAATCTCATCGCCCGCTCCAGTTCGGACCGATTGTTGCGCGGGCGTAGCTCAGGGGTAGAGCATAACCTTGCCAAGGTTAGGGTCGTGAGTTCGAATCTCATCGCCCGCTCCAATCGAAAAACGGGCCGCCTTAGGGCGGCCTTTTTCGTTTTCCACACCCAGCCGTCCTGCCCGGCCCGGAATCCCTTCCCCCATGCCCGCCCCCGTCCTATAAGGCCCCCGAAGCAAATGCCGGAGAGCCCCATGCGTAAGGCCGAAGTCACCCGCAGCACCTCGGAAACCGAGATCGCGCTGTCCATCAACCTCGACGGGACAGGCCGCTACGACATGCAGTCGGGTGTCGGGTTCTTCGATCACATGATGGATCAGCTTTCGCGCCATTCGCTGATCGACATGACCCTGCGCGCCAGGGGCGACCTGCATATCGACGACCACCACACGGTTGAGGATACCGGCATCGCGCTGGGTCAGGCGCTGGTGCAGGCACTGGGCGACAAGAAGGGCATCCGCCGCTATGGCGAATGCAGCCTGCCGATGGATGACGCGCAGGTGCATTGCGCGCTGGATCTCTCCGGCCGCCCCTTCCTCGTCTGGAATGTCACCTTCCCCAGCCAGAAGATCGGCACATTCGATACCGAACTGGTGCGCGAATTCTTTCAGGCGCTCGCCACGCATGGCGGCATCACCCTGCACATCGACATGCGCCACGGCGTGAACAGCCATCACATCGCCGAAGCCGCCTTCAAGGCCGTGGCCCGCGCCCTGCGCATGGCGGTGGAGACCGATCCGCGCAAGGCCGACGAAATCCCTTCTACCAAGGGAAAGCTGTAACCCCGCCTCACCGGAGTTCGGCTTTCATCTGTTCCTAAATATCCCCGCCGGAGGCTCCCGCCCCCTCCGCCCGCGCCTCAGCCGGAAAGGAAGCGCCATGCTCACCGTCCTCGTCGATTACGACAGCGGCAACCTGCATTCCGCCGAAAAGGCGTTTCAGCGCATGGCAGTAGAAACCGGCGCGGGCGAGGTCATCGTGACCTCGCGCCCCGAAGACGTCGCCCGGGCCGACCGGATCGTCCTGCCGGGGGATGGCGCCTTCCCGGCCTGCCGCCGCGCGTTGGGCGATCATGGCGGCCTCTTCGAGGCCATTGCCGAAGCCGTGCGCGTGAAGGGTCGTCCCTTCATGGGCATCTGCGTCGGCATGCAGATGATGGCGACCTGGGGCCGCGAATACGAAGACACCCCGGGTTTCGACTGGATCGGCGGCGAGGTCACCCGCATCACCCCCGCCGACCCGCATCTGAAAGTGCCGCATATGGGCTGGAACGATCTGGTGATCGACCATCCGCATCCGGTGCTCGATGGTATCGCCACCGGCGATCATGCGTATTTCGTGCACAGCTACGCCTTCCGCGTGGCCAACCTGGCGGAACGGCTGGCGCATGTCGACTACGCGGGCGACATCACCGCCATCATCGGCGCGGGCACCATGGTCGGCACCCAGTTCCACCCCGAGAAATCGCAGGCCGTGGGTCTGCGCATCATCGGCAACTTCCTGCGTTGGGCGCCATGAGCGATCTGGGCGCCATCCTCGACCGGATCGGCGCCGAAATGGCGGCGGCCCCTGACCGGGGCCGCGTCGCCGATTACATCCCCGAGCTTGCCCGCATCTCGGACTGCCACTTCGCCATGGCCGTCTGCACCGCCGACGGGCAGACCTTCACCACCGGCGAGGCTGACACACCCTTTTCCATCCAGTCGGTCAGCAAGGTCTTCACCCTTGCCATCGCGCTGGGGCGGCTGGGCGATCAGCTCTGGACACGGGTCGGGCGCGAGCCTTCGGGGCTCGCCTTCAATTCCATGGTCCAGTTGGAATATGAACGCGGCATCCCGCGCAATCCCTTCATCAACGCGGGCGCCATTGTCGTGACCGATGCGATCCTCGCCGGGCACAAGCCGCGGGAATTGCTGGGCGAGATCCTGCGCTTTCTGCGCGAGGCGGCGGGCGAGGACGACATCCACATCAACAAGGCCGTGGCGGCCTCGGAACAGGCGACCGGGCATCGCAACCTCGCACTTGCGCATTTCATGGCGGCACATGGCAATCTGCTGCATGCGCCAGAGCTGACCTGCGGCACCTATTTCCACCAATGCGCCATCGAGATGTCTGCACGGCAGCTTGCCCTCGCCGGGCGCTTCCTGATTGGCGCGCCGGACCTGCCGCGCATGCTGGCGCCCGGCCGCACCCGGCGCATCAACGCGCTGATGATGACCTGCGGCCATTACGACGGCTCAGGCGAATTCGCCTATCGCGTGGGCCTGCCCGGCAAATCCGGTGTGGGCGGCGGGATTCTGGTGGTGGCACCCGGCCGCGCCTCGATCGCCGTCTGGTCTCCGGGGCTGAACACGCAAGGAAATTCGCAGCTTGGCACGCTGGCGGTCGAACGGCTGGCGCGCGCGACCGGCTGGTCGGTCTTCGGCTAGGCGGGCCTCTTCGCCACCGCCCAAAGCCCCAGCGCGATCAACGCGAATCCGGCGAAATGCTGCGGACCCAGCCGCGTGCCCAGCACCAGCGCCCCCAACGCCGCCGCGCTGACCGGAATGAGGAAGGTCACCAGCATCAGGTTCACCGCCCCTGCCGTCACCAGCAGCCGGAAATAGAGCGCATAGGCCAGCGCGGTAGACAGAACCCCGATCCCCGCCACCGCCGCCCAGACCTGCGCGGGCGGCATCGCCAGCCGCCAGGGCGCATCGACTGCCAGCCAGACCGGCAACAGGATCACCGTCGCCGCCGTCACCTGCCCGAAGGCTGCCTGCAAGGGCGGCACACCCATCTCGCGGAACCGCCGCCCCCAAAGCCCGGCGAAGGCGTAGCTCAGCGCCGCCGCCAGACAGGCGATCATCGCAGGCAGCGCCCCCGCACCGCCCCCGGCCATCACCGCCACCCCCGCAATCCCCGCCGCCACGCCGCCGAGCCGCCGCGCCGTCAGCGGCTCGGCCCCGGCCAAATGGGCGACCACGACACCCCACAGCGGGGTCGTGGCGTTCAGGATGGCGGCCAGCGCGCCGCTGATCTCGCCCTGCGCGAAGGCGAACAGGCAAAAGGGCACCACATTGTTCAGAAAGCCCATGACGGCCAGCGCCCGCCACACCGCCCAGCCCCGCGGCAACCGCCCGCGGAGCATCACCGCCAGCGCCAGCGCGCCCAGCGCCACCCGGCCCCAGACCACCGAAAACGGCGGCAGCCCGGTCAGCGCGATTTCGACAAAGAAGAAAGACCCGCCCCACAGCACCGAAAGCGCAATCAGGCGGGCCCAGTCATCGGATTTCATGCCAAACTCCATGGTCTGGCCCGATGTCGCAGCACCGGGCCGCAAGGGGCGACCCGGTTCCTGCTCATTTCACGCGCTTCCAGTCCTGCGACTTGCACAGAAGCCCGCCCGCCACGCATCCGGCCAGCTTCATCGCATTGCCCGAGACATTCATCTTGCCCGAATAGACCTTGTTGTTCGACGGCCGCCAGACCTGGCCCTCGTATTTGCCGCCACCGACCGGCACCATGTCGATGACGATCTTCTTGCCGATATTCTCGGATTTGTATTCAGCGCCATCCTTGAAGGTCCGGCTGATCTTGCCGCAGAACGCATTGCCGCAAGGCGCGATGGTAACATGGGCATAGGCCCCGTCATCCACCTGCGTCTGCCACACCCCTTCCACCGGATCGGCGGATGCCGCACCGGCCAGCCCGACAACGGCCGCCGCCAAAAGATAAGTCCGCATGGGTTCCTCCTCCCCTTCGATGCCGCGATCATCGGCCCGGCACCACGATTCCCGCAAGCGTGACGCTACGGCCCCCGCTTCGCCCTTGCCGTCACGTCGCCCGCATGCCAAACCGCGCGCGACCCGCATCCCGCATACGGAGCCCGCCATGATCCTCTATCCCGCGATCGACCTGAAAGATGGCCAGTGCGTGCGCCTCCTGCGCGGCGAGATGTCGGCAGCGACGGTGTTCGGCGACGACCCGGCCGCACAGGCCGCGAAGTTCGAGGCCTCGGGCTGCGAATGGCTCCACCTCGTCGATCTGAACGGCGCCTTCGCCGGTCAGCCGGTCAATGCCGCGGCGGTGGAGGCGATCCTCGCCCGCTGCACCGTGCCCGCACAGCTCGGCGGCGGCATCCGCGATATGGCAACCATCGGCATGTGGCTGGAAAAGGGCCTGTCGCGCGTCATCCTCGGCACCGTGGCGGTGGAAAATCCGGCGCTGGTGCGCGAGGCCGCGCGCGCCTTCCCCGGCAAGGTTGCGGTCGGCATCGACGCGCGCAAGGGTTTTGTCGCCACCAAAGGCTGGGCTGAAGAGACTGACGTCCAGGCAACCGACCTCGCCCGCAGCTTTGAAGACGCCGGTGTCGCCGCCATCATCTACACCGACATCGACCGCGACGGCGCCATGCAGGGCCCGAATATCGAAGCGACCGAAGCCCTCGCGCGTGCTGTCACCATTCCCGTCATCGCCTCGGGCGGCGTCTCGCGCATGGAAGACCTGATCGCGCTGCGCGACACCGGCGTCATCGCCGGCGCCATCTCGGGCCGCGCGCTTTATGATGGCGCCATCGACCTCGCCACCGCTCTCACCGCCCTGAAAGCCTGATTTCATCTGTTCCGAAATATCCTCGGGGGGTGAGGCCGCAGGCCGAGGGGGGCAGACAGCCCCCCTTCCCACATCTCCCGCCCCGCGCTAAGGTCCGGCCATGCTGAAAACCCGCATCATCCCCTGCCTCGACGTTGCCGATGGCCGCGTGGTGAAAGGCGTGAATTTCGTCAACCTGATCGACGCAGGCGACCCGGTCGAGGCCGCGCGCGCCTATGACGCGGCGGGGGCGGACGAGCTTTGCTTCCTCGACATCCACGCCACGCATGAAAATCGCGGCACGATGTTCGATCTGGTCACCCGCACGGCCGAGCAATGCTTCATCCCGCTGACCGTAGGCGGCGGGGTGCGCAGCCATGCCGATGTGCGGGCGCTTCTGCTGGCGGGGGCCGACAAGGTGTCATTCAACTCCGCCGCCGTGGCCAACCCCGACGTGGTGGCCGAAGCGGCAGATCGTTTCGGCAGCCAGTGCATCGTCGTCGCCATCGACGCCAAGACCGTCGCGCCGGGCCGGTGGGAGATCTTCACCCATGGCGGGCGCAAATCCACCGGCATCGACGCGGTGGAATTTGCCAGCACGGTCGAAGCGAAGGGCGCGGGCGAGATCCTGCTGACTTCGATGGACCGCGACGGCACCAAGGGTGGCTACAACCTGCCGCTGACCCGCGCCATCGCCGATGCGGTGAACGTGCCGGTCATCGCCTCGGGCGGCGTCGGCAACTTGGACCATCTGGTCGAGGGCGTCACCAAAGGCGGCGCCAGCGCGGTGCTGGCTGCCTCGATCTTCCACTTCGGCGAATATACCATTGGCGAGGCCAAGGCCCATATGGCCGCTGCCGGTATCCCGGTGAGGCTGACATGAGCACGCTGCACGATCTTGCCGCCACCATCTTCTCCCGCAAGGGGGCCGACCCCGAAAGCTCGTGGACGGCGAAGCTGTTCGCCAAAGGCCCCGAGAAATGCGCCGAGAAATTCGGCGAGGAGGCGGTGGAGGCCATCATCGAGGCGGTGAAGGGCGACCGCGCCAGGCTGACCGCCGAGGCGGCGGATGTGCTTTATCACCTGCTGGTCATGCTTGCCGCCCGCGACGTCACACTGGCGGATGTGGAGGCTGAACTGGCCCGGCGCGAGGGCACCTCGGGCATCGCCGAGAAGGCCGCGCGCGGGTAAGGGCCTACGTCCCCGCCCCGCGCAGCGCCGCGACCAGCACGGCCATATCCTCGGGCAGCGGCGCCTCGAACTGCAATTCTTCGCCCGTCACCGGATGGATGAACCCCAGCGTCGCCGCATGCAGCGCCTGACGCGGGAAGCCATTGGCCAGATCGGCTGCCGCCTCGCCCACCGCCTTGGCCGCCACCCGGCGCTTGCCGCCATAGGTCTGGTCGCCGATGAGGCCATGCCCGGCATGGGCCATATGCACACGGATCTGATGTGTCCGCCCGGTTTCCAGCCAGCATTCCACCAAACTCGCCACTTCGGGCGTGCCATAGGCTTCCAGCACCCGCACGCGGGTCACCGCATGACGGCCCTCGTTCCACACCACTGCCTGCCGCTGCCGGTCGGTGCGGTGACGGGCCAGATGGGTGGCAATCTTCAGGATGCCGCCGGATTCGAAGCTGACGCCCCGCATCCCGCGCAGGCGCGGATCGGCGGCGGAAGGCGCGCCATTGACCACGGCGAGGTAATGGCGGTTCACCGTATGCTTTTCAAACTGCGCGGCCAGCCCGTGATGCGCCCGGTCGCTTTTGGCGACAACCAGCAGACCCGAGGTATCCTTGTCGATCCGGTGCACGATACCGGGACGGCGCTCGCCCCCCACGCCCGATAGCGTGTCACCGCAATGATGCAGCAACGCATTGACCAGCGTGCCGCTGTAAGACCCCGGCGCGGGGTGGACCACCATCCCCACTGGTTTGTTGATCACGATCAGGTCGGCATCTTCCCAGATGACCTCCAGCGGGATGTCCTCGGCCAGAGTATCCGCCTCGGCCACATGGCCCACCGCAAGGTCATAGGCCTCGCCCTCGGCCACCTTCGTCTTGGGATCGGTCACCGCCACACCGTCGCGCATGACATCGCCCGCCGCGATCATCTTCATCAGACGCGAGCGCGACAGGGCGGCTTCCTCTGGCACCTCGCGCGCCAGTGCCTTATCCAGTCGGTCAGGCGGGTTTTCCCCGATCACCACACGCAGCAGCCCGCCTTCGGGCGCGTCATCGTCATCTTCAAGGGGCCGGGACATGGATGATACCTCGGATAAGCTGGAACTGCCGCCCAGCCTGCGCTGGCTGAAATGGCTGGTGACGGCGCTGACCGTTACCCTGATCCTCGGCGTCATAACCATCGTGGGCCTGCTTGTCACCCGCCTGCCGCTGGGCGTGCCCCCGGTGGCCGACTTTCCGGCCAGCCTCGCCCTGCCCGCAGGCGCGAAACCCGAGGCCATCACCCGCGGACCCGGCTGGATCGGCGTTGTCACCACCGACGGGCGGATGTTCGTCTTTGCGCCCGACGGGGCGCTGAGACAGGAAATCACGATCCGCCGCTAAGGCAAAACCGACGTAGGCACGTCGCCGGGGGCATTGCCCCGCGGGCTGTCGCTGGTCCAGCATGATGAAAAACGACGGGGAGTCGACATGCTGGAAACCTTTGGCGCACAGGATGCCACCGATCTGGCCGCGCTGGTGGCGCGGCGCGAGGTCAGCCCGCAGGAATTGCTGGATGCCTCGGTCGCCGCTTCGGCGGCGCTGAACCCAAAGCTCAATGCCGTGGTTCTGCCGCAGATCGAGGTGGCGGAACGCCATATCGCCGGGGGGCTGCCGCGTGGTCCCTTCACCGGCGTGCCGTTCCTTCTGAAGGATCTGGGCTGCGAGGCGGTGGAGTTTCCCTCGCACAACGGCTCGCGCCTGCTGGCCGATACACGCTATGATCGCGACAGCGCGATCTATACCCGAATCCGTGCGACAGGCGTAGTAACCTGGGGCCGCACCACCAGCCCCGAGGGCGGCGTGGGCGCGGCGACCGAATCCGCCGTCTATGGCGGACCGACGCGGAACCCTTGGAACCCTGACCATACATCGGGCGGATCATCCGGAGGGGCCGGGGCGGCGGTGGCGGCCGGGATCGTGCCTTTCGCGCATGGGTCGGACGGCGGCGGGTCGGTGCGCATTCCCGCCTCCTCCTGCGGGCTGTTCGGGTTCAAGCCGACGCGGGCGCGGCTGCCCGATGGCCCCTATGTGGGTGAGGGCTGGGCCGGCATGGCGATTGACGGCTTCCTGACCCATTCGGTGCGCGACACGGCGCTGATGCTGGACGCCTGCGCCGGGCCGGACTCTGGTGCGCCCTATCACGCGCCGCCGCTGGCACGCAGCCATGCCGATGCGATCAGCCGCCCGCCGCGCCGGTTGCGGGTGATGCTGGTGGACACCACCTTTACCGGCACTGCGATTCACCCCGAGGTGCGCGAGGCCGTGCTGGCCGCCGCACGCCTGCTGGAAAGCCTTGGCCATGAGGTGACGCCGGGCCTGCCCGCTGCCGATGTGCCGATGATGATGCGCGCCTGGACCGACATCGTGGGCGTCGGCACCGCATTGGGCATCGCCAAGGCGCTGAAAGGCCGCCCCCTGACCCCCGATCTGGTCGAGGACGTCGGACGCGGCGCGTTGGCTCATGCCGAAACCCTGCACCCCACCCGCTATCTGGAGGCGGTGGGCCAGATTCACGCCTTCGGGCGGCAGATGGCAGCGGTCTTCGACCCCGAAACCGGACCGGGATATGACATCATCCTGTCGGCCACGCTGGCAGAACCGCCCGCCAGGGTTGGCCGCTTTGCGCATACAACTGAGGATTATGTGGGCTACCGCACCGGCCCCGGCGGCATCTTCGACTATTCCCCATTCTGCGCGGTGTTCAACGCTTCGGGCCAGCCCGCCGTCTCCGTCCCCTTGGGTATGACAAAGGGGGGATTGCCGGTCGGCATCCACCTCGCTGCCCGCTTTGGCGCGGATGAAGAACTGATTGCTTTGTGTGCAGAAGTCGAAAAAGCCGCCCCCTGGACAGGAAGAAAGCCCAAACTGCGGGCAAAATAGCTTGCGCCACGGGGATAACCCGGAAAATATGATCAAAACTCACGACGGAATCGGCAACGGGGGGTCCGCCAGTGACGGAATATGCAATCGAGGCCCGCAACGCGGTCAAGGCGTTCGGGCAGGGCGATGTGGCGGTCAGGGCGCTGGACGACGTTTCCATCCAGATCCGAAAGGGTGAGTTCTTCACCCTGCTTGGCCCCTCGGGCTGTGGCAAGACCACGTTATTGCGGCTGATCGCAGGGTTCGAAACCCCGACTTCGGGGCAGATCCTGCTGGACGGGCAGGACATCACCGCCCTGCCCCCGAACCGCCGCCCGGTGAATACGGTGTTCCAAAGCTATGCGCTGTTCCCGCATCTGACGGTGGCGCAGAACGTGGCCTTCGGGCTTCAGATGCTGGGCCGCCCCAGGGCCGAGGTTGACCGGACGGTCGAACGCATGCTGGCGCTGGTCAAGCTGGAGCCGATGGCGGGGCGCAAGACCTCGCAATTGTCGGGCGGGCAGCAACAACGCGTCGCACTGGCCCGCGCGCTGGCGCCCACGCCGAAGGTTCTGCTGCTGGATGAACCGCTTTCGGCGCTGGACCTGAAGCTGCGCAAGGAAATGCAGGTCGAACTCAAGCGCCTGCAAACCGAAACCGGCATCACCTTCGTCTTCGTCACCCACGATCAGGAAGAAGCCCTGACCATGAGTGACCGCATCGGGGTGATGAGCGCGGGCAAGCTGCAACAGGTGGGCGCCCCGCGCGAGATTTATACGACGCCGGTCAACCGCTTCGTCGCCAGCTTCATCGGCGAGACGAATTTCCTGCCCGCCGTGCTGGGTGCCACCGGGGCGGTGCTGGGCAGCGGTGATGTGCTGGCGCTGAGCACCGGCGGCAAGACCGGCCCCGCCACTTTGGCCGTCCGCCCCGAACAGGTGCGGCTGGTGCCTGCGGCCGAACCGGGCAGCCTGCCCGCCACCATCACTGGCTGGGTCTATTTCGGCACCGACACCCATGTGCATCTGGCGTTGCGCGACGGCACCGAGGTGGTGGCCCGCCTGCAAAGCGGCGCGACCGGCGACAGCGCCCTGACGAAGGGCGAGGCGGTGGGCCTGCGCTTCACCGATGGCGCGCTACAGATTCTGGGGGACTGAGCCATGAGCATGGAAAGCGAGGCCCGTTCCCGCCAGACCCGCCGCGCCTGGGCACTTTCGACACCGGCGCTGCTGCTGCTGTTCCTTGCCGCCGCCGGGCCGCTGCTGATCGTGCTGGTCTATTCCTTCCTGCTGCCGGGCAAATACGGCAATGTGGAATGGGGCTTCAGCCTTGATGGCTGGCGCGGCATCCTTTATTCCCGCGATATCTTCGACGGGTCACTGAAGCTCGCCGACGCGCATCTGACGATCTTCTGGCGCTCGGTCAAACTGTCGCTGCTGACCACGATCATCACCTTCGTCGTGGGCTTTCCGACGGCATGGTTCATCGCCACAAGGGCGCCGAAAGCGCGGGCCATGTGGCTGTTTCTCATAACCATTCCGTTCTGGACCAACCTGCTGATCCGCACCTTCGCGATCAACGAGGTTCTGCGCAACGAAGGTATCGTCAACACCGTGCTGACCAAGGCCGGGCTGATTGATGCTCCAATCCGCATGATCAACACCGATTTCGCGGTGCTGGTGGGCATGGCCTATGTCTATCTGCCGCTGATGGTGCTGCCGCTGTTTGCGGCGATCGACCGTTTCGACATGAAGCTGCTGGAGGCGGGCTATGATCTTTATGCCAGCCGCATGGCCGTGCTGCGCCGGGTGATCCTGCCCATCGTCAAACCGGGGATCGTGGCGGGCTCGATCCTCGTCTTCGTGCCCTCGCTGGGGGCCTATGTGACGCCGCGCGTGCTGGGCGGCGGCAAGAACATGATGATCGGCAACTTCATCGAACTGCAGTTCGGCCAGGGCCGCAACTGGCCGCTGGGTGCGGCACTGTCGATGGCGCTTCTGATGATCGTCATGGTGGCGCTGCTGGTCTATGTGCGCGCTGCGACGAAAGGGAGCAACCCGCATGGCTGACCGCAACTTTTCAGCCACCCGCATTCCGGGCTTTGCCACCATCGCCGTCGCCGCCTTTGTCGTGCTTTACCTGCCGATCTTCACGCTGGTGATCTATGCCTTCAACGCAGGGCAAAGCATCGCGGTGTGGGAAGGTATCTCGTTCCACTGGTTCGCAAAGGCCTGGGCCAACGAGGCGGTGAAATCTGCGACGCTGCGCTCGCTGATCATCGCGGTCTCGGCCTCGGCCATCGCCACCAGCGTGGCCACCATGGCCGCGCTTGGCACCACCCGCCGCCCGGCCTTTCGGGGGCAGACCTTCATCTATGTGATGATCAACCAGCCGCTGATGGTGCCGGAAATCGTGACCGCAGTTGCCTTGCTGATCTTCTTCGGGGTCATCAAGCAGGCGACCGGCTATCAGGGCCTCGGCTATCTGATCCTGGCCCATACGGCCTTCTGCATTCCCTTTGCCTATCTGCCGATCCGCGCCCGGCTGGAAGGGATGGACCTCAGCCTCGAAACTGCCGCCGCCGATCTTTACGCCTCGGACTGGCAGACCTTCCGCTTTGTCACCCTGCCCCTGCTGTTTCCGGGAATCATCGCGGGCGCGATGCTGGCCTTCGTCATCAGCCTTGACGATGTGGTCATCACCGAATTCGTCAAGGCGGGCGGGCAGGATACGCTGCCCACCTACATGCTGGGTCAGATGCGCCGCGCCATCACGCCCGAAGTCAATGCAATCTCCACAGGTCTGCTTGCGCTGACCGTGGTTCTTCTGACCGCGTTCTTTCTGCTGACCCGCAAGAAGGGCTGAAGCCCCGAACCCTAGCCACCACCAACAAGGAGAGAAGATATGAAGAAACTGCTTGGTGCCAGCGCCCTGCTGCTGGCCAGCACCAGCCTCGCCCATGCCGCGGGCGAACTGCAACTCTTCAACTGGGGCAATTACACCAGCCCCGAGCTGTTGGAGAAATTCGAGAAAGAGACCGGCATCAAGGTCACCGTCACCGACTACGACAGCAACGACACCGCGCTCGCCAAGGTCGAGGCAGGCGGGCATGGCTTTGACCTTGTGGTGCCTTCGGCCAACTATGTTCCGATCTGGGTGGAAAAAGGCCTGCTGACCGAACTCGACCGTTCCAAATTGCCGCATTTTGGCAATATCGCGCCGCAGTGGATCGACGTGGCCTGGGACAAGGGCCGCAAATATACTGTGCCGTGGCAATGGGGCTCGACCGGCATCGCCGTGAATACCTCGGTCTATGGCGGTGACATCAACACCTCTGCCGTCTTTCTGGACGTGCCGGAAGAGCTGAAGGGCAAGATCAACGTCGTGCCCGAGATGAACGACGTGGTGAACCTCGCGATCTGGTATGTGGGGGGTGAACCCTGCACCGAAGATACCGAGGTACTGAAAAAGGCGCGTGATGCGCTGCTGGCCGCCAAGCCTGACTGGCTGAGCATGGATTACGGCGCAACCGAAAAGCTGTCTAACAACGACTGGGCCGCCAGTGTGAACTGGAACGGCTCGACCATGCGGGCGCGTCTGGCCAATCCGGCGGTGAAATACGGCTATCCGAAGGAAGGCTATCCGCTGTTCATGGATTCGGTCGGTCTGCTGGCTGACGCCAAGAATGTCGAGGAAGCCTACAAGTTCATCGACTTCATCATGCTGCCGGAAAATGCGGCCATGCTGTCGGCCTTTGCCCGCTACGCCAATGGCATCACGGGTTCCGAGGAATTCATGCCCGAGGACATGAAGACCGCACCGGAAGTGGTGACCCCCGAAGAGTTTCAGGCGTCGGGCCACTTCCTGCCGACCTGTTCGCCCAAGGCGCAGGAATACATGACCGCGATCTGGACCGAGCTTCAGAAGTAAAAGCGGGCTCTGAGGTCAGGGCGGGGGGCTGTCTGCCCCCCGCACCCGCGAGGATATTTATGAACAGATGAAGGAGGAAAGCGTGGAGCTTTCCGGGTTGAGCGCTTCGGACCTGTCGCGGCTGATTGCCGCGCGCGAGGTGAAGCCGTCTGAGGTGATGGCGGCGCATCTTGACCGCATGGCGGCGGTGAACGGAGCGATGAATGCCGTGGTATCAGCACGCGATCCCGATGTGCTGATGGCCGAGGCGCGGGCAGCGGATGAGATGGCACCGCGCGGCTGGCTGCACGGGATGCCCCACGCGGTGAAGGATCTTGTGGCGGTGAAGGGGCTGCGCAGCACTTACGGCTCGCCGCTGTTTGCCGGTTTCGTGCCGGGGGCTGACGATCTGGTGGCGGCACGGCTGCGGGCCGCCGGCGCGATTTTCACCGGCAAGACCAATACGCCGGAATGGGGCCATGGCAGCCATTCCTTCAACCCGGTCTTTGGCGTCACGCGCAATCCCTATGACCTGTCGCGCACGGCGGGCGGCTCATCGGGCGGGGCGGCGGCGGCGCTGGCGGCGCGGCTGGTGCCGGTGGCGGATGGCAGTGACATGATGGGTTCGCTGCGCAATCCGGCCGCCTTCTGCAACATCTATGGGTTCCGCCCGACCTGGGGTCTGGTGCCTTCCGATGCGGTGGGCGACACGTTCATGGCAACGATGGCGACAGAGGGACCGATGGGCCGCACGGTCGAGGATGTGGCACGGCTGCTGGGCGTGCTGGCAGGCGAGAACCCCGAAGTACCGTTCGGCCGCGCAGTGGAACCCTATGCAGACCGGCTGGAGATCGACCTCCGAGGGCTGCGCATCGGCTGGCTGGGCCACTGGGGCGGCGCCTATGGTTGCGAGCCGGGGATTCTGGACCTGTGTCAGGCCGGATTGCGGGTGCTGGAGGATCAGGGCGCGCGGATCGAGCCCGTCGCCCCGCCCTTCCCGGCCGAAAAGCTGTGGCAGGCCTGGCTGACGCTGCGCGCCTTCCTGAATGCCGGAGCCAAAGGCGCAATGCGCGACGATCCGGCGAAATGGGACCAGCTCAAGCCCGAGACGCAATGGGAGATCGAACAGGGTCTGCGCGTCACCGCCGCCGAGGTGCATGAGGCGAGCGTCATCCGTTCACGCTGGTATGCCCGCGCAGCCAGACTGTTCCGGCAGTATGACGCGCTGGTGATGCCCACCGCGCAGGTCTGGCCCTTCCCCGCTGACTGGCGCTGGCCGCAGGACATCGCGGGGCGGAAGATGGACACCTATCACCGATGGATGGAGGTGGTGGTGCCCGTCAGCCTGATCGGCCTGCCATCGCTGGCCGTGCCCTGCGGATTCGGGCCGCAGGGTCTGCCGATGGGGATGCAGATATTTGGTCCGACCGGGGCAGATGCGAAGGTGCTGGCCATCGGCCAGCAATATCACCGCGCGACCGACTGGCCAGGGCGTCAGCCGCCGGTAGTTTGATCCGGCAGCGCGACAGGTTCGGGCGGGCTGTCGCCAGCCGGCGTAGCCAGCAGCAGAGCCGGATGGCGCAAGGCCTCGTCTCCGCTGTCAAAACGCAGGCGGCACAAGCCTTCTTCGTCGCCTGTCACGACTGCCAAGGCCTGACGGTCCGGCACGGTGACCAGCGCGCCCGGCTCGCAAACCGGCAGCGCCTGCGCAGGTGTCGCCAGCAGCAGGAAGGCGAGATCAAGCCTGCGGAACACAGGTCATCTCGGTGAACAGGCTCGAACCGCCCATCACAAAGCCCGTGCCCTCCACCCGCCCCGTCACGCCGTTCATGGTGCCTTGCGTGACCTCGAACACCCCCTCGCCCCGCCGGGTCCAGATGCTTTCGGCACCATAGTGGTCGCGCAGTTTGCCGCCTTCGAGGATCTCCAGCGGGAAGGGGTCAGCCACGCCACCCGGATCAGAGCAGGCATAGGCACCCGGCGTCAGCATGCCACCCGCGCCGCCGGTGTCGGCCAGCCGCAACAGTGCATCGGGCGGGGCGGCGGTCATGTTGCCATCTCCCATGGTGATCATGCAGATCGCGCCCATGTCCTGCGTAATCGTACCCGGCCCGCTGAAGCCCGGAACAGTGACGGTCTCGCCGACCTCGCAGCCCACCAGCGGGCCAGAGGTTTCGGCCTGGACGGCGGCAGGCAGGCACAGCAACAGGGCAGAGAACAGGCGCATAGGGAAACCTCGACAGAACAATCGCGCGCATCCTGCCAAAAGCACGCCGCAGGGGACAGAAAAAAATCCCCCGCCCGTTTGCGGGGCGGGGGCAGTGGGGCGCCTGTGGGCGGCGCCCGGACCGCTGACTGGGGATCAGCGGATATCCTGTGTCGGACGCGGGGTCGCGCCGGTTTCCGGCGGCAGTACAGGCACGGTGATCTGCGGGAGTGTGCCGGTCAGGCTGTCGAGGAAGGCCACAAGCTGCGCGGTTTCCTCGGGCTTCAGCGCCTCGCCCAGCTGGCTTTCGGCCATGATTTCCACCGCGACATCCAGATCCCAGACCTTGCCGGAATGGAAATAGGGCGCGGTCAGCGCAATGTTGCGCAAAGGCGCGGCGCGGAAGACATATTCGTCGTCCGCTGTCTCGGTCACGGCGAAGCGCCCCTTGTCACCGACAGGCAGCACATCGGCGCCGGGCTTTTCGACCAGACCGAAGGGGTAATAGCCATGGCCGCCGATATTGACGCCCGAGTGGCAGGACGAACAGCCCTTGTCCATGAACAGCTGCAACCCGGCCCGCGCCTCTGTCGACAAGGCGTTGTCATCGCCATTCAGCCAGGCGTCGAAGGGTGCGGGGGTGATCAGTGTCGCCTCGAACGCCTCGATCGCTCTGGCCATGTTGTCAAATGTCACAGGATCGGCCTCGCCGGGAAAGGCGGTGGCGAAGGCCTCGGCATAGGCGGGCATGGATTTCAGCGTCACCACCACATTTTCGGGCGTGTTCGCCATTTCCACCCCGGCCTGCACCGGCCCCTTGGCCTGGGCCTTAAGATCATCCGCGCGGCCATCCCAGAACTGCGCCTCGTTCAGCACGGCATTGAGTGCGGTCGGCGCGTTGCGCGGCCCCTTCTGCCAGCCATGACCGACTGAAGTCTCCATATTATCGTCACCGCCCGTCGCAAGATTGTGGCACGAGTAACAGGAGAACACGCCCGAGGCTGACAGTCGCGGATCGAAGAACAGCGACTTTCCAAGCGCGATCTTGTCCGGCGTCACCGGATTGTCCTTCACCGCCGGAATGGTGGAGGGCAAGGGCCTGAACACCTCCAGTGCGGCGTCGCGCAGGGCATCGGCCTGCGCCGCCCCTGTCATGAGCGTGGTGGCCAGTAGCAGGATGGTCAGCTTGCGCATCCCGGTCTCTCCTCGTCTCTTGCAGCGCGTCCGGACCCAGACTGCCCTGTCTGGGCGCTACCGACTTTGAGTTAGATCAATTCTAATTCTAGTATCTCAGATAGAACTTCCCGCGCTTGCCAGCCGCGCCTGTCCCGCCTAAGCACGGGGCAGACCTTCCTGTGGTGCGTGAATGTGGCTTTATCGCCTGATCCTGCGGTTTCTGTTCCCGGCCTTGCTGGGCGTGGCACTGTGGCAGCGACTGACCGGGCGCACCGGCGCCGGGGCGCTGGCCGAACGGATGGGGCTGGGCGGACAGCCGGTGGACCTGTGGCTGCATGGCGCCTCGAACGGCGAGCTTGCCTCGGCCCGCTGGCTGGTGGAGCGGGTCATCGCGGCCCGGCCAGGGCTGCGCATGGTGGTGACCTGCAATACCGGAACCGCGCGGGCGATGGTGGCAGGCTGGAGCCTGCCGGGGGTTGCAGCCCGTCTGGCCCCCTTTGACACTCCCGGTGCAGTCAGTCGTTTCATTGCAGGCTGGCAACCGCGCACGCTGATCCTGCTGGAAAACGAACTCTGGCCTGAACGGATTGCCCACATGGCCGGACGCGGCCCGGTGATCCTTCTGGGCGCGCGGATGTCCGAACGTTCGGCCCTGCGCTGGGGGCGCCGGGCGCCGGGTATCCTGCGGGCTGTTCTGGGCGGGGTGACACTGGCCTCGGCACAGGATGCGGCTTCAGAGGCGCGGCTGGTCACACTTGGCCTGCCCACCAGCAGCCTCGGTCCCCGGCTGATGCTGAAGGCACGCGCGGCGGCAGCCCCGCCCGTCGCCCTCCCCTTCTCTCCGCCGCATCCGCGCGCGCGCATCCTGCTGGCCGCTTCCACCCACGAAGGGGAAGAGGCCGTGGTGCTGGCGGCCTTTGCCGCGGCGCGGGCCACTTTTGATCTGCTGATCCTCGCCCCGCGCCACCCACGCCGCAGCGCCGCCATCGCGACGCTGATCGCGACGGGCGGTCTGCCCTATGCCACACGCTCGGCAGGCGAGACGCCGGGGCCGGAGGTGGCGGTCTACCTGGCCGATACGCTGGGCGAGATGCCGAACTGGTATGCGATGGCTGGGGCCACAGTGATCGGCGGCAGTTTCGCCGCCAGGGGAGGACATACGCCGTTTGAGCCTGCGGCCCATGGCTCGGCCATCCTGCACGGGCCTTCGGTGCATAACTTCACAGAGGTTTTCGCCTTGCTCGACAGCGGTGGCGGCGCGATTGCCACCGACGAGGCCAGTCTGGCCAGCGCCCTTACCGGCTGCAATGCGGCAACACAGGCGCGTCTGGCCGCCCGCGCCGCCGATCTGCTGACCGGCGAGGATGCCGCAGCCGCACTGCTGGGCGCGGTTCTGAATCACCTCCCCGACGCGCGTTCCGTCAGCGGGTAATCCGCCAGAAGATCATAGCGCGCGCCCTTGCGTGCCGGGTATGAGGCGTAAAGGCCGATGGCCTCGACCTGCCAGGACCCGGCGCGAAAACCATGAGCGGCCGCCACCGCCGCTTCCAGCCGGGCGCGCTGATCCGGCTCCAGCGCCCCGGCCCGGCCCAGCGTCACATGCGGGTTGAACCCCTGTGTCGCGACCGGAATGCCCGCCTGCACCGCCACCCGCGCTACACGCGCCTGCAGGTGCCGCAGCGACGCGCTTTCCGCCACACCCGCCCAGATCACCCGCGGCCGCACTCCGCCAAACAGCCCTGCCCCTTCCAGCGTCAGGCTGAACTGAGCCGCCGCAAGTCCCGACAGCCCGTCATGCAGCGCCTCCAGCACCGGCTCGGGCTGGTCGCCCAGAAACGCCAGCGTCAGGTGAAAATCCTCCGGCTCCAGCCGCCGGGGCAAAGGCAACAGGGCCTGTAGCATGGCCAGGTCGCGGCGGATGCCTTCGGGAAGTCCGATGGCGATGAAAGCACGGATCGTCATGCGGCCTCCTGCGGGTTCGGCCCATGCTGCCGCGCCCTGCGCGGCGCTGCAACCGTCAGCGCCGCGCCAGCACGGCCAGCCGGTCACGGATCTCAGGCCGGACCGGGCCGCCGCGCGGCGGGTCGAGCAGCGTGGTGTAGATCAGTTCTGACGGCAAGGCGCGCGCGCCGCCGTTCCAGCCCAGAGCACGCAACACCGCCTCGGCGCCGGGCGACAGGCGGTCGGGCATCTCCTGCCCCGACAAAAGCCCCCAGATCGCAGCCCAGGCCCGCCCCACCGTCCACGGATTGTAGCCTCCGCCGCCAGTGACAATCAGCCGGGGCGCCAGCGGCTGCAACGCCGAAACCGCCGCCAGATAGGCCCGGTTCGACAAGGCGAGCCGCGCCAGCGGGTCTTCGGCCAGACCGTCCACCCCGCATTGCAGCACGATGGCCTCGGGCCGGTGCGCCGCCACACGGGGCAACACCAGCCGGTCCATCACCAGCGCCAGTTCGTCATCGTGAAAACCGCGCGGCACCGGCAGGTTGAAGGCATTGCCACCCGCATCATCCTCCAGCCGCCCCGTGAAGGGCCAGCGGTTTTCCTCATGCACGGAAATCAGCAGGATCTCCGGCTGACCGGCAAAGGCCGCCTCCACCCCGTCGCCATGATGCGCGTCCAGATCGACATAGGCCACACGCGCCAGACCCGCCCGGCGCAGCGCCGCCACCCCCAGAGCCACATCGTTCAGATAGCAGAAGCCCGCAGCCCGCCCGGCAAGGCCATGATGCGTGCCCGCGCCCGGCACATGGATCACGCCGGATGGCACCGCTGCCAGGGTTTCCGCCGCCCAGAGCATCGCTCCCGCCCCGGTCGCCGGACGCCGGAACATTTCGGGGTAACAGGGGTTGGTCAGCGTGCCGAGACCGAAGCGCGGGCGCCAGTCATCGGGCAGCGGCTGCCCGGCGCGGGTCAGGCTTTCGGCCTGCACCAGCGCCTCCAGATAACCCGGATCGTGCAGCAGCGTCAGCGCGGCGGGTTTGGCGCGCGGGCTGGTGCGATAGGCCTGCGGCGTCAGCCATCCCAATGCCTGGCACAGATCCATGACCACCGGCACACGCGGCACGCGCAATGGATGCAGCACGCCGTAGGACGAACCACGATAGATTTCGGAGCCCAGAAACAGCGGCCCGACCGGCGCGGATGTCACGGCAGGACAGCCTCCACCGCCCCGGTGATCGCAGCCGACAGCGGGGTAACCGGCGCGCCCCAGGTGCCGCGCGGCAGGCCATCCGGCCCCAGCAGCACCTTGTTGAAATTCCAGCTGGGGGTGAAGCCGTGCTCCTCTGCCATCCAGCGATAGAACGGATGCGCCCCTGCCCCGCGCACATGGGTAATGCGGGTCATCGGCAGGGTCAGATCGAAGGTCAGCGCACAAAACTCCTTGACCGCCGCGTCGTCTTTCAGCTCCTGCGCAAAATCGTCGGAAGGCACCGCCAGAACCACCAGCCCACGCGGGCCGTAACGATCCTGCAAGGCTTGCAGGGCATCATATTGCGGCGTGAACCCACAAAGGGAGGCAGTATTGACCACAAGAACAGGACGCCCGCGCCAGTCCGATGTATCCAGCGTGCCGCCGTCAATGCCATCAAAGCGGAAAGCCGGAGCCGCGGCAGCAAGGGCAGGTCCAAAACCGGCAACCGCAAGGGCGGCGCCGATCAGCATGCGACGGTGAATGCGTTTCATCCCCTGTTCCTTTCCGGCCGCCTTCAGCGCGGGGCCGTTACGGGCAATGGCCAGTTTGCGGCCCCCCGCAATCAACGCTGAACCTGGCTTCCGGTTCCCGCAAGAAGGATCTCCCGTCGCAGAGGTTGGTCTTGCCGTCAGTCGAACCTATGTTCCATAATCAGGGTTCAGACAGACCCAAGATACAGAGAATCCCGCAAAGGAACATACCCGTTCTTGTGTAGCGGGCCGTAACAGGCAGGCAATGACGTGACGATTGAAATGAGGCCCGAGATGCCGCCCCCCGAACCGGCGGATACCCGCACACAATACGGTGCGCTGTGCTGGCGCGCCGGTCGTGAAGGGATCGAGGTGCTGTTGATCACCAGTCGCGATACCGGGCGCTGGGTGATCCCGAAGGGCTGGCCGATTGACGGGCTCAGCCCCGAAGCCTCTGCCGCCCGCGAGGCGTGGGAGGAAGCGGGGGTGGAAGGTCAGGCGGATACGCATTGTCTGGGGCTTTATTCCTACGACAAGGGGCTGGGGCGCGGCGAGGGGCCGAAACGCCAGACGGTCCCCTGTGTCGTGGCAGTCTACCCGCTGCAGGTGTCGGCCCTTGCTGGCAGCTTCCCCGAGGAAAAACAGCGCCGCCGCAAGTGGTTCCGCCCCCGCAAGGCGGCCCGCAAGGTGGCCGAGCCCGAGTTGCAGGCCCTGCTGGCCAACCTTGACAGCCGGGCGGTGTTTCCGGGCAAGACCGCTGGCGGTGCTTGATTTCCGTCGCCGGGCGGGCCATCTGTGACAGATACTCAACCCCGGAAAAGGCCATGATCCGCTATTCGCTGCACTGCGCCGAAGGACATGATTTCGAAAGCTGGTTCGCCTCGGCCACTGCTTTCGACGATCTGAAGGCCCGCGGGCTGGTGAGCTGTGCGCTTTGCGGTGGCAACCGGGTGGAGAAGGCACTGATGGCCCCGGCAGTCGCAGCCAAAGCGGCGGAGCCAGCGGCCCGGCCCGATCTGAAAGCGCCTGCCTCTGAAATTGAAACCGCGCTGGCGGCGCTGCGCCGCGAAGTCGAGGCAAACTCCGAATATGTCGGGATGAACTTCGTTTCCGAGGCACGGCGCATGCATGCGGGCGACAGCCCCGAACGCGCAATCCATGGCGAGGCCCGGCCTGACGAAGCGCGCAAGCTGATCGAGGAAGGCGTGCCCGTCGCACCGCTGCCCTTCCTGCCCGTACGAAAGGCCAACTGATGCCGCATCTCCTGATCACCGGCGCCGGGCGTGGCATCGGCCGCGCGCTGGCCACCACTGCGGATGCGCGGGGCTGGCAGGTGACCGGCACGACCCGCGGCACCCCGCCCGAGACGCCTGCAATCCGCTGGGAGCGGCTGGATGTGACCGATCCGGCGTCGCAGACAGCCCTCGCCGCGCAGCTGGGTCCGCTGGATGCGGTGATCTGCAATGCAGGGGTGCTGCTGGATCGCGGGCAGCGGCTGGAGGATGGCTATGCGCCGGAGCTTTGGGCCGAAAGCTTTGCCACCAACGTCACAGGCGTCTTTCTGACGGTGCAGGCCGTGCTGCCCCTGTTGCGGGCCAGTCGCGGGCGCATCGTCATCCTGTCATCGCAGATGGGCTCTACCCAGCGTGCGCCGGGCGGCAGCTATGCCTATCGGGCCTCCAAGGCGGCGGTGTTGAATCTCGGGCGCAATCTCGCCACCGATCTGGCACCCGAAGGCATTGCCGTCTCGATCCTGCATCCCGGCTGGGTGCAGACCGACATGGGCGGAAGTGGCGCCGAAATCACGCCCGAGGCCGCCGCCGAAGGCATTCTGGACCGGCTGGACGCGCTGGACGTTGCCACGACCGGCAGGTTTGAAACCTGGGACGGCCGTGCCCATCCGTTCTGACCCCGGCCGACCCGGCCCTGACGGACCGGGCCTGCCGTCAGATCAGATCTGTTTCTCCGGCAGATTGACCACCAGACCGTCCAGCGCATCGCTGACCTTCAGCTGGCAGGTCAGACGCGAGCGTACCGGATCGGGCTGCCACGCGAAATCCAGCATATCCTCTTCCATCGCGTCCTTCTTGGGCAGGCGGTCCACCCATTCCGTCGCGACATAGACGTGGCAGGTGGAACAGGCACAAGCGCCGCCACAATCGGCCTCGATCCCCGGCACGCCATTGTCGCGCGCGCCTTCCATCACCGTCAGGCCGGTCGCGACCTCGATGACATGCTGGGTTCCGTTATGCTCCACATAGGTGATCTTCGCCATTTCGCCGGGCCTTTGTTCACAGGTTGCGGCAAAGACATAGGCGAAATCGGCGCGGGCTTCCAGCCCGGCGGCGACAGGTCTTGCCCCCCTTTCGCCGCACGGATTTTGCCGTTACTCTGCCCCGGCCTGAAGGCAGAACGAGCAGCAACAGAGACCCGATGATCCGATCCCGCGCCCTCCTGCGCCCCGCGCCGGTCGCCCTTTTCCTTGCGCTGATCGCTCTGGCAGGCTGCCAGCCCGGCACCGGAACGCAGGGCCCGGCGACCGCCGATCTGGCCGCAGACGTGATCCGCCCGCCCTCGCCCTTTGACCCGCTGCCCAAGGGTGGCCCCGGTGAATGCTGGGCCGCCGATGTCACCCCCGCCGTGTTCGAGACGGTGACCGAACAGGTGCTGGTGACCGAAGCGCAGCGCGATGCCGCCGGAAACCTGATCGCCCCGCCGGTCTACAGCAGCGAGGCGCATCAGCGTGTGGTGAAGGAACGCGAAGCGGTACATTTCCGCACCCCCTGCCCCGACCAGATGACCGTGGCTTTCGTGGCAACGCTTCAACGGGCGCTGAAGGCGCGGGGCTATTACATGGCGCCGGTCAGCGGCACGATGGATGCCGCCACGGCGGAATCGATCCGTCGCTTTCAGGAGCCGCTGGGCCTTGACAGCCCCACGCTGTCCCTGCGCGCGGCGCGGGCGCTGGGGATCGTCACAACAGATCTGGACGAGATACAATGACCCTGACCCAAAGACAGGCTGCCTACGAGGCTGAAGTGCTGCGCCGCTGGCAGGACCAGAGCGATGGCGCGCATGATCTGGGCCACCTGCGCCGGGTCTGGCGCAACTGCCAGACCATCGCACTGGCCGAGGGCGGCGCCGATACCGAGGTTCTGCTGGCCGCCGCCTTCTTTCACGATCTGGTCAATCTGCCGAAGAACCACCCCGAACGGGCACAGGCGTCGCGCCTTTCCGCACGCGCGGCGGTCGACTGGCTGGCAACACAGGGGTTTCCGGCGGAAAAACTGCCCGCTGTCGAACATGCCATCGCGGCCCACAGCTTTTCCGCCGCCATCCCACCCGAAACGACAGAGGCGCGCATCCTTCAGGATGCCGACCGGCTGGAGGCGCTGGGCGCGCTGGGGATAGCCCGGATGTTCTATGTCGCAGGTGCGATGGGCGGCGCGCTGTTCGATGCCGACGACCCTTTGGCCAGCCACCGCCCGCTGGATGACCGGGCCTTCGCGCTGGACCATATCGAGGTAAAGCTGCTGCCGCTGGTGCACGCCATGCAGACCACCGAGGGCCGCCGCATGGCCGAGGAAGGCGCCGACTGGCTCATGTCCTTCCGGTCACGCCTGCTGCGCGAGATCGGCTGAACCGGATGCAGCGGCGGTTGATCCTTGCGGCGCTTATCGTCGCCCTGCCCGGCGCCTGGGTTTATACCAAGGCCATGGCGCGCCTTGCGCCCGGTGATCCGCCGGTTATGGCTGCCCCGGCAGAACAGGCCGATCTGATCCGAGTGGACAAGGCCGACCGGAAGATGGAGCTTTGGCAGGGCGAAAGGTTGCTGCGCAGCTATGCCATCGTGCTGGGCGCGGCGGCAGATGACGGCCACAAGCGTCACGAAGGCGACGAGCGCACGCCCGAGGGCCGCTATGTCATCGACTGGCGCAACCCCCGGTCCTCGGCCTATCTGAGCCTGCACATTTCCTATCCCGACGCCAGCGACCGCGCGGCGGCCCATGCCGCAGGCCAGGACCCCGGTGGTAATATCATGATCCACGGCCTGCCGAACGGCTGGGGCTGGCTTGCACCGCTGCACCGGCTGCGTGACTGGACCGATGGCTGCATCGGCGTCACCAATGCCGAGATGCATGAGATCTGGGCCCTGGTCCCCGATGGCACACCCATCGAGATCCGCCCCTAGCCCTGCGACAGCTGCTCTTTCGGGATTGGCCGGGAGTGGCCGGTTTCGTCGATGGCGACAAAGGTGAAGGTCGCATCGGTCACCTTGATGTTTTCGGTGTCATAGCGATGGCGGCGCCAGGCCTCGACATGGATGCGCATGGAACTGCGGCCGGTGCTTTCCAGATCGGCGTAGATCGAAACCACATCCCCCACCTTCACGGGCTTGAGGAAGGTCATCCCGTCCACCGCGATGGTGACCGACCGGCCACGGGCGATACGGGCGGCAAGGTTGCCTGCGGCAAGGTCCATCTGCGCCATCAGCCAGCCGCCAAAGATGTCACCCGCCGGGTTCGTATCGGCGGGCATGGCAATAGTGCGGATCACCGGCTCGTGGTCGGGCGGGGTTGCAGTTGTGTCTGGCATGGCGGCGGCTCCTGTTTACAAGGCAAGAATGCCGCGATGCGGCACAGGGGGGAAGCCCCGGCTGCGCTCCGGACAAACAAAAAGGGCGGCGGGTTGCCCCGCCGCCCTTTCCTGTATTTGCGCCTCGCTTACTCGACCGACAGTGCCACGAAACGCGGGTCTCCATCGCGGCGGATCAGCAGCAGGATGGATTTGCGGCCCGCATCCTTGGCTTCCGTCAGGCGGTCTTTCAGATCCTCGATACGGCTGACCTTCTGCTGGCCAGCCTCGGTGACCAGATCGCCTTCGCGCAGGCCCTTGGTGAAGGCTTCCGACGTGCCGTCGACCTTGGTGACCACCAGGCCTTCGGTGCCGTCGGGCAGGTTCATCTGCGCCGCCAGTTCCTCGGTCACCGGCGACAGGGTCAGACCCAGAAGCTCTTGCCGGGCGGGCGCGGTGTCGCCTTTCTTGGCAGCGGTGTTTTCAACCTTCTCGGCATCTTCCCGGCGGCCCAGCGTCACGCTCAGCGTTTCGGACTTGCCTTCGCGCAGAACCAGAACCTTTACCGCCTCGCCAACCGGGGCATCGGCCACACGACGAGTCAGATCACGCACATCCCGGATTTCATTGCCCGCGAAGCTGACGATCACGTCGCCCGCCAGAATGCCGCCATCCTTGGCCGGGCCATCCGGCACATCCGTGACCAGCGCCCCCTTGGAACCCTTGGCAAGGCCCATCGCCTCGGCCACGTCCGGGGTTACGTCCTGAATGCGCACGCCCAGCCAGCCACGGCGGGTTTCACCGAACTGGCGCAGCTGATCCACGACCTTGTTGACCACATTCGACGCCATCGAGAAGCCGATGCCGATGGAGCCGCCGTTGGGCGACAGGATCGCGGTATTCACGCCGATCACCTGCCCGTCCATGTTGAACAGAGGGCCACCCGAGTTGCCTTTGTTGATGGCGGCATCGGTTTGCAGATAATCGTCATAGGTGCCGGTCAGCGCGCGGTTCCGGGCCGAAACGATGCCCGCCGAAACCGAGAAGCCCTGACCCAGCGGGTTGCCCATGGCCACCACCCAATCGCCCACGCGCATCAGATCGCTGTCACCGAAGTTGACGAAGGGCAGCGGCTTGTCGCTTTCCACTTTCAGCAGCGCGATATCGGTCTTGGGGTCGGTTCCCACCAGTTTCGCGGGCAGACGGTCCCCCGAGAAGAACTCGATCTCGATCTGGTCGGCGCCTTCGATGACGTGGTTATTGGTGACGATATAACCGTCCTCGGAAATCACGAAGCCCGAACCCAGCGCCTCGGACCGGCGCGGCTCGCCGTTCGGGTTCTGGAACTGGTCGAAGAAATCCTTGAAGGGCGAGCCGTCGGGCAGTTGCGGCATGTCCTCGGTCGAGGTTTCGACCACGGCAGAAGTGGTGATGTTCACCACCGCAGGGCTGATCTGTTGCGCCAGATCGGCAAAGCTTTCGGGGGCGCCGCGCGCTTCCGCGCGCGTGATCGGCCCCATGGCCACCGCGAGGCCCAGAAGCATCGCGCCCGCCAGGCGGATCAAGCCGACGCGGGGCGGGGCCGATGCGATTTCCATGGAAATGGCTCTGGATTGCACCGCTCTCTCCTTTCGGTTGCAAGTTCCGTCCCGGAACCTGTCCGGGTATGGCGCTATAGACAACAGTAAGCCGGTTTCGACGCAATGCAAACCAAGTCGCGCCGCGTCAACTGGGTGTGAGATACTGTTTCAACCCGCCAGCTTCAGCCGGAGGAGGGGCCGAAGCCGAGGCTGCGGGCCATCCACAGCAGCGCCACACCTGCAGCCAGCGCCGCCAGACCCGCCATGCGGCGCTGTGATACGGTCATCGCCGCAATCAGCGCCAGAAGCTGCGGAATACGCGAAGGGGCCAGCGCAAGCACCAGCCCCTCGATCACGCAGGCAGCGCCGATCAGCCAGAAGATCAGCGCCATGCCCGTTACTGCTGCCTGCCCTGCGCATCCCGCAGGTAATCGAAGAATTCGCTGTCGGGCGTCAGCACGATCGACGAATTTCCAGATTTCAGCGCCCGCTCATAGGCAGTCAGCGAGCGGGTGAAGGCAAAGAACTCCGGGTCGCGCCCGAAAGCCTCGGCATAGATTGCGTTCCGCTTGGCATCGGCCTCACCACGGATCACCTCGGCCTGGCGCCGTGCGTCCGAAGTCACCTCGACCACACTGCGGTCAGCGGCGGCGCGTACGCGGCTTGCGGCCTCGTTACCGCGCGCGATCTCGTCTGCCGCCTCACGCTGCCGTTCGGCCCGCATCCGGGCGAAGGTCGCGGCAAGGTTCTGATCCGGCAGGTCCGTGCGGGTCAGCCGCAGGTCGATCACCTCGACACCGAGGCTCTGCGCCTCGCGCTTGGCGATATCGCGGATGCGGTTCATCAGCGCTGTCCGGTCGTTCGAGGTCACGGCATTCAGCGGCACCGAGCCCAGAACCTCGCGGATCGCGGCGGAAACCACCGGGCCAAGCCGTGCCTGCGCCGCCTCGACACCACCGGGGCCGACGGCCTCGCGGAAGTCGATCAGGTTGTCGATGCGCCAGCGGGCGAAGGCATCGACAATCAGGCGACGGTTGTCGCTGAGCGTGACCTCCAGCGGCTGCGTTTGCAGACCCAGAATCCGGTCCTCATAGCTGACGACGTCCTGAATGAACGGCAGTTTGAAGCCCAGGCCCGGCTCGGTCACCTCTTGCTTGACCTGACCGAATTGCAGGATCAGCACCTGATCGCGCTCATCGACGATGAAGATCGAGGACAGGCCGGTGACGACGGCGATGAAAGCGGCGCCAAGGAAGAAGGGGGCTTTCGACATGTCAGTTGCTCCCCTGCGGCTTGGGCTGTTCGGCCGGACGGACCAGTTCGTTCAGCGGCAGATACGGCACGACGCCCGAACTGCCCTGATCCTTCTCGTCCAGAATGACCTTGTTCATGCCACCAAGAACATTTTCCATGGTTTCCAGATACATCCGCTTGCGCGTCACATCCGGCGCCTTGACATATTCCTGATAGACGGCGCCGAAGCGGCTCGCCTCGCCCTCTGCGGCGTTGGTCACCTGGGCGCGATAGGCCTCGGCGTCCTGGGTGATGCGCGCGGCTTCCCCCCGTGCGCCCGCGGTCACGCGGTTGGCATAGGCATCGGCCTCTTTCTCCAGCCGGTCGCGTTCCTGCTGCGCGGCCTGCACCTCACGGAAGGCATCGCGCACCTCATCCGGCGGATCGGCGCGGTTGAAGTTCACCCGCACGACATTGATGCCGGCCTGATAGCTGTTAAGCGTGTTCTGCACCGCCTCACGCAGCTCGGCGGCAATCGGGCCACGGCCGGTGTTCAGCACCGGGATCAGTTCGGACCTGGCAATGATGTCGCGCATGGCCGAGGCCGAAACCGCGCGGATCGTATCGGCGGGGTCCGCCAGATTGAACAGATAGTCGGCCGGGTTCGACACGTTCCAGACCACCTGGAAGTCAATGTCCACGATGTTCTGGTCACGGGTCAGCATCAGCCCGCCATCCATCTCGCCGTTGCGGCCAGTGCCGATATCGGTCGTCCGTTCGCCGGTCACCTGCACCACTTCGGCGGTGACAAAGGGCCAGGGCGCGAAGTTCAGGCCGGGGTTCCCCACCGCGCTGAACTTGCCCAGAAACAGTTCAACCGAGCGTTCCTCGGGCTTCACTGTATAGAACGAGGCATAAGACCACAGGCCCGCCAGCACCAGCGCGGCCAGCGCGATGCCGGGCTTCGACAGGATCGGCCCAACGGGTGAGCCGCCATTGCCACCGCCGCCACCCGAACCGCCGGGGCGCCCACGCCCCCCCATCAGCACGCGAAGCTGTTCCTGTCCCTTTTTCACGATCTCGTCGATCTCGGGAATCTGGGGTCCATCGTTTCCGGGCCTGCGCGGCCCGCCACGCCCGTTGTCGCGGCCGTCGCGGTCGTCACCGCCTCCACCGCCGCCACCGCCCCACGGTCCTCCATTCGACATCGACTTTTCCCTAACTGTTTTCGTTTCCAGCTAACTGGTCATTCCGGCGTGAAAATCAACCCTGAATCCCCGCGGTTGAGAGCTTTGGTCGCAGACTGGCGCCCTACCCCCGGCGCACCGGATTGCGCATCGTCACCAATTCCTCGGAAATGGTCGGATGCACGGCCACGGTACGGTCGAAATCTTCCTTCGTCGCCCCCATTTTCACCGCGATGGCGGCAAGCTGGATCATCTCGCCCGCGCCGGGGCCGACGATATGGCAGCCGAGCACCTTGCGGCTGGACTGGCTGACCACCAGCTTCATCAGCACGCGGTCCTGCCGCCCTGCGAACAGCGACTGCATCGGACGGAAGCTGGCCGCATAGACCTCGACCGGCTCCTGATCGCGGGCCGCCTCTTCGGTCATCCCGACAGTGCCAAGCTCCGGCTGGGTAAAGACGGCAGAGGCGACCAGTTCGTGATCTGCCTTGCGCGGTTTGCCCACGAACACCGTATCCGCAAAGGCATGGCCCTCGCGGATCGCGACCGGGGTCAGGTTGATCCGGTTGGTGACATCGCCCACAGCATAGATCGAGGGCACGGAACTCTGGCTCCAGTCATCCACCTTCACCTCGCCATTGCGACCCAGTTCGACGCCCAGAGTCTCCAGCCCCAGACCGGAGGTATTGGGTTTGCGGCCAGTGGCATAAAGCACCAGATCGAATTCGCGCTCGGTGCCATCCGTTGCCACAGCGCGGATGCCGCCATGCGTCTTCTCCAGCCGCAGCACATCAGTGCCGCAATGGATGGTGACACCTGACGCCTGCATGGCGGTTGCCACATGACCCCGCGCCTCGTCATCGAAGCCGCGCAGAATTTGCGCCCCGCGATAATACTGGCAGACATTGACGCCCAGACCGTTGAGGATGCAGGCAAACTCTGACGCAATAAAGCCGCCGCCCACCACCAGCGCCCGCTTGGGCAGCTTTTCCAGACGGAACATCTCGTTCGAGGTAACGGCCAGTTCGGCGCCGGGCACATCCGGCACGAAGGGACGCCCGCCGGTGGCGATCAGGATATGTTTCGCGGTGAGACGCTGGCCCTCGGCCAGTTCTACCGTATGCGCATCAACCACCGTGGCACGCTGGTCGAAGATTTGCACCCCCGCGCCGGTCAGGCCGCCCCGATAGGCCGCCTCCAGCCGGTTCAGCTCTGCCTCAAGCTGCACGCGGAAATGGCCCCAGTTGAAGGCGCCCGCCTCGACCTTCCAGCCGTAGGCGCGGGCATCCTCGATCAGGCCCGGATATTCACTGGCATAGACCATCAGCTTCTTGGGCACGCAGCCACGAATGACGCAGGTGCCGCCCATGCGGTATTCTTCGGCCAGCGCGACCCTGGCCCCGCCCTCGGAGGCGGCGATCCGCGCCGCGCGCACGCCACCAGAACCGCCACCGATAACGAACAGATCGTAGTCGTATGCCATCTCAGTCGTCCGCATCGGTGAAGATGTTGTCGCTCGGCGCCAGATCAATATGGCCGTCCTCGACCTCGCCCGAGTTGATGTCACGCACCGTCACACGGCCGTCGCCATGGCCCACCACCACGATATCGCAGATGTCGATGAACAGCCCGTTTTCCACCACACCCGGGATCTGGTTCAGCACCAGCGAAAGCTGACGCGGATTGCCGATGCGTTTCAGATGCAGGTCAACGATGTAATTCGCCTCGTCCGTCACCAGAGGCGCGTCGCCATTCATGCGCAAAGTGCAGTCGCGGCTCAGCACATCAAGGCTGACCAGCGTTTCCTCGATCAGCGCCTTGGTGGTCTGCCATCCGAAGGGGATCACCTCGACCGGCAGCGGGAAGGCGCCAAGCTGCGCCACCTCTTTCGCGGCATCGGCAATGACGATCATCTGGTCGCTGGCCGTCGCCACGATCTTTTCCTGCAACAGCGCCGCGCCGCCGCCCTTGATAAGGTTCAGCTGGCTGTCGATTTCATCGGCGCCGTCAATGGTGAGATCCAGCCATTTCGCATCATCCAGCGACACAACCGGCACGCCGAGGCTGCGGGCCAGTTCGGCGGTGCGGCTGGAGGTTGGCACGCCCTTGACCTTCAGCCCCTCCTCGCGGATGCGTTCTGCCAGACAGCGCACCATCCATGCAGCGGTGGAGCCGGTGCCAAGGCCCAGCTTCATGCCCGATTCCACATAATCCACCGCGCGTTTGGCGGCGACGAACTTGGCCTTGTCGATGGGCGAAAGATCGGCGGGCATGGCAACTCCTCGGCTTTTGCTGCGCAGCCTTATAGGATGTTACCGCCCATAGTGCGAGAGGCCATCGCCGCCGCCCCGATCACGGCCCGGTCACAGGAAGTCGAAGTTATGCGGCTTCAGCTGCTCGAAACTGATGCCCTGCAGGGTCAGGCTGCTGCCCCCGACAGTGATCGTCAGATTACCCCGGCTTTCAGAGACCGCCGCCCCCAGATCCTCCAGATTGCGGAAGCGGGCAAGGCTGTCGCCACCCGCGACGTCGATCACATCCTCTTTCAGATTAAAGTTGCGGATCGTGTCGCGCCCCTTCGAGAAGATGAACAGATCCGCGCCGCCGCCGCCGTTCAGGATATCATTGCCGTCGCCGCCGTTCAGCGTATCGGCCCCGGCACCACCGAACAGGTTGTCCGCGCCACCGCCCCCGAGGATGAGATCGTCGCCCTCGTCCCCGAACAGCGTATCGCGCCCGGTGCCGACCGACCTGCCGGTGGTTTCAAATTCGGCATCACCGTCGATCCGGTCGTTCCCCGCACCACCCTCGATCTTGTCATGCCCGGCGCCGCCCAGCAGCGTATCATTGCCGCCCCCGCCGTCGATCAGGTCTTTCCTGTCGAAGCCATAAAGGCGGTTGCCCTTGGCATCGCCCACCATACGATCCGCAAAATCGGTGCCAAAGACATTCTCGATGGCTTTCAGCGTATTGGCCCCCAGCCCCTTCGCGCTGAGCGTCCCTGCACCCAGGTCAAGCCGCAGCCCGCCCGTCGCCTCCGCAGTATTGAGGTAATCCTTGCCGCTGCCGCCATCATAGCTGTCAGCCCCGTCACCCGCGACAATGCGGTCACTTCCGCCACCCGCCTTGACCACATCAGCGCCATCGCCCCCGGTCAGGCTGTCGCCGCCCGCCCCACCGATGAGCGTATCGGCCCCGGCGCCGCCTTCCAGCGTGTCATCGCCCTTTGAGCCATCGAGGCTGTCATTGTCGTCGCCACCGTCCAGCGCATCCTCGCCCTTCCCGCCCAGCAGCGTATCGTCCCCCGCGTGACCACGCAGGCGGTCATTGTCAGCCCCGCCATCCAGCCGGTCATTGCCGTCCTCGCCGTCGAGCAGATCATCGCCGGCATCGCCCGACAGATCGTCGTCATCGGCGCCGCCCCAGATCTTGTCGCCCTCGGCCCCGCCTTCCACGCTGTCGGCACCAGCCCCGCCATAAAGCGCGTCCAGCCCGGCGCCACCATAGATGACGTCTGCCCCGCCAAGCCCTTCCAGCCTGTTGCGACCATCGTCCCCGGCCAGGGTATCGTCATTATGGCTGCCCTGAACATTCTCGACCCCGCTCAGGCTGTCGGTATTGCCCCATTCATCGGTGGCGCTGCCGTCGTCCAGATCGACATTCACCCCTGTGACCGGACGGAAGCTCAGACCCAGCGCACGCCCTGCATTTGGCAAGACATCCATGTTATAGACGACGGTATCGACCCCGCCGCCGCCCTCGATCGTGTCATCGCCTGCACGGCCGTTGAAGGTATTGGCACGCCCGTCGCCCCGCAGCACGTCTGCGGCGGTTGAGCCATAGAGCCCCTCGATCCCGATCAGGATCGTTGTACCCCCGCCGCTCTGGCTGCCGTCCTCATAGACCTTCAGGTTGATCTCGGCCTTGCGGGCCGAAAGGTCGGCGACCACACCGTTATAATTGGTGGCGAAGCTGGCGATGTCCTGGCCCTTGCCACCGTTGATCCGGTCGTTGCCCGGCCCCGTGCCGCCGCCGGTATCGAAAAACTCTGTTACATCCTTGCGGTCAGTTCCGGTCAGGCGGTCAGCATAGATCGAGCCGATAACCGCCTCAAACCCCACGAGGCTGTGCGAAAACCGCCCGACACCCGAGGCGGTGCCCGAACCATATACATGCCCGGTAGAGGAGCTGTAATGCTCCACCTTCACCGTGCCGCCGTCAAACGTGGCCAGCCCCAGCCCGAGGTCGACAGTCACGCCTTTCGGAAACGAGGTGGTGATACGGCGTGCCATGTAATAGACCACGCCCGTGCCGGACCCGATAGACCACGAGCTGTAATCCAGCAGGTCATAACCCGACCCGCCGTCATAACTGTCATTGCCGCCGCTGGCCTGAATGGCGTCGTTGCCAGAGCCTGCATTGATGATGTCCGTGCCCGCTGGAATGATTTTCTCGGTATAGGGGCCAGAGTAATTCTCGGCGGTGAAATTGAATTCCTCGGTCTCGCCGGTGATGCCGCGCGTGATCACATCATCACCGGCACCGCCGAAGATCGTATCGTTGTCGCGGCTGTTTTCCAGCGTGTCGTTACCCGCCAGCCCTTCGATCCGGTTTGCCGTTTCCCGACGGGTATAATCGGGATCGCTATCACCAAGATTGTCGTTGCCGGAAGTTCCCCTGATCAACACCATTGCATGCCCCCGCAGGCTGTCTGGTCAAATGACTTTGGCCCGACCCAAAATGCGATCCGGGCATCAACGACCCGAGGGTAGCGTGATTCGGAGTGGCGGCGGGACGGAAAATCCCGCCGCCTCCCCTGAACGGGGGATCAGCGGCGCACCAGACGGGCCTTGCCGTAAAGCGTGTCTGTCGCCACCTCCACGACCCGCATCATCCCGTTACCCGCCGGTTCATAGGTCAGGGTAAAGGGGAAACGGGTCTTTTCTGCCATATCCTCCGGCGAGAAACCGGCGACACGGCGGTATTCGCCCGCGCAGGTCACCTTGTCGCCATTGGCTTTCGGGGCCGAAAGGCTCAGCCGGCTGGCGCGGCGCCCGTCAAACATGTTGACGCTGACGCGGCATTCCTCGCCCACCTTCACATCGCGCAGCGTGGCGAACATCGCCGTCAGCGGATCGACAGACCCCTTCTGCGCCGCCGGGTCGATGTCATAGGGGCGCGGAGTGCGCGGCGGGTTGTAGGTCTTGATGGTCGGGATACCGCTGGCCCAGGTCATCACAACCTGCGACTGGCGCCGTCCGGTATCGGCATCCTCGGTATAGGATTGCGGCTGATAGCTGCCCTTGGCGGTGATGCGGCCACGCGATTTCGCGTCATAGCGCACCTTCTTCAGCAGCGCCGCGAGGCCGGTGGTCTGCAACCGCCCCGCCACCGCATAGCCGCCACCGGGCAGGCCCTCACCGCTCCAGGTCAGGCTGCCTGCGGTAATGCCTTTCAACACGAAGTCGAACTGCGCCTGCTCAGCCCGTGCCGGGGCCGCCATCACAGCGGCGGCCATGAGCCCGGCGCACAGCGCCCGCGAAATTCCTGCTTTCACCCTACCACTCCATTCCTGCGCACGGCGCCGGGGCGGCTGCCGCCGCCAATCCGTCGCCTTCGGCACTGGAATATATCGGATCAAACGGGCATTACATCCCGACAAGCCCGTGATCGGCCCCTCCTTGCCGAGACCGGCGCCCCGACCGCCCCTGATCGCCTTCAGACGCCCGGAACAGACGATGGATGTAACAATTCTTGCCGAAGCCGTGAAATCCGGCGACCGCCGCGCCCTTGCCCGTGCCATCACACTGGTGGAAAGCGCGCGCGAGGATCACCGCGCGCAGGCCCGCGCGCTGGTGGCCGAGGTCGCCCGTGCCGGACGGCAGGCGCTGCGCATCGGGCTGTCGGGCACGCCCGGCGTCGGCAAATCGACCTTCATCGAAAGTTTCGGCTGTTTCCTGACCGCGCAAGGCTTGCGCGTCGCGGTTCTGGCGGTCGATCCGTCCTCTGCCCGCTCAGGCGGGTCGATCCTTGGCGACAAGACCCGGATGGAACGGCTGAGCCGCGATCCCATGGCCTTCATCCGCCCCTCCCCCAGCCAGACCCACCTTGGCGGCGTCGCGCGCCGCACCCGCGAGGCCGTCGCCCTGTGCGAGGCCGCGGGCTATGACGTGGTGCTGATCGAAACCGTCGGTGTCGGACAGTCCGAAACCATGGTGGCCGAGATGTGCGACCTGTTTCTTCTGCTGCTCGCCCCGGCGGGGGGCGACGAATTGCAGGGCGTCAAGCGCGGCATCATGGAAATGGCGGACCTCATCCTCGTGAACAAGGCCGATGGCGACCTGAAACCCGCCGCGATGCGGACGCAGGCCGATTACGCAGGCGCCCTGCGCCTGTTGCGCCGCCGCCCGCAGGACCCCGAGGGCTTTCCCAAGGCGCTGACCGTTTCGGCGCTGGAGGAAAATGGGCTGGCGCAGGCCTGGGAGGAGATGCAGACCCTGGCCGCATGGCGCCGCGACCATGGCCATTGGGACAGCCGCCGCGCCGCACAGGCCCGCCACTGGTTCGAGGAAGAGGTGCGTCAGGGCCTCCTTGCCCGCCTGACCCGCGAACCGATGCGCGGCGTTTTGCACGCGCTGGGTGCGCAGGTCGCCGAAGGCCGCCGCACCCCGGACGAGGCGGCGGCGGAACTGCTGGGGCAACTCGGCGCCTGATCCTGCAAGGCTGGCGTCCGCAGGATTGGCACTCTAACCCGCCTAGAAGCTCGCATCCGTCAGGCTGCGGGTGGCGCGGGCCTTGGCCCCCAGCCGCTCGCGCCAGATGACATAAAGCCCCGATCCGGTGATGACCACGATCCCCGCCCAGGTCATCGCATTCGGGAAATCGCCGAACACCAGATAGCCCAGCGCCACCGCCACCACGATTTCAAAATAGTGCAGCGGCGCCAGCGTAGCCGAAGGCGCGAATTTCAGCGCATAGGTCATGCACATATGGCTGACCCCGGCCCAGAAGCCGACCCCGAAGAGCCAGAGCCATGCCAGCCCCTCGGGCCAGACCGGATCAAGGCCGGCGATGCCCGTCCCCTCGGCCCAGAGGATCACCGGCAGGCACAGGACGATCCCCGCCAGCGAGGTATGAAGCTGCATCGCGACCGGGTGCATCCCCGTCGACATCGCCCTGGTCACCAGCATGTAAAAGGCGAACAGAAACGCCGTACCCAGCGGATAAAGCGTGACCGCGCCGAAGGTGGCGAAGGCAGGCTGGATCACCAGCAGCGCGCCGCCAAACCCCACGACCGAGGCCGCGATACGGCGCGGCCCGACCTCATCGCCGAACAGCAAACGGCCAAGGAACAGCAGGATGAACGGCTCCACAAAGACGATGGCCAGCGCATCGGCAATCGGCATGATCGCAATGGCCGCGATGAAGCAATAGGTAGAGAGCACCAGAAACAGCGCGCGCAGCATGACCAGCCCCGCCATCCGTGCGCTCATCCGCCAGGCACTGCCAAGGGCGAGTGCGATGGGCAGCATCAGGGCCCCCTGCACGACGAAACGGGCCAGCGTCACCTGCCCCACCGGGATGGTCGCGGTCGCCAGTTTCGAGGCCACATCCAGAAGCGGCGCAAGCACACAGAAGGCGATCATCAGCAGAACGCCGGGGAGGATACGATCTTGTGTCATGGTCCCTGTCTAGCCCGGCCCGGCAGGCAGGTCCAAGCCGGAAGCGACCACCGCAGGGGTCAGGCGCGGCAAATTCGTTCCAAACGAATTTGCAAATTTCTTGCGCAAGAAATTTGCGCCCGGCCCCGGCAGCGGTGCGGGGATCAGCAGTTCGGCACGTTGACGGCCAGACCGCCCAGCGAGGTTTCCTTGTATTTCTCGTGCATGTCATGGCCGGTCTGGCGCATGGTCTCGATACAGACGTCAAGGCTGACAAGATGCTGGCCATCGCCGCGCAGGGACAGGCTCGCGGCAGAAACCGCCTTGATCGCGCCCAGCCCGTTCCGTTCGATGCAAGGCACCTGCACCAGCCCCTTCACCGGGTCGCAGGTCATGCCGAGGTGATGCTCCAGCGCAATTTCAGCAGCGTTTTCCACCTGTTCCGGCGTTCCGCCCATCACGGCGCAAAGCCCCGCCGCCGCCATGGCCGCGGCACTGCCGACCTCGGCCTGACAGCCGCATTCGGCCCCCGAGATGCTGGCATTATGCTTGCACAAGCCCCCGATGGCCGAAGCCGTCAGCAGGAAATCAGGGATCTTCGACGTGGTCGCCCCCGGCACATGGTCAAGGTAATAGCGCAACACGGCGGGCAGCACGCCGGCCGCCCCGTTGGTCGGCGCGGTCACCACCTGACCACCAGCGGCGTTTTCCTCGTTCACCGCCATGGCATAAAGCGACATCCAGTCGTTGATCGTATGCGGCGCGGTCATGTTCAGACCGCGTTCGGCCTCCAGCGCCTCATGGATCCCCTTGGCCCGGCGGCGCACCTTCAGACCGCCGGGCAGGATGCCCTCGCCCGCCATGCCGCGGGTGATGCAGTTGTTCATCACCTCCCACAGCCGGGCGATGCCAGCCCTGATCTCGGCCTCGCTGCGGAAGCAAAGTTCGTTCTTCATCTTCATCTGCGCGATGCTGAGGCCCGACTCGCGCGCCATTTCCAGCATCTGCGCGGCACTTTCGAACGGGTAAGGGCAGCTTGCCTTCGGTTTTGCCGCCTCGCCCGCCGTCAGTTCCGCAGCGGTCAGCACGAAGCCGCCGCCGATGGAATAATAGGTTTCCTCAAGGATCACATCGCCCTGCGCATCGGTCGCGCGCAGGATCATACCATTGGCATGGCCGGGCAGCGAGGGGCCGTAGTCAAACACCATGTCGGTTTTCGGGTCAAAGACCAGCGTGCCAAGACCGGGAGGCGAGATGGTCCGCGTCTCATGGATTGCGGCCAGCGTGGCCTCGGCCTTGTCATGGTCGTAGCTGGCGGGTTCAAACCCGGCGAGGCCAAGAATGGTGGCACGGTCGGTCGCGTGACCGACGCCGGTGAAGGCCAGCGAGCCATGCAGCGAGGCGCGCAGCCCATGGGCATGGAACGGGCTGTCACGCAGGGTTTGCAAGAACCGCGCGGCAGCGACCATCGGCCCCATCGTATGCGAGGAGGACGGCCCGATGCCGACCTTGAACATGTCGAAAACCGAAAGGAACATCAGTCGGCCGCCCGCATACGGAGCAAAGTCATCGGTGTCATCTGCGTCTCCCTGTTCGCGCCAGCATGCCACGGCGGCAGGCAATGGCGAGCGGAAATGCGACAGGTTGCATTGCAAACCTGACGGGGTGGGGGTCAGAAGGTGCCCAGCCGGGCGAGGATCGCCCCGGCCAGAACGGGCAGCGCCCCGGGGCGGAGGCTTTCCGCCTCCACCACCTGGCGCGGCACCTCCATTCGGGCGCGGTGCTTGGCATAGCGCGGATCGTAATGATGCGCCATCAGGCTGTGGGCCAGCGCCTCATGCGCGCCCGTCGCGGCCAGTTCCTGCCAGCTTTCAACGCGCTCGGCCGCGTGCAGCGGCCGCAGCAGCGCCAGCGTGGCGGACAGCCGCGCGGGATCGGCGCTCAGGTCGGCATAGGCGCGGGCCAGATAGGCGGCGCGTTCGGCGCGCGGTGCCGCGATCTCGATCCGGGGGGCTGCCACCATGGCACGCCACAGGCGCGGTGGCAGGCGGCATTGACCGACTTTGGCGCTTTCGGCCTCCACCAGCACCGGGCGCGCAGGGTCGAGCCGCGCGAGTTCCAGCGCCAGCGCGCCCTCGAAAGCCTTCTGCGAAGGCTGCCCGCCCGGCATGGCGCCGAACAGCGAGCCGCGATGCCGCGCCAGCCCTTCAAGGTCGATCACCTGCGCGCCCCGCGCCTTCAGCAGCGCCAGAAGCTCGGTCTTGGCAGACCCGGTATTGCCGTCGAGCAGCACCACCGGGCTGGCGACCGGGCGGTCATAGACCTGTTCCACCACCAGCCGCCGCCAGCTGCGATAGCCGCCCTCCACCACATCCGCCCGCCAGCCCACGCTTTTGAGGATGGTGGCGAAAGAGCCTGACCGCATGCCGCCGCGCCAGCAATAGACCAGCGGACGCCAGCCGCCAGCCTTGTCGGCCAGCGGGCCTTCCAGATGCGCCGCGGCATTGCGCGCCACCAGCGCGCCGCCGATCTTGCGCGCCCTGAACGGGCTTTCCTGCTTGTAGATCGTGCCGACGATGGCGCGCTCGGCATTGCTCAGCACCGGCAGGCTGATGGCGCCGGGGATGTGATCCTCGGCCCATTCGGCAGGCGAGCGCACGTCGATGATCGTATCGAACCCGAGCGCCGCCAGATCGGTCAGGGAAGAAAGCGTAATGGCCATGGGCGCGACACTAGGGCTGCGCGGGGCACGGCGCAACGGGGGTCAGAAACCCGTTTCCAGCCTCATCAGCAGCGCCTCCAGCATCGCTTGCCCACGTTCCATCTGTTCCACCGTAACGAACTCGTCGGGCTTGTGGCCCTGCGCCATCGAGCCGGGGCCGCAGATCACTGTCGGCACCGCCACATCGCGCGAGAACAGCCCGCCTTCTGTGCCGAAGGCCACCTTGATCGTGCCGTTTGCCCCGGTCAGGCCCTTGACGAAATTCACCACCTCCGCATCGGAGGGCGTGCCAAGGCCCGGATAATCCCACAGCCGCTCCACCGTTATCGCAGCTTCGGGAAATTCGGCGCGCAAAGGAGCCACGATACGTTCGGCGCCTGCGCGCAATTCGACGATCAGGGTTTCGGGGTCGTCGCCCGCAAGGCTGCGGATTTCGAAATCCAGCGTGGCCCGGTTGGGCACGATATTGACCTGCACGCCGCCCTGCATCTTGCCGACATGGATCGTGGTATAAGGCACGTCATAGTCACCGTCGCGCAACCCGCTGGCCGCAACGCGGGCCTGAAGTGCGCGCACCTCACCCAGAAAATCTGCCGCCAGATGCAGGGCATTCAGCGCCAGCGGTGCCAGCGCCGAATGCCCCTCGCGCCCCGTGCAGGTCGCGCGCAATGCCACCTTGCCCTTGTGGCCGGTGGCCACCTGCATCGCCGTCGGTTCGCCCACGATACAGAAGCGCGGCTTGACCGGCGCCTGGGCCAGCATCTCGACCATAGACCGCACGCCCATGCAGCCGATTTCCTCGTCGTAAGACAGCGCCAGATGCAGCGGCACCTTCAGCGGGCGGGTCGCGGCCTTCAGCATCGCCTCGATGGCCAGCGCGCAGAAGCCCTTCATGTCCGCCGCGCCCCGACCGTAGAAACGGCCGTCCTCCTCGGTCAGGTGAAAAGGCGGTTTGGTCCAGGCCTGCCCTTCCACCGGCACCACATCGGTATGGCCTGAAAGCATCACGCCGCCCATGCCCTCTGGCCCGACCGAGGCGAACAGATTGGCCTTGCCGCCGCCCGCGTCAGGGATCAGCACCGCCTCGATCCCCGCGCCGGCCAGCAGATCGCGCACATAATGCATCAGCGCGATATTCGGCTTGGCGCTTGTGGTGTCGAATCCCATCAGCCGGGCAAAGATGTCACGCATTGCGGGCTCCCTTTCATTTTGTATGCACAAATAACCGGCCCGGCGGCGGTGCGAAAGCCCGGATCAGCGAAGCGCCGCTTCGGGCTTTTCTTCGCCGGGGCTTGCTGGCAGTGTCGCGCAGGTCGCTTTCCCGAGGTTCCGATGCGCCTGTTCCTTGCCCCTGCCCTGCTGAGCCTTCTGGCCACACCCGCCGCCGCCGATGCGGTGGCCCAGATGGTGACCGCTTACCGGCTGTTCGATCTGGGCGAGGCGGCGCAGGATGGCCTCAGCCAGATCGCGGCAGCGCGGCTGGCCGCGGGGGTCGAGATGCAGGTGGTTGATCGCAAGCCGGAGGCCACGGGCGGCAAGGATGGCGGCACTGACAGCCGCCCGGCGCCGCGCGACCCGGCCGCACTGATGGAACTCGCCCGTGTCGCGGTCGAGGCGGACGAAACACTGGCCATCCTGTTGCAGGAAACCGCCGCGATGGCGGACCTGCTCCCCAAGGTCACGCTGCGACAAAGCGCGGCCATGCTGCGGACGGGCGAGGTGCACAGCTATCGCCTGCCGCTGGATGGCGGCACCCCGACCGAGATCGGGGTGATCGGCGACGGTGACAGTCGCCTGTTGCTGGAGATCGGCACAGAGGCGGGGCCGCTGTGCCTGCAAAGCGGCATATCCGCCACATGTGCGGTCAGCCTGCCCGAAAGCGGGTTTGTCACCGTGACCCTGCGCAACCTCGGCGAAGGGGTGAGCGGCTACTGGCTGTTGACCGAATAGCCCCCACCCCTGCCGGATCAGATCACTTCGCTGACCAGAACGGTGCGTTTCTCGGCCACCGATTTCAGCGCCGCATCGGCCAGCGCCAGCGCGATCAACCCATCCTCGCCGGTGGGCACCGCTGCCGTGCCGCTGGCCAGAGCCTGGATGAAGGCCGCAATTTCCGCTGCATAGGCCTCGGTATAGCGGGTCATGAAGAAATCATGCAGCGGCGGGCGGATATAACCCCGGCCATTCGCCAGTTCGATGGAAACCGGCCGCTGGTTTTCGGCTGAAACCATGCCGTCCGAGCCATGCACCTCGATCCGTTGGTCATAGCCATAGGTCGCACGGCGCGAGTTGGAGATCATCGCCTGCCTGCCGCTTGCGGTTTTCAGCAGCACCTGCACCGAATCATAATCCCCTGCCGCGCCGATCGCCGGATCGACCAGCACGGCGGCGGAGGCCGCGACCTCGGTCACCTCCTCTCCCAGAAGGAAACGCGCCATGTCGAAATCATGGATTGTCATGTCACGGAAGATGCCGCCCGAGCGTTTGATATAATCGACAGGCGGGGCGCCGGGGTCGCGGCTGGTGATCACCACCATTTCAACCGCGCCAATCGCGCCCGCGTCGATCTGCGCCCGGACAGCGCGGAAATGGGGATCGAAACGACGGTTGAAGCCAACCATCAGTCGGCCGTTATGCTGACGCACCACCTCAAGGCATTGTTTCACGCGCCCGAGGCTCAGATCGACGGGTTTTTCGCAGAACACTGCCTTCCCGGCTTTCACAAAGCGCTCGATCAGATCGGCATGGGTGTCGGTGGGGGTGCAGATCACCACCGCGTCGATATCCCCGGCTTGTTCGATGGCGTCGATGCCGCGCACCTCACAGCCGTATTGATCCGCAATAGCCTGCGCCGCCCCGGGCATCGCATCAGCCACGGCAACAAGCCGCGCCTGCGGATCGCCGGTCACGGCCTTCGCATGGACCTTGCCGATGCGACCTGCGCCCAAAAGTCCGAATTTGACAGTCATCTGGTCCTCATACTGGCTGACGGAAGGCCCTGACCTGCCGCCTGTGTTCGATTTATATCAGCCTCGCGCGGCTCAGTCTCCGGTCCTCAGCACCCGTGCGGGTCGCACGCCCAGGGGCCGCAGCGCAAAGGCAAGCCCCGCGAGCAACGTCAGGCCCACGCCCCCGGCCACGATGGCCAGCGCCGACCACGGCTCGAAGGCGAAGGGCGCATCCATCACGAAGCGCATCACCGCCCAGCCCGCGACACCGCCCGCGAAGATGGCGACCAGACCCGCCGCCGCCCCGGTCAGCCCGGCGCGCAAAGCAAAGCTGAGAAGGATGCGCCCGCGCGTGGCGCCCAGCACCTTGAGCACCGCCGCCTCGTAAACCCGCGCGCGTTCGCCTGCCGCCGCCGCACCGATCAGCACGACAAAGCCGGTGGCCAGCACCGCCGCCGCCGCCCATGCAGTGGCAGTGGCGATGGCATCCAGCGCCTCGGTGACACGGGCGATGGCATCCCGCACCCGGATCGCGGTGATATTCGGCCATGTGCCCGCCAGATCGCGCAGGATGCGCGCCTCGTCCTGCGGCGGGGTGTAGATCGTGGCAATATGGGTATGCGGCGCCCCCGCCAGCGCGCCGGGGTTCATCGTCATCACAAACCCCATGCCTCCGGTGGCGAAATCCACCGCGCGCAGGCTGGTGACGGTGGCGGTGATATCGCGGCCCAGCACGTTGACGGTGATGCTGTCGCCCAGTTTCAGTCCGATCTCGGCGGCCTCCTCGGCCGAAAAGCTGATCTGCGGCGGACCGTCATAGCCCTTGGGCCACCACTCACCCGCAACGACCTTGGTGCCCTCGGGCGGGGTTTCGGCATAGGTCAGCCCACGGTCACCGCGCACCACCCAGTGATCACCCGCGACCTCCTTGGCCGGACGGCCGTTGATCTGGGTGATCACGCCCCGCAGCATCGGCGCGCTTTCAACGCGGCTGATGGCCGGATCGCTGTTCACACGATCAAGAAACGGGCCGATCTGGTCGGGCTGGATGTCCACGAAGAAATAAGCCGGCGCGCGGGTCGGCAGATCGCGGTCGATGGCGGCGCGCAGATTTGCGTCGATCTGCCCGACGGCGGCCAGCACCGAAAGGCCAAGGCCCAGCGACAACACCACCGGCAGCGCCTCGCCGCGCGGGGCGGCGATGGCGCCCAGCGCCGCGCGCAGGGCCACGCGGCCCCGCATCCGTCGCGCAAGCCCACGCGCAAGGCGCCGCAGCGCCAGCCCCGCCAGCGCCAGCACGCCCAGCGCCATCGCCACGCCGCCCGCCGTGCCCAGCGCGAGGCCCCACATGCCGGACAACCAGACCGCCGCTCCGATCAGCACGGCCGCCAGCGCCACAATGGTCAGAATGCGGCCCGGTGCAGGCCAGCCCCCCCGGCCGGCCCCGCGATACAGCGCCGCCGCGCGCACATGTTCCACCTGCGCCAGTGGCCAGAGCGTGAACAGAAGCGCGGTGATCAGGCCATAGAAGGCCGCCTCGACCAAGGGGCCGGGATAGACGGCAAATTCCACCGGAAACGGCAGAGCACCTGCGATCAGCGGCCCGGCCAGCACCGGCACCAGCGCACCCAGCGCCAGCCCGATGACCACCCCCACCACCGCCAATACGCCTGCCTGCACCAGAAACAGCCGGAAGATCAGCCCGCTTTCAGCGCCCAGCGTCTTCAGCGTGGCGATGACCGGCACCTTTTCCTCGGCCCAGGCTCGCACAGCAGCGGAAACACCAACGCCGCCTACGGCCAGCCCGGCCAGCCCCACCAGTACGAGAAAGGCGCCGATGCGATCCACGAAACGCTCCACCCCCGGCGCGGCGCGCCGACTGTCCCGCCAGCGCAAGCCCTTGTCGGTGAACCGCGACTCGGCCGCCGCCTGCACAGCATCCAGATCGGTGCCCGGCGGCAGGTCCAGCCGGTATTTCGTTTCGAACAGCGCACCGGGCACCAGCAGGCCCGAATTTGCAAGATCGGCGCTGCGCACCAGCGTTGGCGGGCCAAGACCAAAGCCTCCCGTTGCGCTGTCGGGCTGACGGATCAGGGCCGCCGCAACGCGAAAGGCCTGTGTACCCAGTTTGACGGTGGCGCCGGGTGCAAGGCCCAGCCGGTCCATCAGAACCGGGTCGATCACCGCGCCGGGCAAACCATCACGCGGGGTCAGCGCCTCTGCCAGCGGCATCGGCGGGTCCAGCAGAACCTCACCTTTCAGCGGGTAAAGATCGTCCACTGCCGTGATCTGCGTCAGCCCGCGCTCCTCGCCCGCGACCAGCATGGAACGGAAATCCACCACCTCGGACACCCGGTCGGCCGCCCCGGCCATGAAGGCGCGTTCGTCTTCATCAGCGTAGCGATAGGTAAATTCCATCTGCGCATCGCCGCCCAGCAGAACCGCGCCCTGCGCGTCCAGTCCGGCATGGATGGCGCCGCGCAACTCGCCCACTGCCGCGATGGCGGCGACACCCAGCGCGATACAGGCGAGGAAGATGCGGAAGCCCCGGATGCCGCCGCGCAATTCACGCCGCGCCAGCCGGATCGCCAGAGGCCAGCTCATGCCGCCACCTGCCCATCCGCGACTTTACCATCCACCAGCCGCACCACCCGGTCACAGCGCGCGGCCAGCTCCGGCGCATGGGTCACCAGAACCAGCGTAGCGCCATGGCGGTCGCGCAGGCCGAACAGCATGTCCATGATGGCGGCGCCATTCACCCCGTCCAGATTGCCGGTCGGCTCATCTGCCAGCAGGATTGCCGGACGCGGTGCAGCAGCGCGCGCCAGCGCCACGCGCTGCTGCTCGCCCCCCGACATCTGGGCCGGGTAGTGATCCAGCCGGTGGCCAAGGCCCACGGCGCGCAGCTCGGCCTCCGCCCGGTCAAAAGCGTCACGGGCGCCGGCAAGCTCCAGCGGCACGGCCACGTTTTCCAGCGCGGTCATGGTCGGGATCAGGTGAAAGCTCTGGAACACCACACCCATGTTACCCCGGCGAAAGCGCGCCAGCGCGTCTTCGTCCATCGCGCCCAGATCCTGCCCCAGCGCACTGACCTGCCCTTGCGTTGCGCGCTCCAGCCCCCCCATCAGCATCAGAAGCGAGGATTTTCCCGAGCCGGAGGGGCCGATCAGACCCAGCGTCTCACCCCGATCAACCGTCAGTGAGATGCCCTTGAGAATCTCGACCGCGCCCGCATTTCCGTTCAGGGTAAGACCCGCCCCTTGCAACACCAGAATGGGATCGCCCATGCCGCTGACCGTCATCCGCTTCGCCTCTTGCCTGTCTGCCTCGGTTGGATATGGGACGGTGGCGCGATTTTGCAAAGCCTTGCCGATAGTTGCGATGACGGTTCTGCCCGCAGGTGCCGAACCTGTGACCGTGGTTGCGCTGGGGGACAGCCTGACCGCAGGCTATGGCCTGCCGGAGGGCGAGGGGCTGGTGCCGCAATTGCAGGGCTGGCTCAGGGCACAGGGCAGCGATGCGGTGGTGGTGAACGCGGGCGTGTCGGGCGATACGACGGCGGGCGGGCTGGCGCGGCTCGACTGGTCGCTGACGCCGGAAACTGATGCGCTGATCGTGACGCTGGGGGGAAATGATCTGCTGCGCGGTCTGGACCCGGCGACGACACGGGCGAATCTGGACGCGATTCTTGCCAAAGCGCAGGCGCGCAATCTGCCCGTCCTTCTGATCGGCTTGCCGGGCCCTGCGAATTTCGGCCCCGAATGGAAGGCCGAATTCGATGCGATCTATCCTGATCTGGCGGCGAAATACGACACGCTTCTGGTGCCGGATTTCATGGCCGGGCTGGGCAGCCATGATCCGGCGGCACTGCGCGGGCTGATGCAGGGGGACGGGATTCACCCTAATGCCGAAGGAGTGGGCAAGATCGTCGCGACGCTGGGGCCAGAGGTTCTGGCCCTGATTGCCCGCGCCAAACCCTAAAGCAGATCAGCAATCCCCGGCGCCCCGGTTTCCAGCGCGACCCGCAGCTTGCCATGGGCCGCTGCCTCGATCTGGCGCACACGTTCTTTCGACAGGCCAAGTTCCTGCCCCAGGCTTTCCAGTGTGCGCCCCGGTGCGCGCAATTGCCGTTCTGTCACGATCAGCCGCTCGCGCGGGGACAGGCCATTCAGCGCATCCGACAGCCAGCCGCGCAGGATTTCAAGATCATGGGCCGCTTCAACGGTTTCAGCAGGACGGGGCGCATCATCTTCCAGCAGGTCCACCCATTCGCGGCCCTCGCCCTCGCCCGCCTGCACGGCATTCAGCGAGAAATCGCCCCCCGACAGGCGGGCCTCCATCATCTCCACATCGCCGAGCGAGACGCCAAGTTCTGCCGCCACCGCCGCACGCAGCGCGACGGGGCCGGGCTGCCCCAGTTCGCGGTCCAGCCGCGACCGCACGCGCGCAAGATTGAAGAACAGCGTCTTCTGCCCCGAGGTGGAGCCGGTGCGCACCAGCGACCAGTCGCGCATCACATGCTCCTGCAATTCCGCTTTGACCCACCACACGGCATAGGTTGAAAAGCGCACGCCGCGATCCGGGTCGAATTTGTCGGCCGCCTTCATCAGGCCCAGCGATGCCGTCTGGATCAGATCGTTCATCGGCGTACCATACCGACGGAACTTCGCCGCCATGGAAATCGCGAGCCTCATGTAAGCGTGGATGAGCCGGTTCAGCGCGGCCTGATCGCGTTCATCGCGCCAGGCCCGTGCCAGCTGCGATTCTGTCTCTGCGTCCAACAGCTCTGCCCGCATCGCTTGGCGGGACAAGCGTTGATGTGTATATCCGTCAAGCGCCATGACATTCCCCCGTCGGTGCCCGGTGTGATCGGTTTCGCCGGATACCAGGGATACGAGGCAAGCCGGTGATCGGATCACAAACAAAACAACTATCCCTGCCACAACTTTCGATCGTGCTGGGCGGTTCCCGTTCCGGCAAGTCACGATTTGCGGAGCGGCTGGTCCGGCAGACCGGCCTTCCCCGCACCTATATCGCCACGGCGCAGGCCTGGGATGACGAGATGCGCGACCGCATCGCCACGCACCGCCTTGACCGCGGCGCGGACTGGCACACCGTCGAGGCGCCGCATGATCTGCCCGAGGCGGTGGCGGCGGTGGCGGCAGGATCGGTCGTGCTCGTCGATTGCGCGACCCTCTGGCTGAGCAACCGCATGCTGGCGGAGGCTGATCTGGCGGCAGAGGCCGCACGGTTGCTGGCCGCACTGACCGCCTGCGCGGCGCCGGTCGTCGTTGTCAGCAACGAGGTCGGCTGGTCCATCGTGCCGGAAAACGCGCTGGCGCGGCGCTTTCGCGATGAACAGGGGCGCCTGAACCAGCGGCTCGCCGAGGCGGCCGGTCTGGCCGTTGCCGTCATCGCCGGGCTGCCGGTGGTGCTGAAGGGACAACTGCCATGAAGCGGCTTTGGTGGGTCCGGCACGGACCGACGCATGAGCGCGCCTTCTGCGGCTGGCGGGATGTGCCCGCCGATCTGTCGGATATCGCAGCCATTGCCCGGCTGGACGCCTATCTGCCAGCGGCGGCGCCGGTCGTGTCGTCAACCCTGCTGCGCGCCCGCGCCACGGCAGATGCGCTGGCGGGGTCCCGCCCCCGCCTGCCTGCCCGCGACGACCTGCGCGAGCTGCATTTCGGCGAATGGGAGGGCTTGCGGTTTGATGAGGTTTCGGCCCGCGACCCGGACCTGTCCCGCGCCTATTGGGAGGATCCCGGCGATATCGCGCCCCCAGGCGGTGAAAGCTGGAACGCCGCCGCGCAGCGAATTGACGGCGCGGTGCAGGCCCTGATGTCGGCGGCCATGCCCGATCTTGTCATCGTGGCGCATATGGGGGTCATCCTGACCCGGCTGGCACTGGCGCTGGACGAGGCGCCTTCCGAAGCATTGGGACACCGGATTGACCCTTTATCTGTGACCTGCCTCAGCTTCGACAACCGGCGCTGGCGGGCCGAGACGATCAATCACATTCCGTGATGTATCTCCCGACAGAGTTTCGTTTCCCCGCCTGACCTTCGCGCGCTAGGCTCTGGAAAACACGGAGCATTTCATGACCGCCCCCTATGATCTTGCCATTGGCGACCGCGCCTATTCCAGTTGGTCGCTCCGCGGCTGGCTGTTGTTCGAGGCGTTCGGCCTGCCCTGCAACCTGCACCGCGCCCGGCTTTATACCGATGAATTTCCGGCGCTTCTGGCGCAATTCGCCCCTGCCCGCACCGTGCCCGCCGTGCGCATGCCCGAGGGGGTGGTCGTGGCCGAAAGCCTTGCCATCGCCGAAGAACTCGCCAGCCGGCATCCCGAAGCCGGGCACTGGCCTGCGGACCCTCGCGCCCGCGCCGTGGCACGCGCGCTTGCAGCCGAGATGCACGCAGGTTTCACCGCCCTGCGCGGCCATTGTCCGATGAACCTGCGCATCTCCTACGAGACCTGCGAACCACCGCCCGAGGTTCTGGCCGATCTGGAGCGGCTGCAACAGATCTGGGCCTGGGCGCGGCGGGAAACCGGCGCAACAGGCGACTGGCTTTGCGGCAATTATTCGGCGGCGGACGTCTTCTTTGCACCTGTCGCCACCCGCATTGCCACCTATAACCTGCCGGTCGGCGCACAGGCGTCTGCCTATGTCGCCGCGCATCTGGCCCACCCCGCCTTCCGCCGCTGGCGCGCGATGGGTATGGTGGACGGGGCCGATCAGCCCTTCTACCGCCGCGACTGGCCACAACGCGCCTGGCCCGGCCCGGCTGTGTTGCCTGCCCGCGCGGTCGAGGGAGCCACCGCCGAAAACACCACCTGCCCCTATTCCGGCAAGCCGGTGACCCATGCGCTTGAACTGGAGGGACGGCGTTTTGGCTTCTGCAATGTCTTCTGCCGCGACAAGACCGCGGCAGACCCGGAGGCCTGGCCCGCCTTCATGGCCATTTACCGTTCGTAAACCATTCGCCTCTACCCGTTAACGAAGCTGAACGGGGCAGAGCATGGTTGCGCGCACCTTTACCGTCGCCTTCGAAGGGATCGAGGCCCGCATGGTCGAGGTGCAATGCGCCGTGGCGGCGGGCTTGCCCTCGTTCTCTGTGGTCGGCCTGCCCGACAAGGCGGTTTCCGAGGCGAAGGAACGGGTGCGTGCGGCCCTTGCCACCATGTCCATCGCGCTGCCGTCCAAGCGGATCACCGTAAACCTGTCGCCTGCCGATCTGCCCAAGGAGGGTTCGCATTTCGACCTGCCCATCGCGGTCGCCCTGCTGGCCGCGCTGGAGATCCTGCCGCGTGACGAGGTGGAACAGGTGGTCTCGCTGGGGGAGCTTTCGCTCGACGGGCGGCTGGTGCCGGTCGTCGGCGCCCTGCCTGCCGCAATGGCCGCAGCCGAAGCCGACCGCAAGCTGATCTGCCCCCGCGCCTGCGGCGCCGAGGCCGCCTGGGTCGGCGCCACGCAGGTTCTGGGCGCAGGGGCGCTCGATCAGGTGGTACGGCATTTCACCGGGCAGAGCGCCATCACCCCCTCCGAGGCAGGCGAGGTTGCCCGCCCTGCGCAAACCCGTGACCTGCGCGATGTGAAGGGGCAGGAACGGGCGAAGCGGGCGCTGGAAATCGCCGCCGCCGGGCGGCATCACATGATGATGGTTGGCGCGCCGGGGTCCGGCAAATCCATGCTGGCCGCCCGGATGCCCGGCATCCTGCCACCGCTTTCCGCCGCCGAGGCGCTGGAAACCTCGATGATCCACTCGCTTGCGGGACTGCTGGGCGATGGCGGCATCTCGCGCGAACGCCCGTTCCGCGAGCCGCATCACACCGCCTCCATGGCAGCCATCGTCGGTGGCGGGCGCGGCGCCAAGCCCGGCGAAATCAGTCTCGCGCACAACGGCGTGCTGTTTCTGGACGAGTTGCCCGAATTTCCCCGCACCGTGCTGGAAACCCTGCGCCAGCCCATCGAAACCGGCGATGTGGTTGTGGCTCGCGCCAATGCGCATATCCGTTACCCCAGCCGTTTCCTGCTGGTCGCGGCCGCCAACCCCTGCAAATGCGGCTATCTCAGCGACCCGGCGCGCGCCTGTGCCCGTGTTCCCGGTTGCGGCGAGGATTATCTTGGCCGCATATCCGGCCCGTTGATGGACAGGTTCGACCTGCGGGTCGACGTGCCCCCTGTGGCTTTCACAGACCTCGACCTGCCGGCCTCGGGGGATGATTCGGCGACGGTAGCCGCGCGGGTGGCCGCGGCCCGCGCCCTACAAACGCGCCGCTTTGCCAGCCATCCGGGCCTGCGGGTGAATGCCGATGCAGAGGGCCGCCTGCTGGAGGAAATCGCCACGCCCGATGCCGAGGGTCGCGCGCTGCTGAACCGCGTCGCCGAGCGTTTCGGCCTGTCAGCGCGCGCCTATCACCGCATTCTGCGGGTGGCGCGCACCATTGCCGATCTGGCGGAAGAGCCGCAAGTCCGCACCCCCCATGTGGCAGAGGCGGTCAGCTTCCGGCTCTCATTGGCCAACCGCACATCCGCCTGACGCACCTGCGATTACGCCCCGCGTTTCGCTTCGATCACTTCCCAGATGCGGGCAGCGGCATTGGTGCCGTCAAACCGCTCCAGTTCCTGAATGCCGGTGGGCGAGGTCACGTTGATCTCTGTCAGCCAGTCGCCGATCACATCAATGCCCACGAAAACCTGCCCCTTTTCCTTCAGGACCGGGCCGATGGTGCGACAGATCTCCAGATCGCGTTCTGTCAGGCCCACCTTCTCGGGGCGACCGCCGACATGCATGTTGGACCGCGTCTCCCCGGCCTGCGGCACCCGGTTGATCGCGCCCACCGGCTCGCCATCGACCAGAATCACCCGCTTGTCGCCCCGGGAGACGGCAGGCAGGAATTTCTGCACGATCATCGGCTCGCGGCTCATCGAAGTGAACAGCTCGTGCAGCGAAGCAAGATTGCGGTCATTCGGGTCAAGCCGGAACACGCCCGCCCCTCCGTTGCCGTAAAGTGGCTTCAGGATGATGTCGCCATGCTTTTCCTTGAAGGCACGGATCGTCCGCAGATCGCGCGCAATGGCGGTCGGCGGCGTCAATTCAGGGAAACGCAAAACCAAAAGCTTCTCGGGGCTGTTGCGCACCCAGAACGGATCATTCACCACCAGAGTTTTCGGATGGATCATCTCCAGCAGATGCGTGGTGGTTATATAGCCCATGTCGAACGGCGGATCTTGCCGTAACCAGATCACATCGAAATCAGCAAGATCAACCTCGGTTTCCGCGCCGTAGCTGACGTGATTGCCGAGTTCACGCCGCAATTCGATGGGGAAGCCGCGCGCCATCACCCGCCCCTCGACGAAGGCGAGATTGTCTGGCGTGTAGAAAAACAGCTCGTGTCCGCGAGCCTGCGCTTCCAGCGCAATACGGAACGAACTGTCCGCGTCGATGTTCACCGACCCGATCGGGTCCATCTGAAACGCGACCTTGAGACGCATGGGCAATCCTCCTGCTGACGCCCCTTCCTGCCGCAAGGTGCAGGCCGATGCAATCAGGCCGCGAAAGCGTTTTCCAGAATCTCGATACGCCCCGCCCCGTCGACCAGCGCGACATCGAAGCGCACCGGCGTCAACTGCCCCAGCGGTTCCTGCGCCAGATATTCAGAAGCGGCGGTACAGATGCGTGCCATCTGGCGGGGTCCGAGATGTTCGGCGGCCTGTGCATGGGTAGCGCTTTGCTTCACCTCGATGAAGATGATTTCAGCGCCATCACGCGCCACAAGATCAATCTCACCCCCCTGCCCGCGCCAGCGCCGTGAAACGATCTGACGGCCACCGCGTTCATACAGACGCTCGACCGAACCTTCTGCCGCCGCACCGGCCTGCCAGGCCCTTGCCCCGCGATCCGCGCGCTGTTTTTGCATCCTCACTCTCCGATCAATTGCAATGCCCGCTGGTAAACCTCTCGCCGGGACAGCCCCAACGCCTCCGCCACCATCGCTGCGGCTTCCTTCACACGGTGATCGCGCAGCGCCTGGCGCAGCGCGGTTTCAAGATCTTCCGCGCGGGCCGTTTCTGCAGGGGCACGGTCAATTAGCACAACGATTTCCCCCTTCGGATCCTGATCGCCGATCCGGTCGCGCAGTTCCTGCGCCGTCCCGCGCAGCACCTCCTCGAATCGCTTGGTCAATTCCCGGCAGATAACGATCTGTCTTTCGCCTCCTGTATGTTCCGGCAATTCATCTAACAATTTCCTAACGCGTTTCGGGCTTTCATAGAGGATCGCCGTCGCATCGCTGCGGGCGATGCCAGCCAGGAACTTGCGGCGCGCCTCGCCGGACTGAGGCGGGAACCCGGCGAAAAGGAACCTGTCCGACGGCAGGCCTGACACGGTCAGCGCCGCAATGGCGGCCGAGGGGCCGGGGGCGGTATGCACCGCATATCCGGCGGCGATGGCGGCGCGGCCAAGCTGATAGCCCGGATCGGCCACCAGCGGGGTCCCGGCCTCGGAAGTATAGGCCACGCTGCGTCCTGCCGCCAGCGCCGCCAGCAGCCGGGGCCTCGCCTGTTCGCCGTTATGATCATGGTAAGCGACCAGTGGCCGGTCGCCCAGCGGGACGCCATGAATTTCCATCAGATGCCGCAGGGTACGGGTATCCTCGGCGGCCAAAACATCTGCGGTCGCCAGAAGATCCAGCGCACGCAGCGTGATGTCGCGGGCCGCGCCTATGGGGGTTGCCACGAAATACAGGCCCGGCGCGGGTTTCGGCGGCGGTCTGCCGGTGGCTGGGCGCGGATGGGTCATGGGCTGCGGCCTCCAAGTTTACTTCGGCGACGGTGGCGCGTATTCTCGCCGGCGACCGCTACGCCCTGACAGTGAGGAAGTCCGCATGTTCCCCGTTTTCCGTCTGGCCCGCAAGTCGCTGGCCCGAATGGTGCCCCTGCGCGCCGCCGCCGCCCGTGCGACCGCCGTTGCAGGTGCGGCCGTTCTTGCCGCCTGCGTGCCCGTCGGCGGGCCGGGCGGGGGCAGCGGCCAGCAGATCGACCCCGGCGCGCCGGTGCCAGTGGCGCTGCTGATTCCCTCGGGCTCCGGGCAGGCGAGTGACGAGTTGCTGGCCCGCAGCCTTCAGAATGCGGCGCGGCTGGCAATCTCCGATCTGGGAGGCGTGAAGATCGACCTCCGGGTCTATCCGACCGCCGGCCAGCCGGGCCGGGCGCAGGCGCAGGCCATCAAGGCCGTCGACGAAGGTGCGAAGATCATCCTCGGCCCGGTCTATGCGCAGGAAGCCAATGCCGCCGGGGTTGCCGTGGCAGGCCGGGGCGTCAATGTCCTGTCCTTCTCCAACAACACCGATATCGCGGGGGGCAATGTCTTTGTCCTCGGCCCGACCTTCCAGAACACGGCCGACCGCCTGGGCCGGTTCGCCGTCCGCTCCGGCAAGAGCCGCGTGATGGTGGTGCATGACCGCAACATCCAGGGCGAGGTCGGCCGCACGGCGATCCAGCGCGGCGTCACCGCAGCGGGTGGTTCGGTGGTCGGTGTCCAGTCCTATGAATTCTCGCAGAACGGCATCCTGTCCGCCGCCCCGGCAATTGCGGCGGCCACCCGCAACACCGGGGCGCAGGCTGTCTTTCTGACCGCCGACACCGCCGGCGCGCTGCCGCTGATCAGCCAGACCCTGCGTGACAATGGCGTCAGCCCGCCCGCAACCGCACTGATCGGCCTGACGCGCTGGGACATTCCGGCCGCGACCCTGAACCTGCCGGGCATTCAGGGAGGCTGGTTCGCGCTCCCCGATCCCACGCTCTACAACCAGTTCCAGAACCGCTATCAGGCGGCCTATGGCGAGCCGCCGCTGCCGATCTCGGGGCTGGCCTATGACGGCGTTGCCGCCATCGGGGCGCTGGTGAAACAGGGGAACCGCAATGCGCTGACCAGTTCGGGCCTGACCCAGGGGTCCGGGTTCGTGGGCGTGAACGGGATCTTCCGCCTGCGGAGTGACGGCACCAATGAACGCGGTCTGGCCGTGGCCACCATCCAGAACGGCCAGATCTCCGTCCTTGATCCCGCGCCGCGCAGCTTTGCCGGTGCCGGGTTCTGAGACCGGGGACAAGCTTGCACCGCGCCGCCCTGACGATGCAGGACATGCTGCTGCCGGGGGTCGAGATCATCGACCCCCGCGCGCTTTCCGCAACCATTTCCAGCGCCATCGCGGGCGAGACTGATCCGCGTGAGGCCCGCGCCGTCGCGGTGCGCCATCTGACCGAAGCCAAGGCCGCCGCCAACGCGGCCCTTGCCACCGCCTTCGCGGAACGCCCTCTGGAAGCCCGCGCCCTGACGCGGGCGCAAAGCCATCTGACCGACGGGCTGGTCAGCACGGCGTTCGACCTCGCCTGCCACCATTTTCATCCACTGCCGACACCGACCGAGGCAGAGCGGCTGTCGGTGCTGGCGGTAGGGGGCTATGGCCGTGCCGAAATGGCGCCGTTTTCCGATGTCGACCTGCTGTTCCTGACCCCCTGGAAGATGACCCCCTGGGCGGAAAGCGTGATCGAGACCATGCTTTACATCCTCTGGGATCTGAAGCTGAAGGTCGGTCATTCTTCGCGCACGGTGAAGGATTGCATCCGTCTGGGGCGCGAGGACATCACCATTCGCACCGCCCTGCTGGAACATCGCCAGATCACCGGCGACACCGCGCTGGCGCAGGAACTGGATAATGCCCTCTGGGCCGAGCTTTTCCGCAACTCCGGCCCCGAATTCATCGAAGCAAAGCTTGCAGAACGCGCCGAACGGCACAAGCGGCAGGGTGGCCAGCGCTATGTGCTGGAACCCAATGTGAAAGAGGGCAAGGGCGGGTTACGCGACCTGCAAACGCTTTACTGGATCGGGAAATACCTCAACCGTGTGCCGGATGCGGCGGGGCTGGTGCAGGCGGGTCTTCTGACGCAGGACGAATACGAGACCTTCAACCGGGCCGAGAACTTTCTCTGGGCTGTGCGCTGCCACCTGCACTACATCTGCAAGCGCGCCATGGACCAGCTGACCTTCGACATGCAGGTCGAGGTGGCGGCGCGCATGGGTTATCACGACAGCGGCGGGCGCCGCGCGGTCGAGGTGTTCATGCAGGATTACTTCCGCCATGCGACGCGGGTGGGCGAACTGACCCGCGTGTTCCTGACCCAGCTTGAAGCCCGCCACGCCAAGCCCGAGGCCGGTATCATGGGCCTGTTCCGCCGCCGCAAATCGGTACGCGCGGGCTTTCGTCTGGTGCAGGGCCGCATCGACGCCGCCGACCCGCGCAGCTTTCTGGCCGACAAGCTGAACCTGCTGCGGGTTTTCGAAGAAGGTTTGCGCACCGGCTATCTTCTGCATCCCAACATCATGCGGCTGATCGCGGCGAACCTGCGGCTGATCGACGACGAGATGCGCGAAGACCCGGAAGCCCAGCGCATCTTTCTCGACCTGCTGCTGAAACATGGCAACCCGGAGCGATCCCTGCGGCGGATGAATGAACTGGGCGTGCTGGGCGCCTTCATCCCCGAGTTCGAGCCGATCGTCGCGATGATGCAGTTCAACGTCTACCACCATTACACGGTGGATGAACACATCATCCAGTGTATCTCGACCCTTGCGCAGATCGAACGCGGCGAGCTGGTCGAGGAGCTGCCGCTGTCGTCCGACATCCTTGAAAAAGGCGTCAGCCGACGGGTGCTTTATGTTGCCCTGCTGCTGCACGACATCGGTAAGGGCCGCCCCGAGGATCATTCGATCCTTGGCGCCCAGATCGCCCGCCGCGTGGCGCCACGTCTGGGGCTGAATGACGAGGAATGCGAAACTGTCGAATGGCTGGTGCGCTATCACCTGCTGATGTCCGACATGGCGCAGAAACGCGACATCGGCGATCCGCGCACGGTGCGCGATTTCGCCAAGGCAGTGAAAACCCGCAAGCGGCTGGATCTGCTGACCGTGCTGACGGTCTGTGACATTCGCGGCGTCGGCCCCGGCACCTGGAACAACTGGAAGGCCATGTTGCTGCGTCGCCTTCACAGCGAAACCGCCGAGGCGCTGGAAAACGGGCTGGAAAACGTCAACCGCGAGCGGCGCGAGAACGAGGCGAAACGCCAGTTGCGCGAGGTTCTGGCCGACTGGGATGCCAAGGATCTGCGGGCCGAACTCGCGCGGCACTACGCCCCCTACTGGCAGGGGCTGCTGACGGAAACACAGGCGGTCTTCGCCCGCCTGCTGCGTGATCTGGACGATACCGAGATCCGCATCGACCTGCACCCCGACCCCGCCCGCGACGCAACGCGGGCCTGCTTCGCGCTGGCCGATCATCCTGGCATCTTCTCGCGGCTCGCCGGGGCGCTGGCACTGGTAGGCGCGAATGTTGTGGATGCGCGGACCTATACGTCAAAGGACGGCTATGCCACCGCGGTGTTCTGGATACAGGATACCGACGGCCACCCCTACGAAGTCAGCCGCCTGCCCCGCCTGCGTCAGATGATCGAAAAGACCCTGCGCGGCGAGGTCGTCCCGCGCGAGGCACTGGCCGACCGCGACAAGGTAAAGAAGCGCGAGCGCGAGTTCCGCTTTCCGACCCATATCACCTTCGACAACGAAGGGTCCGAAATCTACACGATCATCGAGGTCGATACCCGCGACCGGCCGGGGCTGCTTTATGACCTGACCCGCACGCTGGCGGCGAACAACGTCTACATCGCCTCGGCCGTGATCGCCACTTTCGGCGCGCAGGTGGTGGACAGCTTCTATGTGAAAGACATGTTCGGCCTGAAACTGCATCAGAAACACCGGCAGGAGGCGCTGGACAAGAAGCTGCGCCAGGCCATTGCCGAGGGGGCCAAACGGGCGCAGGCCCAAGGGTAGCACATGACGAAAAGCCTGATCCGCAATGTCGTCACCCTCGGCGGGTGGACGCTTCTGTCGCGTGGTGCGGGGTTTGCCCGCGACATCCTGATGGCGAACTATCTTGGCGCAGGCGCGGTGTCCGACGCCTTCTTCGTGGCGCAGTCGCTGCCCAACATGTTCCGCCGTTTCTTTGCCGAAGGCGCCTTCAATCAGGCTTTCGTGCCGATGTTCGCCAAGAAGGTCGAGGCGGGTGAGGATGCGCAGGGCTTTGCGCAAGAAGCGTTCAACGGCATGGCCTGGCTGCTGGTGGTGTTCACCATCCTCGGAACGGTTGCGATGCCCTCGCTGGTCTGGGCCATGGCTTCGGGCTTTGCAGGCGACGAACGCTTCGACCTTGCGGTGATCTATGGCCGGATCGGGTTCTCCTACATCCTGTTCATCAGCCTCGTCGCGCTGGTCTCCGGCGTGCTGGTCACCAAGGGCCGGTTCACCGAAGCGGGCTTTGTGCCTGTTCTGATGAACCTCGCCTTCATCGCTGCCATGTGGCTGGCCGACTGGCAGGGCTGGAACATGGGGATGACGCTGGCCTGGACGCTGCCGCTGACCGGGGTCATGCAATTCGGCTTCGTCTGGTTTTCGGCCCGCGCCGCCGGGCATACCTTCACCCTCGGCTGGCCGCGCTGGAGCGCGGATCTGAAGCGGCTGGCGATCATCGCAGGCCCCGCGATCCTTGCGGGCGGGGTGGTGCAGATCAACCTTCTGGTCGGCCGTCAGGTCGCCTCGCATACCGAGGGCGCAGTGACATGGCTGTCCTTTGCCGACCGGCTTTACCAATTGCCGCTGGGCGTGGTGGGCATTGCGATCGGCACGGCGCTGCTGCCGGACCTCAGCCGCCGCCTGCGCGCGGGCGATGCAGAAGGCGGACGCGCGAGCCTCAACCGCGGCGCCGAATTCGCGCTGGCGCTGACCATTCCCGCCGCCGTGGCGCTGGTCGTGATCGCCCTTCCGCTGGTGCAGGTGCTGTTCCAGCGCGGCGCCTTCGGATCGGACGATGCTGCCAATACCGCGCTGGCGCTGGCAGCCTATGGCCTTGGCCTGCCCGCCTTCGTGCTGCACAAGGTGTTCCAGCCGCTCTATTATGCGCGCGAAGACACCCGCAGCCCGTTCCGCTATGCGCTGTGGTCGATGGTGGTGAACCTCGCCTTTGCCGTGGGCATGATGCCGGTGATCGGATTCATGGCGGCAGCGCTCGCCACAACCGTTTCCGGCTGGGTCATGGTCTGGCAGCTCTGGCGCGGTTCGCGCACCATGGGACCGGAGGCGCATTTCGACGCCCGTTTCCGCGCCCGGATCTGGCGCATCGTCGCCGCCGCGCTGGTGATGGGCTTCGTGCTTTGGGCGGCTGCGCTGCTGCTTGGGCCCGCGCTGGATGCCGCGCGCTGGCGCTGGCTGGCACTGGGGGCGCTGGTCGCCAGCGGCATCATCAGCTACTTCGGGTTCGGCACGCTGATCGGCGCCTTCCGTCTGGCCGAATTCAGATCAGCGCTGCGCCGGAAACGCGCCTAGCGTTCCCGCAACCGCGCCCGCACGCGGGCAAAACCACCGGGGCTGACCACGAAGCTCAGCACAAAGCCGGTGGCGAAGCCCGCGATGTCGGCCACCCATTCGGTGCCGCCGCCAAAGAACACACCGAACAGCAGTTGCGCAAACAGCAGGAAGCCGATCAGCGTGAAGGCGCGGTACTGGTTCGCCCCCTCCCCGGCCAGCCGCACCCACAACAGGAAGGTGAAGGCCCCGATCAGCCCGTAGATCGCCGGATACCCGCCGACCAGCGGCTGCACCAGCCCCGGCACAGCGGTATAGACCCCCGCCGCGACCATGGCTGCGCCGAAGAACACCACCAGCACCGCCCACCAGCGAAAGATCTCGCCCACCATCTTGCCCAGCGCCAGCAGCATCACCACGACAAACACCGCATGGGTAAAGCTCGTGTGCACGAAAGGATAGCTGACCAGCCGGATCAGCCCGTCCAGCGGCCAGACATGATTTTCCGCCATCCAGCGCAGAAGATCGGGTGAAAAGGCAAAGCGTTCCATCGCGTCCAGCCGCCAGCCAACGGCATGTGCGCCACCGACCAGCCCGCGCTGACCAAGGCTCACCACCACCTCCATCGCCACGATGGGCAGAACCAGCGCCCAGACGACCCAGGGCAAGGGGTTCAACGGCGGTTCGGTCAAATCGTCCTGATGCTGCATCTTCGCCTCATGTTGCAGGGCCTTCATTGACGCCCCTTGCCACCAAAGGTAAGCCGAAGCACCAGCCATTTCCAGACGGAGAACATCATGTCCGAGCCGGTCCAAACGCCTCAGACTTTCACCCCCCGCGTGTTTTCGGGCATCCAGCCTTCGGGCGGCCTGACCCTCGGCAACTATCTCGGCGCGCTGAAGCGCTTTGTCGAAAAGCAGGACGAGGGCGGCGAGACGATCTATTGCCTTGTCGACATGCATGCGATCACCGTCTGGCAGGACCCGGCTAAACTGCGCCACCAGACGCGCGAGATGGCGGCGGGTTTCATCGCGGCGGGCATCGACCCGGCGCGCTCGATCCTGTTCAATCAAAGCCAGGTGACGGCGCATGTCGAACTGGCCTGGATCTTCAACTGCGTCGCGCGGATGGGCTGGATGGGCCGCATGACCCAGTGGAAAGACAAGGCCGGCAAGAACAGCGAGAACGCCTCGCTGGGGCTGTTCGCCTATCCGGCGCTGATGGCGGCCGACATCCTGGCCTACAAGGCCACCCATGTGCCGGTGGGCGAGGATCAGAAACAGCATCTGGAGCTGACCCGCGACATCGCCGCCAAGTTCAACAACGATTATGGCGTGACCTTCTTCCCGATGACCGAGCCGGTGATCGAGGGTGCGGCCACCCGCGTCATGTCGCTGCGCGACGGATCAAAGAAGATGTCGAAATCCGATCCCTCGGATCAAAGCCGCATCAACCTGACCGATGATGCCGATTCCATCGCTGCCAAGATCCGCAAGGCCAAGACCGACCCCGAGCCGCTGCCCGACACGCTCGACGGGCTGAAGGACCGGCCTGAGGCGCGCAATCTGGTGAACATCTACGCCGCCCTCGCCGGGATGAGCGCCGCGGATGTAGTGGCAGAATATGCGGGCGCGCAATTCGGCAGCTTCAAACCGAAGCTGGCGGAGCTTGCCGTGGCGAAACTCTCGCCAATCACGACCGAGATGAATCGCCTGATGCAGGACCCGGCCGAAATTGATCGCATCCTCGGCCGCGGTGCCGCACAGGCCGAAGCCATCGCCCGCCCGATCCTCAACGAGGTCTATGACATCGTGGGGATGATCCGCTCGCGCGAAGTCTGACCCCTCTTGGTGCGTCCGGCCTCCGGGCGCACCACATCTGCATTTTCTGTCCTTAAATATCCCGGGGGGCGCCGCAGGCGCGGGGGCAGAGCCCCCTCCGCACCCTGCGCCGCTCTGGCCGTCAGGTAATGGCCTCCAGCCGTTCCTTCGACATATCCCCCGGCACGATGGTGACCGGGATCGGCAGAGTACCCGAGCTTCGGCTGAGCGTGGTGACCAGCGGACCGGGGCCGCTTTTCTCGGTGCCGGCGCCAAGCACCAGGACGCCGATCTGCGCGTCCTCCCGCACCTGCGCCAGGATCTCGGTCGCGGGGTCACCCTCGCGGATCACCAGTTCCGGGTTCACCCCCTGCTTGTCGCGCATCCATTTGGCGAAGACCTCGAAATGCGCCTCGATCCGCTCGCGCGCCTCGGCGCGCATCAGGTCGGCCACGCCCATCCAGTGCTGAAACTCTTCCGGCGGGATGATCGACAGGATTTGCACCCCTGCCCCGGTGTGCGCTGCCCGCAGCGCGGCATAGCGCATGGCGTTGAGGCATTCGCGGCTGTCGTCCAGCACGACCAGAAACTTGCGCATCGTTCTCTCCTGCCCGGCGGTATCCCGGTGCGGGCATAGTGGCGGCGCGGGGCGGCCTTGGCAAGCGCAGCCCGCACCGGGGTCAGTAATGCGCCTCGCCCCGCGCCATGGCCAGATGCAGCGCCAGCGACGGGATGAAGAACAGAAGCCAGCCGGTGCTGAGGAACACCCAGATCAGCATGGGGAACCACAGGATGCAGAAAACTACCCCGATAGCGCCTGCGATGCGGATGGCCTGCGCCGGCGGCCAGAACCGCCGCAGACCGATCTGCAACAGCCGCCCGCCGTCCAGCGGCAGCACAGGCACCATGTTGTAGAAGAACAGGAACAGATTCATCGTGGCGGCAAGGCCCAGCCAGGGCACGATGGCAATACCGAACCGCACCCATGCCGGATCGGAAATGGCAAGCTGATACACCGCGTCCTGCGCCAGCCCCAGCACGGCCCAGAGCGCGAGATTGACCAGCGGCCCCATGGCGACGATCAGCTCATCCTGCTTAAAGCTGCTGCGGCGGTGCTCGCAGAAGCCGCCGCCCCCGTGCAGCACGATCCGGTTGACCGTCAGACCCTGCACGCGCGCGCCCCAGGCGTGGCCCAGCTCGTGCAGATAGACCGAAGCGATGAGGATGCACAGGAAAATGGCGGTGATGACAAGGCTGCCGCCCCGCATCAGCGAAAACCCTGCCATCATCAGCGCCAGAATAGCGACCGACTGGCGCACCTCGACCGGCACGCCGAACAGGCCACGGAAGCTGAAGACCGTCTGCTCCAAGATCGTGCCGTCAGGCCGCGCGGGCCGGGGCGCTGTGCGCCCAGTCCATGTAAAGGCCGCGGATGCGGTCGGTCATGGTGCGGCTGCGGTATTCGGTGTCGTCGAAGCGGGCAACCGAGGTCACCTTGGCGAAGTTGCCCGACAGGAACACCTCGTCCGCCGCCTCGAAATCGGCGAAGGTCAGCACGGTTTCCTGCACCTCGATCCCCTCGGCCCGCATATTGGCGATATGGCGCGCGCGGGTGATACCCGACAGGAAGGTGCCATTGGCGATGGGGGTGAAGACCGCACCATCTTTCACCATGAAAACATTGGCCGTGGCGGTTTCGGCCACATTGCCCATGGCATCCGCCACCAGCGCATTGCCGAAGCCCTTCTGCTTGGCCTCGACCAGCATCCGGGCATTGTTGGGGTAAAGGCAGCCCGCCTTCGCATTGCAGACCGCATCTTCCAGCACCGGGCGGCGGAAGCGCGTGCGGGTCAGCGTGGTTTGCCCGGTGGCGGGCGGCATCGGCACTTCCTCAAGGCAGAGCGCGAAGCCGGTCGAGTTTTCCGCCGGTGCAACACCCAGGTCCGAGCCGTCGATGGCCCAGTACATCGGGCGGATATAAACCGCCTGATCGGGGCCATAGGCGCGCAGGCCTTCGCGCGCGATTTCCAGCATGTCCTCCACCGCCATCGTCGGCGTGATCATCAGCGCCTCGGCCGAACGGTTCACCCGCGCCAGATGGCGGTCAAGGTCGGGCGCGATGCCATCGAACCAGCGCGCGCCATCAAAGACGGATGAGCCTTGCCAGATGCCATGATCGGCAGCGCGCATCACGGAAACGTCGCCGTCATGCCATTTGCCTTCGAAAAAGGTGCGGATGTTCTTGCCGAATGCCATGGGAGGACTCCTTTCCCCGGCACTAAAGCACCGGGGCCGGGCAAGGTCCAGCTTGAGGATGTGCGGTTACAATCCCGCACGCCAGACCGAGGGTGCCACACCATGCGCCTTGCGGAAGGCGCGGGTCAGATGGGCATGATGGGCAAAGCCGCAGGCGGCAGCCACCTCGGCCAGTGGCTGCCCTTCCGCGATCAGCGCCTCGGCCCGCGCCATCCGGCGGCGTTCGACCCAGGCGCGCGGGCTGAGGCCGGTGCTGGCGCGGAAGGCGCGCTGGAAATGGAACTCCGACAATCCGGCGGTGGCGGCCAGATCAGCAAGACGCAGGGGCTGGTCCAGTTCCTCCTCGATCCGGGCGCGCAGACGCCGCAGCGTCGCCGCGGCCAGCCCGCCGCGCCGGGGGGCGGACGCCGCCTGCCCCCAGCCCGGCGCTGTCAGCAGGTGGTGCAGAAGCTCGACCTGTATCCCCCGGCTGGCCAGCACGCCTTCGGCCCGCGCCAGTTGCCCCAGCAGCCCCGCCAGAACCGGGTCATCCGCAAAAGTCACCTCGGGCAGCGCCACGGCGGCGGGTGGGCGGTCCAGCGTTTCGGCCGCGAAGGCGCGCAGCTCCGCATCAGGGATATAAAGATGCACGAAGCGAAAGTGTCCGTCGATCTGCCATTCCGAGCTTGCGCCCTGCGGCATCAGCGACAGCGCGCCGGGGTGCCCGGCGGCAGCCTGCCGGTCCACCCGGCGGCTTTTGGTGCCATCCTCGGTATAAAGGCTCAGGACGTGATGGCGTGTTTCTTCATAGCGTACCCGATCCTGCGCATTTTCCCATGCCGCCAGCCCGAAGCCCGCACCAAGATCGCGCGCAGCCAGCAGCCGCGCGTTGGAGCGGCTGAGACGTTGGAACACAGAGGCGGCGAGCGTTGTCATGCTGCCAGACTAGCAGCCCGGCCCGATGGCCGGAACAGGCACTGCCGTGAAAACAGCAAGATCGTGCAAGCGTGACCAGCCGCGCCGTGGCAGGAAGGCGGCATGACAAACATCGCCCTCTTCGCCGCCACCGTCCTGATCTGGGGAACCACCTGGATCGCCATTGCCTTCCAGATCGGCCCCGTCCCGGTGCTGACCTCGGTCTTTTACCGCTTCGCGCTGGCAGCCCTGCTGATGCTGCCCGTGCTGGCGCTGTTCCGGCGGCTGACGCCGGTGCCCCTGCGTGCGCATCGCTTCATCCTGCTGCAAGGGGTGTTTTTGTTCTCGGTCAACTTCCTGTGCTTCTACAATGCGACCCGGTTCATCCCCTCGGGCCTTGTATCCGTTGTCTTCTCGCTGGCGACGATCTTCAATGCAGTGAATGCGCGGCTGATCTTTGGCGACCGTATCCGCCCGCGCGCCCTGCTGGCGACGGCGCTGGGGGCGGCGGGGCTGGCGCTGCTGTTCGCGCCCGATCTCTGGGGTCATGCCGTCGATGTGGATACGCTGAAGGGGCTGGCTCTGGCGGCGGGCGGCACGCTGAGCTTTTCGCTGGGCAACATGGTATCGCGCCGGAATTCGGCGGCGGGCATCCCGCCTCTGACCGCAAATGCCTGGGGCATGGGCTATGGTGCGCTGATGCTGCTGGCGGCGATGGCCTTCAGCGGGACACCGATGGTGGTGCCGCACGAGCCGCGCTATCTGGCGGCGCTGGCCTATCTGTCCATCATCGGCTCCATCGTCGGCTTCACCACCTACCTGATGCTGGTGGCGCGTATCGGCACCGGGCGCGCGGCCTATGCGACCGTGCTGTTCCCGGTGATCGCGCTGATGGCCTCGGCGGTGTGGGAAGGCTTTGTCTGGACACCGCTGGCCGTGGCGGGGCTGGCGCTGACGCTGGCGGGGAATGCGGTGATGTTCGCTCCCGCCCGCCGCGCCAGCGCGCAACCTGCCTGAGGCTCAATCCGCCTCGGACAGCAGCTTGCGCAGGTCCAGACGCGCATTGGACATGGCCAGATTGCCCGAAGCATCGCGCGGCCAGTCGGCCTGATCCCGGTCGCGGTACAACTCTACCCCGTTGCCATCGGGATCGCGCAGATAAATCGCCTCGCTGACCCCGTGATCGGCAGCGCCATCCAGCTGGATACCGGCCTCGACCACGCGCTTGAGCACATTGGCCAGCGCCTTGCGGTCGGGGTAGAGGAAGGCCGTATGGTAAAGCCCGGTCGTGCCCGGCGCGGGCGGCTGCCCGCCTTTCGATTCCCAGGTATTCAGGCCGATATGGTGGTGATAGCCGCCCGCCCCCAGAAAGGCCGCATCGCGGCCATAGCGTTGGGTCAGCGGGAAGCCGAGGATGTCGGAATAGAAGGCCAGCGCCCGGTCGAGGTCGGATACCTTCAGGTGAACATGGCCGATGCGGGTGTCGGGCGGTGCGATATGCGGGGTGGTCATCGGAAACTCCTGTGCTTTGCCCCAAGGTAAGGCCGGACGGTCCCTGCGATAAGGCGCAGACGGGCACAGGGTCTGTGCAGAACTGTGCCTGCACCGATACGATGCCATCGCAACGCAAAGCGCCTAGCGCGCTGCCCGGCGCAGGATGCGCAGCGCGAGGCTCTGGCCCAGATGCCCGGCAAGACCCGCCAACGCGGCAGTCAGGCCCGCGAGGCTTGCCCCCAGCAGAAGCCCGGTCTTGCTGATCCGCAGCCCCAGCCGCAGGAACCGGGTCTTGCCCAGCACCTCCACCGCGCCAAGCGTGCGCGGACCCAGCGCCTCGGCACCGCGAGCCAGCCGCGCCGCATCGGCGGCCGTGTCGACATGCGGCATAAGACGCAGGGCCGTGGTGGTATCGGTGGCCCCCTGCATCCGCACCATGCCCGTCGCGAGGCCGGTGATCTCGGCCCGCGCGGCCGGGCGGATCGCGGCACCCAGGTCATCAAGGCTGCGCGCGGCACGCAGGGCGGCAGGGTTCACCGCCTCGTCGGCGATGCGGACAAGCCGCGCGGTGAGACGCGGGTTCAGCAGCCGCATCCCCCTGGCCAGCCTTAGTCCCGAGGCGCCCGCCTTTATCGGAACGCTTGCCCCGGAGGAGGTGCCGACCGAGGCGATGGTGATGGCCGTTGCCCCCAGCCCCACCGCTGAAAGCGTCAGATCCAGCCGGTCCACCTCGGCCCCTGCCCACCAGTTGCCGGATTGCCGGGCAAGGCCCAACATGTCCCCCACGGGCGAAAGCGTGACCGGCGCGTTACAGATCAGCCCCTGCGACAGCGAACAGTTTCCCATGTCCCAGGCACAGGCGGCACAATCGGCCGCCAGTCGCAGCGGCGCGGTATCCTCGGCCCAGGCCTCTTCGATCCGGGCCACCAAGGTGGGATGCAACGGCAGGCCACGTTCGGCCGCCACCCGTTCGACCGCGCGCAGCGCCACCCAGTCACGCGGGCTGGCGGCCAGATAGCCCGACAACAGGCCCGCCACCCGCCCCTCCGTCGCCCGCAGGGCCAAAGCCGCATCAACCGCGGCGCGATATTCGGCGGCGCCACGTTCAGCCAGCAGATGCAGTGCAGGGTCACGCGCCAGCGCACGCAGGCTGAGGAAGCTGCCCGCCACCGACGCGATCAACAGCACTGCCAGCGCCAGTCGCATCAGACGGCGGATCGGCGTGACAGAACGGGGCTGGCGGCGCATCATGCGGGCAATCTGGGACGGCGTGCGGCAAAAGGCAAATCGTCGCGCCACCTTGTGCATCGCCCTGCCCTGCGGCAGGTTTGCCCTGCAACCGGAGGCAGACATGAAAACCATTGGCATTCTGGGGGGCATGTCCGCCGCATCGACCCAGACCTATTACCGCCAGCTTTGCGACCTGACCCGCGCGCGGCTGGGCGGGCTTCATTCCCCTCAGCTTCTGATCCGCAGTCTGGATTTCGCGTCCGTTGCGGATGCGCAGGCGGCGGGCGACTGGGCCACCCTGGGCCGGTTGCTGAACACCGAAGCGCGGGCATTGGAGGCAGGCGGGGCGCAGATCCTGCTGCTGGCCACCAATACGATGCACAAACTGGCGGACGAGATGATGCAGGGCGTCGGCATTCCGCTTCTGCATATCGCCGATGCCACGGCACAGGCGCTGCGGTCCGCAGGGCTGATGCGGCCCGGCCTGATGGCAACGGCCTTCACGATGGAACAGGAGTTCTACACCGGCCGCCTGCGCGCTGCAGGGCTGGATCCGCTGATCCCCGGGGCCGGGGACCGCGCCACCCTCCATCGGATTATCTATGAGGAGTTGTGTCAGGACCTGGTAACGGACGCTTCGCGCCGCATTTTCGAGGCGATAGCCGCCCGGCTGAAGGCTGATGGCGCGGACAGCCTGATCCTTGGCTGTACCGAGGTCGGGATGCTGCTGTCCGGGTCCAACAGCCCCTTGCCGGTGTTCGACACCGTGGCAATTCACTGTGCCGCCGCAGTTGAGGCCGCGCTGTGACCCCGGCTGTTCCCGCCCCGGTTGTTCCTGCCCTCGTCGCGGCGCGCGATCAACTGGCCTATTTCGCCAGCCAAAGCGTCACCCTGCCCCTCACGATTGGTCCGCTTGAGGTCTGGAACCGCATGATGGCCGCACCGCTGCCGGGCATGGCGCTGGCCTTCCGCATCCGCGACGCGATTTCCGCCCGCTTCGGGGTAGAACGGATCGGCGGGTTCAGTGGGCGCCCTGCGGGCCAGCCCCGGCCCGGCGACCGGCTGGATTTCTTCACCGTCGAGGCCATCAGCCCGGACCAGCTTGTGCTGACCGCCCGCGACCGCCATCTGGATGTGATGATCTCCACCGATTGCAACGGTCCGCAAGTCACGGTCACCGCCTCTGTCGTGACGCATAATCTGTTCGGCCGGGCCTACATGCTGCCCGTCGGCCCGGCGCACAGGCTGATTGTCCGGCTCATGCTCAACCGGCTCCGCCGCAGCCTGACCTGACGTCCTGCCGTAACGGAACTTCGCAATTGCAGCATCAAGACTCGCATTTTGCCGCAATGCAGCATATATTGGGATCAGGGAGGACGGACACTAAGGATAAGGTTCCGCCATGTTCATGCGCCTCCGCAAATCGCCCGCTGTCGCGGTCAATCCCGCGCCGCAGCCTGCCACCGATCACCCCGAAGACGCGCTGGTCTATTTCTCGCATCAGGCCGATACGCGCCCGTTGCGACCGATGACCGCGCTGGAGCAGATGTACGCTTATTACACCGACGAATGAGCCTCTGCCAAAATTTAGAACCGTTCCAAACTTGACTTGAAGCCGCCCCGGGCGCATATCCGATGAATACCGTCGGAGATATCCCATGTTCATCCAGACCGAATCGACCCCGAACCCCGCGACGCTGAAATTCCTGCCCGGCCGCGCCGTGCTCGATGTCGGCACCGCCGATTTTCCCAGCGCCGAGGCCGCCTCGAAAAGCCCGCTGGCCAGCCGGATCTTCACTGTTCCGGGCGTGACGGGGGTGTTCTTCGGATCGGATTTCGTCACTGTCACCAAGGCCGAAACGAGCCTGTGGGACCATATCAAGCCCGCGATCCTGGGCGCGATCATGGAGCATTACCAATCCGGCGCGCCGGTGATGCAGGGCGAGGCCACAAGTGGTGGCCATGCCAGCAATCATGCGGCGGAAGACGATGACATCGTGCGCCAGATCAAGGAACTGCTGGATACCCGCGTGCGTCCGGCGGTGGCACAGGATGGCGGCGATATCACCTTCCATGGCTTTGATCGCGGCGTGGTGTATCTGCACATGCAGGGCGCCTGCGCGGGCTGCCCGTCCTCGACCCTGACGCTGAAAATGGGCATCGAGAACCTGCTGCGCCACTACATCCCCGAGGTCACCGAGGTGCGCCCCGTTGCCGCCTGAAACGGTTCTGGCCTTCGACACATCGGCCGCGCATTGCGCGGCCGCTTTGCTTTTGCCAGATGGTCGCGTGCTGAACCGGCTGGAACCGATGGAAAAGGGCCAGGCGGAGCATCTGATGCCGCTGCTGGAAGAGTTGCTGGCAGAGGGGGGTATCGGCTGGGGCGATCTGACGCGGCTGGGCGTGGGCACCGGCCCCGGCAATTTCACCGGCGTGCGGATCAGCGTGGCGGCGGCGCGCGGGTTGGCGCTGGGCTTGGGGATTCCGGCTATCGGCGTCACCCGGCTTGAGGCGCTGGCCCATGGCCTGCCCCGTCCGCTGCTGGTGGCCGAGGACGCCCGGCGAGGCGAGGCCTATGTGCAGGGTTTCGGCCTGCCGGGGCTGGAGACTGCACGGCTGATGTCTGCCAGCGCGCTGCCTGACGCCCCGCATGTCACCGGAAGCGCCCTGCCCGATGCGCTGCCCCCGGCGCTTCCGCTGGCCGAGGCGATTGCGCGCATCGCCGCCAGTCGCAGCCCTGGCGCGCGCCCTGCCCCTTTCTATCTGCGTGGCGCCGATGCTGCCCCGCCCTCTGACCCAGCCCCGGTCATCCTGCCATGACCCCCGAGGCCATGGCCGATCTGCACGCGCGGTGTTTCACCACACCCGCGCCCTGGTCGGCGCGGGATATGGCTGCGCTGACAGAAGACCCGCTGTGTTTCGTTCTGACGACCGAGCAGGGTTTTCTGCTGGGCCGTGCGGTGGCCGGTGAGGCAGAACTGCTGACCCTTGCCGTGGCGCCGGAAGCGCGTCGACAGGGCATCGCCTCGCATCTGGTTCGTGCCTTTCTGGACGAAGCGCGCGCGCGCAGCGCGGAAACGGCCTTTCTGGAAGTTTCGGCCAAAAATGCTGCGGCTCTGGCGCTTTATCTCCGGCATGGATTCGCGCAGGCCGGTCTTCGGCGCGGATATTACGCAACGTCAGACGGCCAGCGCATCGACGCGCTGGTGTTGTCACACCCGCTGTCGCCCGCCGCGGAAAGCAGCAAATGAAGGCATTTTGACCGGAGGATCAAATCCGGCAGCCGCTTCCCGCGATTCCATCTTGACCGATCCCGGCATAGCCGCCCTACAATGCTCGCCACAGATCCCCGATCTGCCCGGCGACCGGGTGCAGGGGGCAAGTCAGTGTAACGACAACCGGGAGTATTCCATGACCCTGATGAAAACCCTGCTGGGCGCGGCGGCAACGCTGGCGCTGTCATCGGCAGTGGCGGCAGCCGATCCGGCGATCATCTTCGATCTGGGCGGCAAATTCGACAAATCCTTCAACGAGGCCGCGTTCAACGGGGCCGAGAAATGGGCCAAGGAAACCGGCGGTTCCTACAAGGAACTTGAAATGCAGTCGGAAGCCCAGCGTGAACAGGCACTGCGTCGCCTTGCCGAATCCGGCGCCAACCCGGTGGTGATGACCGGCTTCGCCTTCGGCGATGTGCTGAACACCGTCGCCCCGGATTTCCCCGACACCAAATTTGCCATCATCGACATGGTGGTCGAACAGCCGAACGTGAAATCGGTGGTCTTCTCGGAACATGAGGGGTCGTATCTGGTTGGCATGATGGCCGCACTGGCCTCGAAAACCGGCACCGTCGGCTTCATCGGCGGCATGGATATCCCGCTGATCCGCAAATTCGGCTGTGGCTACGCGCAGGGCGCCAAGGCGGCGAACCCGAATGCGACCGTCATCCTCAACATGACCGGCACCACCCCCGCTGCGTGGAACGACCCGGTGAAGGGCGCGGAGCTTGCCAAGGCGCAGAAATCGCAGGGGGCCGACGTGATCTATGCGGCGGCTGGCGGCACCGGCATCGGCGTGCTTCAGGCTGCGGCTGATGAAGGCATCCTGTCCATCGGCGTCGACAGCAATCAGAACCATCTGCATCCGGGCAAGGTGCTGACCTCGATGCTGAAGCGCGTCGATGTCGCGGTCTACGAGGCGTTCAAGGAAGGCACCGACCTCAAGCCGGGCATCAACGTGCTGGGCCTGAAGGAAGACGGCGTGGGCTATGCGCTGGATGAAAACAACGCGCCCCTCGTCACCGACGAGATGAAAGCCGCTGTGGATGCCGCTGCCGAGAAGATCAAATCGGGCGAACTGGTCGTGCATGACTACATGTCGGACGACACCTGTCCGGCGGCCAATTTCTGATCCGCATGGGCGGCGCAGACATTTCGGGGCGGCAGTCATCTGCCGCCCCCTTCGCAATCGAGCTGCGGGGCATCTCGAAAGCGTTCGGGCCGGTTCAGGCCAACAAGGATATTTCAATCCAGGTCGCCAAGGGCTCGATCCACGGCATCATCGGCGAGAACGGCGCCGGGAAATCGACGCTGATGTCGATCCTGTACGGTTTCTACAAGGCTGATGCAGGCGAGATCGTCATTGACGGCAAGGTCACCCCCATCCCAGACAGCCAGAGCGCCATCCGCGCCGGGATCGGGATGGTGTTCCAGCATTTCAAGCTGGTGCAGAATTTCACGGTTCTGGAGAATGTGATCCTCGGCGCCGAAGAGGGTGGGATTCTTGCCAGATCGCTGGCCAGGGCCCGCAAGGTGCTGGCTGATCTGGCCCGCGAATACGAGCTGGACGTGGACCCCGACGCGCTGATCGAGGATCTGAGCGTGGGCCACCAGCAGCGCGTCGAAATCCTCAAGGCCTTGTATCGGCAGGCCGACATCCTCATTCTGGATGAACCGACCGGGGTGCTGACACCCGCCGAAGCGGATCACCTGTTCCGCATCCTCAAGGGCCTGCGCGATCAGGGCAAGACCATCATCCTGATCACCCACAAGCTGCGCGAGATCATGGAAACCACCGATACCGTCAGCGTCATGCGGCGCGGCACCATGGTGGCGACGGTGCGCACATCTGAAACCAGCCCCGAGGAACTGGCCGAACTGATGGTGGGCCGCAAGGTGCTGTTGCAGGTGGAAAAGGCCCCCGCCACCCCCGGCAAGACGGTGCTGGAGGTCGAAAACCTGCGCGTGCGCGATACGCAGGGGGTCGAACGGCTGAAAGGCATAAACCTGACCATCCGCGCGGGCGAGATTCTGGGCATCGCGGGCGTCGCCGGCAACGGCCAGTCGGAACTGCTGGAGGTGCTGGGCGGCATCGCGCGCGGCACCGGCACCATCCGGCTGAACGGACGCGAACTGGATCTGACCGGCCGCCATTCCGATGGGCAAAGCCGCCGCGCCGATGGCATCGCCCATGTGCCCGAGGACCGGCAGGTTCTGGGCCTGATCATGGATTTCACCGCATGGGAGAATGTGGCCTTCGGCTATCACCATGCGCCGGAATATCAGAAATCGGCACTGTTGATGGACAATGATGCCATCCGCGCCGATTGCGAGAAAAAGATGGCGACCTTCGACGTGCGCCCGCCGATCCCGACGCTGGCCGCCAAGAATTTCTCGGGCGGCAACCAGCAGAAGATCGTCGTCGCGCGCGAGATCGAGCGCAATCCCGACCTGCTGCTGGTGGGGCAGCCAACGCGCGGCGTGGACATCGGCGCGATCGAGTTCATTCACAAGCAGATCGTCGCCCTGCGAGATGCGGGCAAGGCGGTGCTGCTGGTCTCGGTCGAGCTGGACGAGATCATGTCGCTCGCCGACCGGATCGCAGTGATGTTCGATGGCCGGATCATGGGCGAGCGCCTGCCTGACCAGACGAACGAACGGGAACTGGGCCTGTTGATGGCCGGTGTCAGCGGGGAGGCCGCGTAACATGGGCCGGATGCCGAAATGGGCCGACGCGGTGCTGGTGCCGCTGTTAAGCCTGATCATTGCCTTCGTGATTTCGGGTCTCGTGATCCTCGCCATCGGCGAAGATCCGGTCGAGGCGCTGAAGATCATGGTCACCGGGGCGCTGGGGTCGACCTATGGCTGGGGCTATACGCTCTATTATGCCACCAACTTCATCTTAACCGGGCTTGCGGTGGCCATCGCCTTCCATGCCGGATTGTTCAACATCGGGGGCGAGGGACAGGCGACGCTGGGCGGTCTTGGCGTGGCCATCGCCTGTCTGATGCTGCCCTGGCCACACTGGAGCCTTGCGCTCCTGGCCTCGGTCGTGCTGTCGGCGGCCTTTGGCGCGGCCTGGGCGGCGGCGCCCGCCTGGCTGCAGGCGAAACGCGGCAGCCATATCGTGATCACCACGATCATGTTCAACTTCATCGCGGCGGCGCTGCTGAACTATCTGCTGGTCAATGTCATGCGGCCGCGCGGCCAGATGGACCCGGCATCGGCCCGTTTTCCGGCAGAAACCAATCTGCCGGATCTGCATCAGATGCTGGGCTGGTTTGGCATTCCCTTCGCCAAGGGCACCCCCGCCAATGTGAGCCTGTTCGTCGCGCTGATCGCCTGCGTGGCGGTCTGGGCAATCATCTGGCGCACGCGGCTGGGCTATGAAATCCGGTCTTTCGGCAAATCGGAAAAGGCCGCGATCTATGCCGGCATCTCGCCCGTGCGTATCACCATGTATGCCATGCTCATTTCCGGCGCACTGTCTGGTCTGATGGCGGTGAACACCGTGCAGGGCGAGGCGAACCGGTTGCTGCTGAACAGCGTCGAGGGCGCGGGCTTCATCGGCATCGCTGTGGCGCTGATGGGGCGCAGCCATCCTGTCGGTGTGTTCTTCGCAGCCCTGTTGTTCGGCTTTCTGTATCAGGGCGGCGCAGAACTGGCGCTGTGGACCAAGATCCCGCGCGAGTTGATCACCGTCATTCAGGCGCTGGTCATCCTGTTCACCGGCGCGTTGGACGATATGGTGCGGGCGCCGTTGAAGCGGCTGTTCCTCGCCTCGGGTCGTGGGGGACAATGATGGATTTCGCAACAATCATCCAGATCCTCGATTCCACCGTCCGGCTGGCCACGCCCTTGCTTCTGGCCTGTTTGGCGGGGCTTTATTCCGAACGCTCCGGCGTGTTCGACATCGGGCTGGAAGGCAAGATGCTGATTGCGGCCTTCGCCTCGGCGGCGGCGGCTGCCGCAACGGGCTCGGTCTGGCTGGGGCTGCTGGCGGGCATCTTTGCCTCGCTGATGCTGGCGGGGCTTCATGGTCTGGCCTCGATCACCTTCCGGGGGAACCAGCTGATTTCCGGCGTGGCAATCAACTTCCTCGCCTCTGGCCTGACTGTGCTGCTGGGACAGAAGTGGTTCGGGCTGGGCGGGCGTACGCCCTCGCTGGAAGGTGCGGCGCGGTTCGAGCCGATCACCCTGCCCTTTGCGGGCAGCATCGCCCCCGTGCCGGTGCTGGGGCCGATCTATTCCGAGCTGATCTCGGGCCATTCAATCCTCGTCTATGTCGCCATCGCGCTGGTTCCGGCCTCGGCCTGGCTGCTCTATCGCACCCGCTTTGGGCTGCGGCTGCGTGCGGTCGGCGAAAACCCGGCGGCGGTTGATACGGCGGGCGTGTCGGTCACCGGCATCCGTTATGCAGCGGTGGCGATTACCGGCATTCTTTGCGGTCTGGCAGGCGCCTATCTGTCCACCGCGCTGGCCGCAGGCTTCGGACGCGAGATGACGGCGGGCAAGGGGTTCATCGCTCTGGCCGCGCTGATCTTCGCCAAATGGCGACCGTGGTATGCGCTGGCGGCCTGTATGCTGTTCGGTCTGCTGGAGGCGGTGTCGATCCGTTATCAGAGCATCGACCTCGGCTTCGTGATGATCCCGGTGCAATTCACCCAGGCGCTGCCTTACATTCTGACCGTGGTCATTCTGGCGGGCTTCATCGGCAAGGCTGTTCCGCCCCGCGCGGGCGGCGAGCCCTATGTAAAAGAGCGCTGATCGCGCCGCAGCGCGGCAGGGATGCAACGTGCGACGGTCCGGTGCAACCATTGCGCCGGACAAGCGTTTGACAACGCAGGCGGAAGAACGCAAGTCTTGGGGACGGGCCTGCCCGTGTCCTCAAGACCCCCCGCTGTGTGGACCCGCCCATGACGCTGTTCCTCCCTATCGCCGAGGTCTCTGTCAACGCTTTCGCGCTGATCGGGATCGGTGCGATCGTCGGCTTTCTGTCAGGGTTGTTCGGGGTCGGCGGCGGCTTCCTGATCACGCCGCTTCTGTTCTTCATCGGCATTCCGCCCGCCGTGGCTGTGGCCACCGGCGCCAATCAGGTGGTGGCTTCGTCGATTTCCGGCGTTCTGGCACAGTTGAAGCGCAAGGCGGTAGATTTCCGCATGGGGGTCGTGCTGCTGGTCGGCGGCTTCATCGGCTCGGCCCTCGGCATCTGGGTCTTCTCGCTGCTCAGCGCCGCGGGGCAGGTCGATCTGTTCGTGCAACTGTCCTATGTGCTGTTTCTGGGCCTCGTCGGATTGATGATGTTTCAGGAAAGCCTGCGGGCCATCCTGCGCGCCCGCAAGGCGGGCAAGGTGGAGGTGCGCCGCGCGCATGTCCATACCTGGGTGCACCGGCTGCCGCTGAAGATGAAGTTCCGCGCCTCGGGGCTTTACATCAGCGTGCTGCCCCCGCTGGGTGTGGGCGCCATTGTGGGCTTCCTGTCAGCGGTGATGGGCGTGGGTGGCGGCTTCATCATGGTGCCCGCCATGATCTACCTGCTGGGGATGCCCACCAAGGTGGTGATCGGAACGTCGCTGTTTCAGATCATCTTCGTCACGGCCTTCACCACCGTCATGCATGCGGTGTCGAGCCAGACCGTCGATATCCTTCTGGCGCTGACGCTGATCGGCGGCGGCGTGATCGGCGCGCAGATCGGTGCGCGGGTGGGGGTGAAGCTGCGGGCCGATCAGATGCGCATTCTTCTGGCGCTTCTGGTGCTGGCCGTCTGCTTCCGCGTCGGGCTGGACCTGCTGCTGAGGCCGGAAGAGTTCTATTCCATCACACCGGGGCGGCTGCCATGAAGCGGCTGATCCTCGCCCTCCTGCTGGCGGCCTCCCCTGCCCTTGCCAATGATCCCGGCGAAGAGATCGTCGCGGGGCTGAGCCAGTCATCCGTGTCGATCACCGCCGATTATGCCGGGGCAGAAATCCTGATCTATGGCGCGGTCAAGCGCGAAGCCCCGCCACCGAAAGGGGGCACCGTACAGGTGATCGTGACGGTCGAGGGACCGGAAGGCCCGGTTTCCGTGCGGCGCAAGGACCGGATCTGGGGTATCTGGCAGAACAATGCAGCGGTGGAGATCGACCGTGCGCCCAGCTTCTATGCCGTCGTCACCTCCGGCCCGCTGTCGCGTGTCCTGTCGGAAACCGACGATCTGCGTCATCGCATCACCATCCCCCGCGCCATCCGGTCGGTCGGGATTGCCTCGGATGCTGATGAATCCCCCGCTTTCGTCAATGCGCTGCAACGTATCCGCACCGAAGAGGGTAAGTATTCGCTGCGCGAAGGCGGCGTGCAACTGACCGAACAGACCCTGTTCCGCACCGATGTCGGCCTGCCCGCCGCGCTGGTCGAGGGGGATTACACAGTCCGCATCTTCCTGACCCGTGAGGGGCGGGTGATCGACACGATCAAGCGGCGGATCTGGGTGCGCAAGGCCGGGCTGGAACGCTTCATGTATCAAAGCGCCCATGACTGGCCCCTGCTTTATGGTCTGGCCTCGCTGCTGATCGCCGCACTTGCGGGCTGGGCTGCCTCGGCCCTGTTCGCCCGGTTCCGGCCCTGATGATCCGGCGCAGGCTGGTCAGACGACCGCCAGTCGCGCTTCCAGCCTGGGCCAGCGCCAGCCGAGTGTCAGGCCGCGCACTGCATTCAGGACCATGAGCGAAGCCCAGAGCCCGTGATTACCCCAAAGCGGCAACAGCACAGCCAGGATAGCGGCGTAGATTGCGACACACAGGATCATGGCGTTGCGCATTTCGCGGGTCGCTGTGGCGCCGATGTAGATGCCGTCATACATCCAGCTTGCGGTGCCGATCAGCGGCGCGGCGATCATCCAGGGCAGGAAGGCGCGTGCCTCGGCCCGCACCTCGGGCGAGGTGGTCATCAGGTCGATGATGGCCCCGCCCGCCAGCGCGAAGCCCGCCGCCATCAGCGCGGCCCCGGCCAGCCCCCAGAGGAATGGCAGCCGCACGGATTGCCGCAGCACGCTGCGCGAGCGTGCACCGACGGCCTGCCCCACCAGCGTTTCGGCCGCAAAGGCGAAACCGTCCAGCGCATAGGCGGTGATTTCCAGAAACTGCAACAGCACCTGATTGGCGGCCAGCGTCACATCGCCCTGCCCTGCCCCAAGGAACAGGAAGGTCGTGAAGGCGCCTTGCAGCAGGATGGACCGCACCATGATGTCCCCGTTGACCGAGGCCATGCGGCGCAGGGCGGTGCTGTCGAACAGGCGTGCGCGCGCAGCGGCCAGCGCAGGGCCAAATGCATCGCGGCAGAGCCAGAGACCCAGCGCCAGCCCCGACCATTCGGCGATCAGCGTCGCCCCGGCCACCCCCCGCACCCCCCAGCCGAGCCCCAGCACGAACCAAAGATCAAGCAGGATGTTCAGACCGTTCATCCAAAGCTGCAACACCAGCACGCCACGCGTGCGCTCCAGCGCGATCAGCCAGCCGGTGACGGCGTAAAGCGCGATGGTTGCCGGGGCGCCCCAGATGCGCAGGGACAGGTATTGCCGCGCCAGCGCCTCGACCTCGGGGGAGGCGGGCGCCACGCGAAACGCCGCCCAGAACAGCGCGCCTTGCGCGAGGACCAGGGTGGCACCGGCCGCGAAACCGATCATCAGCGCCCGCATCAGCACCGCCGTGCGTTCCGGCGCATCACCCGCGCCATGCGCCTGTGCCGCAAGGCCGCTGGTGCCCATCCGCAGGAAGCCGAAGATCCAGTAGAAGGTCGCCAGCACAATGGCGCTGATGCCCACCGCCCCGATGGGTGCCGCCGCCCCCATCTGCCCGACCACCCCGGTATCCACCGCCCCCAGCAGAGGCACCGTGGCATTCGACAACACGATGGGCGCCGCGATATGCAGGACGCGGCGATGCGTCACCGGGGTCACGGGCTCAGTCCTCACGGTCCGGCATCAGGAAATGCCCGGTCGCCTGTGCGAACAGCCGCGAACGGTTGTCCTGCCACGCCTCGACATGCACACTGGCATAGCGGCGGCCCGAACGGTTGACCCGCGCCCGCGCATATGCATCGCGCGGCAGGCCCGAACGCAGATAGTCCACGGTGAAATCAATCGTCTTGGGCAGGCGCGGCAGATGGGTCGCGTCGATGGTGGCGGGATCGAGACTGCCCTTCTCCATCTCCTCCCACAGCATCGACCAGCTCAGTTCGATGATCGCCGTCACCTCCAGAAACGCCGCCGTGGCGCCGCCGTGCAGGGCGGGCAGCAGGGGGTTGCCAATCAACTCGTCCTTGAAGGGCAGGATTGCGGTCAACTCGTCGCCACGCCGGTCAAACTGGATCCCGAGGAAGCTGATATAGGGCACCCCCTCGACCAGACGGCGCAGCGCGCCGTCACGACGCTGTTTGAGCACCTGGACCGGCTCGGGCTTCTGACGCGGGCTCATTTGCCGCCCTCCGCCGGGGTGCCGGGACCGGGTTCCATGGTGAAGGCGCCGGTGGCCGAGGCGACGGGGCGGCTTTCGTCATCGTCCAGCGCAGTCGCCCGCACGAAGGCCACGCTGCGGGTAACGTGATAGCATTCGGCACGGGCGCGGATCGTCTGGCCGGGCGTCGCCGCGCGCATGTAATCAATGCGCAGGTCGATGGTGGCGGTGCCCGCCGGGGCAAGGCCATGCGCCATCACTGCCGCGCCGCTGGCCGTATCCATCAGCGCCGAAACCGCGCCACCATGGATCACCCCCGTCGCCGGATCACCGATGAACCGCGGATCATAGGCCATGGCGATCACCGCACGGGCATCGCCAAATTCCTCCAGCCGCATGCCCAGCGCCCGCGCGTGGGGCAGCGCCTCGATGAACTTGCGAGCGATGTCGCGCCTGTCGTTGCTCATGGCCTGCCTCTTGTGCCGGAACCTGCCGCGCCATGTGACATCTTGCGCGCCTCCGCCGCAACCCCCGCCGCGGCCTTCGCACCAAGCCCGATTGCAACCGGAGGCGATTTGCCCTTAGGTTGGGCAGGCAAGGAGGACCGTGGATGACCGATACCCGCCTGACATTCAAGGAAATGTGCGCCCGGTTTGACGTCACGCCCCGGACCTTGCGCTATTACGAGTATATAGAGCTTCTGGCCCCCGAACGCGAAGGCCGCGCCCGGTTCTATGGCCCGCGCGAGATTGCCCGGATGACGCTGATCCTGCGCGGCCGCCGCTTCGGTTTTTCGCTGGAGGAATTGCGCCAGTGGCTTCTGATCTATCAGCAACAGGGCACCCGGCCGCAACTGGAAGCCTGGATCGGCCTCGCTGACCGGCAACTGGCCGAACTGGCCCGCCAGCGTAACGAACTGGATGTGACCATCGCGGATTTGCAGGCCCTGCGCGAAACGGCGGTGAAAGAGCTGGGCGAAAGCTGACCTGCGCTTGCCGCAGGGTCAGAAAATTACCCTGACCCTGCGTCAGATTTCAGGACATTACGTCACCGAAAAACTGACGTGACGTTATGTTTACGTCAACTTCAATCCCTCTGGTATCAACAGGTCAGACCCCGCATCTCTGACGCAGAGTAACTCTGCACGAGACCCCGTATGACCCGTTTGACACAGACCGACCTGTCGGACACCCTGTCGATCCGCGAAATGTGCGACGCCTTCGAGGTGACGCCGCGGACGCTGCGCTTCTATGAGCAGAAGGAACTGCTGTTCCCGATCCGTCAGGGTACGCGCCGCCTGTTCACCCGCCGCGACCGCGCGCGGCTGAAGCTGATCCTGCGCGGCAAGCGCTTCGGATTTTCGCTGGAGGATATCCGGCAGCTTCTGGACATGTACGACCACGATCCCAGCCAGCAGGAGGCGCAGCTGAAGCGCACCTATGAGCTGGCGCAAGAGCGGCTGCACGCCATGGAGGCGCAGCGCGACGAACTGAACGAGGCAATCGCCGAGCTCAAGACCCAGATGGCCTGGGGCGAAGAGATGATGGCGAGCCTCAGAAACCGCGGCGGCGCCTGACCGGCACCCGCCCAGAGCAAGACCCGAAGGGAGAGAGACATGCCCACCTATACCGCCCCCGTGAAAGACATGCAGTTCCTGCTGCAAGATGTGCTGCGCGTCACCGAAACCGGCGTGCCCGGATATGAGGATCTGGACGCGAGCTTCACCTCGGCCGTGCTGGAAGAGGCGGGCAAGGTTGCCTCCGAAGTGCTGGCGCCGCTGAATGCGGTGGGCGATGCGCAGGGCTGTGTTCTGGAAAATGGCGTGGTGCGGACGCCCGAAGGCTTCAAGGCCGCGTTCGAGGCCATGAAGGAAGGTGGCTGGACCGCGCTGGACTGCGACCCGGAATATGGCGGTCAGGGCCTGCCCTATCTGATGGGCACCGCCGTGGGCGAGATCTTCGTTTCCGCCAATATGGCCTTCAACATGTATCAGGGCCTGACCCATGGCGCCTATTCTGCGATCCACGCGCATGGCACCGACGAACAGAAGGCGACGTATCTGCCAAAGATGGTGTCCTGCGACTGGACCGGCACGATGAACCTGACCGAGCCGCACTGCGGCACCGATCTGGGGATGCTGCGCACCAAAGCCGAACCGCAGGCGGATGGCAGCTACAAAATCACCGGGCAGAAAATCTTCATTTCGGCTGGTGAGCATGACATGGCCGAAAACATCATCCATCTGGTGCTGGCCAAGGCGCCGGGCGGTGGCGAGGGCACCAAGGGCATTTCGCTGTTCATCGTGCCGAAGTTCATGGTCAAGGAGGATGGCAGCCTGGGCGACCGCAATGCGGTTTCCGTCGGCAAGATCGAAGAGAAGATGGGCATTCACGGCAATGCCACCTGCGTCCTGAACTACGACGGCGCGACCGGCTTCCTGCTGGGCGAGTTGCACAAGGGCATGCGTGCCATGTTCACCATGATGAACGAGGCGCGTCTGGGCGTGGGCCTGCAAGGCTATGCGGTGGCGGAAGCCGCCTATCAGAACGCCGTCGCCTATGCGAAGGACCGCCTGCAAGGCCGCGATGTGACCGGGGCCAAGAATCCCGCCGGGGCCGCCGATCCGCTGATTGTACATCCCGACATCCGCCGCAGCCTGATGGACCAGAAATCCTTCGTGGAAGGCGCCCGCGCGCTGACCTTCTGGGGCGCCTCGCTCATCGACCGTCACCACCGCCAGAACGACGCGGCGGCCGACGGGCTCGTGGGTCTGCTGACCCCCGTCATCAAGGGCTTCCAGACCGACAAGGGCTTCGAGATGGCGGTGCAGGCCCAGCAGGTTTACGGCGGGCATGGCTATATCGAGGAACAGGGCATGTCGCAGTTCGTGCGCGACGCCCGGATCGCCATGATCTATGAAGGCGCGAACGGGGTGCAGGCGCTGGACCTCGTGGGGCGCAAGCTGGCGGCGGATGGCGGCAAGCATGTCATGGCCTTCTTCGACATGGTGAAGGCCGAATGCAAGGCGCATGATGGCGATGCCCGCATGGTCCCCTTTACCGAGGCGCTGAAAGCTGCGTCAAAGCAGATGCAGGCGGCTGGCATGTTCTTCATGCAGAACGGAATGAAGAACCCCAATGCCGCGCTGGCCGGATCTTACGACTTCATGCATCTGATGGGGCATGTCTGTCTTGGCCTGATGTGGACCCGCATGGCGAAGGCTGCCTATGCGGCGCTGGATGCAGGCGCCGCGGATACGACCTTCTACGAGACCAAGATCACGACCGGCCGCTATTACATGGCGCGACAGCTTCCTGCCTGTGCCACGCATCTGGCACGCATCGAAAGCGGCGCCGATCCGGTTATGGCGCTGGCGGCCGAGGCGTTCTAAGCTGCGGGCGACATCGGGCAAAATCCTTGCAGAAAGGATTTTGCCCCAGCCCGACCGGAGACGCCCATGCCCCGCCGCTTTCGCCTGACCCGCCGCTTTCCCGTTGCCATGACCGAGGACGGCTATCGCCGCCTGCGCAAATTCGCGCAGGAGGCCGGGTTGGACGAGGGAGAAGCGCTGTCTTTCCTGTTTGAGAACTGGACCAGCGTGATCGACAACGAGAACCTGACCCACCGTCTGCGGCTGTTCAACGCCGAGTTGGACGACCGTAAACGCTGACCCTGTGCGACGCAGGCTGAAGCTGCCCTGCCCGCAGCCATGGAGCGGCGCGGCACAGGCAGATCAGACGCCGCCCGCTTCGGTTTTCAGCGGCAGTGTGACGGAAAAGATGGTTCCACGCACAGGGCTCCGGCGATAGTCGATGTGGCCGCCATGCGCCTCGACGATCTGCTTGGTGATGCTGAGGCCAAGCCCCGTTCCCCCGGCCTTCCGCCCATCCCCCGAATCGAGCTGGGTGAAGGGCTCGAACACCTCGTCCTTTCGGGCCTCGTCCAGCCCCTCGCCCTGATCGCGCACCTCGATCAGGGCAGCGCCATCGTGAACGCCGATGCTGACCTCGATATTGCTGTCCGGCGGCGAGAATTTCGCGGCATTGGACAGGATATTGCTGAGCGCCTGCTTGATCCTTTGAGAATCGACCGTAGCCGTCAGGGTCTCCTCCGGCCGGACGAACTCGATCACGCAGCCCAGCCGGCCAGCATAGGGCTGGTTCACATCGACCGATTCCTGCACCAGCGCCACAAGATCCGTCTGATGAAGTTCCAGCGTCAGCTTGCCGGCACTGGCCTTCTGAAGATCAAGCACCTCGTCGATCAGCGATTTCAGCGTCTTGGAGTTGCGTTGTGCGATTTCGAGCACCTTGCGCGGTGCGGGATCGACCGCCCCGAGGTTGCCTGACAAAGCAAGGTCCAGCGAGGCGCTGATCGAGGTCAGCGGCGTTCTGAGTTCGTGACTCATCGTCGACAGGAAGGCCGATTTGGCCGCCAGCGCCGCCTCGATCTTGCGATTCTGCACCTCAAGCTCGATCAGACGCTCCATATTGGTGCGATACATCGCCAGAAAGATGCGCGAACAGTCGATGATGAAATAGGCTACGAACAGGCTGGAGAGGAACTGCACCCACAGGTCAGAACCAATTCCGCCCACGGCCAGCACAATATCGCGAATCGGAATCGCGAAGAAGGTCACGCCGTAAATCCCGAGCCGCAGGGCAAGGATCGACAGCAGGTGATGATTGTTCATCGCGGCAAAGACCCCTGCCGCGAAGAGGAAGAACATCGGCATGAAATGCGAGCCCTGCCCTTGCAGGATCGAGATCCAGACCGCAAAGAAGCTGATGGCGCCCGAACTCATGATCGTGCCGAGCACGATACTCCAGTAATGACGGCGCCCCGGTTGCTGGCCGCGCGCCCTGGCCCGCGCGATGCTGATGAACACGCGGTAGTCATAGGTTTCGCAGATGGCGACCATGACGAGGTTCAGCACGGCCAGCGGCAGGCTGTAGAAGAAGCCCGCCAGCAGAAGCGCTACGCCGAAGATCATCTGACGTTGCCAGAAAAGCCTTTGACCGACCTCTGCATAGTCCAGAAGCTGCCGTTTCAGGCGATCCTCATCGGTCTGTCCGGCCCGCAGGCGTGTCCAGAGCGTCCCAAGCTGGCCCGACACGCGGCTTTCGGCGCGGATACCGTTGGATCTGTAGGCCGACACTTCGCTCAAGACACCACTCCAAGAAGATACATTTTAACAGATGGTGAATCATTGTCGCGAAAAAGAGGAAAAACTGTGGCCATTTTCGCCACAAGCGTGCATACCAGAGAGAAGGACACGAAACGTTGAGGTAGGCATGGAAGGCATGAAACCGGCTAGGGTGCGTTCAGCTCGGTTGTTCTTTCCAGTAATCAGTCCGCAAGTACTTCCCGAGGCAACCACCCGTGAACGCATCCTCCTGAAGGAGGCCGCAGAACAACCACAGGACAGCAGGACCGACCCGCTTTTGGGCGGTGCGCTCAAAGCGACAACCCTGACCTTTACAAACATCCACAAGCACGGCGACCTCTTCGTCGACTTCATGCGCATGCGGCATAAGGTGTTTATCGAAGGCAAGGGATGGGATCTACCGGAAACTGACGGAATCGAGTTCGATCAATACGATACGGCCCAGGCCCGCATGATCGCGATTCACAGTTACGGCGAGGTTCTTGCCGGCATCCGGCTGTTGCCAACCACCTCCAGGGTTGGCCTGCACAGTTATATGCTGCGCGATGCCCAGCTTGGATTGCTGGACAGTCTGCCGCGGGACATCCTCTTTTTCGAGGCCCCCGTTTCGCCGCTGATCTGGGAGGCGACGCGATTGTTCATCAAGCCTGACGTGCCCGCGAAGCTGCGGGCGCAGGTTCAGGTGCAGCTGATGACCGAGATGGCGAAGGTCGCGCGCGAGGCTGGCGCAACCCATGTCATCGGGATTGTTCCCGCCGTGTTCCGGCGATGGATGGCCCGTATCGGCATGTCCGCCTCGCCCGTGGGGGCGCCGCTGGTTATTGATGGCGACAAGGTCTGTGCCGCGCTGTTCCCGGTGATCGAATTCGTGAACTGACGGCAGCACCAGACCGCAGACAGAACGGGCGTGACCGTGAAAACCGGCGCGGTCCCCCATTCAAGCCACCCGCCCGAGCAGGCTGGCTTCCCAGAGTTTGCGCACCTGCTGCCCCAGTTGCAGCGCGTCGAAGGGCTTGGTGATCGTGCCCAACACGCCGGGACCGTTCAGGTCTTTCAGCTCGCGCTCCGTCGCTTTCGCCGTCAGGAAGATGGCGGGAGTCGATGCGAATTTCGGCATGGCGCGCAGCAGCCGGAATGCCTGCGGCCCCGACAGGCCCGGCATCATGACATCCAGCAAAAACAGATCCGCCTCGATGGTATCAGCAAAACGCACCACCTGATCGCCGCTTTCGAACTGCACCAGCGGCAGCCCGGCGACCATCTCCAGCGCAATCTGGACCAGGACCCTGATATCCGGGCAATCATCGACGTGTACGATTCTGGGATCTGACATCGCTTTCGTCCCCACGATTCCCCCGGCCGCGCTGCTTCTGTTCCTGCACGACGGGGCACGCACCTGCTGCATACGATTGTTGTGCCCGCCCATTGTGGCGACAACATGGCCCTGAGGCTGCATTAATAAGGCCGCCCAAGGCCGGGCGGCGGCCGGACAACAAGAGACTGTCGGGCAGCACTCACGGTGATTTGCCACGGCAGCCCTCCCCCAAACACAGCAAATCAGGGCTGACACCCGAAACCGGATCATCCGGGTAGGTCTTTGAAAAGATGGGATCACCGGACCGCGGTGATGCGCCATCGGCCGAATTTACCGGCCTCGGTTCTCTGCCTTCTCCGCTGCCGCCGGTTGGCCAGAAGACAGAGACGTTCGTGAACCATCAGGAATATGGCGGATCGTCAGGTGCGTTGGCGGATATGCCGGAAAACCTGTCACCACGAGATGCAGGGTGGCCGGGCGAATCCGCAGCCTCTCCCCTACCGCAACCGGCGCATTCCCTGTTCTGCCCGTCCCGCATTCAGCTCGCGCAAGGTCAAAGGATCGGTCCAACGATTGCCAGGGCGTTGTTCCACAGCCTGCGTCCCGGTCCCCAGGCCTGAACCTCTTCGAACGGGACAAGTCTGCTTTGCGCAAGATACTCTTCCTGCCGCGCCCGCATCGCGGTGGTGGTGTCTGCGTCCTGAAGCAGGATGTTGTTTTCATAATTCAGATCGAAACTGCGGCGATCCATGTTGGCGGAGCCGATCAGCGTGATCTGGCCATCCATGGTCAGGGACTTGGTATGGAGAAGCCCATGCTGGAACTCATAGATCTTCACGCCTGCTTCCAGAAGGCTTTCGTAGTAGCTTCGGCTGGTGGCGCCGACAGCAAAATCGTCATTGCGGGCCGGGAGGATGATCCTCGTATCGACGCCGCGCGCGGGACAGGCGCAAAGCGCCTGCTGGAGCGCGGGTGTCGGCACATAGTAGGGCGTCGTGATAAACACGGACCGGCGCGCGGCGAAGATCAGCGAAGTGAACATTTCGGGCATCGCCAGCGTCCGGAATGTCGGGCCGGTTCCGACCACCTGCGCAGCAAATCCCGCCTGTGCAGGCGGCAGCGGCGCGGTCAGCAGGACAGAGATGTCGTCGCCACCATTGCTCATCCAGTCGCTTGCGAAAAGGTGCTGGTTCTCGCGCACGACCGGCCCGGTGAACCGCATCACCGCATCCACCCATGGCCCATACCGGGCCTTTGGAAGGAAAGCGGGGTCCGCACAATTCTGGCTGCCGCAGAAGGTTACGGCATTGTCGATCACAACGATCTTTCGGTGATTGCGAAGGTCGATCCGGCCATTGAAGATGCGCAACAGCGGATTGCCAACGCGCAGGGCCGAGCGGGTGCGAACCCCGGCGGCCCCCATCCGCCGCCAAAGCCCGGATTTCAGCAGCGCGCGCGACCCGAGGTCGTCGACCATCGCACGGCAAGCCACGCCCCGGCCTGACGCGCGCATCAGGGCCTCGGCAACCTTCTGCCCGTTGTGATCATCGAGCCAGATATAGAACAGCAGATGGACATGATCGCGCGCCCCGTCGATGGCCGCCACCATCTCGTCAATGGCAGCATCAGAGTTTTCCATCAACCGTGCGGTGTTGCCGCCCACCGCCGGGTAGCCAGAAATGGATTGCCCGACACGAAACAGCGGTGCAAATTCCGGATGCAGATCCGGGGCGTTTTCAGGCGCAGCCCAGCCATCGGCATCTTCGGGACGCGGCAGGCCGCTGAACTCGGACTTCAGCCTTGCAACACGCTTGCGCCCGACGCTGGTCTGGCCCAGCAGCAGATAGGCCAGGGCCCCCAGATATGGCAGGACCATTACGACAAGCAGCCATGCCATACGGGATTCCGGCTGCCGATGGCGGCGCAGCAGAATGTGCACCGCGCAAACCCCGACAACCATAACATGCAGAACGAGATAGAACAGAGTGCTGCCTCCGCTGCAATCGGACGAAACGGCTGACGACCTGCCGCGCCCTCAGGCTTGCGGGGCGGGTCTGCCTGGCGGAATGATGCGGCTGTGCGGCCTCCGGTTTCAAGGCCTGAACGGCAGAGCGTGAGCGCGGGCAGCCCTTTCCGGCCAATGACCGCGCAGCCAGAACGGCCTTGGCAACAGGCCCTGGGTCGTGTTGCCAAAACGGATTCCCCTCCGCGGTCGTCTGTGCTTCAAGATCATCTCTGCGTGGGAGGTGAGCTTGGCACGCAACCTGATGTCCGTCGACGAATGGGCATTCTTCGAGGGCTTCATCCGGGCAGTCCGGCATCCGAACGGGCGCAAGCCGGCGGCTATCGGCTTGTTCTGGATGGCATTTTCTGGATCGCGCGGACCAGTGCGCCGTGGCGGGACGTGCCAGAGGAGTCTGGCAAGTGGTCATCTGTCTGCCGGCAGTTGCGGCGCAGGACGCTCGCCGGGCTGTGGGAGGACGTTCTGGATGGCTTGAACCACGCGGGGCTGGCTGCGCGAAAGGCTGCCGCGAAAGCTCGCAATGAACTGAAACTTCACGGCTTTTGAGCCACAAAGAACTGAGCCGTTTTTAGCACCGCCCTCTCCTCCCTGAGAATGCGGTTCTCTTTGCGCAAGCGCTCATTCTCGCGAAGAAGATCAGCACCATGTTCCGGTGCCTTCGCCGCATCGGAAATCGACCCTATCCATTTGCCGAGCGTGGAAAGCCCAATCCCAAGATCAGACGCAACCTGCCGCCGTGTCAGACCGCTGGTGAGCGCGATGCGAACCGCATCCCGGCATCCTGTTTGAAATCGTCGCTGTGTGCCCTTGCCATATCCTGTCTCCTTTGGTGAGGGCATCGCTCTCGGAAGACCGGAACGGAACCGGTGCAGGTCCAGAGTGCAGCCTCACGCAGAAGTTCCGGCCGGTGGGGCGGCTGCGTGACTTGACTGCACCGCCCGATGTCTTGTCCATGGGGGCGATGCGCGGCACGGCCCTGTCGGGTTGGCTCCGCACGGCCCTATCATGAAGCAGCCTGATGTTCCCGACACTTGACCAGATTCTCCCCTCGCTCCAGTCACTCGGTATCCTCGGGTACTGGCTGGTCGGCGGAGCCTCGATGCTGGAGGCCTACTTTCTTACCGGCATCGTCATTCCGGGCACATTGATTGTCGATGCGGGCGGCATTCTTGTACAGCGTGGCCTTCTGGATTTCCTCGATCTGGTCTGGTTCGTGGCTGTCGGGTCCATCCTCGGCTCGGAGATGAGTTACTGGACCGGCCGTCTGGCGAAAGATCGTCTGCCCGGCCGCAGGCGCATCGAGAACTCTGCCGCCTTCGCGCGGGCGACCCGGCTTTTTGCCAGACACGGAGGAGTGGCGTTGGTGATCGGGCGCTTTCTGGGGCCGGTTGCAGGCCTGGTGCCGCTTGCCGCGGCGCTGGCTGGTATGGAGCGTCGGCGGTTTCTGATCTGGAACATCATCGGCAGCGTGCCCTACGCATTTGTGCATGTCGCGATCGGTTATGCGCTTGGCGGTGCGCTTGGGCAGATCGGCGGGTCGGTGACCCGTGTGGCGGTTCTGATCGGGGCAATCCTTCTGCTGCTGGCCGTGCTTTGGGGGCTGCTCTACAGTCTGCTGCGGCTTCTGCCGTTTGCGGGCATGGTCCTGGCGGCGGCACTGCGCGGGATTGCCGAAATTCCCCTGGTGGCGAAGGCACTGAAGCGCCATCCAAAAACGGTTCACCGGGTCGTGGCACGGTTTGACCGCAGCACCTTCACCGGGCTGCCGCTGACATTTCTGTCTCTTCTGATCATCTATATCGGCGTGGTCTGGATCGACACGGCCATGGATTTCGCTCTGGATGCGTCGATGGCTGCGCTGGACATGCGGCTTGCCGAACTGATCCATCAATTCTGGTCGCCTGCGCCCATCCGCATCGCCTCGTGGATCACCATACCGGGGGGCGTGCGGGTGGTGGCGCCGCTGGTCGCCGCAACCTTGATCTGGCTCGTGCTGGCGGGGCAGAGGCCGCTGGCCACAGGCCTGACTGTATCGGTTATGGGTAATACGCTGACGGTCTCATTGCTCAAGCACGCTTTCGGCAGGTCACGTTCACCGCTGGGATATTTTGTGGAAACCTCTGGCAGCTTTCCCTCCGGCCATGCCGCAGTTTCGGTCGCGGCCTATGGGATGCTGACCTATGTACTGTGGCGGACAAGGGTCTTGCGGGCAGAGTCGGCGCTGCTGCTGGCGGGTCTTGTCGCCTTCGCCATTGGCGTCAGCCGGATCTACCTGATCGAGCATTACCTCAGCGATGTGCTGAACGGCTGGCTCGTGGGGGCGCTGTGGCTGACAATCGGAATTGCGGTGGCCGAATGGCTTTCATCGCGCAGCTTTGCGTACCGCCCGGTTCGGGGCAGGACAAGGATTGCGGGCCAGATGGCGATGATTGCCATTGCCGGGTTTGCGACGGTTGGACTCTGGCGTCACGAGCCCGCCCGCAATGCACCTGCACACATCGCGGATGTGACGGTTTCCGGCCCGCTGGCCCTTTCCGGCCCGGATCTGCCCGTGATGACCGAGTCGCTGATCGGCACGCCGGTCGATGCAATCTCTCTGGTTGTGTTTACGCGGGATGAGCGGACCCTGTCGAACGACATGGAGGCCTCCGGCTGGACCCCGGCGCCGCCGCCCTCGCCGGGACGCATCCTTGATGCGATTTCGGCCGCGATCATCGGGAATGAAGACCCGACTGTTCAGATGGTGACGCATTTCTGGCGTGGGATGCCGGGCGATCTGACATTTTCGGCCCCTTCGGGCGGCACAGCGACACTATCGGTGCGCCACCCTCATGCCCGCTTCTGGCGCACCGAATATGTAACCCCTGACGGGTTCCGCGCCTGGGTCGGCGCAGTGGGGCTTGATGACGATGCAGACCGCGCGCCGGACCAGGAAATTTCCGCCGATCAGGGTTTGAATGACAGCCTCGTACAGGCTTTGATCGGGCAAGGCGCGACCGCGCGGGGCAGGATTTCCTTACCGCTCGAAGGCAGTTCCGGCCCGGCGTCGATGGCTGCCGATATCACCGTTCTGGTCACAGGGCACTGAATCCGACGTCAAGCCGTGTGACCAAGACAGGAAAGGGCGGCGCAGATTCGTGATCTGCCACGCTGCTTTGCGCGCCCCGACGCCAGCGCAGGAGGCAGGGGACGGTCGCATTCAAGGGGTCATCTGTGATTGGGGTCAAATTACGGGGAGGATGACGTTCGCACGGGGCTGCACTGCTTGACCCTGTCTTCATTCCTGAGGAAGGTGGCACTCCACCATCTGCATCGCCGGGCCGCGTATCTGTCAGGCGCGAGAGGCCATGATTGTTGATTTCCACTGAGAAGTGACCCGTGTAGGCGCATAATTTCCACTGAGATTTGACCCATGTGACCCTCCCCCAAGCGAAGAGCGAGGGGGTCAAAGGAGT
>NZ_BMYI01000014.1:0-9896 GCF_014652195.1 Gemmobacter nanjingensis
TGATCCATGAAACGCGCCCCTCGCAGCCGTCAACGCCATGATTTATATGCGAAATATCACGATTACGACAGCGAAATCAGCGACTTACTTGGAGAATGTGGGATAGTAGGACCGAGTATAATCATTATTGGCTGGTGGATTCGGTTTGGCGTGGGAACGCTGCGCCATTCGATGCAATGACCCCATGAGGCGATCTTGACTGATTTGTTCACGACAAAGCCCAGACCGCCTTTGGCAGAACTCCTGCGCCCCGGATCTCTCGATGAATTCGTGGGGCAGCGGCATCTGCTGGGTCCGGGAAAACCACTGCGCCTCGCCTTCGAGTCCGGCAGGTTGCACTCGTTCATCCTCTGGGGACCGCCAGGTGTGGGCAAGACCACTTTGGGGCGCCTGGCGGCACGCGCGACCGACAGCCGATTCATCGCCATCTCGGCCGTGCTTGCCGGGGTGAAGGACATTCGGCAGGCCATCGACGAGGCCCAGGCTGAACTGGACAACCATGGTCGATCGACAGTGCTTTTCGTCGATGAGATCCATCGTTTCAACAAGGCGCAGCAGGACGCCTTGCTGCCCCATGTCGAGTCGGGGCTCCTGACCCTGGTGGGGGGAACCACCGAGCATCCCGGGTTGGCGGTGAATTCCGCACTGCTCTCACGCGCACAGGTCTATACCCTCGAACCGCTATCCGGCGACGAGTTGAACCAGCTCTACGAACGCGCCCTGCCGCATCTTCGGGGCGTCACGTTGGATGCGGACGCACTGGACCTGCTCAAGGGCTTCGCAGATGGCGATGGCAGGCGTTTCCTCAATCTGCTTGAGCAGGTGACGAATGCTGCGTCGGGCGCTGGCAAGGCTGTGGTCGATGGCGAGTTCGCCAGGCTGTCCACCAGCCCATCACTGCGCAGGTTCGACAAGGGCGGCGACGAGTTCTACTGGCAGCTCTCGGCCTTCCACAAGTCGCTGCGGGGCTCCGACCCCGATGCAGCCTTGTATTGGCTGGCCCGCATCCTCGACGGCAGCGGCGACGTGAGCCAGGTGACCCGCCGCATGATAGTGATGGCCAGCGAAGACATCGGCAATGCCGACCCGCAGGCGCTGCAACTGGCACTCAACGCCGCGCTGGCCTACGACAGGCTGGGCTTGCCAGAGGGCGAGATACCGCTGGCGCAGGCGGTGACTTACCTCGCCCTCGCCCCCAAGTCGAATGCCGCCTATGCCGCCTGGGACCAGGCCAAGGCATTCGTCAAGCGCAGCGGCTCCCAGCCTGTTCCCCTCCATCTTCGCAATGCACCGACGAAGCTGATGAAGCAGATGGGGTATCACGAAGGCTACCGCTATGCCCATGACGAGCCCAGCGGCTATGCCGCCGGGCAAACCTATTTTCCCGAGGGCGTAGCGCGGCCGGGCTGGTACCAGCCAACCGACAGAGGCGTCGAGCGCAGGCTGGGAGAAAGGCTTGCTTGGCTGCGCTCGCTCGATGACGCAACGCCGCCAAGCGGGGACGCTTGACCGATCTCCCCCGAAATCGGCTCATCGCTACCGCACGAATTACAGGACAAGAACATGCCAGACTCTTCTTTCGGTGAATCCACGGCGAATATCAGACGGAGACGAGTTGCCCACTATCTGCGCACGGAGCCTGGTGCTGCGGTGTTGCTGGTGATCGTCACGGTCGTGGCGCTCGTGTGGGCAAACTCGCCGCTGTCCGACGCTTACTTTGCGTTGTGGCACCTGGATGTCGGGTTCAATTTCGGCCCGTTCGGCCTGCACATGGATCTGCATCACTGGGTCAACGACGGCCTGATGGTCGTCTTCTTCTTCCTGATCGGCCTGGAGGTGCGTCAGGAGTTTGCCCACGGATCTCTCCGGGACCGCAGCCGTGCCCGTCTCGCTCTGATCGCAGGGGTCGCGGGTGTCGTGCTTCCCGCACTGGTGTATGTCCTGATCGTGGGGCTGGCCGGAAGTGAGGGCCTGCATGGGTGGGGTGCGGTGGTCGGCACCGATACGGCGTTCATGCTGGGCACCCTGGCGATCGTCGGTCCGCGACTATCCGGTCAGCTGCGCGTGTTCTTGCTCACCCTGACCGTGGTCGACGACTTTCTCGCCGTGTCCATCATCGGCATCGTCTACAGCGAGGAGATCCGGATCGTCCCGCTGCTAATCGCCCTCGCCAGTCTCGTCGGGTTGTGGTTGCTAGGCCGCACCCGCCAGTGGCGGGCAACGCCGTATGTGCTGATCGTGATCGGGCTGTGGTTCGCAACCGTGTATTCCGGCATCCATGCCTCCCTTGCTGGGATGGCCGCGGGGCTCCTGATCCCTGCCTACGCGACACAGCGTCACAAGGTCGTCGCGGCAAGACAGCTGTTCCGAGATTTCTGGCAGTCTCCGAGTGCCGCATCGGCCCACGCGGTGGACCGCGGGCTGTCCCGAGGTATCTCGGTGAACGAGCGGCTGCACGAGTTCCTGCGGTTACCGACCGCGCTGCTGATCGTGCCGGTGTTCGCCCTGGCGAACGCCGGGGTGGACCTGCGTGGCGGGCTGCTCGCTGAGGCCTTCGGCTCGCCCGTGACCTGGGGCGTCATTGCGGGGCTCGTGCTCGGCAAAGTCCTGGGCATCGGACTCATCACACTCGCCGCGATCCGCCTCGGCCTGGGTCGGCTGCCCGAGGGCGTCGGGATGGGGAGCGTGTTCGGTGGAGCGGCACTGTCCGGGATCGGGTTCACCGTGTCGCTGCTCATCATCGGGCTCGCGTTCGGCACGACCTCCGACCTGGGCCGCCAGGCGACGGTCGGTGTGCTCGTGTCGATGGTGCTCGCCACGTTGCTCGGGTGGCTCATCTTCAAGGTTGCCGCCCGGAGATGGGGTGAGGAGACCGCCGATCTGCCGATGGTGCTCGAGCCGCCGGTGGATCCCGAGGTCGACCACATCCGTGGTCCGGAGGACGCCCAGCTCACGCTCGTGGAGTACGTGGACTTCGAGTGCCCGTACTGTGCGCACGCGACCGGTTCGTGGGAGGATATGCGCGAGCACTTCGGGGACGACCTCAGGTATGTGGTGCGCCAGCTGCCGCACCACCCGCACGGGCTGATCGCCGCGCGGGCGTCCGAGGCCGCGTCGAACCAGGGGATGTTCTGGCCGTGGCTGGACTTCGTGTTCACCCGCCAACATGCGCTGGAGCGCGAGGACTTGATCGGCTACGCCGCAGAGGTTGGCCTCGACGTCGACCGGTTTATCGCGGATCTCGACAGCGCCGCGGTGATCGAGCGCGTCGAGCGCGACCTCGCCAGTGCGGTCGCCAGCGGTGCGCACGCCACTCCAACGTTCTTCGTCGAGGGGCGTCGTCTGCTCGGCAGTTACGACGCCCGCACGCTCACTGCTGCGCTCGAAGCCAGCCGCCGCGGCACCCGGACGCAAGAAGCCCAGTCCTGAGCGGGGTCTCGAGCCGGGAGGCACCGGAGCGGGTCGGGCGAGCGAGGGGGGCTGGCGCTCGCTCGATCACGCGACGCCGCCAAGCGCGGACGCTTGACCGATCTTCCCCGAATCCGGCCCATCGCTAGCTCACGAACTACAGGATAAGAACATGCCAGACTCTCCTTTCGGTGAATCCTCTTGTACTGCCGCAGCGAGCGGTCTCGTGCAGGTGCGCGGTGCGCGCGAGAACAACCTCAAGGACGTGGACGTTTCCATCCCGCGCAACGCTCTGGTGGTATTCTCCGGTGTCTCGGGTTCCGGCAAATCCTCGCTCGCCTTCGGCACCATCTTCGCCGAGGCGCAGCGACGCTATTTCGAGTCGGTAGCCCCCTATGCACGGCGCTTGATCGACCAGGCTGGCGTGCCCGACGTCGATGCCATCGACGGATTGCCACCGGCGGTCGCCTTGCAGCAGCAGCGCGGCGCCAGCAACGCGCGTTCTTCCGTGGGGAGCGTCACCACGCTATCGAGCCTGGTGCGGATGATGTATTCGCGCGCCGGCGCCTATCCGGCCGGTCAGCCGATGCTCTACGCCGAGGATTTTTCCCCCAACACGCCGCAGGGGGCTTGCCCCACCTGTCATGGCCTGGGGCATGTCTATGAGGTGACCGAGGCCATCATGGTGCCCGATCCCTCCCTGACCATCCGGGAACGGGCGATAGCCTCCTGGCCGCCCGCTTGGCAGGGTCAAAACCTGCGCGATATCCTCGTCAGCATGGGTTACGACGTGGACAGGCCATGGAAGGATTTGCCCAAGGCGGACCGAGATTGGATTCTGTTCACTGAGGACACGCCCACCGTGCCGGTTTACGCGGGCTTCACGCCCGCCGAAACCCGAGCGGCGCTCAAGCGTAAGCTGGAGCCGAGCTATATGGGCACCTTCACCGGCGCCCGGCGCTATGTGCTGCACACCTTCGCTAACACCCAGAGCGCCCTGATGCGCAAGCGCGTATCGCGCTTCATGGAGGGCAAGCAGTGCCCCACTTGCGACGGCAAGCGACTGAAACCCGAAGCCTTGGCGATCACCTTCGCCGGAGTGGATATCGGCGCCTTCATGCAAATGCCGCTGGACCAGTTGGCGGCCCTGCTCGAACCCATCGTCCAGGGCGATTTCAGCGCCCATACGGCGGGGGAAGGTACGGACAGGGAGGCGACCCAGCGCGACCGGGCCGAACGGGCGGCCTCCGGTAAGGCCGTTCACGCAGTGTCGCCCGATGTGCGCCGCACCTCCGCACTCTCGGAAGAAAAGCGTCTCGCCGCGCAACGCATCGCCGGTGGCGTGATGGCCCGCCTGCATCAACTGCGGGGGCTGGGCCTCGGCTATCTGACGCTGGACCGGGCCACCCCGACACTTTCGGCGGGTGAACTGCAACGCCTGCGGCTGGCCACGCAGTTGAGTTCCCTGCTGTTCGGCGTCGTCTATGTTCTGGACGAGCCCTCGGCGGGGCTGCACCCGGCCGACAGCCAGGCCCTCTACGACGCTCTCGACAGGCTGCGCGACGCGGGCAATTCGGTGTTCGTGGTCGAGCACGATCTGGACCTGATGCGCCGCGCGCAATGGCTGGTGGATGTCGGACCCGATGCCGGAGAACACGGGGGCCACGTGCTCTTTAGCGGCGAGCCGGAGGGCCTGCGCCAGATCGCCGAATCCCGGACCGCGCGCTATCTGTTCGACGAGATCGCCGCGCCCGCGAGCCGAGGCCGCGAGCCCTCGGGCTGGCTGGAGTTGCAAGCCATCCATCGCCACAATCTGCGCGGCGTGGATGCGCGCATTCCGCTCGGCGTGCTGACGGCCGTTACCGGCATTTCTGGCTCGGGCAAATCCAGCCTCGTCGCGCAGGCTTTGCCGGAACTGATCTTGCTGCATCTGGGTCACGAACCCGAGGACGACGCGGCCGAAAGCGGCTCTGGCGAAGGCGCGACGGTCATCGAAGTCACCGGCGGTCATCTCGCCGGCGACGTGGATGCCGTGCAGCGTCTGGTGCAGGTGGACCAGAAACCGATCGGCCGCACCCCGCGCTCGAACCTGGCGACCTATACGGGCCTCTTCGACCATGTGCGCAAGCTGTTCGCCGCCACCCCCGATGCGCGGCGCCGCCGCTATGACGCCGGACGGTTCTCGTTCAATGTGGCCAAAGGGCGCTGCGAAACGTGCGAGGGCGAGGGCTTCGTCAGCGTGGAACTGCTGTTCATGCCGAGCGTCTATGCGCCGTGCCCGACCTGTCATGGCGCGCGCTATAACGATGCCACGCTGAAGGTGCGCTGGAACGGGCGCAACATCGCCGAGGTGCTGGCCATGACGGTGGACGAGGCCCACGGCTTCTTCGCGGGTGAGGACGCGGTGGCACGACCATTGCAATTACTGCGCGAGATCGGGCTGGGCTATCTGCGACTTGGCCAACCGGCCACCGAACTGTCCGGTGGCGAAGCACAGCGCATCAAGCTGGCGACCGAGCTTCAGCGCAGCCAGCGCGGGCGCAGTCTCTACGTGCTCGACGAGCCGACCACCGGCCTGCATGCCTCGGACGCCGACCGGCTGTTGGTACAATTGCAGCGGCTGGTCGATGCCGGAAATAGTGTGGTGATGATCGAGCACGACATGCGCGCTGTGGCGCAGGCCGATTGGGTAATCGATGTAGGACCAGGTGCTGGCGATGCTGGCGGCAAGATAGTCGTGGCCGGCTCCCCTCAACAGGTGGCCCGAACACCCGGTAGCCGGACGGCGCCGTTTCTTGTCGAAGAACTGGCGCGGGCCAAGTAGTCCGACATGCCAACGATAGCCGTCCGCCCGCTTCGTTGCTTTGGGTGCCGAGACGATGATCGCAAAACGCTACGTCGAGTGATGAACCTCGCGTTGACTTGTCACGATCTTCCTGGCTCCCGCTTCGCCTTAGCGAAGCCTCGATCCGTGGCGATGAAGCGTTCCAGCATAGGCACGATCAGCTTCATGGGATCGGCGACGGTCTGGCCGGTCTCGCGGGCCAGCACTTCGGCATAGGCGATCAGATCGCGGTGGAGCGGTGCCGGCAGCTCCACCGTCACCTTGACGGGCTTGTCGTCGGGCAGCGGCCCCAGCTTCAACTTCGCCATCGCTCAGCCTCCGTAGGATTCGAGCACAAGGTCGCGGGTCACGATGACCCTGACCGGGAAGCCTGGCCGGATGGTCAGCGTGGGTGTGACCTGCAATTGGCGCTGGATGATCTGTTGGCCGGCCTGGTTGATGGTGTCCTGCGCCCCGTCGCGGATGGCGCGGATCAGCCGGTCATCATCGCTGGTCGCCAACTCCGTGCCGACGCCAAGCAAGGTCGAGAGCCCTGCGGCCTTCATCAGATCCCACCAATGATAGTCGACGCCATCCTCAAGCCCGGCATAGCCGCTGGCATCCGCGCCGGGCTGGCGCTCCAGCACGATGGAGCGGCCATTGGGGAGGATCAGCCGATTCCAGACCAGCAGCACGCGGCGCTGACCGAAGGTCACGCCGGCGTCGTATTGGCCGATGATGCGCGTGCCCTGCGGGATCAGAAGGAGGCTGCCGGTCGGGCTGTCATAGACGTTTTCCGTGACCTGCGCGGTGATCTGACCGGGCAGATCGGAGCGGATGCCGGTAATCATCGCGGCGGGGATGACGGCTCCGGCCTGTAGGATGTAGGGCGACGCTGGAGCCATGATGCGGTCCAGGGCGACGGTCTGCCGATCCACCGGCCCGTTTAGGAAGGCGGTGTGCCGGTCCTGGGGGCCGGTCGCGCCGGACGGAAGGCCAAGGCCGGGCATGGCGATGCCGGTTGCCGTCCCCGTGCCGGGCGCGGTCTGGAAAAAGACGCGGCTGACGCGCGCGGCTTCTTCCTCGGCGAGACGGCGCTGTTCCTCGGGATCGACGGCGGGCGTCGCCATGACCGGCGGCGCAACCGGCTGTCCCCGGTTCTGCGCATCGAGGATCGGGCGGCCGAGGTCGCCGGGCAACGCCGGCCCCAGGACCGGGCCGGTATAGTCGCGCGGTAGGCCGGACAAGCCGTCCGCCGTGGGCCGGTTCTCGGTCGAATAGAGTTCTTCATTGCCCGGACCTGCATCGCGGGTCTGGAGCGCGTAGATCAGCGCGCCGCCGACGCCGAACAAGGCTACAGCGCCGACGCCAGCGAGCATCTTGCGTGACAGGCGGGTGACGCGCGGCGGTTCGGCGCGCAGCCGCATCGGCGAGGCGTCCGTGGTGTTGGTGGTGTCTGTCATGACGGGGAGTCTCCGGTCGCGCTGGCAGGCTGATCGGCGGCCGCCTGCGTCGGGTTGATACGGACGATCCTGACGACCTGCTGGCGGGTGCCGCCGCCAAGGCGCAGCTCGGCCGCACCGAATAGGCGGTCCACGATCAGGATGTTCTGGTGGATGCGGCTGTTGACGATCTGCGGTTCGCCATCGGAGCCGAGTACGAAGATCGGCGGCATCTCGCCCTGCACGATCCCGGCCGGGAAGACGACATAGACGCGCCGTCCATCGTCGAAGACGGAAACCGGCCGCCACGGCGGGCTGTCTCCGGTCAGGCCGTAGCGATAGTTCCGCGCGGCCTCGGCGGGAATGACGGGTGCGGCTGGAACGGTCTGGCGCTGGCCCGCTGGCGGTGCCGGATAGGCCCAGGCGACGGCAGGCATGTAGAGCGATTCCCGCGCGCGCAGCTCGATCATGTAGGTGCGCCGGTCGGTGGTGACGACAAGGTTGGTGGCAATGTCCGGGCGTGTCGGCTTCACGAGGATATGGACACGGCGGTTCGCGCCGGACCCGGATTCCGTGTCGCCGATGATCCACCTTGCGGTATCACCCGCCGCGATCGGCCCCGCGCCGGTCAGGCTCTCGCCCGGCTCCAGCGCAATGGTGGTGATCTGCCCGACTGCGGCATAGACCTGATAGAGCGCGCCCTCGCTCCACGGATAAATCTGGATCGCGTTGTAATAGCCTGCGCGGCGCGGCTCGACGCGAGCGGCGGCGTTGGCGTTCTCGACGCGGCCGGTCGGTGTTCCAGCAGCGGCGCCGCCGCGCGCGACGGTCCACGCGGGCGGCGTGTGCAGCGGCCGGGGCGTTTCGTCGGTCGCGGCCGCCTGCACCACTGGCAGCGGCGGCACGCTATCGTCATAGCTCCATTGCTGCGTCCGGTTGGTGGCGCAGCCTGCGAGCATGGTGGCCGAAAGCAGCACGGCCGCGATTGTGGGGGTGCGGGTGATCGTCCTCATTGGCTCATCTCCCGTGACCACGAAATTGCATTGACGTAGATTCCCAACGGGTTGGCGCGCAGGCGCTCGGCATCGCGCGGCGTCTGGATCACGATGGTCAGGATCGCCGTCCATCGCTCGGTGGTGGCGAGCTGGCCGTTTTCGTAGTGGCGTTCGGTCCAAGCCACGCGGAAGCTGTCGGGCGATGCCCGGATGACGCTCGAGACCTCGACGGCGACCTGCTGACGGCCGACCCGCGTGAACGGGTCGTTGGCCCGCGCATAGTCGTTCAAGGCAGCCGCGCCCCTGTCGGTGGTGAACTCGTATGCGCGAAGCCAATTCTGGCGAACGATGATGGCGTCGGCCGGGATCGCGCGGACCTGCTCGATGAAGCGGCCGAGATGGAAAGCGATCTGCGGATCGGTGGCGCGATAGTCAGCGTTTGCGGGCGCGACGGTCTGCGCCTGGCCGATATTGTCGACCTGTACCACCCAGGGCACGACGGTCCCGCGCGCGGACTGCCAGACAAGGGCGGAAGCGAAGCCGGCCGACAGGATCAGCGAGCCGAACGCCATATAGCGCCAGTTCTTCGCCTGAACACGGGCCGAGCCGATGCGCTCGTCCCATGCCTGCGCGGCTTTCTGATAGGGTGTCTCGGGTTCCGGCGACTTGCCGTAGTGGGTTGCTGGTCGTTTGAAGATGGTCATGAGCGGTCACTTTCGGAAAGGTTGATGGAGGAACCGGAGCCGTGGCTGTCGCCGGAGCGCACCGCATGGGCTGCCATGGTCGTGCCGTGGTTCATGGCCTGGGAGCGCTGCATCCGCTGCGCCCAGGCCGGAGCACTGCCTGCGACGGCGGACGGTGCGGCGGCGGGAGTAGCGCTCGCGCCGCCGACCGTGCCTGCGGTGGACGTGCCGCCGGTCACACCAAAGGCGGCGCGTGCGCCATCGGAAAAGCTGGATTTGACGCTTTCCGATGCTTTCGACGCGGCGCGCTTCAAGGGCGATACAGCGGCAGAACCTGCGGTCCGCGCGACACCGCCGAGGCCGGAGGCGACACTGGCCGCGCCGGTCTGGCCGAGCGAGCCGACGCTGTAGGCGGCCGTCGCCGCGCCTGCGGCGGAAGCACCTCCGCGAACGGCCGCGGCTCCACCGGACAGAGCGGCGGCGCCGCCTCTGGCGGCCAGCATCGCTCCACCTCCCGCCGCCGCGCCTCCTGCGAGCACCATGC
>NZ_BMYI01000014.1:9968-30422 GCF_014652195.1 Gemmobacter nanjingensis
CGCCGGCGGCAAGGCCGGTGCCTACGGCCGCACCCGCGCCGAGTTGCGGGCCGCCCGACACGATGCCGTTGGCGATGCCGGGGCCGAAGATGCCGAGGCCGAGCAGCGACAGCGCGGCGAGCACGATCGCCATGGCGTCGTCGATGGTCGGGGTTGCCCCGCCGAAACCGGCGGTGAATTGGCTGAACAAGGTCGAGCCGATGCCGATGATGACGGCGAGCACCAGAACCTTGATGCCGGACGACACCACGTTGCCCAAGACCTTCTCGGCCATGAAGGCGGTCTTGCCGAACAGCCCGAAGGGGATCAGCACGAAACCGGCGAGCGTGGTCAGTTTGAACTCGATCAGGGTGACGAAGAGCTGGATGGCGAGGATGAAGAAGGCCAGAACCACCAGCGCCCATGCGAACAGTAGGCATGCGATCTGGATGAAGTTCTCGAAGAAGCTAATCCAGCCCATCAGGTCGGAGATGGAATCGAGCAGCGGCCGGCCGGCGTCGAGGCCTGTCTGCGCGACGCGGCCCGGCCGCATGAGATCGGCAACGGAAAAGCTGGTGCCTGACGCCATGAGGCCAAGTCCGGCGAAGCTCTCGAAGACGATCTGCGCGAGGTTGTTCCAGTTGGAAATGATGTAGGCGAAGACGCCGACGAACAGCGTCTTTTTTACCAGCCGCGCGATGATGTCGTCATCCGCGCCCCATGCCCAGAATAGCGCGGCAAGCGTCACGTCGATGATGATGAGCGTGGTCGCCACAAACGCGACCTCGCCGCCGAGCAGGCCGAACCCGCTGTCGATGTAGGATGTGAATACGCCGAGGAAATTGTCGATGACGCCCGTATTGCCCATGGTCAGCGCGCCTCGCTGCGGTCACGGCCGAGGAAGCGGTCGCGGGATTCAGCCCATGCGGCGAGGCAGCCGGCATCGCTGGCGGCAGCCTCGCCGAGCTGCTGGCAGCGGCGCAGAGTTTCGCGCAGCGGATCGGCCGGCGGCTGGAAGGCCGGCGCGGGGCGAGGCGCGGAAGGTTGGTCCTTCCGCGCCATGTCGATTGCGGTCGCCGTGACGGCGATGGCGATGAACACAACGGCCCCGAGCCGCGCCAGCATCTTGCCGTCCATGGCGAGCCTCCCGTCAGTTGTTGCCGTTGTTGAACATCTGCGCGTTGCCCGGCTGGTAGCCGGTGCCGGGCGTCAGAAAACGGCGGCGCTGCTCGCGGCCCTGTTCGGCAGCCGTCGCGCGCTCGGCCTCGGTCAGCGCGTCGGCTCGGCCGTTCGCCGAGATGACTGCGATCAGGTCGGAGAGCTGCTGCGACTGGAGTGCGAGAAGCTGGTTGCCGGCCTGCGTCGCCTGCAATGCGCCGGTCGCACCCTGACTCTGGCCGACAAGCGCGGCCATCTCGGCGCGGTTGCTGTCGATATTGCCGACCGCCCCCGCCTGCACGCGCATCGCGTCCTGCAAGCCGCCGACCGTGTTCTCCCAGCGCGAACGCGCATCGGCGACAAGCTGGGCGTCGGTCGCCGAAAGCGAAACATTGCCGTATCGCTGCTGGAACGCTTGGTCGATCTGCCCGACCTCGAAGGCGATGTTCTGCGCCTGCCCGAGAAGCTGCTGCGTGCGCTGGACATTCTGCTGGAGCTGCTGGAGCGAGGAATGCGGCAGGCTCGCAAGATTGCGGGCCTGATTGATGAGCATCTGCGCCTCGTTCTGGAGCGAGGTGATCTGGTTGTTGATCTGCTCCAGAGTGCGGGCGGCCGTGAGGACGTTTTGCGCGTAGTTGGATGGGTCATAGACGATCCGGCCGAAAAGCTGAGCATGGGCCGGACTTGCCAGCATGGGCGAAAACGCGACAGGCACGGCGAGCGCCAGCGCGAGAGCCGAGGCTCCGACGATCTTGGGATAGGTCATGGAAGAATCTCCTGTGTGGGGTGGGTATCGAGCCGAGCCGGCGCGGCGGATTCCGGCCGGTCGGCAAGATTGGTGAGGTTGGGGATCAGGTCGGCCGCCCAATCGACGCCGCGCTCGCGCAGCCATGCGGCGAGGAAGCCGTCGCGGCCGGCCTCAGTGACGATCTGCGCAATGAGCGTCTGGTCGGATTTGGCGGATGCGGCGCAGAGCGCGAGGCCGACTTCGGACAGGCCAAGCTCGAACAGGCGATTGCCGCGCCGCGACTGGCAGTAGTAGTCCCGCTTGGGCGTCGCCCGCGCGAGGATTTCGATCTGGCGGTCATTGAGGCCGAAGCGGCGATAGATGGCCGTGATCTGCGGCTCGATGGCGCGCTCGTTCGGCAGCAAGAGCCGGGTCGGGCAGCTCTCGATGATGGCGGGCGCGATGGTGCTGCCGTCGATATCGGACAGGCTTTGCGTGGCGAAGATGACGCTGGCGTTCTTCTTGCGCAGCGTTTTCAGCCATTCGCGGAGCTGGCCGGCGAAACCCTCGTCGTCCAGCGCAAGCCAGCCCTCGTCGATGATGAGCAGCGTGGGCCGCCCGTCCAATCTGTCGCCGATGCGATGGAACAGATAGGCGAGCACGGCGGGGGCCGCGCCGGTCCCGACAAGGCCCTCGATCTCGAACGCCTGCACGTCCGCCGAGCCGAGATGTTCGGCTTCGGCGTCGAGCAGCCGGCCATAGGCACCGCCGACGCAGAACGGCCGGAGCGCCTGTTTCAGATCGTTGGATTGCAGCAGGACCGCAAGGCCGGTGATGGTGCGTTCCTCGACCGGCGCGGACGCAAGCGAAGTCAACGCGGTCCAAAGATGCTCCTTCACCTCGGGCGTGATCGCAACACCCTCGCGCATGAGGATGGCGGCGATCCAGTCCGCCGCCCAGGCGCGTTCATAGGTGTCGTGGATGCGGGCGAGCGGCTGGAGCGAAACCGAGGCGTCAGACCCTTCGGTCAATCCGCCGCCGAGGTCGTGCCAGTCGCCGCCCATGGTGAGCGCGGCGGCGCGGATCGAGCCGCCGAAATCGAAGGCGAAGACCTGCGAGCCCTCGTAACGGCGGAACTGCAAGGCCATGAGCGCGAGCAGCACGGACTTGCCCGCGCCCGTGGGTCCGACGACGAGGGTGTGCCCCACGTCGCCGACATGGAGGGAAAACCGGAACGGGGTTGAGCCTTCGGTCTGGCCATAGAGCAAGGGTGGTGCCCCGAAATGCTCGTCCCGTTCCGGTCCCGCCCACACCGCCGAAAGCGGGATCATGTGGGCGAGATTCAATGTGCTGATGGGCGGCTGTCGCACATTCGCGTAGGCATGTCCGGGCAGAGAGCCGAGCCAGGCATCGACCGCGTTGACTGTCTCGGCCATGACGGTGAAGTCGCGGCCCTGAACGATCTTCTCGACCAGGCGTAGCTTTTCGTCAGCAATGCGGGAGTCGGCATCCCAAACGGTGACGGTCGCCGTGACGTAGGCCATGCCCGCCACGTCCGCGCCAAGTTCCTGCAAGGCCATGTCGGCGTCGAGCGCCTTGTTGGCGGCGTCGGTGTCCAAGAGCGCGGACGCCTCGTTCGTCATCACCTCTTTCAGGATGGCGGCGATCGACTTGCGCTTGGCGAACCACTGGCGGCGGATCTTCGTCAGCAGCCGCGTCGCGTCGGTCTTGTCGAGCAGAATGGCACGGGTGCTCCAGCGATACGGGAACGGCAGCCGGTTCATGTCGTCGAGCAGGCCGGGCGTCGTCGCGGTCGGGAATCCCACGATGGTCAGGACGCGCAGATGCGCGTCGCCAAGGCGCGGCTCCAGCCCGCCAGTCAATGGCTGGTCGGCCAGCAGCGCGTCGAGGTGCATCGGCACCTCGGGCACGCGCACCCGATGCCGGTTGGTCGACACGGTGGAATGAAGGTAGGTCAGCGTCCCGGTGTCATCGAGCCAGCGGCATTCCGGCATGAAGCCGTCGAGCAGCGCCAGCACGCGGTCGGTGCGATCCGCGAAGCCGCGCAGGGCTTCCCACGGATCGACGCCGGATTGCTCCCGGCCCTCGTAGAGCCAGGTTTCGGCGCGGGCAGCTTCCTCGGCCGGTGGCAGATAGAGGAAGGTCAGGAAGTAGCCGGAGACGAAATGCGTCCCGGCTTCCTCAAATGCAGCTTTCCGTTCGGCGTCCAGCAACGCAGATGCGGCGTCGGGAAAGGTGCTGTTGGGATAGGTCGCGGCCTCGCTGCGCTGCGCCTCGACGAAGATGCTCCAGCCGGAACCGAGACGGCGCACGGCGTTGTTGATGCGGCCGGCAACCGCGACCAGCTCGGCCGCGACGGCGGAATCCAGATCGGGACCGCGAAACTTCGCCGTCCTCTGAAAGCTGCCATCCTTGTTGAGCACGATGCCCTGGCCGACCAGCGCGGCCCAGGGCAGATAGTCGGCGAGACGGGCTGCGGTGCGGCGGTATTCTGCAAGGTTCATCATGGCGGCGCCCCCTCAGACCGACAGATGACCGGGGATGCGGATATGCCGCCGCCCGACCTCGACGAAGAGCGGATCGCGCTTCGCCGCCCAGACGGCGGCGAAATGGCCGATGGCCCAGATGGCGAGGCCTACCAGCCATAGGCGCAGGCCGAGGCCCACGGCCCCGGCCAGCGTCCCGTTCAGAATCGCGATGGCGCGCGGAGCGCCGCCGAGCAGGATATGCTCGGTCAGCGCCCTGTGGACCGGGACCAAAAATCCCGGCACCGCGTCGAGTTGTTCAAGGCCGCCCGCCATCAGATGAGCGCCCCGCCGCCGAACGAGAAGAACGACAGGAAGAAGCTCGACGCGGCGAACGCAATCGACAGGCCGAACACGATCTGGATCAGCTTGCGGAAGCCACCGCCTGTATCGCCGAAGGCCAGCGTCAGGCCGGTCACGATGATGATGATGACGGCGACGATCTTGGCGACAGGCCCCTCGATGGACTGAAGGATGCTTTGGAGTGGTGCTTCCCACGGCATCGACGAACCGGAAGCATGGGCGGCCGGGGCGAGCATGATGCTGATGGCGAGAGTAGAGGCTGCGGTTGCCATGCGGCGATAGCCGCGCGAGATGGTGCGGATCATGAAGGTTCTCCTGTGCTGATCGGGGTTGCGGGGTTGATGCGGTAGTCGCCGTCCGGGCCGAGACCTTCGACGCGGGCGAGTTCGGCCAGCCGACGCGCGGAACCGCGCCCGGAAAGGACGGCAACAAGGTCGATGGTCTCGGCGATCAGGGCTCGCGGGACGGTGACGACGGCTTCCTGGATGAGTTGTTCGAGCCGGCGAAGCGCCCCGATGCCGGTCCCGGCATGGATGGTGCCGATACCGCCCGGATGGCCGGTGCCCCACGCTTTAAGAAGGTCGAGGGCTTCCGATCCGCGCACCTCGCCGATGGGGATGCGATCCGGGCGCAGGCGCAGCGAGGAACGGACGAGATCGGAAAGCGTCGCCACGCCGTCTTTCGTCCGCATGGCGACAAGGTTGGGCGCGGCGCATTGCAGCTCGCGCGTGTCCTCGATGATGACGACGCGATCCGAAGTCTTCGCCACCTCGGCGAGCAACGCGTTGGTCAGCGTGGTTTTGCCGGTGGACGTGCCGCCCGCGACCAAGATATTGGCGCGAGAGGCGACCGCCGAGCGCAGCATCGCCGCGTGATTGGCGGTCATGATGTCGGCGGCCACATAGTCGTCGAGCGTGAACACCGCGACGGCGGGCTTGCGAATGGCGAAGGTCGGGGCGGCAACAACGGGTGGCAACAGGCCCTCGAACCGCTCGCCCGACTCCGGCAGCTCGGCGGATACGCGGGGGCTTCGGGCGTGAACCTCCACGCCAACATGGTGCGCGACCAGCCGCACGATGCGTTCGCCATCGGCGGCGGACAGGCGCTCGCCCGTATCGGCAAGCCCCTCGGACAGACGGTCGATCCACAACCGCCCGTCCGGGTTCAACATCACCTCGACCACGGCCGGATCTTCCAGAAACCGCGCAATGGAAGGCCCGAGCGCGGTCCGCAGCATGCGCGCACCGCGTTGGATCGCTTCCGGTCTGTGATGGTTGGCGGTCATGTCGGCCCCGTTTCTTGGCGGGGACGTGACAGGCGATCCCCGGATCGGGGTCGATTAAGAGAGGCCGAAATTGGGCCTGTTCAACAAGTATTTACGTCCGTGCTGGCATCGGCGGCTATCGGCGGTAAATAGGATGGATTGAAAACCTAGGCCGCGTCGCCATCCGTGCCGGTCTGATCTTGCGGCGGACTGTCGTGAAGCGAATCCATGTCGCGCGATAGCTCTTTCAGGAACCTGTCTCCGGTCGCCAGCCTGCGGCCGAGGTTCTGCATGAAACCTTCGAAACGCTCATTCCCCTTGATCCGTGCGGACTGCTTGGCGCTGTCTGGCAACGGCGGGGTCATCGTCAGCCAGAAGTGGACGAACAAGGAAAGGGTCTCGCCAAGCACGGCGAGATCTTCGTCCAGCGTGCCGATCTGTCGGCCGATCTTGTCCAGGCGGCGCGACATCGCCGCTTCCAGCCGATCCGACGTGTCGCCCGACAGGAAGGATGCGACTGCCGCCTCGATGATGGCGGACTTCGACACCCCCCGGCGCAGCGACAGCGCCTCGACCTGTTTGAGCAGTTCCGGGTCGAAATAGACATTCATGCGGGTGCGGGCTGTCATTGGCTCCCCCTCAAAGCTCGATCCCGTCATCGGGATTCATCGACGCCTGCCGGGCGATCATCCGCATCCGCGAGCGAAGAGCGCGCGCCTTGGCGGCATCCACGTCTGGCTCGTCGTCCAGAATGTCGAACTCCTGGGCGGGCGGTGTCGACGGCGGGACGATTTCCTCATGCTCGGGCAATTCCGGTTCGCGGCGGATGCCGGCATTGTCGGGGTCGCCCTCCGCGCCGCTGGCAACACTCGTCACTGGCCTTTCCGCCGCTACGATGACGCGGCTCGTCCAGTCGTCGGTGGCCGGCTTCGTTGCCGGAGCGGATGGCAGCTCTGGCGGCGGCAGGATGCGCTCCTGAAATCGCCCGTCCTCAAAATAGCGGGCTTTCTTCGCCCGGATCGGCGGAGTGCCGGCGACCATGACGATTTCATCGGCGGGCGGAAGCTGCATGATCTCACCGGGAGTCAGCAGCGGCCGCGCGGTTTCCTGCCGCGATACCATCAAGTGCCCAAGCCAGGGCGCGAGCCTATGACCGGCATAGTTGGTGGAATCGCGCATCTCGGTCGCCGTGCCGAGCGAGTCCGACACACGCTTGGCGGTGCGCTCGTCATTGGTGGCAAAGGCGACGCGGACGTGGCAGTTGTCGAGAATGCTGTTGTTTGGCCCATAGGCGCGCTCGATCTGGTTGAGCGATTGGGCGATCAGGAAGGATTTGAGGCCGTAGCCAGCCATGAAGGCGAGCGCGGATTCAAAGAAGTCGAGCCGGCCCAATGCTGGAAACTCGTCCAGCATCATGAGCAAGCGATGCCGCTTGCCGGATAGGGTCAGTTCCTCGGTCAGCCTGCGGCCAATCTGGTTGAGGATGAGCCGGATCAGCGGTTTCGTCCGGTTGATGTCGGACGGCGGGACGACAAGGTAGAGTGTGACCGGCCGATGGCTGCCAACGAGATCGGCAATGCGCCAGTCGCAACGATCCGTGACGCGTGCCACGACCGGATCGCGGTAGAGGCCGAGAAACGACATGGCGGTGGACAACACGCCCGAACGCTCGTTTTCGCTCTTGTTCAGCAACTCGCGCGCCGACGAGGCGATGACGGGATGCACGCCGACATCGCCAAGGTGCGGCGTGTCCATCATCGCGCGCAAGGTTGCCTCGACCGGGCGACGGGGATCGGACAGGAAGTTGGCGACGCCAGACAGGGTTTTGTCCTTCTCGGCATAGAGAACATGCAGGATCGCGCCGACCAGCAGGCTGTGGCTGGTCTTTTCCCAGTGATTCCGCTTGTCGAGACTGCCTTCGGGATCGACTAATATGTCCGCGATGTTCTGCACGTCGCGGACTTCCCATTCGCCCTGGCGCACCTCGAGCAACGGATTGTAGGCTGATGACTTCGCGTTGGTCGGATCGAACAGTAGGACGCGACCATGCTTCGCGCGGAAGCCGGCCGTAAGGGTCCAGTTCTCCCCCTTGATGTCGTGGACAATGCAGCTTCCCGGCCAGGTCAACAGCGTCGGCACCACCAGCCCGACGCCTTTGCCCGATCTCGTGGGGGCGAAGCATAGGACGTGCTCCGGCCCGTTATGGCGTAAATAGTCGCGATCGTATCGACCGAGCAGGACGCCATCGGGGCCGAGCAGCCCGGCGCTGCGGATTTCGCGATCTTCGGCCCATCGTGCCGAGCCATAGGTCGCAATGTTGCGGGCTTCACGCGCCCGGATGATCGACATGAGGATGGCGGCGGCGATGGCGATGAAGCCGCCGGACGTGGCGATGATCGCACCCTCGACGAAAATGGTGGGCGCATAGGCGTCGAACGAAAACCACCACCAGAAGAAGGCCGGTGGATAATAGACCGGCCAGCCCGCCAGTTCGAACCACGGATTGCCAAGCTGGGGCTGGAAGCCGAGGCGGAAGGCGACCCATTGCGTCGCCACCCAGGTCATCACCATGACAATGGCGAAGACGACGGCAATCTGCCCCCAGAGTATTCGACCTCCGCGCATACAGGCTCCAATCGGTAAGAGAGGTGGAGCCGATCAGAAAATGGCCAAATTCGCAGGGATCAACAATAAAGGTGCAGCCGTAGGGCGACAGGATACTGTCGGCGGTAAATCGGACGGTCGCGCCGGCACTATTCCGGCACTCTCTTGGAATCAGTGATCACGACTCGATCTGAACGTAAAAGCGATCTGCCTCTGGAATTACATTGAAGGGCGTCATGAGCGCGGAATTCCTCATAGCCCCATTCCTCGCTGCCGCCCCAGCTGCCACGATACCGATCCGCCCTGCACCATGCCTGCGACCTCGCGGCCGAGCTGCCGGTCGATAACAGGCCGCCATGGGACAAGGGTGAACTCGTGGCTCTGTTCGACCACGGCGAACTTGCCACTCGATAGATGCACCGCTCCGGTGAACTTGCCGCTGATCTTCTCGCCATCCGCCGCCGCCCGGAACGGAAGCGCCTTGCTCTCGGCCAGCTCCGTGCCGACGCGGGCAACTTCGCGCTCGCGCAGAGTGGCGAGAAGGCTGCGCCGGTAGAAAATGCGGCCGTCCCGTGCTCGGGTAGCGTCGCCCTGTTCGATATGATGTTCGCGGCGCTTGTCCATCGCCTCGCGCACCTGCTGACCGAAACCGGCCGGAGCGAGATCCGATGCGTCAGGCGTCACCAGCCTCCGGTCGAGCCAGGTCGCGCCATCAGAACCGATCTGGCTTTCCAGATTGAAGGTCGAGATGACGCGGATACTGGCCTGCCGGTTGCGGCCGGCGTCGTAGGTGGCGGCACGACTCTCGAAATCCTCGGGGATGCGCCATCGATCGGCGTCGATCCGCTCGACGATCCCGGCGCGGCGAAGCGCCTCCAGTCGCCGGACATGAGCATCGACGAACCCGTCATAGTCGCCACCCGGAACGCGGCCGTCGAATTTGGCCTGTTCCAGATGGCGGCTCGGCCGATAGGTGCCGTCCTCGGCGATGGCCGCTATCGCGCGGTCGGACGGACGGCTTGCGGTGTCGGCCTGGCCGATCTCGATAACGCTGCCGATCCGGGCATCCTCGACGCGGGCCGGGTCGATGCCCGGAACATGATGTGTCCGGCCGTCGATGCCGTCCACCACGACGGTCAGGTTCTCGCCCATCTCGTCGGTGAGATATTTGTCCACGACCCGGCCGACGATGGGCGTTTCGGGCGCGGCATCATGAAGCTGGAAGGTCATCGGATCGCGCTCCAGGCCATCGGCCTTCAGCGCCTTGTGCATGTTGCGGATGATGTCGCCGCGCTCGCCCATCTCGCGCAAGGTCGGCTCCATCCGGTCGCTCAACTCCCAGACGCCCGGCGCGTGTTCGGTCGCCAGCCCCATCTTCTCCAGCTTGGCAAGACGGCGCAGGCGCAGCGTGCGATTGAACTGGCGGCGCGGATCGTCGGGCTCATGGCGCAGATCGAGGAATTTTTCGTCGGCTTCTTCGGTCATCGCCCGGTCGATGCGGGTGAAGCGGTCCTGATCGACCTCGGCCGACAGTTTTCGGGTCTGCTCGATCTCGGTGACGGGACCAAGCTCCAGCGTGGTCAGCTCGCTCGCCCGCTCGCGGAGTCCGTTGGCGAGATAGTCGCCGTTGATGACGAGGTTCTCGCCGAGATCGTCCTTCCCCCGGACGATGACATGCACATGGGGATGACCGGTATTGTAATGGTTGACCGCGACCCAATCGAGTTTCGTGCCGAGGTCGCCTTCGATCTGCTTCATCAGATCGCGGGTGTGCTCGGTGAGGTCCGAGAGATCGACAGCATCCTCGGGCGAGACGATGAACCGAAACTGGTGGCGATCGTCCTTGCCGCGCTCGACGAAGGCATCGCCGTCGGCGCGATCTTCGGTGGCGGAATAGAGCTGGCCGCGTTCGCCATCGCGCGAGGTTCCGTCACGCTGAATGTAGCGAAGATGGGCGGCGGCCTTGCCGTTCTTGCCGGCCTGCTGGACGTAGCGCGTCTTGACGACGACGCGGCGCATTCCCGGCGCGCTGTGGCGCCAGCCGCCCGACAGGGTTCGAGCATTCACGAAGGCCGCACCGCGTCCGCGCTTGACGCCCGGCCCCTTGCTGGCCCGCGAAACCTTCCCGCTCTTTCCGGCCGAACCCGAAGTGGTGCGTGACGGGGATCGCGATGCCGATGGAGACGATCTGCCAGGGATGTTGCTATGCTGGCGCGCGAGCTTCTTGGCCTGGGTGAGAAAGCTCTTGGCCTTGCCGAGCTTCGGCGCATCCGCTCGGATGCGGCCGGGCTTCGGACGGAAGCGGTTTTCATCATCGGCGCTCATGAGTGCGCCTCTGGCCAAAAAAATGCCGAACCCGCCGGAAATCGGCTAAAATGCGGCTGTAGTGCCGGTCAAAACCCCGCAAGGCCAAGGCTTTGCGCGAATCTCCGGCACCACGGGGCGAAAACCATGGTGCCAGTCCCGGCTCCCCCAACCAGTGTGCAGACAACAACAAATTCAGAAATCGGGCCAACGTAGTGCCGGTTTCCTTTATCTTGCCCTCCGCCTTTACTGCCCTTTCCGCCCTTCCTGCCGGGAATCCAGCCAGGCGAAACCCTGCATGACTGGACACCGGAACGTATCGCGCCGAGCGCGGGAACACGCCTGTCATGGCGCTCCCCCGTCGTCGGCGCGGGCCACAAAAATGCTGCCGGTCGGCTCCGTATCGGCGGCATTGCGCACCGGAACGGGCGCGCGGATGTCACCGGATTGCACTTCGGATGACGGCGCGGCGGTAGTTCGCATGTCGGTCGAGCGCGTGACGAACAGCGGAGCCGCGCGCCAGTCGGGCGGCGGTGGCGGTTCTGGCGCGGGTATTTCGCCCCCGGCCGAACTGCCCAGAACTGGCGCAAGCGCAGCGACATAGGCGCGCGTCTCGGCGGGCAAGGCACGGCCTGTCGTGCGATGTTCGTCGTAACGGCCAGGACCGGCATTGTAGGCCGCGAGCATCGCGGCGACGTTGCCGTAGCGGTCCCACATTTCGCGCAGATAAGCCGCACCCGCCATGATGTTGTCGCGTGGGTCGTAAGGATCGCGGCCGAGGCCATGGCGGACGCGCAGGCCCGCCCAAGTGTCGGGCATGACCTGCATCAATCCCATCGCTCCGGCCGACGAGATTGCGCGCACGTCGCCCGCGCTCTCGGCGCGGAGCACTGCGCGAATCCAGTGTTCGGGAATACCGAAACGTTGCGAGGCTTCGGTAATGAAGCCGGCATAGGGATCGGAGGGATTCGCGCGCGCGACGGGTGCGGCTTGCGCCGATACGGCAACCGGACTGACTCCGACCGCGAGCACGCCAGCCAGCAGCAGACCGGCATATCGCACGATCTTCCTGTCTCTGTTCGACCTCCAGCCTGCCAGCGTGCTCGCTGCGGTCAAGGGCAAGGCGCGAGCGCCGGCGAGAGGCCGCCCCTGACCTTCGCTGTGCGCGCCGGCCGTCCGGTGGCCGAGCGGGACGACAGGATGAGACGGCCTTGCCGCGAACAACGGGATGAGGGTTTTGAACGCGAGGATGACGCAATAGCGCATGGCTTTCAGTCCCGCCCGCCACGCGGCTTCGGGCGGTTCCAGTGCAGTGACCACGCCGTCTTGTCGTTGCTGTTCTGGAAGAGGTTGGCGCGGATCGGCTGCGGCAAGGCGGGATCGTCGATCACCAGCGAAATGTAATCGCCGGCTTTTTCGCCGACCTCCTTCCAGCCCGCTCCGACCTCGGGGCCATCTTCGGCCCCATGAAGGACGCGATAGGCGGGCGCGTTGTCCGCATCCGATGGTTCGGCGGGAACAATGGTCAGTTCACGGTAAAGGGTGAGCGTATGAACACGGCCGACGAAGGTTTCATTTTCGGCGGTGAATTGACCGATCTGTGGCATGACAAGTCTCCAATGGTTGCAGGTTTCAGGGAGGATTAATGCGTCGGCACGCGCCATTCGTAGCGGCCGTCGCCTTCCTCATCGGTCCAGAGCGGCAGCGCCCGGCCGATGACGGAATCTGCGGGGATGGGTCCGAAGTAACGGCCGTCCAGGCTGTCGCGGATCTCCCAATTCATGAGGAAGATTTCGCCGTCGCCGATGACGCGGCAGCCCTGCCAGACCGGCAGATCGCGGCCGATCCGGTCGCGGTCCAGCGCTTCGCCCATTTCCACGCCATCGACGGTGACGGTGCGGCCAGTGCGGCAAACCCGCTGTCCGGGCAAACCGAGGACGCGCTTCAGGAGCGGCACGCCGCGCCCGACATAACCGCGCTCGACCATGAAGGCGGCGAGCGGTTCGGGCGGCATGATTGCGACCAGCTCGGGCACTTCGATCCGCTCGGCGGGTTCGACGGTGTAGAAGCCGATGGGCGCGCTGGCCGTGGCGTTCCAGATCAGTTTCGTAGGCGTCGGGATGAACGCGGCGATGGCGACGCCCATCGCCGCAAAATACGTCACCATGACGTAGCCGAACCGTGTCATGGTTCGATCCTCCGGCGATGGAGCCAGGCGGCGTGTCGTTCCGGCGTGTAGTCGCGCGGCTCCAGACCGGCGGTCAGGCGGTTGTGGACATGCCGCCAGTGATCGGGCGCGGCGTCGGCCGGATCGAGGCCGAGCGCTTCCACCGCGTCGATGGCGGCCAGCGCGCGCTGCACCTTCGCCCAGCTATCGAGGCGCAACAGGATGTCGCCGCCGGGGCGGACGAAAGGCAGCGTCTGGAACGGCTCGCCGCGGCCGATGGCGCGCACGATGTCGATGCGGGAAATCACCGTGCCATGCTCGCCCGCCGCCCAGCGGACGAAGGCGAAGACGCTTTCCGGCGCGAAGCCGACGAGGCTGCGGCGACGGTCGATGATCTGTTCGTAGCTCTTGCGGCCGAACCGTATCCAGCGCTCGACCTTGCGCTTGTCGAAGGTCAGTTCGACCAATGTGGTGAAAGGCGCAGGCCCGTCCGGCAGCGGACGGCCGTGCAAGCGGCGGGCCGCGTTGCCGGTCATATCGGATCTCCTTCGGTGGATGGAAATTCGCGCGCGAGCAGGTCGCGCAGCATGTCGGCGACGGTGATGCCGCGCCGGAAAGCCGCGACCTTGATGCGCCCGCGCATCTCGGGCGTGATGTCGATCGTCAGGCGAGCGGTGAACGCCTCGCCTGTGGTTTTGCCGGTCTGCGGCGTGTCCGAAGCCTTGATCCAGCTCTCGGGATCGCTCGGCCGGGATGCGAAGCGAGGCTTGCCGGGAGCGCGGGTCATGGCGCGCTCCGCCCGATGCCGAGATGGTCGATCTCCGTGGCAAGCGCGGCGATCTCGCGCGTGGCCCGGCTGTCGGCGTCGATCTCGCTGGTAAGCCGGCCGGACTGCGCGGCGTCGGCGAAGACGACGCGCTGGCCGATGGTGGCGGCAAGCAAGGGCGGATCGTGGTCGGCCAGCGTCTCGGCCGTCTCTCGGGCGATGACGGTGCGCGCGCCGCAACGGTTGAGCACGAAACGGGCGACCAGCTCAGGCCTGTAGATGCGCGCTTCCTTGAGAAGCGCCAGCATTTCGGCCGAGGCCCAACCATCGAAGGGGGATGGCTGCACCGGGATCAACACCAGGTCGGCGGCAAGCAGCGCCGAGCGCATCAGAGCTGCGACGCGCGGCGGCCCGTCGATGACAACGTGATCGGCGTCGCGGGCCAGCTCCGGCGCTTCCCGGTGCAAGGTGTCGCGGGCCAGGCCGATAGTGCTGAACAGCCTTGGCAGCCCCTCATGGCTGCGTGTCTGCGACCAGTCGAGCGCGGAGCCTTGTGGATCAGCGTCGATCAGCGTGACGCGCTTTCCCCTTGCGGCCCATTCTCCCGCGAGGTGCAGCGCCAGCGTGGTTTTGCCGACGCCGCCTTTCTGGTTGAGGAGAGCGACGATCATGGCTTCCCTCCCGGTTCATCATCGAAGGGGAGGTGAACGGCGGCTGGGGAGCCGGAAGTATCTATCGAGACTGGCCGGGAAGATGTTCTGCGGCGATTGCACGACGCGCGATTATGGGCGCTGCCTGAAGATGTGCGCGTGGTTCTATCCACATCGCGCGCGCGCTCTTCAATGTTAGATTCTTGGTTAGATTCTAAGTTAAGGGCACGATTTCTTTTTTCTTTTTCATCGGTTACGGCCTGTTTGAGTTCCCGATGGCACGTGCGCGCGGTTCCCGATGGCACAAGGGTCGGGGTTCCTGATGGCACGACGCCATCCACAGCTTTTCCACAGGGTTTCCACGGCTCGAACGCGAGCAGGGTGCGGCCACTGACCTCGATCTCAAGGCAAAGCCAATATCCCGGAAGCGGCTGACGACGGATGATGTCGCGCAACTCGAAAGCAAAGCGCTTGAAGGGCGAGAGGCTTCCCGACTTCAGGTAGAGGTGACGCAGATCGAACCGCCAGCCTCGCCGCTGCTTGCCACCATGCTTTCGTACCAGACGATAGAGCCAGCGCTCCAGGCCGCCCGTCAGGTTGAAATAGGTCCGATCGATGGTGAGAACGAGCGCGTCGTCGAGGACTGCGCTGTAGAACCAGTCCGGCACGATCAGTTCAATGCCTGCCGACCTGCCGCGATGGTCGGTGCGTTCGCGCCATTCGTTGATCCAGGAGAAGCGATGGCGGCGGCCTTCCGCGGACTGCCGGATCGAGGTCGACACCGTTGTCGACTGGAGCCGATCAAGCCCGGCCTTCAGACGCTGATAGTCGCGCGCGCCGACACCACGCCGGATGAAGGTCAGTATTTCGTAGGGCGTGGCGGCCATCAGACGCGATGTTGGCAATCCTGCGTCGCGGGCCTCGACGATCTGGCTGGCCGCCCAGATCAGGATGTCGGCGTCCCAGATGGTGGCCATGCCATGGTCGGGTACGGCTTCGACACGGATCGCGACGCCGCCGGCGACAAAATCGATCGGGGCTGTCCGGTGAGATTTCGAGAGCGAGAAGAAGGGATAGGCCATGAGATCCTGTGCATCGCGAGGCGAGAAATCGCCCGGAAGCGCCCTGAACAGATCGAGCTGCCCACGTTCTGATGTTGAGCTTTTGCGCATCGGCATGAGGGAGCCGCCTCGCGGCTATCGCGCACGACGGGCAACGGGTGCGGTTGCCTGCCGCTTTGCCGGCTGCACCGCGCCACGCGGATCGGATGTGGACCTGACCGAGCCGCTATCGGCCCAGGCCGTCAGGTCATCGACGGCATAGACGACGCGCCCGCCGAGTTTCCGGTAGGCGGGGCCGGTGCCATAGGTGCGGTGCTTTTCCAGTGTGCGGGACGACAGGCTCAGGAATTCGGCGGCTTCCTTGGTGCGCAGGTAGCGTGGCGGAAGGGCGGCGAGATCGGGTCGCATGGATGGGGCCTCCGTGGGTGCGTTGAGGCCGCTGGCGAGCAACGGCTGACGCAGGCCACGATGGCGAAGGCGGGACGGCGAGTTGCAGTGGGAAGTAAGGGGGGCCTAAAACTCCACACCGGCTGCGAGGCTGGCGCGAATTATGATCGGCGACGATGCCGAAGAAGGCCGCGATAGCCACCGGCAATCATGGCCTCGGCCCCTTCCAGGAGGCTCATCACGGCATGCCGCTCCGAAGCCGCTTGCCATTCATCGCGGGTGAGTTTGCCGGTGTGGAAGATTACTTCGGCGATTTCCTTATGGGTGGCGCCGGTCTGCCGCCCATCGAAAGCCTGCAACATGCGCCGCGCACGCGCACGTTGCTGACCCGTCAACCGCGTGTCTGGCGGGACGGATCGGTGGTGAAGCGAAGCAAGCAGACGGACAATCGCCTTGACGCGATCGAATCCTTCTAGTCCGAGCGGCACGATGGCGACGAGCCCTATATCGACCGGGGCGTCATTCGGCAGAACGAGATGGAGATGATCGCCGCCGCCGAGCGGATGCAGGATGTGATGCGCTTCAGGCCCGACTCTCTCGTGCGCGTCGGACAGAGCAGTTGCCGCGATTGTGCCATGTGGCAGGATCGGGGGCGCCGGCGCGAGTATGACAGCGCCTGCGTCGTCTTCGGGAAGCCAGAAAACCGGAGTTTCAGTAGCGTTGAGGCTCGGTGGGGCGGCGAAATCGCAGCCCCCAGCGGAGGCTCGCTCGTTTAATCAAAGCCGGGGTGTGAGTTGCGGCATTTTGCAGAGCATCGAAGTCGCGCTGATAGTCCTGGTTGCGCCTCAACCACTCCCAGCCGACATCGGATGCGTTCAGATGGTCGGTGTAGTCATAATTCGACGGTGTTCGCCACCGGGATGTGTCGGGAGACATCCTGCCCTCCAGCCTTTTCGCGGTTCTGGTGTGTCGAGGCGAAGACGATTGCCGGCTCGGGCAAAAGGTGGAAGCCGCATTGCTTGCAATGGGTATTGCGGCCAGCGCATCACCAGATCAGTGGCTTTGTCCTTCACGAACAAGCTGGCGATAGCCATGGGTGGTCATCCAGCGGGCGCGGGCCAGGTGCCGGTCATGGACATGACGGGCACGTTCGGGGTCGCACTCGGGATCAAGGCCGAAGAGGACACTTACGGCTTCACGCCAGTCAGCACCGTCAGCTGCTGCATCCAACAGACGCATGTAGAGCTTCATATGCGCTCGATCGTAGTCGGTGAGCGCAAAGCTTTCCGGCGGCTCATCCAGAAAGTTGGAATCGGTCACGATGCCCCCTTTGGGATATCTCTATCCGCATAGAAGGAATTTATTAACCACGATGCGACCGAAATCCCAAGCCTGTTTTCAGGCGAGACCGGGACGTGAGCGCTAGAGTGGCGGTGGGGACCGTCGGTGTTTCTCATCGACCAGCAGCACTCCGATACCCTGGTCGGGGTTCAGGAAGATGATGCCGCTGCTCTCGAACGCCCTGCGAACCTGATCGCGCGTCGTCTCATACACGTCGAGTCTGCTTTCAGACTCGAGGCGTTTGAGCGCGGTCAGCGATATTCGGGCCTTGTCAGCGAGCGTCTCCTGAGTCCAACCAAGCAGCGCGCGTGCGGCCCGCGATTGTCGGGCGGTGATCATGCATGATCACCTCCCATTCGGACCAGCTCTCGCGCCAGAACTACGACTATAATAGTCGCTCCTCGTGGGTCTGGCCAGACAATTTGACAGGTTTACGGGTGGGATAGATTGAACTGCTGCCGACTGATTCGGTTGCCCTCAAGCGCTTTGCCCCGCCCGGATCGTCCGGGCGGGGCATCTTCGCGCGACGGGCTTACTCGCCATTGCGGCGATTGGGCCGGGACCAGATCAAAGCGTAGCTCTCGCCGTCTTCGTCGTCGAAGAGGTTGGCGTAGATCGGGGCGGTGAAGCTCGGATCGTCGAGCTTGAGGCCCAAATAGTCGCGGCCCTCGTTGGAGCGCTTGGACCAGGCGGCGCCGATCTCGGCGCGGCCGACCAGGACCCGATGGCTGGGGGCGTTCTCGCCGGTGGCACGCAGGTCGGGAACGATGCGCACGCCCTTGGCCTGGACGCTGAGGGTGACGATTTCGCCGGTGAATTCGTTCGAGCCGGTCTTCTTGAAGGTGCCGATGGTTGCCATTTTAAGTCTCCGTTTTCCGTTTCCGAGCCCGCACCATTGCGGCCTCGATGGCGATCGACCGGCCGGAGACGAACGCTGGCGCACCCCAAAGGGGCTGGACAGCACAGGAGAAACTTTCTTGTTCCGCGCGGAATGGCGGCTCTGCCGGCAGGGGAAGAAAGTTGTGACGACGCTGTTGCGCTAAAGCGGTCGAAGCGCATCGCGCTGTTCTTCGGCCAGATCAGGCCATTGAAGAGGCCGTTTGGAGCGGTCGAGACACGGGGGCTGAACGGAGACGGTGGCAACCTTGGGGCTCAACAGGATGACCAGACCGGCCGTACCGGCTCTTTTGTCACCGCGCGTCTCAGGCCATGCGCATCTCTCATTCCGGCCTATTCCAACCGGCGTCGCCCCATCGGTTTCTGGTCAGTCCACGAACGCTGGCGCTGACCGTCCTACGCTCCTATGGGGCGCGGCTGTGTCTCACGCTGATCCGATGCTTGCCCGCTATCTACCGCCATATTCCTGACGAAGATGGAAGATGATCCGTATCCGCTTCTGGTCGCGATCAACGGATCACTGTGGTTCAAGTGCGCACAAAGCCGCCGTCCGCTGGGCCGGTCGCGGCCATGCCCGCAACGCGCAGGAACGTTGTCACGCCCACCGCAACCGCTCCGATGACCGAGAAGATGAGTTGCCATGTCTCTGAGGGCATCATGTGCTTGACGATACCGAGGGTGGCGTAGAACCCGGCCATACCCGCCGGAGCGACAAAGGCCAGAGCGATCAGCAGTCGCGCCCAGATCGGGCGGACCAGCATGAGCAGGCCCTGACCGACTGCCAGTGTCAGACCGGCGGCGAGAAAACCAATGAGGATGCCGCCGAGCCAGCCAGCCCCCGTGCCATAGGCCCAGGTTCCTGCGTTTATGCCGATAAAGAACGGAAGAGCAAAGACGGCAAGGTTGAACAGCAGCCAGCACATGGTGCCGATGGCTGCGATGGAAACAAGGATTCCGAGGACGATCATGGTGGTGTCTCCGTGCAAAATGTTGGACGGTTGCGCCTTCCACCACCACCACGGCGCACCGCGACCTTTAGCATGAACATGTCTGTCTGTGCGACATGGAATGATCGGCGTGAGCTATCGCCATGCTCATGATGAAGCTGGGAAGGCAGCGCTCACGCGCTGCCTGTCCCGAAGCGATAGACCGGGATGCCCATCTTGCGGGCCTTATCGGCCAGGTTGTCCTGAATGCCCGTGCCGGGGAAGATGATGACCCCGATCGGCATAATGCCGAGCATCTGGTCGTTGCGTTTGAACGGTGCTGCCTTGGCATGTTTTGCCCAGTCGGGTTTGAAGGCGACCTGTGCGACCTTGCGGTTATTGGCCCATGTGGCCGCGATGCGTTCCGCGCCCTTGGGCGATCCGCCATGCATCAGCACCATGTCCGGGTGCTTGGCGTGGACCTGATCGAGCTTGGCCCAGATCGTCCGGTGATCGGTGGTGTCACCGCCCGAGAAGGCGATCTTCGGACCTGCGGGCAGCAGCACCTCGTTGTCGGCCCGGCGTTTTGCGGCGATGAAGTCGCGGCTGTCGATCATGGCCGAGGTCATCTTGCGATGGTTGACCCGTGAGCCGGAGCGTTGCGACCAGGGCGTTCCGGTGGTGCGCAGATAGATGTCCGCGGCGCTATCGCGGAAGGTTTCCATGCTGTCGCGGCGCTCGATCAGGCTTTGGCCCGCGCCGATCAGGGTTTCGAGCTGGACGGATTTGACCTCGCTGCCATCCTGTTCACGCTGAAGACGCTTCTGTGCCTGCTCGTTATCGTCGAGTTTCGTCTCGATCCATTCGACAGCGCGGTGGAAGGTGTTGACGGTGGACCAGAGGATCTCGTCGAGGTCGAAATCGAGGCTGGTGTCGGCCATGGTGGAAATCAGGGCATCGAAGATGTCGGAGACTGCGCCCTGGATGACGTGATCTTCGGGTGTGATCCGGGGATCGGCCTCGTCTTCGGAGGGGCGGTAGCCGTAGAGTTCGAGTTCTTCGATGGCATGGCCGGTCGGGGACGTGCTGTGATCGGGTTCGAAATCGTCGTGCGCGTACATGGGATGCTTCCGTCAGTTGGACCGCGACCGTCGCGGCCTTCATGGCGACGAAAGCCCACGGGCGCTCCGGTCTGGCAGCGCGAGCCTCTGGCGAGGGCCTTGATGGCAAAGCCCGGCTGATTTGTTTCGCGCTGTAAAGGCGGGCTTGCCCGCCGACGGAAATCAGTCGGGCGCCGCCATTGCCTGACCGGAGCGTTTGTGGGCCGATCGCCCTCTCGGAAGGCCAAGGCGCGGTCCTCTGCTGATGACAGGA
>NZ_BMYI01000014.1:30432-118176 GCF_014652195.1 Gemmobacter nanjingensis
AATGCGCATGAAAGGATCGGAACGCCCCGATCACGGCCCCCGTACCGGCTATGCTATCGAGGCCATGAAGCGGCTGACGTCCTCGGGAGCGATTTGCACCCGGATCTTTGCCCGAACGGCATCCAGCCCATGAGTTGCGAGATCTTCGTTGAAGTCCCCCATCATGGGCGAGAGCGTGATGGCCTCGATCCCGACCTCGTGCGCCCGGCCCACCAGGCTATCGCAGGCGCTGTCACCTGCCGGATCGTTATCGCGGACGATATAGAGCCTGCGCAGTTGTGGCGGGAACAGGATGGCAGCGAGGTGTCCGGCAGAGAGTGCGGAAACCATCGGCATGGTGGGCAGAGTCTGACGCAGCGACAGGATGGTTTCGATGCCTTCCCCCGCTGCCATGACATCCTGCGCATCACCGAAACGAACCGCATGCCCGAGCAGGTCGCCCATTGCCTTCCTCGGCGGATCGACAGGTGCCTTGCCGGAACCGTCCGGGGCCAACCATGTGCGGTGTGCGCCGGTAATCCTGCCATCGAGGCCGGTGACGGCGGCGATCATGGCGGGCCATGTCTCGGTCGGGCCATCGTCCTCAGGCCGCCAGTAGCAGTTGGGATGGAAGCGCAGATTTGCGGTTTGGCGTAAATCCGTAATGCCGCGTCCGCGTAAATACGCCTCTGCGGTACTGCCGATGAGCGGTTGCGTCATGCGCCAGAGGCGACGTGCCGCTTCGGACGATCCCGATGGTGCTGGCGTTCGAGACTGGCGGGATGACGGATCAGGGTCAGCATGCGGCAGGCTGAGGAAGCGCCGGGCCTCTTCGGCAACATCTGCGAAGTCGATCAGGCCGAGCGAGTCCCGGATCACGTCGAGCAGATCGCCATGTTCACCCGTGGCCGAGTCCTGCCATTTTCCGGCAATGCCTTTCACGCTGTCGTGCAACCGGACGAACATGGAGCGTCCAGCCGTGTTTCGGACATTGCCAACCTGCCAGTAATTGCCCTGTTTACGACCATTCGACAGATAGTGGCGGCACACCGCCTCGGCCTGTCGGCCGAGACGCTGGGCCAGTTCGGAAGCGTTGAGACGCGCCATTATGCGGCCTCCCGCTCACCGATGCGCTCAACCGGGAAGCGGTCAAGCAGTTTGCCGGTGATCTCCGGTCCCGTTGCATCGACGGGCACGAAGAAACGCAGCTTCCACGAGATGATCTCGCTGAAGAGGCCATAGGCCCGCAGCCGGTCGCGCATCGCGTCAGTAAAGCCGGTCAGTTCGATCCGGTTGGCGCCCATGACCCGGACGCGGCGCAGTTGCAGCCCCTCGGCGAGATCAAGGATCGTGCGACCTTCGATCAGCGCGGCATAGGCGGCATCCGGTGTCAGGCTGCTGGTGACGCCACTGGTCGAGGCATTGGCGGCCCATGCCGGCGAGACCCGGCGACCAATGATGCGTTCGCCCTCGTCGGTCTGGAGGCGATAGACGCGGGAGGATTCCTGCGGCAGGCGTTTCCAGATCGGCAGAAGCAGCCCTGTCACCATATGCAGGATGCTGTCGGTGAACTCCGGCACCTCGGCCAGTTCCGCAGTCCAGGCTGCGCTGAAGGCGACACGATCGGCCTCGATCCAGTGGGTTTCGCCCATCGCCCGCACCGGAATATTTATCGCCTCCATCGGCCGGATCAGCCGCACGCGCCGTTCGATCTCGCCATCATCCAGCATAACGCTGGTGGTCGGAATCTGCACGGCGGCACGTCCCGACCGCTCGTTGATGAGCAATCTTGCGCGGGGATCATCCAGTTCAGCCAGCGTGGCATCGAGCGTGACCGGCTGATTGCGTTTGCGCTCGGTGAGCGTCAGGAGCCGGGTTTCCGCCCCTGTGCCCGGATGGATGTGGATCACCTGCCGGTCGGTGACGATGAAGCTTTCCGCCTTCAGCGTTTCCAGCCCCATGTCATAGGTGCCGGATGCAATGGCCCCGTCGATCCGGGCCTGCAGAAGCTGCTCGAAGGCCGAGAACAGAATACCCTGCAATTCGATGGTCAGCGCCAGCAGACGGTTGAGGAAGGTGGTGATCGGCGGCAGGTCGTCCTTCACACCATTGCTGTCCATCAGCTTCAGGCCGGTGGCGGATTCAAACCGTTCGAGCGAGCATCCCTCGACCTTGCCGCGCACGATCAGCAGATAGAGCTGGCGAAGCGCGTCGCGGGCATAGCCGGATTCCAGATTGTCCTCGGGGCGGAACAGCCCTTGTCCGCCGGTCTGGCGCTGGCCGCGTGTGATCGCGCCCAGCGTGTCGAGGCGGCGGGCGATGGTCGAGAGGAAGCGCTTCTCGGCTTTGACATCCGTGGCAATCGGCCGGAACAGAGGCGGCTGCGCCTGATTGGTCCGGTTGGTGCGCCCCAGCCCCTGAATGGCGGCATCGGCCTTCCAGCCCGGTTCCAGCAGATAATGGACTCGCAGCCGCTGGTTTCGTGCCGAGAGTTCTGCGTGATAGCTGCGCCCGGTGCCACCGGCATCCGAGAAGACCAGAATGCGCTTGTGGTCATCCATGAAGGCCGAAGTCTCGGCAAGGTTGGCGGACGGCGCACGGTTCTCGACCGCAAGGCGTGCCGATGCTCCGTCGCTCTTGCGCACGATCCGGCGCGAGCGGCCCGTGACCTCGGCCACCACATCCGTGCCGAAACGCTGGACGATCTGGTCAAGCGCACCGGGTACAGGTGGAAGCGAACCCAGCTGCTCCAGCATCTCGTCGCGCCGCGCCACGGCTTCGCGGCATTCCACCGGCTGACCGTCGCGGAAGACGGGGCGTGACGACAGGTTGCCCTCGCCATCGCTGAAGGGTTCATAGAGCTGTACCGGGAAGGAATGCTGCAAATACGAGCCGACATACTCCCTCGGCGTGATATCGACGGAAATATCGTTCCATTCCTCGGTCGGGATCTCGGCCAGTCGCCGTTCCATCAGGGCTTCGCCGGTCGAGACAATCTGAATGACGGCGGCATGGCCTGCTTCAAGATCTGCCTCGATGGACCGGATCAGGGTCGGGGTTTTCATGGAGGTCAGCAGATGGCCGAAGAAGCGCTGCTTGGTGCTCTCGAAGGCGGAACGCGCGGCGGATTTGGCCTGCCGGTTTAGAGTGCCCTCGCTGCCGGTGATATTGGCCGCTTCCATCGCCGCGTCCAGGTTTCCATGGATCACGGCAAATGCGGCCGCGTAAGCATCGTAGATGCGGCGTTGCTCGCCGGTCAGCGGGTGCTCGACCAGTTCATATTCAACGCCATCATAGGAGAGCGACCGCGCGGTATAGAGACCAAGAGAGCGGAGATCGCGGGCCAGAACCTCCATCGCCGCTACGCCGCCGGCCTCGATCGCCTCGACGAATTCGGCGCGGGTCTGAAACGGGAAATCCTCGCCGCCCCAGAGGCCGAGCCGCTGCGCATAGGCGAGATTGTGGACGGTGGTGGCGCCCGTCGCCGACACATAGACCACGCGGGCATCCGGCAGAGCGTGCTGGAGCCGCAGGCCCGCGCGTCCTTGCTGCGAGGCGGCGACATCGCCGCGTTCTCCCTTACCGCCACCGGCATTCTGCATGGCATGGCTCTCGTCGAATATGATGACTCCATCGAAATCGGAGCCCAACCAATCGACGATCTGACGCACGCGCGAAACCTTTTCGCCCCGGTCATCGGAGCGCAGCGTGGCATAGGTGGTAAACAGGATGCCTTCCGTCAGCGTGATCGGCTTGCCCTGCGGGAAGCGCGACAGAGGTGTGACTAGCAGTCGCTCCATGCCGAGCGCCGACCAGTCGCGCTGAGCGTCCTCGATCAGCTTGTCGGATTTCGAAATCCAAACCGCCTTGCGCCGTCCGCGCAGCCAATTGTCGAGGATGATCCCGGCCGATTGGCGACCCTTGCCCGCGCCGGTCCCGTCGCCCAGCATGAAGCCTCGGCGAAAGCGGACAGCGCCGGCTGCATCCTCGAGTGCGGCGCTCACATTGTCGAAATGCTCATCCACCATCCAGGCGCCAGCGAGATGATCAGCATGGGCTTCTCCTGCATAGATCAGGGTCTCCAACTGCGCATCCGACAGGCGGGTACGGATGTCGGCGGGAAGCATGGGCCGGTAAGAAGGCTTGGGCGGCGCGATCGAGGCCATGGCGGCCGATTGCACCAGCTTGGTCGGATGTGGCTCGGCGAGGGGGATGCGCAGCGATTGCAGCGCATATTCCTCATAGATCGCGTCCGACAGCCGCGCGCCTTCCGGCGGCGCCCAGTCCACTGGCTCATAGGCGAGTTCCATGCCCTCGGGATCGTTGGCCGGAGCAGCAACGGGGCGGGAGGATGCGGCGCGGGCAAGATAACCGCGCACCGTCTTCGGAGCCTCGGCGGGCAATGCGATAGCGGCTTTCGGCAAGGAGACCGGCAGGCGTGGCGGAACCTGGCTCTCGATCCAGCCGATCAGCGTGGCGACGTCGGGCGCAATCCCAGGTGAGACCGGGAAGATGGCAGGGTCGTCGGCGGGCGCCTTGTCGATCACCGTCAACCGTGTGTCGATGCTGGTGCCGTGCTTGGCATAGACCGCCCCGCCGATGGCGGCGGTGAACACCACGCGGCCACGTGCCTGCAAGCGGATGAAGGCATCGCGCCAGGCCGGGGCCTCGGGATTGAAATTCGCGCCGGTAATCGTGACTAGCCGCCCGCCGGGGGCCAGCCGGGCGAGCGCGGAAGCGACATGCCGACATGCGGCATCCGCTACGCGTCCGGTGACGTTCGCCATGACCGAGAATGGCGGGTTCATCATCACGACGGACGGCACGGCATCCGGGGCCAGATGATCGTCGATCTGGGCGGCATCCAACCGGGTGACGGGAAAGGCCGGAAAGAGAGAAGAGAGAAGATCGGCGCGGATTTCGGCCAGTTCGTTGAGGATCAGCGAACCACCGAGGGTTTGTGCCAGGATGGCCACAAGACCAGTGCCCGTCGAGGGTTCGAGCACTATATCGTCCGGGGTGATCGATGCCGCGGTCAGCGCGGCGAGGCCGAGCGGCAAAGGCGTGCTGAATTGCTGGAAGCTCTGGCTTTCTTCGGAACGGCGGGTTTGCGTCGGCAGCAGGCCGGCGATCTTCGCCAGCGGATCGAGCCGGGAAAGCGGAGACGCGGCTTTACGGAAAAGCGCCTTTCCGTATTTTCGCAGGAACAGAACCGTGGCGACCTCGCAGGCTTCATACGCCAGTTTCCAGTCCCAGGCGCCGCTGGCGTCGGACGCACCGAAGGCGGTTTCCATCGCGCCGCGCAGGATCGCGACATCGACGCGCTGGCCGCGTTCGAGATAGGGAAGGATGAGATTGGCGGCGGCCAGGATGGAAGGCGCAGCCGCCAGCGGCGCGACCGGCTCGGCCGCGGGAGACGAAATGTTCATTACGGAAAACCTCAGGAGAGCGGGAACGGGAAAGCCCGGAGGGCGCTCTCTCTCGACCACCCGGACTCAACCCGTCCCGGCACCTCTCTGCCTCTTGAGATGATGACAGTGGAAAAGCGCCCCGCCGTGACGGCGGGGCGCTTATCAGGATCAGCCGAAGCGGCGTCCCGTGTCGGTGAAGGTGTAGTCATTGGCGATGATGGTCTCATCAACTGCTTCGTCTGAGGACAGATAGTCGTATTCGCGCTCAAGCTGGCGATAGAGCCAGCGGGCGAGGTCACGCAGCGCCTCAATGACGGTTTCCTCGGCGTCGTCCGTCATGTCCTGCCAGGCCGGGCTATCGCGCTCGACGGAGATCGCCATGCAATACTCATGATAGTAATGACCGCGATGGGTGGCTTCGGCGCGAAGCTGATAGAAGTTTCGGCGCTGGATCGTGTGAAAGGCATCGGCGATGCGGTGCAGTTCGGTGTCCTGCGGGGCATATTCCCTGATACGGCGCGGCGCGGCCTTTCGATAGGAATACCGCGTTTCAAAGCAAGCCCCGTCGCCCTGCGACCAGAATCCCCGAAACCAGATGCGGGGCTCCTGCCGTGTGCTGCCGCCCATGAGCCGGACGGGCCGTGTCTTGAGGTCCAGGCCCAAGATTTCCGCGATGCGCTGGAAATCTTCATAGACGGCATCGTACCATTCGTAGTCGAATCCGCCCTCGCGATACCAGGCGCGAGCCTTGTCCTTGGCCGCATCGGACAGCTCGTCGAGCCTGTAGACCGTGGTTTCGATGATCTCAGGCATGAGGGTCGCCTCCCTCCAGCACGATGGACAGCCAGCCATCGGTATAGATCCAGTCCACAGTCTCGCCGGTGGCGAGATCGAGGACATGGGCGCCGCCGCCGAACCCATCGACGCGGGGTTTGGAACAGGTGTTGGCGTATTGCATGCCCCATAATCCGGTCAGGCCGAACTCGGCCGCGCAGCGTTTGACGAACTGGATGACATGCTCGGGATCGCCCGTGCCGTCATCGCGCATCCAGAGATGCGAGCCCCCATGTTCGGGCTGGATCGAGAGCAGAAATCCGTCCGAAGGCGGATCTTCCGCGGCGTTATCATCCGAGAGCGCATTATAGAGGTCGAGCGCGCGGGCAGCGTTTTCGGGGGTGCCCACTTCAAGCAGGCAGGAGAAATGGGTGAAATAGTCGGCCATGTCAGGCTCCTGAAACGAAAGCGCCCGGCGCGAGGCCGGGCGGAATTGGGAGGAAAGGCGGCGGTCAGCGTGCCGATGGATCGGGAACCGGATGCGGCGAGCCGCCGGTGTTCGGTTCGGTCTCCGCGGTCGCGGCGAAGGGATCGACCAGCTTGTGTATCGGCTGGGCGCGGCCCATCCATGGCTGGGGACGGATCGCGCGCACCCAATCGGCGAAGCTAGGTATGAAGCCGAAATCCTCCAGCACATGCTGTTCGCCGATCAACCGCACGGGCACGACGCGGCCGGTCGAGATGGTGATGGTGGCGCCGAACGTCCGCTCCAGTTCGAATATGCCCTGGGCATGATGGCGGAGCGCCCTATGCCGGAAATCCGCGATGATCTCCTTGGACTCGTCGAACCATTGGTGCAGCGGCAGATAGTCTTCCGCCGCGCCACCCCATTTGCGCGCCGAGGACAGCGCGTGATGATAACAATGTCCCATCATCGCCTCCCTCAGAAACTGTGCATGTAGTTTTCGGAGGCGGTGTAACGCTCGTTGTAGTCGAGCGTGATCTCCCGCTTTGCGACGTCGAATATGACCTCACCATAGGCGCCGTCATTATTCTCCCAGCCGCCATGCGTTCGTTCGAGGACGTCATAGGCGAGATTCTCGACAGCCGTGGCGATGGTGACGGTCGAGCGCTCCGGCTCCGACTGGCCCCAGACGGTTTTGGCGAATGCGATCATGGCCCCCGGCATGGCGATGTTATCGTCGCCGGCCTTGACCTCGACGTCCTCGATCTGGCCGGAATCGCCATATCCGTCGAAGGTGACGATGATGGTGGTAACGCCGGTGAAGACCAGCGCATCGAACAATGTCGCCTTGTTGATGGCGAACAGATCGGCCTCGAGCCGGGATTGAAGGGCGGCCTGCGCTTCCCAGTCGGAGAACGGCGGGCGCGGTTCGGATGCGGTTTTGCTGTTGTCGGCCATATCAGGCTCCTGAAATGAAAAACCCGGCGGATGGCCGGGCGAAGTGGATGGGAAGGTTGGCGTGAGGTCAGGCCGCCTGAGGCAGGCGGAGCAGCTCGGTGGTGGTCTCGCGCCAGAACGGATCGACCAGCCGGGCTTCCAGCGTGGCGGCGCGGTAGCGATACTCGCGAGCCTCGTCGGGATCGGGCGACCGGAAGGCCATGCCGCGCAACCGGCTGGCCTCGGAGACGATCCGGCGCGCCTCGGGGTCCGAGGCAACGGGCTGCTGCCAGAGAATGACACCGGCACGGATTTCACCGGCGAGGACCAGGCGATGCTCGCAATCCTCGATGACCATGATCCGTGGGCGGAAGTGTGGGAAGCTGTCGGGGCCGGTGCAGATATTGCTCTGGGACAGGCGCAGGCAGGCAAAGCGCATGGCCTCTTCGGGTGATTGGCATTCCCCAAGCGGAATGGTGCGGTCGAACCGGTCGGCCTTGTCATTACCGTCATCGCTGGCGATGCCGAGGCACGAGATGCGCAGCGGCAGCCTCCGGGCGCGAAAGAGCGCGGGCATCACCTCGGTTGCGAGAATCTGGCCGATGGGCCGGAAAGTATCGGATCGGAAATGGGTCATCGGGATCACTCCATGACGGGCGCCGGCGAGCCTCTCTCTCCGGCAACCAACCCGTCACGGCCGAACGGCCCGCACTCTTCCTCTCTGGCCGGGGCGCGTCCCCGGTTGCGCTGCCGGCGATAGGCGGTCATCGCAGGACCGGACGCCCGGTCGCGGGATAAGCCGCGATCCGGGCGGAGGGAATGAGGCGCGTGTCGCGCCTCAGGCCCATGGGTCCAGTTCCAGCTTCACCATGTCGTTGTCGCCGTCGAATTCGGCGGCGGGGCAAGCACCGTGGGTTCCGTCCCCGGCCTGGAACACGACGATCTCGACCATCAGCGTGTCGGCGAGGCTGGCGGCGAAGGCGGTGGCATCTGCGTAGGACATCGGGATCGGCTCCTGTCTCTGGAGGCGGGGGACCATCCCCCGCGCGACAGGCGCCCGAAGTGTCTGACTGGATCTGCAATCACTCTCGTGCGTTCGGGCATGTGTCCCGAATCCGCGAGAGCGGCACGCGCGCGTAGGCCGACCCCTTGCGGGTTGACTGCAAAGAGACGGATCAGACCAAGGTTTGCGAATGGAAGCGGGGGTGGTGTTTTGCCTCTGACAGGATGCCGAAGACCCGTCGCAGATGTTTCTCCGCGCCAGCCTTGCCCTCATGCGGCATCAGGATCGTGTTCCAGGCCGGGGATGGAACCCGTTGCCCAGACCGGATCATCGGAATCATGATGAAGCTGGTATCGGGACCATTGAGGCCGGTACCGGGTCCGTGACGACCTTCAATCCCAAAGTCCGTCAGCGATCTCGCGCGCGATCATGGCTTGCGCCTTCATCATCACGTCATCGCCGCAAGTGTCGATGTGATCGTAGAACCGGGCATCATTGCCCTGCGCGGTCCAATCCGCGTAGCGGCAATATTGGCGCATATCGAGACGAAAGGCGCGCATGTCGTCGGCCCAATGGGGCTTTGGCTCCACTACGACGGTAATGCCATCGCGGGTTTCCTCCCACGGCAGCGAGCGTTCCGAAGGAGGGGTGGCGCTGTCCTCGCGAAAGATCTGGTCAATGTCGATATTTGCGGGCATCGGATATCTCCAAAGAAAAAGCCCGGTCACGAGGACCGGGCGAAGTGTGGAAACGGAACGGAGGAGACGGAGCAGCGGAAGCCGCCCCGCCTGAGGATCATTCGGCAGCGACCATCGACTGCGCGTCCTCCTCCTCGGTGGCTTCTTCATCCTCGCCATCGTCGACAAGGAACTCGGGCAGATCGTCCGCGTCCGTATCGACCTTGGCATCACGGTCCACCATGCGCAGCGGCTCCGGCAGCCAGCCGGTTTCGGCCAGCAGGCGCTCGGCTTCTTTCGCCATGTCGCCTTTCTTCAGATGATCGATGAGCTGCGCCGCCCAGTCGCCGGCGCCCTCGCGCACCGCCTCGATGATCCGCGGTTTGGTCACGCGGCCGAGATAGTTCCCGACCGTGGGCCGCCAGCCCACCGCCACCATGTCGAGTCCGGTCGCCCGAGCGAGCCGGTCTGCCTGCGACAGGCGCACGTCGAGACCATGCTGGCTGACGCCCATGCCGCTATAGGGGTTGGGTTTCTCGTGCAGGGCGTTGACGCCGAAGCTAACGCAATGGGCGAGCAACTCCATCCGGGTGTCGTCGTCCTGATCGGCCAGCCAGTCCCAGAGCGCGGCATCGTTGGCCGGGATGTGATCGCCCCAGCGTTCATGCCGATCCTGGATGGACTTTGCCGAGGCGCTTTCGCCCAGATCCTCTGCCTGCGCCGGGAAGTGAACCTCCCGGACCTGGGCCTCGAGGCAGCCCCTGGCGGAATGAGGCAGGAAGCAATCCGTGACCAACCGGTGCAGCAACGCCGTCATCGCCACATGCGGGTTGGTCGCCACGGCATCCCGAAGCGCCAAGGTGCGATGCGCAGTCAACTCGCTGACGAGGCGATCGGGCAGCGGCCGGATGGTCTCGACCTCTTCGTCCTCCTCGGTTTCCGGCGCTGCACCGCCCACGGTGATGACGGCGCGCTGGACACTGCCGGGCTCGCCGCCTTCAACAGATGCATCTTGGGCGCCATCGCCCTCCTGGCCTTCCACCACCTCGTCTTCGGAGCGGACATAACCGCGCTCGACGGCGAGCTGACCGTCGTGACGGATGCTGACGAAAACACCGGCACGGGCCATCTGGTCGGCGGCATAGATCATCGGCCGGGATTCGAGGGCATCCAGCGCTTCCTCGATCTCGCCGAGCCGCGCATCCACCTCGTCGGGCAATTCGTCGGCCTCGGCATATTCCGCCTCCAGCGCGTCGAACTCGTCGCGGAGCTTCTCGCGTTCGGCACGCTCCTCGTCAGTCAAGTCGATGGTGGCGCCGGCCAGACGGCGCATCCCGCTGGTGTGGCCATAGGGGAAGTCCACCGCGATCTCGATCCATTTCCAGCCTTCCTCAGCGATGGTTTCCGCGTCGGCCTTCAGCTTTTCCCCGACAAGCCTGTCGAGCAGCACCGGGTCCTGGAGCCAGCCGCCATCGTCCTGCTGGAAGAGATCGCGCAGCACGCAGCCGCCGGCGTCCTCGTATGCGCCAACCCCGACGAAGAGCGCCCGCTTGTCGGAAGCGCGCACGGTGGTTTCGGTGAGAAGGCGGCGGATATAATAAGGTTCCTTCTGCCAGCCGTCCCGGATCGCTTCCCAAACCTTTTCCTGGCGGGCGTGATCCTCGGAAACGCTGAAGGCCATGAGCTGTTCGAGCGTCATGCCGTCCTCGGCATAGACATCGAGCAGCGAAGGCGAGACCGAAACGAGGCGAAGGCGCTGCTTTACCACCTTGGCGTCGACGAAGAACGCGGCGGCGATTTCCTCCTCGCTCATGCCCTTCTCACGCAGGGTCTGGAAGGCGCGGAACTGATCCAGCGGATGCAGCGGCGCGCGCTCGATGTTCTCGGCCAGCGACACCTCGTCGATCAGGATGTCGTCACTGGCCTCCGAGACGATGCAAGGCACCGGCGCGGTCTTGTTGAGGCGCTTCTGCTTGACCAGATGCTCCAGTGCCCGGTAGCGCCGTCCGCCGGCGGGCACCTCGAAGAGGCCGGTCTCCTTGCCCTCCGCATCCAGCTCTGGCCGGACATGCAGGGACTGGATCAGGCCCCGGCGGGCGATGGACGCGGCCAGTTCCTCGACCGAGACGCCAGCCTTCACGCGCCGGACATTGGACTGGCTGAGCACCAGCTTGTTGAAGGGGATGTCGCGCGAGGACGACAGGGTGATTTTCTGAACGGCAGTGGCCATGTCAGTGACTCCATGACGGACGCCGGGGAGCCTCTCTCTCCGGCAACCAGCCCGTCACGAAGCGAAGCGCCGCCCTCTTCCTCTGAAGAGAGCGACGCCGAACCCGCAGAGCCTGGAACCCGGAATTCAGGGAAACCGGCTTTCCGTATCGGAGGATTTCCGGCTCAAGGATTGAGCCGCGCGGTAAAGCACGCGCTCGGCATCACGGATGCTGCCGGTCTCACGCGCCGCCTCGGCCCAGACCGAGATCGGGAAATCTCCGATGAAAAGCAGATCCCGTTCGATGCCCATGCCAAACGGCAACTGGAGGGATCGCAGTTCCTCGAAGCGCCATGAGCCCAGTTCGGGACAGCCGATATCGGCCAGTCCGAACATGGTGTCGCCATCCTCGTCCAATTCGGTCGCAAGCCAGACACCCGCGCCGAAGGGGTTGAAGAATTTGACGACCGGGATGTGATCGGCGTCCGGTTGGCGGCCATTGGCGAGAAGCTGCGCGCGCTGTTCATCTGTCAGGAGGATCATGCCGCGGCCCTCCGCTCGGTGGCCGCCATATCGGCTTCTGCGGCGTCGCCCTCCGGCAGATGCGAGAGAATCCAGTCGGCCGCCTTGCTCGCCTGCGAGGCGGCGCGCACGATGGCGCGGGAATCCTCGCGCATCACCTCCAGCCACGAACCAACATAGTCGGCATGGCGCACCGTCGGCACGATCCCGAGCGAGGCGCAGCAAAAAGCGCTCGAAATCTCGGCTATCATCTCCTCGAAGGCGTATTTCTTCGTACCGAAGCTACCCGAGAAATCCCGCCCGAGCCGGGTCTCATGCCCTGTGGCGTGACCTATCTCGTGGAGGGCGGTCCGGTGCCAATTGATCGGCTCGAAATAGGCTTGCGGCGGCGGCACCTGCACATAGTCCTGAGCGGGGGCATAATAGGCGCGGTTCCCGCCGATCCGGAAATCGATGCCGGTCGCCGCGATCAGCGCCTCGACCTGCGGCTCGATCATGCCGGGCGGTGGAGGTGGGGCCTCGACGGCGATGTTGTCGGGCAGGCCTTCGCATTGCGCGGCGTTGAATACGGTGAACCGCTTGAGGAACGGAATGCTGCCGGCTTCCTCCCCGGTCTCACGGGCGCGGCGCTTTTCGTCCTCCGGCGTGAAACGATCGGCATAGACGACGGTGGTGCCGTGCTCGCCCTTCCTGACATTGCCGCCAAGCGACAGCGCCTGGCGGAAAGTGAGCCAATGCTGGGTGGGATAGCCATGCTGGATCACGGCCCCCCAGAGGATCAGGACATTGATGCCGGAATATTGCCGGGCGGTCGCCGCGTTCCTCGGCATGGCGAGCGGCGCTTTCGCCGCCGCCGTGCCCCAAGGTTGGACCCAGGGAAAGCGCCCTTCCTCCAGGTCGGCGATGATCTTGTCGGTGATGTCGTCGTAAAGATTCGTGCGCGTGCCGCCCTTGCGAGCCGCGCGTTGCTCTCTGGCCATCGGGATGATCTCCGCGACGGGCGCCGGAAGCCTCTCCTCCGGCCCTCAACCCGTCACGGAAAACCCGTCCGCACTCTCACTCTGAAGGGGGCGTTGCGGGGTCTCCCCGCAGAAGGGGGTGCGCCGGCGACCGAGGCGCCGGCCAGGGGGAAGACTTTCCCCCGCAATCCGTAAATCAGGGCTTCGGCAGGCATGGACGTCCGGTTCAGAGATCGTCGATATGCTTCTCGATCTGCGCTGCCAGCCTGGTGAGTTTCTGACCTCGCAGGATGTCGAGGAAGTCGGACGCGGACACACGCGACCGCCTGAGATTGCGCCGAGCATTCGCCAGCGACCCGGTGGTCTGCTCCGGAAGCTGTTCATGGAGATCGGCCAGGAAGGCGTCTGGTGTCTGACGCACCAGATTGTGTTTTCTCAACGCGCCAACCGGGAAATCGCGCAGGTTCCAAGTGATGATCGTCGATGCGCCTGCCGCGATGGCGGCTGCGGCGACATGACGGTCATCGGGGTCGGGGAGACTGATGGCAGGGATATGCTGTTCGTATCCGGCAATACGCGCCTCGGGCAATGCAAGGTCCATGAGACGCTTCGTGCCCATCAGGCGATCGGGCGGAAGGCCCGGCGTATTGGCGATGAGGTTCTGCATCCATTCGTCATGGATCGCATCGGTCCAGCGCGCGTGGAACAGGCGGTCGACTGCCGCCTGCACGATGACGTTCCTCAGATGAAACGGATACAGGACACAGGCATCGCAGACCGCGACAACGGGATTAAATGCCATAGCGGAGGTTGAGATCCTCGGCATCGGCCGCCAGGCCTTCCATCGCCTTGCGCTGGCCGTCGATCTGCGCCTTCAGCGCCAGAACGTCCTTGAGCGATGCGCGGCGATGCTTTCCCACATAGCGGAACGGCAGATCGCCGATGTCCATGCGATGGACGACGAGCGGCCGCGAGATGCCGAGGATTTCGGAGGCATCGGCGGGGCTTAGTTCCTGATCCTCGGCCAGCACGGCGACGCGCTCGCCGCTGCGCAGATGGTCCAGCAGGGCCTCGACCACATCGGCCGCGGCAGGCGGCAGTACGACGGTCTGCTCCTCTCCGTCCCGGCGGCGGACACGCAACTCGAAGCGGTCGCCCGCCCCGAGACTGGGAAGGGCGAGCACCTTCTTGCGGTCCCGGTCCGAAAGACCGGCGAATTTGACAACCTGGCTGGCCATGGCGGTTTCTCCTTCCTGACCAATATAGGCGCTCTGAACGCTAACTGCAATAACTGAAAATCTGGTATCAGGCTGCAAGGCGCTCATCCTCCTCGGTTTCTGGCTCACCGATCGCCTGAAGCAGGAAGCGCGACAGTGCAGCCTTGCGGGAATCGCGATCCAGCGCATAGGCGGTCTGCTTGAATTCGATCCCGTCGAGCAATCCCTGAATGTAGCCGGAGATCGTGTCGGCGGCCATGATCAGGGCCGTGTCGAGCGAATGGATATACTTGCTCGTGACCGACCCCTTGGCGTGCCCGACCAGCGCGGCGATCGTGACCTCGGTGAAACCGAGATCGTTGGCGATGCTGGCGAAGCTGTGCCGCAAGACATGCGGCGTCACGTCGGCCAGCGGGCTGTCCCTGAACATCTGTCTCCAGTGGTTGGGAAAGCCGCCGAAGGCGTTGTCCTCGCCTTGGCCGGGGAACACATAGGTGCCCGTCGCCGTCTTGCGACGTTCTTCCAGATATTCGATCACCGGCAGGCCAACGGGCCGAATGGAGGCGCCTTCCTTGCTTTCCTTGAGGCGTATGCAACTCGCGTCGATATCCGCCTCGGCCCATTTGAGGCCGATCATCTCGCTGCGGCGACAGCCGGTGAGCGCGATCTGCCGGATGATCTCGACCGTCATCTCATATTTCGGATTCTCGGCTGCCGCCCGCAACATCTCGCCGAGGATGCGGTATTCGGCTTCGGTGAGACGACGATCGCGCACATTGTCCTTGGGCTTGCGGATACCATGCGCGGGATTGGAGGTGATGATTCCGGCCTCCATGGCGTATGTGAGAATGCCACCGAGGAGCCCGACGGTCCGCGTAGCCGTGCCGGCGCCGCCGCGCACGATGGCTTTGCCGCGCAGCTTCTTGGTTTTGACCGATACCGCCGTCTTGCCGGCCATGACGTCCTTCAACACCTTGGCGACATCGGCCTTGACCAGATCTTTGACCTTGCGGTTGCCGATCAGCGGAATGATGTGCCGGCGAATTCGGCCCACATCGCTGACGATGGTGCCTGCCTTTTTTGGGCGTCCGCCTTTGCCGAGGATGAGACCAGCGTCGAGATCCTTGAGATACATCGCGCACAACTCCTTGACGGTGAGCGCCTGATGATCGAGCTGGCGTTCTTCGGAAGGGTTGTCACCTTGGGCCACCCGGCCGAGCTGTATCTTCGCTTCCTGCCGGGCGGTTTCTGCCGTCCAGATGCCATGGAGGCCGATAGTGTAACGACGGGTTCGACCTGCGGCGCGATATTGGATAAGGTAGCTGCGTTTTCCGGACGCGAAGACACGAAGGCCGAAGCCGGGCAGCTCGTCGTCCCAGATGAAATAGTCCTTTTCACGGACGGCAGCGGCGTCCACCACACGTTTTGTCAGCTTTGACATTAGCCATTCCTCCCGCTGAGGAAGGGTTGCTTCCGCGGAAGCACCACGGAAGCACCCGGATGGAATTCGGAGCGAAGTTCTGGATATGGATTTCGGCGGGAAAAGCAGAATTGTCCATATGTTTCAAATCGTTGTCGTATCATAGCGTGCCCTGGCGTGTATTTAGGATAGCCAGGACAAAATGCTCCGAAGGCAAAGGTCGCACGTTCGAATCGTGCTGGGTGCGCCATTATCCTATAAATTCCAAGACGTTATGCTGGTCGGTTTTTCAGGGCTGGCGCTTGTAAGCCAGCTTTGGGTCAGGCATGCCATTCAGCCACACCAGCGCATATTGGCTGCAAGGCTCAGTTGCCTCGTTCGGAAGACCTGCGAACTCTGCGAGCAATGCCAGACGAAACGGAAGAGGGGTCCTGTTCGCAAATCGGATCGAGGGCAGGAGCAAGAGCTTACTGCGCTCGTCGCTGAAACTCTCCGAGGTTCTCCCTGAAAACCGGACAGTGACGGAAGCCGCGATCTGATCTCTGCTGGTCGCCAGGAGGGATGAGGGAGAACATATCAAAACGCCGGAAGCATGAAGCGGTCTCAGCCACTATCATCTGTTGATATCCTGAGAATCGTGCGATCCTTAGCGTGTCCTTCATGCAGATTTTCTGGCTGCCGCAGCAGATTTCACGCCGCCTTCCGTCACACCCTTAACGTGGCGAGGAACGGTCGGACGGCAGTCAATAGGCCCAGCGGCCGGACGTAGAGCCAAGGGTCCGCCGCATGTCAGCCGGACAGCGTCCTGAGCGAAAAAGCTAGCTTACCGGATAGGCGAAAAAAGCCATCATGTTTCGTCGTTCGTTCTTGATTAAGGTGACTTATATAGACATTGTGTCAGAAAAATTCCCAGAGGTGCATCGGCACATGCAGGCTGACTTTTCCACACTTCTGGCACAAGCCGGATACTCTGTGCCCGAGGCCGCGCGCGTGCTTGGCTATTCAGAAGGCCACATCTATCGCTGGAAACGCGGTGAGGAGATCCCCCGCGACAGCGTGATCCGTCTTCTGAACATGGAGATCGAGCGGCGGCGCGATGCAGGCGATGCGGAAAAGACCTTTACGTTCATCGACCTGTTCGCGGGGATAGGCGGCCTGCGGCGGGCAATGGAGAGCGCGGGTGGGCGCTGCATCTTCACCTCTGAATGGGACAAATACGCCCAGCAGACCTATATGGCGAACTTTCCTGACAACCGGCTTCCGGTGGGCGACATCCGGGAGGTAGACGCCGAAGACATCCCCGCGCATGACGTGTTGGTTGCGGGCTTTCCCTGCCAGCCCTTCTCGATCGCCGGGGTGTCCAAGAAGAACGCACTCGGCCGCGCGCATGGCTTTGACGATGAGACCCAGGGAACGCTGTTCTTCGATGTGCTGCGCATCCTCATGCACCACCGTCCTGCGGCCTTCATGCTGGAGAACGTCAAGAATCTGAAAAGCCACGATAAGGGCCGCACCTTCGAGGTGATCCGCCGCAAGCTGACCGAGGAACTCGGTTACACACTGGAGACCCGGATCATTGATGCCGGGCATTTCGTGCCGCAACATCGCGAACGGATTGTGATGGTCGGCTTCCGTGAAGCGACCGGGTTCAGCTTCGATGACGTGCATCTTCCGACTTACGGGACCAGGCGGATGCGCCATGTTCTGCACCCTGAAAATGGCACGGAGCAGCCCGAGGGGCATTTCACCGTTGGGCCGGATGCTGTGGTCAGCGATAAATACACCCTGACCGACAAACTTTGGGCCTATCTGCAAGGCTATGCTGCAAAGCATAAGGCCAAGGGGAATGGGTTCGGCTTTGGCATGGTCGATGGTGACAGTATCTCGCGCACGTTGTCGGCCCGCTATTACAAAGACGGTTCCGAGATTCTGATCAGTCGGGGCGAAGGCAATAATCCGCGACGCCTCACGCCTCGTGAATGTGCGCGGCTGATGGGCTACCCCGATGACTTCCGGATTCCGGTGTCTGACACTCAGGCCTACAAGCAATTCGGCAACTCGGTGGCCGTGCCTGTATTTGCCGAGGTGGCAAAAGTTATGGCACCACATATCCTCGCACTGACGAGAGCTGAACCGCTTAAGAAAGTTGGCTGACGTTCACGACAGCAGGACCCGCAGCCGAAACATGGCGGCAATCAAGGGGGCTGATACCAAACCGGAAATGCTGATCCGGCGCGGGCTTCATGCGCTTGGTTACCGCTACCGTCTCTACGACCGGAAACTGCCGGGTAGACCAGACATCGTGCTGCCAAAGCATGATGCGGTGATCTTTGTGAACGGCTGCTTCTGGCATGGGCACGCTTGCCCACTTTTTCGATGGCCTGCAACACGGCAGGATTTCTGGCGCGCCAAGATCACCGGCAACATCGAGCGGGACGCCCGGAATATCGACATGCTGATCGTTGCCGGCTGGCGTGTTGCGACGGTCTGGGAATGTGCGCTGAAGGGGCGCGGCAGGTTGCCGTCGGAGGCGGTGATTGACTCCCTTGCCCTATGGATATGTTCTGGCGACCAACGGCTGGATATCGAAGGTCAGCATACAGAAACAGGCGGCCAGATTTGAGCGTGCAGGGTATTTTCGATTTTGACGAGGACGGCGGCGGTCAGGCCGGGCTTCTGACGGACCTGCTCAGCCGGGCTGAGCGGGTATTGCTCAAGAAGCTCTCGAACAATGACCGTGACTGGGCGCGTTATGCCAATAAGCACCAGGCCGGGGTTTATATTCCGGCGGAACAGCGCGAGGGCGGGTTTTTTCCACCGCTGGAGGCCAAACCGCGCAAAGACCCGGATGCGGCCCCGATCCGGGAGGCCTGGTTCGATACGCTCTGGCCACAGGCTTCAGGCGATGAGCGCAATAAACATACCCGGATCGTACACTACACGAGTAAGGGCCCTGAGACGCATATGACACGCCTGCCGAAAGAGTGCTTTGAGCATCTCTCGCCGGCTTCTTTCCTGATGATGGGGCGGTATCGGCAGGGCGTGGATACTGTCTACGAATGCCTGACCATTGATTCCGCCAGCGAGGAAGCGGATCTGCTTCTCCTGCAGCTCGACATCACACCGGATTTCCTGATTGGTGAGTTTGAACCCGCTGAGGTCAGGGCAAAGGAACAGGACCGGGTTCTTGATTTCGCGGAAGAACTGATCGTGGCCTGGAAGGCTGGTACGATCGTCGAGTTCGGCCTTGTCCGTGCTGCCATGCCGAAAACCGAAGAACTGGCCGGGCTGGCGCGCGACCGTTACCTCGAGATCTACGGACTGAACAGCCTCGATCCCTTCGCCATCGAACGCCCGGGTGATGCGCTCCGCGAGATCAGCCGCAGTATCGAATGGGATATGTTCCGAGACTTTCAGCGCCGCGAGCGGGCCGTCGAGCTGGTACGCATCGTCCTTGGCGACGCACCGCGCGACATGACCATCGCAGAGATCATCCGGCAGCTGATCAATGAACTGCCCCGGATCGACGCGCTGATGCTGTCGGCCAGCCAGCAGAGGAAATCCAGGGCGGGCTATTCCTACGAACACCATATTGAAGCGATGCTGAGCGGGGGAAAAATCCCGTTCGAAAAACAGGTCGTAATCGAGGCGAAGAAGCGCCCCGACTTCATTCTTCCCTCACTGGCCTTCATCAGCAGCGGCGAAGTCATCGCCGCAACCGGTCTGATCCTGAGTGCGAAGACCACCCTGCGCGAACGCTGGAAGCAGGTTGAGCGGGAGAAAGGCGAGCGCAGGCTCTACCTGACCACGGTCGATGAAAACATTGCGGGCAATGCCATTCAGGATATGGCAGGCATCGGCGTGCAACTGGTGATCCCCGAAAGCCTGATGGACGCCAAAGAGACCGAATACGCCGGACACGCGAACGTGCTGACCTTCCGGCGGTTCTGCGATGAAGTCATTCTGCCGAACCTGAAAGTATGGGTTTAGCAACGAGATCGGTTTTCTGGGATAGGGTCTGCAAGGGGCAGCCCATTGCGCAGCGGAGAAATCGCTGCGCAGCGTCGTATGTATGCCTCAGTCGCGAGCGGCTTGATCTGTGATGCCGTGTCTGCTTTCAGGGTGGTAGCTGCTGAATGTGGGTACGGCGTAGCCTTGGTTAGTTGAGCACTGTTACATCTCCACCTGATGGCAAGGTATGCCCGGAGGCGCCGCCACACTGATGATGCCGGCAGGAGGAGGGTCATCCAGGCCCGCGGCAGCGCCTTGAGGGCCGAACCCTCTGCGCTTACCGACCAGAAGACTTTGGCTTGGGCTGATGCAGGCGTCGGCTGGTGTTCTTGCGGAAGGTGTTGCGGAGATCCTTGTTGATCAGCTCGATGTCGAACCAGTCCGGATTGAAATGCCCGCCGGCCCAGCGAAGGTTGGAGCTGTGGTCCTCGTGGTTCGGATCGCGGATGGTCTCGAGGAAATCGGCATAGGACCGGGGGCCGCCGACATCTTCGGGTGGCCGGGCTCGGGCCCCTTCGGTGCATTCTGCATGGCGCGGCAGGGGATCGAGGGATAGCCACTCCTCGATCCGGATCACATGGGTCCAGTCATCGCCAAAGTCGTAGAGGTAAGTGAAGGTCAGATCCTGGCCGGAGAAATCCGCCAGCCTGCCCCCGGTGTAGTCGAAGGTCTGCGGCCCGCCGAAGCCATCCTCAAGCTGATCGGGGTCGCCATAGCGCAGCCCGCCGATCCGGAACTCATGCAGATGGCTGTCGGTCCAGCTGAACGCGGCCTGCAGCACCAGATGCAGCCTGTCGAGCGTCCAGTCCGACGGCACGACAAGTCGCCGCCAGATCGGCGGGTCAATCTCCGCCAGAGAGACATGCAGGCGGACGGCATTCGCGGGCTGGTACAAGGCAGGTCCCCCGGTCAGATCGCAAAATCGTCCAGCGATTTTCCCGAAGCCAGCGCCTCGGCGATCCATGCCGGTTTGCGCCCACGGCCGGACCAGGTGATTTCGGCGTTTTCCGGATGGCGGTACTTGGGCGCAGACGCCGCGCGTTTCCGGGTGGGAGCGGCTTCCGCAAGCTCGTCTAAACTGAAACCGAGTTCGCGGGCCAAGTCGTCAACCTTGGCGCGGGCCTCGGCCTTGCGACGGTCCTCGAAACTGGCGATGGCCTTCGCAACATTCTTTTGCAACTGCTTCAGCTCGGGAAGCGACAAGGCGTTAAGATCGATATCCGTCGTTTGGTCCTCATTTGTTGCCCGGTGGATTTGAGCCCGAGCCTTGGGCAAGAAAGGCGTCTGGCGCTGGAAAGCAGGCACCGCGATTGCGTGTCAGATAAGCGCAGATATCCTGGGGATTACAACACGTCGGGGATTGGGGCTCGCGAGTGTTGGCTTTTGCCTTTTTCACGCTTGGCTCGGCTGAATGCGAGGATCGTTTCTTCGGCCTCGCCCATGCCCAAGATGCCGCCGCAGCAGACCTTGACACCACCCTTGCGGACCTCTTCAACCGTGTCGAGGCGGTCCGCCATCGTCCGGGTGGTGGCGATCTGCGCGTAATACTCGGGCGAGGTGTCGATGTTGTGGTTGTAGAAATCTAGGCCCGCCGCCTTTAGCCGCGCGACTTGTTCGGGCGAGAGCATCCCCAGCGTCATGCAGGTTTCCAGCCCCAGCTCGGACACGCCCCGCACCATGTCGCAGAGCTTGTCCATGTCGCGGTCCTTGGGGCTGCGCCAGGCGGCCCCCATGCAGAACCTTTGCGCGCCGGAGGCCTTGGCACGCTGCGCGGCGGCCAGAACCTCCTCGGTTTCCATCAGCTTGGTGGCCTTCACCCCGGTCTCGTGATGGGCGGATTGCGAGCAATAGCCGCAATCCTCGGGGCACCCGCGGCCAGCGCCAGACCGGCGGTCAGGGACTGTTCCGGCCCGAGGACAACTTGGAATCCGCCTATGCCCGCGATGCGTTGCGCCAGCTCTACCTGTTGATCGTGCGCGGCAAGGTCGAGGGCTGCTCGCTTGAACGGTTTGAGGCCGCCACCGGCCTGAAGCTGATGGACGCGAATGGCATCAAGGACGACCTGCCGCCGATCACCACCTTCCTCAATCGCCTGTTGGCTCTAACCATTGAGTTGCAGGGCATCCTGTTCTCGGCCTTCGAGCAGCTTCTGCAGGCCCGGATCGACGGAGCGATTGCATCCGGCACCTATGACATGGGGCTGGAGGCGCTTCGGGCGCAGATCCGGGTGCAGATCGCCCTCGAGGACGTCAGCCGCTTCATGGCGCTTGCGTCATAGCCAGAGAGGGCCGTGATCGGAGATACCAGGCCGTGCTCGACAATGCGCTCATCCTCACCATCGACCGGGCGTACTTCGACCTGACCGGCGGGCTAGACCGTTGGCTCTATGGCCTCGTGCGCAAGCACGGTGGCCGACAACGGGATGACTGGCGTTTCGACTTCCATCATCTTCACCAGAAGTCCGGGGCACTGTCGCCCTTCAAGCGGTTTGCCTTCGAGCTTCGCGACATCATCCGGCGGCAGCCGCTGCCGGGCCGAGCGCTGGACGCAGCTCGATCGTCAGTTGCTGCGGGATGCGGGGCGTTCGCGCATCCTCGACATGGCGCCGGATGCGGATCGGCACCATCGCCGATTTCCGCAATGGCGCGGACCGGATTGATCTGGGGGATGGTCTGCGGTTCCGCGATGTGAACGAGACCTCGATCCCCGGCGGGGTCCGGCTGACTTTCGACGGGGCGCCGGGGCTGTCGCTCACCGTCATGGGGATCACGACCGCGCAGCTTGGGGCCGAGGATTTCCTCTGACAGGCAACCGTTGCCGGGCGCGGTTCAGATCCGCGCCACGAAGGCCCGGGCCAGCATCAGGCCATTGCGGTCAGCCTCAACCCCGACCCGCGCGGCCTCTTGCGGGTGCCGGTCCAGCCAGCCGGGAGACATGCCTTCCATCACCGCCGGAAATCCGCGCGCCCAGTCAGCCACCACGCCGCGATGCGCCTCGAAATGGAACTGCGTGGCATAGGTGGCCCGGCCCAGACGAAAGGCCTGCTGCGTGGCACCGGCCGAGCGCGCCAGATGAAGCGCCCCTTCGGGCAGGGTGAAGGTGTCGGAATGCCACTGGAAACTGATGAAGCGTTCGGGCAGGCAGCCCAGAACCGGATCGGCGGCTCCCTCCGGGGTCAGTTCGACGCTGCACCAGCCAAATTCCGGTGCCGTTCCGATCCGGTTCTCCGCCCCGAAACCGCGCGCAAGAAGCTGGCTGCCAAGGCAGATGCCCAGAACGGCGCGATCCGCCCCGGAAAAAGCCCGCATCCGGCGGGCGAGTTCGGGCAGGTAGGGGTGGCTGTCATCGGCCCGCGCGTGCTGTTCGCCGCCGAAGACGACCAGCGCATCGTAATCGGCGGGATCAGGCAACTGGCCATCGGCCCAGGGCTTGTAGAGCCCGATCCGCGCCGCGGCCTCGTGCAGGGCGACGCCGACCTGACCGTGATGGGTGACCTTCGTATTCTCGACAATGGCGACGCGCATCCTGCCCTCCGTTCCGCCGCGCCATCCTGCACGTCCGGGCGGGACACTCAAGCCCCGCTGGAAAGGGGGCTTTCCGCCCCCTCTTGCCTTCGGCAATTCACCCCCGAGGATATTTGGACCAGGGTAAACGGACCTGCTTTTATCTTGGCAACAATATCCCCGGGGGTGAGCCCCGGAGGGCCGAGGGGGCCGAGGGGGCCGACAGCCGCCTTGCGGCCCCTCCGCCCGCAGCGCGCATGATTTCCCCTTGCGCTTCCTTGCGCCCCGTGAAATGGGGAAGCGCCAAACGATCCCATCCATAGACCCGTTCAGGAGGCTCCCATGGAGATTCGCGAGGCGCTCACCTTTGACGATGTGCTTCTGGTTCCGGCGGCGAGCAATGTGCTGCCGTCCGATGCCGATACGTCCACCTTCGTGACGAAGCAGATCCGCATGAATATCCCGCTGCTTTCCTCGGCGATGGATACGGTGACCGAGGCACGCATGGCGATTGCCATGGCGCAGGCGGGTGGTCTGGGGGTGATCCACCGCAATCTCGACATCGAGGCACAGGCGCGCGAGGTGCGGCGGGTGAAGCGGTTCGAAAGCGGCATCGTCTATTCCCCGATCACGCTGACGCCCGATCAGACGCTGGCCGATGCCAAGGCGCTTCAGGATCGTTACAACGTCACCGGCTTCCCGGTCGTCGATGCCGAGGGGCGCGTGGTTGGCATCGTGACCAACCGCGACATGCGCTTCGCTTCGGATGACCGCACCCCGGTCAGTGTGATGATGAGTGCCGACAATCTCGCTGTGCTGCGCGAGCCGGTGGACCGCGATCAGGCGATCAGCCTGATGAAGGCGCGGCGGATCGAGAAGCTTCTGGTCACCGATGGCAAGGGCAAGTTGACCGGCCTCCTGACCCTGAAGGATACCGAGCAAAGCGTGCTGAACCCGCAGGCCTGCAAGGACGAGCTTGGCCGCCTGCGCGTCGCTGCCGCCTCGACCGTGGGGGATGCCGGGTTCGAGCGCAGCCAGGCGCTGATCGACGCGGGCGTGGACATGGTGGTGATCGACACCGCGCATGGCCATTCAGAGGGTGTCGCCCGCGCGGTGGAGCGTATCAAGGCGCTGTCGAACACCGTTCAGGTGGTGGCGGGCAATGTCGCCACCGCCGAGGCAACCCGCGCGCTGATCGGCGCCGGCGCCGATGCGGTAAAGGTCGGCATCGGGCCAGGCTCGATCTGCACCACCCGTATCGTTGCGGGCGTGGGCGTGCCGCAACTGACCGCGATCATGGACAGCGCGGGCGCTGCAGGGGATATCCCGGTCATCGCTGACGGCGGCATCAAATATTCGGGCGATTTTGCCAAGGCCATCGCGGGCGGCGCCTCCTGCGCCATGGTCGGCTCGGCCATCGCGGGCACCGATGAAAGCCCGGGCGAGGTGATCCTGTGGAACGGCCGTTCGTTCAAGAGCTATCGCGGCATGGGCAGCCTTGGCGCCATGGCGCGCGGCTCGGCCGACCGCTACTTCCAGAAGGATGCCGCCAGCGACAAGCTGGTGCCGGAAGGGATTGAGGGGCAGGTGCCCTACAAAGGGTCCGCCGCCGCAGTGATCCACCAGCTTGTCGGCGGTCTGCGCGCCGCCATGGGCTATACCGGCAACCGCACGGTGGCCGAGATGCGGCAGGCTTGCAATTTCGTGCGCATCACCGGGGCGGGGCTGAAGGAAAGCCATGTCCATGACGTGCAGATCACCCGCGAAAGCCCGAACTACCGGATCGGCTGATGCAGGCGACGGGCGACATCCTGCGCTGGGACGGGGCGGAGCTGATCCGGCTTTATGACGGCGCCGTGCGCTTCGGGCAGGATTTCTTTCCCGATCCGCGCGGCACTGCCTTGCCGGACGAAGTTGTCCTGCCGGTGCAGGCCTATCTGCTGCGTCGTCCGGGTGACGCGCCGCTGCTGATCGATACCGGCTCGGGCGCGCTATATGGCGACAAAGGCGGGCGTGTTGTCAGGGCGCTGGCCGCGCTGGGGCTGGCACCGGATGATATCGGCGATCTGGTCCTCACTCATCTGCATGGCGATCATTGCGGCGGGCTGCTGAGCGATGGATATGCCGCTTCCCGGCTGCATGTAGGAGCGGTGGAGGCCGATTACTGGGCCGCACAGGATCATGCAGCCTCGGCTCGTGTGCTGGCGGAAAACGCCAGCCGCATTCGCCGCGCGCAGGACGGCGAGGAAATTGCGCCCGGTGTCCGGGTCTGGGGCTTGCCCGGCCATACGCCCGGTCAGATCGGGCTGGTGATCGATGATCGCGTGGGGGTGGTGGGCGACATGCTGCACCGCGCCGATATCCAGCTTGCCGATCCGCGGATCGCCACCAAATTCGACGTCGACCCGGCGCAGGCGGTGGCGACCCGTCTCGCCGCGCTGGAGCGGATCGCTGCGGAAGGCTGGGTTTTCTGCGCCGGTCACGCGCGTCTGCCGGGGCAGGAGGAGGGCGCAACGGGCCAGCCCTTCCTGCGGCTGCAACGTGCCGGAACAGGCTGGCAGGCGGTGGCGGCATGACGCCTGCCGCCCGCCTCTCTGCTGCCATCGGCATTCTGGATCGTATTCTGGCGGGCTCACCCGCCGAACAGACGCTGACAAACTGGGGCCGAGCCTCGCGTTTTGCCGGATCTGGCGACCGGAATGCGGTGCGTGATCTGGTGTTCGACGCGCTGCGCTGTCGGCGCAGTTTCGCCGCGCTCGGTGGCGGCGAGACTGGGCGCGGGCTGATCCTCGGCGGCTTGCGTTCGGCAGGGCAAGACCCCGAGAGTTTTTTCACCGGCGAGGGCCATGCGCCCGCGCCGCTGACATTGGCGGATGCGGGCCAGACGCCCGAAGGTTATGCCGCACACGATCTGCCCGACTGGCTTGGCCCCCGTATGGAACAGGATCTGGGCGCGGATTTCCGGGCACTTGCCGAAGCCCTGCGTCACCGCGCGCCCGTGTTCCTGCGGGTGAATACCGCACGCTGTGCGCTCTCTGACGCGCAGGCTGCGCTGGCGGCTGAGGGGATCGAAACCGTCCCGCATCCGCTGTCGCCCACCGCACTGCAAGTGACGGGCGGCGCCCGCAAGGTGGCCGGATCGGCCGCCTATGCCGATGGGATTGTGGAGTTGCAGGATGCCGCTTCGCAGGCGGTGGTGGATGCGCTGCCGCTGGCGGATGGCCAGCGCGTGCTTGACTATTGCGCGGGTGGCGGCGGCAAGACTCTGGCCATGGCGGCGCGGGCGCGGCTGAAGCTGTTTGCCCATGACGCCGATCCGCGCCGGATGCGCGACCTGCCCGCGCGGGCGAAACGTGCCGGAGCGCGCGTGACGCTGACCGAGGCGCCGCAGGGTCCTTTTGATCTTGTCCTCGCCGATGCGCCCTGTTCCGGTTCCGGCAGCTGGCGCCGCGCGCCCGAGGGCAAGTGGCTGCTGACGCCCGATCGGCTTGCTGGAGTGATCGCGGTGCAGGAGCAGATTCTTGACCGTATCGCCACACTGGTCGCGCCCGGTGGTGTGCTGGCCTATGCCACCTGTTCGCTGCTGCGGGCCGAAAACGAGGCCCAGATCGCTGCGTTTCAGGCCAGATCACCGGGTTGGAGCCTCGCGAGCCAGCGCCGCCTGACCCCGCTGGATGGTGGCGATGGCTTCTTCGTCGCCGTGCTGCGGCGCGATCAGTAAAGCTCGAAACAAAGAGCTGTGGGAGGCCGACGTCGGTTAAGCGGCGGTTAACCTTTTCCCTGCCGAATGGTGCCAGACGATTCCCGGAGAGGGCGGATGGTGGACAGGAACCTTGTGGGCGCAGGCATCTCGCGGCGTCCACTGGCCGAAACGGTGACGGCCTTCGCGCAAAGGCTGGGCCAGGGGGCCTGGCTTCTGCTGGCCGCGGCACTGGGCTGCGCGGTGACGGTCGCTCTGGCGCCGCCGGGGCAGAACCGGCTGATTGCCGCCAGTGTCGGCATGACGCTCTGCCTGCTGGTCCTTGGCCTGCGCGGCATAACCCTGGCGCAGGCGCTGCGCCTGCGTCGGCTGGAACGCGATCTGGGCCTGCTGATGGGGCAGGATGCGACCCCATGTTTTTCCACGGACGGCGTGGGTGTGATCCGTTTTCAGAATGCCGCCGCGCGGGCCAGATTTGGACCCCGCGACGGGACCACGCTGATGGCCTCGCTTCAGGATCACTTCGTCAGCCCGGCTTCGGTGCTTTATCGGCTGCAAAGCCGCGCCATGAACGGCGGCGCCGCGCGCGAGGATGTGGTGACCCGCAATGCCCATACCCGGCTCAGTTGTCACCGGATCGGTCCCACAATGTTCCTGTGGCGGCTGGAGGAATTTCTGGATCGCACGGGCGTCGGTCGTGGTGCTGAAACGCTCAGCCTTCCCATGCTGGTGGCAAACAAGGCCGGGGTAATCCTGTTCAGCAACGAGGCGATGCGGCGGCTCGCGGGCGGGCGCCCCCGGCATCTGGACCGGATTTTTACCACCACGCGCCTGCGCAGCGGCGAGGAGATCGAGGTTGACGGGGCGGACGGCAAGATCCGGGCCATTCTGGCCGAGATCGAGGGGCCGGGCGAACGGCGTGAGATCTATCTTCTGCCGATGCCGGGACAGGCCGAACTGACATCAACCGATTTCGAAACGGTCCCCGTGGCCCTTCTGAAATTCGCGGCGGACGGGGCCCTCATGTCCGCCAATCGCGCGGCGCGCGAGGCGATCGGGCTGGCACCCGATCAGGATATCAGTATTGCCGACCTGTTCGAGGGGCTGGGACGTCCGGTCACCGACTGGCTGGCCGACGTCATGGCAGAGCGTGTGCCATCGGGGGCCGAGGTGTTGCGGCTTGGCACGGCAGAGACAGACCGTTTTTTCCAGATCACATTGCGTCGCATCGTCGAAGGCGGCAGACCACTGGCATTGGCTGTCCTGACCGATGCAACCGCGCTCAAAACCTTGGAAGCCCAGTTTGTCCAGAGCCAGAAAATGCAGGCCATCGGACAACTCGCCGGGGGGATTGCCCATGATTTCAACAATCTGCTGACCGCGATATCCGGGCATTGCGATCTTCTGCTGTTGCGGCATGACTGCGCCGATCCCGAATATGCCGATCTGGTGCAGATCCATCAGAACGCGAACCGTGCGGCGAGTCTGGTCGGTCAGTTACTGGCCTTCTCGCGTAAACAGACCCTGAAGCCAGAGCGGCTGGACCTGCAGGAACTGCTTTCTGACCTGACGCATTTGCTCAACCGGCTGGTTGGTGAACGGATCAGTCTGAGCCTGGCCCATGCACCGGACCTCGGCCCGATCCGGGCCGACAAGCGCCAGTTGGAGCAGGTACTGATGAATCTTGTCGTCAATGCGCGGGATGCCATGCCGGACGGTGGAACGATCCGTATCGAGACCGAGGCGTTGACCCTGAAAGAAGAGCTTCGGCGCGACCGCGCCGTGGTTCCGCCTGGCGACTATGCCGTGATCCGTGTGCTCGATACCGGCTGCGGCATATCGCCAGAGAGGTTGCAGAAAGTTTTTGAGCCCTTCTACACAACCAAGCGGGTCGGCGAGGGGACGGGGCTTGGCCTCTCTACGGCCTATGGAATCGTCAAACAGTCCGGTGGCTTCATCTTCGTGGACAGTGAAGTCGGCCACGGCACCGTGTTCCATCTCTATTTCCCGATCAATTCCGCCGGGAGCACGGTACAGAAAACAGCACCTTCTCGTCGTAATCCGGCCCGGTTGGGGGAAGGGGTGGTCCTGCTGGTCGAGGACGAGGCCCCGGTGCGTGCTTTTGCGAGCCGCGCGCTTCGCCTGCGCGGCTATACGGTGCTTGAGGCCGACAGCGCCGAAGCTGCCCTCAAAACGCTGGAAGACCCGGCGGTGAATGTCGATATCTTCGTGACCGACGTGGTGATGCCCGGGATGGACGGGCCAAGCTGGGTCCGGCAGGCACTGGAAACGCGGCCGAATGTGCGGGTGGTCTTTGTGTCCGGCTATGCCGAAGATTGCCTGTCACAGTCGCAGGCGCGCATCCCAAATTCGGTATTCCTTCCGAAACCCTTCTCGCTCAGCGATCTGACCGATACGGTGCAGCAGCAGTTGCACTGAAATATCGGGTGCTTAGCCCTGGCTGGCGACAGTGTCGTATAGCTCGAACTCCCTGGCGGCGACCTTGCGCAGCAGCTTTTCGGTTGCAGGGTCCAGCCCGAGTTCCATGACGGGCGAGACATTCAGCCTGGGCAGAAGGATCTCACAGTTCAGCCGGTCCTCCAGAAACTGGATCAGATCCTCGATCCTCTCATAGCGGAACAGTCGGGTCAGACCCTTTTCATTCTTCGGCGCCAGAAACTGCGACTGCGCGCCGACGGCGGCATAGGCGGGTGGGGCATCGGAGCAATAGTCGCGAACAAACTGATCAAAACTGATCCCGGCGGTGCTTTTCGCCGCGTCGCCAATATCCTCGCGCTGACGATAGCGATACCAGCTTCCAAGCCAGTCCAGAGGCTCCCGGATCGTCGCGATCACGTCGAACGGCGCCCCCGCGGCGCTTTCCAGCCAGGGTCCGATAAAGCGGTGATATTTGCGGAGGTTCGCATGTTTCAATTGCGGGGGCCGCTGAATCGCCAGATGAGCAAGCGATTCGAGCGCGGCCTCGATAGCGGTGGTCCCTGTCTTGGGCGTCGCCAGCATGGTCAGTCGCTGGTGCCAGAAAACGAGCATTCCTGCCTCTTTTTTACATCGGGATGCCTCTGACCCCGCCCTTGTAAACTATCTCTTAACCCGAATGGGAAAAAGCTGATTTTACGGAAGAGACAGAAGATTTGTTCTTGTTTTGATCTGGAAAATCTGGAACAAGAGGGGAACTAGCTGCAAAGCGCCCGCACATTGCCCAGACCGTGCGGCTATGGGATAAGGACCGAAGAAATGGCAACGGCAACCCTGCTCGATCTGAACGGAAAGCGCGATATGGACAAGCAGAAGGCGCTCGAAAGTGCGCTGGCACAAATTGAACGGCAGTTCGGCAAGGGCTCGATCATGAAGCTCGGTGCCGAGAACCCGGCGATGGAGATCGAGGCGACCTCGACCGGCTCGCTGGGGCTGGATATCGCGCTGGGGATCGGCGGGCTGCCGAAAGGCCGCATTGTCGAAATCTATGGGCCTGAAAGCTCCGGCAAGACCACGCTGACCCTGCATGTGGTGGCGGAAGAGCAGAAGAAGGGTGGGGTTTGTGCCTTTGTCGATGCCGAGCATGCACTGGACCCAAGCTACGCGCGTAAGCTGGGTGTTAATCTTGATGAACTTCTGATCAGCCAGCCCGACACCGGCGAACAGGCGCTGGAGATCGTGGATACGCTGGTGCGTTCCGGCGCCGTCAGTCTCGTGGTGGTCGACTCGGTCGCGGCGCTGACCCCGAAGGCCGAGATTGAGGGCGACATGGGTGACGCCACAGTTGGCGCGCAGGCCCGCCTGATGAGCCAGGCGATGCGCAAGCTGACCGCCTCGATTGGCCGCTCGAACTGCATGGTAATTTTCATTAACCAGATCCGTATGAAAATCGGCGTGATGTTCGGCAATCCCGAAACCACCACCGGCGGTCATGCGCTGAAGTTCTACGCCAGCGTTCGTCTGGATATCCGCCGCATCGGTGCGATCAAGGAGCGCGACGAGGTGGTGGGCAACTCAACTCGTGTGAAGGTGGTGAAGAACAAGGTGGCCCCGCCGTTCAAGCAGGTTGAATTCGACATCATGTATGGTGAGGGGATCTCGAAAACCGGCGAGCTGATCGACATCGGCGTCAAGGCCGGCGTGGTCGAGAAATCGGGTTCGTGGTATTCCTATGGGGATGAGCGCATCGGCCAGGGGCGTGAGAATGCCAAGAATTTTCTGAAGGCCAATCCCACCGTCGCCATGGAAATCGAAGACAAGATCCGTGCCGCCAACGGGCTCGATTTCCACATGTCAGAGCCCGGCTCGGAAGACGTTGTGGATATGTGATCAAATTCAGTCCGCAAGCGACGACACTCAAGGGGCGGTCTGGTGACGGACCGCCTTTTTGCATGTGCCCGTGCCCTGTGACCCTTGCAATGGTGGACAGCCCCGCGCCACGCCGCTAAACGGATCGCAACAGCATTCCCGCCCTAGGGGCGCAGCCGCGGAGCCTCGACATCATGCCGTCGTTGAACGACATCCGGTCCACCTATCTCGATTACTTCCGCCGTAACGGTCACACGGTCGTGGACTCGAGCCCGCTCGTACCCCGCAATGACCCGACGCTGATGTTCACCAACTCGGGCATGGTGCAGTTCAAGAACTGCTTCACCGGCGTGGAAAAACGCGACTATGTGCGCGCCACGACGGCGCAGAAATGCGTGCGGGCGGGCGGCAAGCACAACGATCTGGACAATGTCGGCTATACGGCGCGGCACCACACCTTCTTCGAAATGCTCGGCAACTTCTCGTTCGGCGATTACTTCAAATCCGAGGCGATCCCTTTCGCATGGGAACTGCTGACCAAGGATTTCGATATCCCGAAGGAACGGCTGCTGGTCACCGTCTATCACACCGATGACGAGGCGGCGAATATCTGGAAGAAGGTCGCGGGCCTGTCGGATGACCGGATCATCCGCATCCCGACCAATGACAATTTCTGGATGATGGGGCCGACCGGGCCCTGTGGCCCCTGCACCGAGATTTTCTTCGATCACGGCGACAAGATCTGGGGTGGCCCGCCTGGCAGCGCCGAGGAGGATGGCGACCGTTTCATCGAGATCTGGAACCTCGTGTTCATGCAATATGAACAGTTCGAGGATGGCTCGAAGCGCGAGCTGGACATGCAGTCGATCGACACAGGCATGGGGCTGGAACGGATCGGCGCGCTGCTTCAGGGCAAGCACGACAATTATGACACCGATCTGATGCGCGCGCTGATCGAGGCTTCGGCCAATGTCACCAACGGCGACCCGGACGGCCCCGGCAAGGTGCATCACCGCGTCATCGCCGATCACCTGCGTTCAACCTCCTTCCTGATCGCAGATGGCGTGATGCCCTCGAACGAGGGGCGCGGCTATGTGCTGCGCCGCATCATGCGCCGCGCGATGCGGCATGCGCATATGCTGGGTGCCCAGGACCCGGTGATGTACCGGCTGGTCCCGGCGCTGGTGCGGCAGATGGGCGGGCATTACCCGGAACTGACCCGCGCGCAGGCCCTGATCGAAGAGACGCTGAAGCTGGAGGAAACCCGGTTCCGCACCACGCTGGATCGTGGCCTTCGGCTGCTGGATGACGAACTCGCGCGGCTGCCGGAAGGCGGCGATCTGCCGGGGGCGGCGGCCTTCAAGCTTTACGATACCTACGGCTTCCCGCTGGATCTGACGCAGGATGCGCTGCGCGAGAAAGGCCGGGCGGTGGATGTCGCCGGTTTCGACGTGGCAATGGAGGAACAGCGCGCCAAGGCGCGTGCGTCCTGGGCGGGCTCGGGCGAGGCCAGGGATGCCGCGATCTGGTTCGAACTGGCCGAGGCGCATGGTACGACCGAATTCCTTGGCTATGACACCGAAACTGCTGAGGGGCAGATCCTGGCGCTGGTGAAGGATGGTGCGGCGATTGGCGATGCGGCGCAAGGCGCTGCCGTGCAGATCGTGGTGAACCAGACGCCCTTCTATGCCGAAAGCGGCGGTCAGGTCGGCGACAGCGGGCTGATCCGCACCGATACCGGCCTTGCGCGTGTGACCGACACCAAGAAGGCTGCCGGTGTGTTCATCCATATGACCGAGGTGGTCGAAGGGTCGATCCTGCGCGGCCAGCCCGCCAAGCTGGAGGTCGAGCACAAGCGTCGCGGCGCGATCCGCGCAAATCACTCTGCCACACACCTGCTGAACGAGGCGCTGCGCCGGATTCTGGGTGATCACGTCGCGCAGCGTGGCTCGTTGAACGCGGCGGACCGGCTGCGCTTTGACTTCGCCCATGCCAAGGCGCTGTCGCCCGAGGAACTGGCGCAGGTCGAGGCGGAGGTGAATGCTTTCATCCGCCAGAACGGTGCCGTGGAAACCCGGGTGATGACCCCGGATGATGCGCGTGGCCTGGGCGCACAGGCGCTGTTTGGCGAGAAATACGGTGACGAGGTGCGCGTCGTTTCGATGGGCACGCTGCCGGGTTCAGGCAAGGGCACCGATGGGCATACCTATAGCCTTGAACTTTGTGGCGGCACCCATGTCGCCCGTCTGGGCGAGATCGGCGCCTTCCTTCTGCTCAGCGATAGTGCTTCGTCGGCCGGTGTGCGGCGGATCGAGGCGCTGACGGGCGAGGGGGCTCTGGCCTATGTCGCGGAACAGCAGAAGCTGCTGGCAGATGTGGCCGCGGTCCTGAAGGCGCCCGCAACCGAACTGGCCGACCGCGCACGCGCGCTGCTGGACGAACGCCGCAAGCTGGAGAACGAGGTTGCCACCCTGCGCCGCGAACTGGCGATGGGTGGTAAATCCGGCGGACCGGAAGCCAGGGAAATCAACGGTGTGAAGCTGATTGCTCAGGTCATACAGGGGGTTTCCGGCAAGGATCTGCCCGGCCTCATCGACGAGATGAAGGCCCGTATCGGCTCGGGTGCGGTGCTGCTGATCGCTGATACCGGCGCGAAACCGGCCGTGGCGGCCGGTGTGACAGCGGATCTGACCGATCGCCTGTCGGCGGTGACACTGGTCAAGGCTGCGGCTGAGGCTCTGGGTGGCAAGGGCGGTGGGGGCCGGCCCGACATGGCGCAGGCGGGCGGTGCCGACATCACGCTGGCCGATCAGGCCATTGCCGCCGTTGAAACCGTGATTGGAGGCTGACCCGATGCCGACTGCCCTGTGGATTGCTCATGTGACCGTCACCGACGCCGAGGCTTACGGCAAATACGCCAAGGAGGCCGGCCCGGCCATCGCCGCGCATGGTGGGGCCTTCCTCGCCCGCGGCGGCCGTTATGTGCAGCTGGAAGGCAATGACCGCGCGCGCAACGTGGTTGCCCGCTTCCCCTCGCTGGAGGCTGCCGTTGCCTGCTACAACAGCGACGCCTATCAGGCGGCGCTGGCCCATGCAAAAGGCGCCAGCATTCGAGATCTGTGTGTCGTCGAAGAAGCCGAATGATCTTTGGCGCCGCGCTGCCTCACACCGGCAGCGCGGTGGTCTCCTTGGTCTCCTCCATCACAAAGCTGGAGGAGACATCGTGCAGTTCGACCCGCGCGATCAGATCCTTGTAAAGCCGGTCGAACGCCTTCACATCCGCCACCCGCGCGCGGATCAGGTAATCCAGATCGCCGGTCATCCGGTAGGCACCCAGAATTTCCGGCATGTCGCGCGTGGCGCGGGTGAATTTCTCCAGCCAGTCGGGGGTATGACGCTCGGCCCGGATCATCATGAAGACGGTCAGGCCCAGCCCGAGCTTTTCCGGGTCCAGCAGCGCGACACGGGCACGTATCACGCCGCTTTCCTCCAGCGCCCTGACCCGGCGCCAGACCGCATTGCGGGACAGGCCGATCCTTTCGCCCAGATCCTCCAGCGAAAGACTGGCGTCCCGTTGCAGGATGGCGAGGATGCGGCGGTCGATATGGTCAAGTTTCTCCATATTTCGTAGGATCGCGGGAATTGTTCCCGTTTTCAAGCGCGGACAAGGCGTCATGCCATCTTCATTTTTCTGCCACATGCTGTAGGATGCGAGTGCAGAAACCCCGCAATACAGGCGACGACCGGATCAACCGGCCGCAGGAGTGATGTGAATGTGCCGTTGGGCCGCCTATATTGGCGCACCGATCTTTCTGGAAGATATCGTCAGCCGCCCCGGCCATTCCCTGATCCACCAAAGCCAGTGCGCCACCGAATGCCGCACCGCGATCAATGCCGACGGGTTTGGCATCGCCTGGTATGGCGACCGGCCTGAGCCGGGGCTTTACCGCGATGTCATGCCGGCCTGGAGTGACCCAAATCTGCGCAGCCTTGTGGCGACGGTGAAATCCGGCCTTTTCCTCGCCCATGTCCGCGCGTCAACCGGCACCGCAACCAGCCGCAACAATTGCCACCCTTTCACCTGGGGGCGATGGAGCTTCATGCACAACGGGCAGGTCGGCGGCTATGACAATTTCCGTCGCCATGCCGAAATGCTGATCCCCGATACGCTTTACGCGGCACGCAAAGGTGCGACCGACAGCGAGGCCTTGTTCCTCGCGGCCGTGGCGGAGGGACTGGAAGAAGATCCGCGTGGTGCGATGGAACGCGCGGCGGCAGCTTTTATCCGGCTGGCCCGTGAAAAGGGCGATGCCCCGCATTTGCGCCTGACCGTCGCAATGTCCGATGGCCAGCGGCTCTATGCCATGCGCTATGCCACTGACGAACAGGCGCCCAGCCTCTATCACCGCTGGTCCCCGACACGGGGGGGCCGTGCCGTGGTGTCCGAGCCGCTGGAACGCGGCGAACAGGACTGGCTCGAAATCCCGGAGGCCAGCTTCTGTACCTTTGAAGGCGATGGCCTCACGGTCGAACCGTTCCTCCCCTGCCGACTGGCCGCAGCCGCATGAAAAAAGGGGGGCATTGCCCCCCTCGGCTTCGCCTCACCCCCCAGAGTATTTGGACAAGGAGCAAGATGATTTGCTTCTTGCCTGAAATACTCCGGGGGAGCGCCGCATGCGCGGGGGCAGAGCCCCCTTATTCGGCGCGGGCCTGGCGCTTGCGCTCGTGCGGGTCCAGTTCGCGTTTGCGAAGGCGCACGATCTTCGGCGTGACCTCGACCAGTTCGTCATCGTCGATATAGGCAATAGCTTCTTCCAGCGACATGCGGACCGGCGGTGTCAGGCGCACGGCTTCGTCGGTGCCGGAGGCGCGGACGTTGGTCAGCTTCTTGCCTTTCAGCGGGTTCACTTCCAGATCGTTGTCGCGCGAATGTTCACCGATCAGCATGCCGACATAGACGGCTTCCTGCGCGCCAATGAACATCTTGCCGCGTTCCTCGAGGTTCCACAGTGCATAGGCGACCGAGGTGCCGTTCTCCATCGAGATCAGCACACCCTGACGGCGGCCCTGGATCGGGCCCTTGTGCGGCGCCCAGTCGTGGAAGATGCGGTTCAGCACGCCGGTGCCGCGTGTATCGGTCAGGAACTGGCCGTGATAGCCGATCAGACCGCGCGAGGGGACGTGGGCCACGATCCGGGTCTTGCCGACGCCTGCCGGCTTCATCTCGACCAGATCGCCCTTGCGCTCGCCCGTCAGCTTGTCGATCACGGCGCCGGAATATTCGTCATCCACATCGACGATGACCTCCTCGATCGGTTCGAGGCGCTGGCCGCCTTCCTCGCGGAAGATCACGCGCGGGCGTGAGATCGACAGTTCGAACCCTTCGCGGCGCATATTCTCGATCAGCACACCCATCTGAAGTTCGCCGCGGCCCGAGACGATGAAGGCCTCGCCGCCGGGGGTGTCTTCGATGCGGATCGCGACGTTGGTTTCGGCCTCTTTCATCAGCCGTTCGCGGATGACGCGCGACTGCACCTTGTTACCGTCGCGGCCTGCCAGTGGGCTGTCATTGATGCCGAACGTCACCGAGATGGTGGGCGGGTCGATAGGCTGGGCGGGCAGGGCGGTATCGACCGACAGATCGCAGAGCGTATCGGCCACGGTTGCCTTGGTCATGCCAGCGATGGTGACGATGTCACCTGCCACCGCCTCGTCGATGGGTTGCTGGCCGAGGCCGCGGAAAGCGAGGATCTTGGTGACGCGGAACTGTTCGATCCGCTCGCCCGTGCGGGTCAGCGCTTTCAGCGAGGCGCCGACTTTCAGCGTGCCTGCCTCGACCCGGCCGGTCAGGATACGGCCGATGAACGGGTCGGCCGACAGGGTGGTGGCGAGCATCTGGAACGGCTCACCCGCCTTGGCGAGCTGTTTCGGCGCCGGAACGTGGCGCACGACCAGTTCGAACAGCGCGGTCAGATCCTTGCGCGGGCCGTCAAGGCTGTCATCGGCCCAGCCAGCGCGGCCCGAGGCATAGAGATGCGGAAAGTCGAGCTGTTCGTCGCTGGCGCCGAGGTTGGCAAAGAGGTCGAACACTTCGTTCAGGGCGCGGTCCGGTTCGGCATCCGGCTTGTCGACCTTGTTCAGCACCACGATGGGGCGCAGGCCGAGGGCGAGTGCCTTGGATGTCACGAATTTGGTCTGCGGCATCGGGCCTTCGGCGGCATCGACCAGCAGCACCACACCATCCACCATGTTCAGGATGCGTTCGACTTCGCCGCCGAAATCGGCGTGACCGGGGGTGTCGACGATGTTGATGCGGTTGCCATTCCATTCGACCGAGGTGGCCTTGGCCAGAATGGTGATCCCGCGCTCACGCTCGATATCGTTGCTGTCCATGGCGCGTTCGCTGACGGCCTGATTTTCGCGGAAAGCGCCGGACTGTTTCAGCAATTCGTCCACGAGGGTCGTCTTGCCATGGTCAACGTGCGCGATGATCGCGATGTTGCGAAGCTCCATCGGAGGGGTCTCTTTCACAGAATGGGTTTGGGGGCGCCTTACAGGAGGTCAGGCGGAAACGCCAGTGAAACCTGTGCAAAAGGCCGGTTCAGGTGACGATATACCAGTCGCGGCGATGGTTCATGGCCACGATGAAATTCAGAATGGCCGCGCCGAGCGCCGACCACAGCACCCTGTCGAGGGGCAGGACAGTGAGAGCAATGAGGAACAGGGTGAGGTCGAACCCCAGCTGGACCCAGCCCGCGCGAAGGCCCAGCCGGTCTTGCAGGATCAGCGCCACGATGGACACGCCGCCAAGGCTGGAGGCGTGCCGGAACAGGCCCAGCAGGCCGACACCCGCGACCACGCCAAACAGGATCGCGGCGACGGCAGGATGAATGCCGGGAAGCGGCAGCCATGTTACAAGCGCGCTGGCCAGAAGCGAGACGGCGGTGACGGTCACGAAGCTCTTCAGGGCAAAGACTGCGCCGCGCCGCATCCAGGCGAAGGCATAGAAGGGCAGGTTGACGGCGAAGAAGGTCAGACCGAAGTTCCACCCTGTCGCATAAGACAGCAACAGCGCGACCCCGGCGGTGCCGCCTGTGATCAAGCCGGCCGCACGCAGCAGGTGGATACCCAGCGCCGCCTGTATGGCGGCGGCGGTCAGGCCCTGGGCATCTTCCAGCAGCGAGTGGCGTGGGGTGAATTGAAGGTCAGTATTCATGACCTAAATATGCCGCATCGCAGCGAAATGAGCGGCGCGCATTCTGCAAGGCTGCTCTGTGTGCCGTGCAGGGCCCGGCCTGCGGGAGTCAGGCGACGATATAGCGGTCGCGGCGGTGATTGATCGCGATGACCAGATTGACCACCACCGCACCCATGAAACTGAGCGCGACCGTCGGCACATCCCGCAGGCAGAGGGCGATAGCAAACAACAGCGCATCAAAACCCAGCTGCACCCAGCCCGCGCGGACCCCCCAGCGATCCTGGATCATCAGGCCAAGAATTCCGATTCCGCCAAGGCTCGCGCCATGGCGGAACAGTGCCAGCAAGGCGGAGCCGGAGGCGAGGCCGAACAGCACCGCCCCGAAAGCCGGGTTCAGACGGTCAAAGCCGATCCAGCCGGGCATGACCATGCTCAGCCCCGAGAGGGCGGCGACAGCGACGAAGGTTTTGACCGTGAAGGCCGGGCCCATGCGTAGCCAGCCCAGCAGATAGAAGGGCAGGTTGATCACAAAGAACACCGGGCCGAAGCCCCAGCCCGTCGCGTAGGAAATCAGGACCGCAAGCCCCGCCGTCTGTCCGGTGACAAGGCCCAGATGCGTCAGGATGACGATGCCGAAAGATGCCATGACGGTGCCATAAGCAATGCCTTGGGCATCTTCGATCAGGGAATGGCGACCCGTAGCAGTCATCTGGTTCCTTCCTCGGGCCTGTTGCCCTTCAGCCACGTCGCGCGGCAGAACGGCCACGGGCGGCATTTTCCTTTGCCCCGACTCGGCCGCATGTGCAAGCAGGGTCGCATCCGGCAATTCAGACAGGGAGGGCGGATCATGGCTTACAACGCATACGCCCTTTCGACCGGCGTGAACTCGGCAGCAGCCATTGCCCGAGCTTCGCAGCGAACCCGCGTCCTGGCCCGAGCCTGACCGCAGTTCACCGGCCCCATGTGGCCAACCGTCTGAACCCCTGACCGGACTTCTTTCACAAAGCGCGCGTGACGGGCCATTGGCCGTGATGTCGCACCTCTGTCCGGTCATTTTCAACCTAACAGCAGAGGCCGGTTGCGTGATCCGCATCGGAAATCCCATGACCAAAGATGAAAGCCTTCCGGCAATCCATGCCCTGATCCACAGCCTTGGTGCGCGCCGCGTGTTCATCGCCGCCGCGCTGGCGCTGCTGCGCCCCGCACCCCGGCGGCCACTGGCGGCGCAGTTCCAGGATCTTGATGACCGCATGCGCCGTGACATCGGCCTGCCGCCAAAAGCGGCCTCGCCCCCGATGCCGCCAGGGATGCAGCATACGCTGTGGTGAAACGAGAAGGGGCGGCCCGAAGGCCGCCCCGCTCCGGCGTCAGCCCGCCAGAGCCTTGTTGAGGTATTCGTCCACCTTTTCGAGGTAGCCCATGGTGGTGAGCCACTTCTGGTCGGGGCCGACCAGCAGCGCCAGATCCTTGGTCATCCAGCCGTCTTCGACGGTCTGCACGCAGACCTTTTCCAGCGTGGTGGCGAAGTTGGCCAGCGCCTCATTGCCGTCCAGTTTCGCGCGGTGCTTCAGGCCGCCGGTCCAGGCGAAGATCGACGCGATGGAGTTGGTCGAGGTTTCCTTGCCCGCCTGATGCTGACGGTAGTGACGGGTCACGGTGCCGTGCGCGGCTTCCGCCTCGACCGTCTTGCCATCGGGCGTCATCAGCACCGAGGTCATCAGGCCCAGCGAACCGAAACCCTGCGCCACGGTATCCGACTGCACGTCGCCGTCATAGTTCTTGCAGGCCCAGATATAGCCACCCGACCATTTCAGCGCCGAAGCCACCATGTCGTCGATCAGGCGGTGTTCGTAATGGATGCCAGCGGCCTTGAACTTGTCTTCAAACTCTTCGGCATAGACCTTGGCGAACAGATCCTTGAAGCGGCCGTCATAGGCCTTGAGGATGGTGTTCTTGGTCGACAGATAGACCGGCCAGCCCTTCATGAGGCCATAGTTCATCGAGGACCGGGCGAAGTCGATGATCGACTGGTCGAGGTTGTACATCCCCATGGCCACACCGGCGGCGGGGGCGTCGAACACATCACGTTCGATCACGGTGCCGTCTTCGCCCACGAATTTCATCGTGAGCTTGCCCTTGCCCGGGAACAGGAAGTCGGTGGCGCGATACTGGTCACCAAAGGCGTGACGGCCGACGACGATCGGCTGGGTCCAGCCCGGAACCAGACGCGGCACGTTCTTGCAGATGATCGGCTCGCGGAAGATCACACCGCCGAGGATGTTGCGGATGGTGCCGTTCGGCGACTTCCACATCTGTTTCAGGCCGAATTCCTCGACCCGCTGTTCATCGGGGGTGATGGTGGCGCATTTCACCGCCACGCCGACTTCCTTGGTCTTCAGCGCGGAATCGATGGTGATCTGGTCATTGGTGCGGTCACGTTCTTCGATGCCGAGATCGTAATAGAGCAGGTCGACATCCAGATAGGGCAGGATCAGCTTCTTCTTGATGAAATCCCAGATGATCCGGGTCATTTCATCGCCGTCCATCTCGACGATGGGGTTCGCCACCTTGATCTTGGTCATGCGCCTGGCCTTTTCAGGTTGAGGATTCGGATGGAGGCTGCATAAAGGAAAAACTGCGGCAAGGGAAGCCCGGTATGCAATTGCATACCAAAATGCGCCGATGGGTCGGTACCGCAACGGGGAGTGGGCAGTGAAACGGTTCTGGCTGGCGGGTGTCGTGGCAGCAATCCTGTTCGGACTGCCTGTGCAGGCGGGTCTGTTGCCCAACCGAGAGGGTATGACCGAGGTTGCGCCCGGTCTCTGGATCGACCGCGCCGCGAAACCGGCGGCGATTGCCCGAATCCGGCGGGATATTGCCGCGGCCGAAAAGGTGGTCGGCAAGGCGCTGGGGGGGGTGGCGCGCCCGGAATGGCTGGTGTGCACCACGCGGGCCTGTGACCGGCGGAACAATTATACCACGCGGGGTATGACCTATGGCTACAGCCTCATCACCGTGAATTCGAAGGGTGCGAAGTCGGCAGGGGTGTTCAGCCACGAGCTGACCCATGCCTCGCTGCACAGCGCCATTCCGCCCTTGGGCCTGTTGACCGGCGCCTTGCCGATCTGGTTCGACGAGGGCGCGGCGGTGCTGATTTCGGGCGAGCCCGCGCAGGCAGCCGATGCGGCGGCCTGTGCGGGGCGGCAGGTGCCGCTGCCGCGAAATCACCGCGAGTTTTCCCGGCGATCCGGGGTGAAGGGCGAAGGGGCGCTGGCGCTTTATGTAGCGTCCACCTGCGCAGTGCGCGGCTGGCTGGCGCAGGGGAACACCCTGCGCGACATGCTGCCGCAGATGCAACAGAAGGGGCGGCTGCCCTGATCAGGTGCCAAAGAACGGCGCTGCCTGCGCCCGCACCCAAGGCCAGAGAGCGGGCGCCCCGCGCGCGACTTTCACACCCACGCGGGATTCAAGCTGCGTGGCGGTGACCTGATAGGTGATCCACGTCCCGCCGCCCGACATCAGGTTCGCCATCACCGGCTGCACCCGGTCAAGGCTTTTGGCGAAAACGGCATCGGGGCTCTCAGCCGCCTCAAACTCTTCCCACAGGGCGCGCAGATGGGTGCCGGTGGCGACGGGCAGCAGGCCGAACAGCCGGTCCGCAGCGGCGGCTTCGGCGGCCTGTGTCTGGGTCGAGCCATGCGCCTTGCCATCCGCCGAATGAATCGGCACATCGCCCACGTCGATTTCCACCAGATCGTGCAGGATCAGCATGCGCATCACCCGCGCAATATCGACTGCGGGCGCCGCCTGATCGGCCAGCACCAGCGCATAAAGCGCCAGATGCCAGCTGTGTTCGCCCGAAGTTTCGCAGCGCGAGCCATCCACCAGCGTGGTGGCGCGGGTCACCGATTTCAGCCGGTCCGCCTCGGCCAGAAAGGCCAGCCGTGCGCGCAGGTCGGGGCCTGCGGTGCCCGGACCACCCGCCAGAAGGTCAACCGCATGGGTGTAGAACTCCGGCCATTCCTGCCGGAACCGTGCGGCGCGGCCGGTGGCAAGATTGTCGCGCACGACATCCAGATGATCGGCGGGCGGGCAGGGCGACATCAGCACCTGCAGCAGCGGCTGCGCATGATCCAGCCGCTTGGCCAGGCGCGCGGCGGGTGTCGTGCCCGCCTCGAATTCATTCCAAAGGGCGCGCAATGGTGCGGCCAGATCGGGCGGCGCATGGCCGAAAATCCGGTCTGCCGCCGCTGCCTCGGCTTGTGCGACCTTATCGGGGTTGTCGATCAGATGAATGGGATGGTCGCCGCAATAGACCTCGGGCAGATCATGCAGCACCAGCATGGCCAGCGCCCGGTCAAGCTCGGGCAGACCATGGCCCAGCACCAGCGCCCAAAGCGCCAGATGCCAGCTATGTTCGGCGCTGTTCTCCGCCCGGCTGCCATCCATCAGCACATTGGCGCGGTCCACCGATTTCAGGCCATCGGCGGCATTCAGAAAGGCGAACTGCGCGGTCAGCCGGTCGGTCACCCGGCGGCTCCCTTGCGATGGGCGCCAAGGCGGCGGTTGAGGTAGTCGCGCGCCCGGCGTTCGGCCAGACGCACGCGCACAGCGGTCATGAACGCCTCTTCCATCGAAGGCGAGACGGTGGCGAGCATCTTGGCGACATCGAGATAGAAACGCTCCTGCTCCATCTCGTCCTGTGCGGCCAGAACGTCGCGGGCAAGGGCGTCGGCCAGATCCTCGGTCACGCCCATGTCAGCGGCTGCCTTCCCCCAGACGGCGGGTCACATAGCTGGACACCGTGTCGATCATGGGCTTCATATGCGCCTCTTCATTGCTGAAGAAGTGATCCGCGCCCTCGATCTGTTCGTGGGTGATGGTGATGCCCTTCTGCTCGTGCAGCTTGTTCACGAGGCTCACGGTATCCTTCGGCGGTGCCACGCGGTCGGCGGTGCCATTGATGATGAGACCCGAGGACGGGCAGGGCGCGAGGAAGCTGAAATCATACATGTTCGCCGGCGGCGCCACGCTGATGAAGCCGGTGATCTCTGGCCGCCGCATCAGAAGCTGCATGCCGATCCAGGCGCCGAAGCTGAAGCCGGCGACCCAGCAATGCTTGGCGTTCTGGTTCATGCTTTGCAGGTAATCCAGCGCCGAGGCGGCGTCCGACAGCTCGCCAATGCCCTGATCATACTCGCCCTGGCTGCGCCCCACGCCGCGGAAGTTGAACCGCAGCACGGTGAAGCCCATGTTGTAGAAGGCGTAATGAAGGTTGTAGACTACCTTGTTGTTCATCGTGCCGCCGAATTGCGGGTGCGGATGCAGGACGATGGCAATCGGGGCGTCGCGTTCCTTTTGCGGGTGGTAACGGCCTTCAAGACGGCCTTCCGGGCCGGCAAAGATCACTTCGGGCATTTCGTCGCCTTTACTGTCGTCCGCCCTTCGGAGATTGCGCAATCCGGGCGGTTCCATTAAGTCCCGTCGGGCAAGGCCCCGGGGGTTCAGGTGAGTTAAGCGCCCCTGCCGGTGGCGTCAATGGATTTGGGGGAAGCGGGCGATGAAACTGTCGACGAAAGGCCGCTATGCCATGGTGGCTCTGGCCGATCTGGCGCTGGCGAAACCCGAGGATCTGGTGTCGCTGGCCGAGATTTCGAAGCGTCAGGATATTTCGCTGCCCTATCTGGAACAGCTTTTCGTCAAGCTGCGCCGTGCCGGTCTGGTGGAGGCGGTGCGCGGCCCCGGCGGCGGCTACCGCCTGTCGCGAAGCCCCTCGGACATCCGCGTGTCCGAGGTGATGGAGGCGGTCGAGGAAACCGTGAACGCCATGCACACCGGGGCCGGGGCCTCGGGCGGTGTGTCGGGGTCGCGGGCGCAATCGCTGACCAACCGGCTGTGGGAGGGTCTTTCGGCGCATGTCTATGTGTTCCTGCACCAGACCCGCCTGTCGGATGTGATCCGCAACGAGATGCGCCCGTGCCCTGCCGTGCCCGCGATCTTCCGCGTGGTCGATGAAGACTGAATGACCGAAAGCCAGCCTGTCATGCGCGAGCATCTTTACCTGTTCGACACCACCCTGCGCGATGGCCAGCAGACGCAGGGCGTGCAATTCTCGCTGTCGGAAAAACAGCAGATCGCCCGCGCGCTGGATGCGCTGGGGGTGGATTACATCGAGGGCGGCTGGCCTGGCGCCAACCCGACCGACAGTGATTTCTTCCGCGACCGTCCGCAAACCCGCGCCACCTTCACCGCCTTCGGCATGACGAAACGCGCAGGTCGCTCGGCCGAGAATGACGATGTGCTGGCGGCGGTACTGGATGCGGAAACCCCTGCGGTCTGTCTGGTCGGCAAAACCCATGACTTCCATGTCACCACCGCGCTCGGCATCACCCTGTCCGAGAATGTGGAGAATATCCGCGCCTCCGTGGCCCATGTGGTCACGAAGGGGCGGGAGGCGCTGTTTGATGCCGAACATTTCTTCGACGGCTACAAGGCCAACCCGGATTATGCGCTGGACTGTCTGAAAGCCGCGTTCGGGGCGGGGGCGCGCTGGATCGTGCTTTGCGATACCAACGGCGGCACACTGCCCGAAGAAGTGGGCACCATCACCCGCGCCGTGATCGCGGCTGGCATTCCGGGCGACCGGCTGGGCATCCATTGCCATGACGATACCGGCAATGCGGTGGCCAATTCGCTGGCTGCCGTGCTGGCGGGCGCGCGGCAGGTGCAGGGCACGCTGAACGGCCTGGGCGAGCGCTGCGGCAATGCCAACCTCACCACGCTGATCCCGACGCTGATGCTGAAGGCGCCGTTCCGTGACAGGCTGGACACCGGCGTCAGCGACGCGGCACTTGCGGGGCTGGTCAAGACCTCGCGCATGCTCGACGATATCCTGAACCGGGTGCCCCTGCGCAGCGCCCCCTATGTCGGCGCTTCGGCCTTCGCGCATAAGGCGGGGCTGCATGCCAGCGCCATCGTGAAAGACCCCACGACCTACGAACACATCGACCCTGCGCTGGTAGGGAACGAGCGGCTGATCCCGATGTCCAATCAGGCCGGGCAATCGAACCTGCGCGCCCGGCTGGCGGCGGCGGGGATCGAGGTTGCGCCGAACGACCCGCGCCTTGCCCTGATCCTCGACAAGATCAAGACCCGCGAGGACGAGGGATACGCCTATGACGGCGCGCAGGCGAGTTTCGAGCTGCTGGCGCGGCGCGAGCTGGGCCTCTGCCCTGAATTCTTCGAGGTGAAACGCTACCGTGTCACTGTCGAGCGGCGGAAGAACAAATACGACCGCATGGTTTCCCTGTCGGAAGCGGTGGTGGTGGTGAAGATCGACGGTCACAAGATGCTGTCCGTCTCGGAAAGCATGGATGAGGCTGGCACCGACCGCGGCCCGGTCAACGCGCTTTACAAGGCGCTGGCCAAGGATCTGGGACCGTATCAGGCCTGTATCGACGACATGAAGCTGGTGGACTTCAAGGTCCGCATCACCCAGGGCGGCACCGAGGCAGTCACGCGTGTCATCATCGACAGCGAGGATGGTCAGGGTCGGCGCTGGTCTACCGTGGGTGTCAGCCCGAATATCGTGGACGCAAGCTTCGAGGCGCTGCTCGACGCGATCCAGTGGAAGCTGATCCGCGATCAGGGCGCCGCATGAGCGAGGCCTGCGCCGAGATCGTGCAGCGCGCCGACCCGGAGCGTTTCGCCGCATTGATGGCTGCGCCGGTGGCGGATCGCCCGGCGCTGGCGGTGCTCTACGCCTTCAATGCCGAGGTTGCGCGTGCGCCTTGGGCGAGCAAAGAGCCGATGATCGCCGAAATGCGCCTGCAATGGTGGCGCGATGCGGTCGAGGCCGCAGCGGCAGGTGGCGGGCAGCCGCATGAGGTCATGACCCCGCTGGGAAATATGATCCGTGACAAAGGCTTGCCGGTCGAAGCTCTGGACGGGATGGTCGCCGCACGTCAATGGGATGTCTGGCGCGAACCACATGCCGATGCCGCCGCGCTGTGGCGGTATCTAGAGGAAACCGGGGGGGTTTTGCTGTGGCTCGCGGCGAAAGCTCTGGGCGCGCCGGACCGGGCGGAGCCCGCAGCGCGCAGTCTGGGCGCTGCGCAGGCCCTGGCCAATTACCTGCGCGCGGTGCCCCAGCTTGAAACGCTGGGACGCATTCCGCTGGTTGACGGGACGCCTGCTGGCGTCGCAGCGCTGGCCCGCGAAGGGCTTGCGCGCCTCGATACAGTGCGCGGCCCTATCCCACGCGGTGCGGCACTGGCCGCCTTCCTGACGCGGCCAGTTCTTGCGTTTGCCGCACAGGAACCCGCACGGGTGGCGGATGGCTCCCTGGAGCTGTCCGAGTTCACGCGCCGCAAACGTCTTCTTTGGCAAAGCCTTACCGGGCGTTTCTAACTTCCGGCGGCAAGCTTGCGGCGCTGTCGGATGCCTCCGGCGGGAGTATTTTTTCAAGAAGCAAGACCGGGTGTGCCTTGCTTCTTGCCCAAATACTCAAATCTCAGCCGGGCAGCTTGTCATGCAGGAAGGACAGGGCGACTTGCAGCCCGTCGGGGGCAATGCCGTGACCAGTGCCTTTCATCACATGGCCATAAACTTCGAACCCGGCCGAGACCAGAGCGTCGCCGGCGCGGCCCATATCCTCGAACGGCACGACCTCGTCGGCATCGCCGTGGATCAGCAGGATTGGCGGCTTCACCTGCGCTTCAGCGCCGAGCAGTTCCGGCACCAGCAGGCGGCCCGAGAATCCGACGACGCCGGCCATGGCGCTGTCGCGGCGCGGAGCCAGATGCAGGCTCATCATCGTGCCTTGCGAAAATCCAACCAGGGCAAGGGCTTCGATGCCGATCTTCTCTTCCGCCAGCTTCGCGTCGATGAAAGAATTCAGCTTTTCAAGCGAGACGGCCATGGAGGCCTGCGCCGCTTCTTCCGAAGAACCGTCCAGCCACGGGATCGGGAACCACTGATAGCCGAAAGGGTTGCCGACGCAGGGTTCGGGAGCGTTGGGGCTGTAGAACACCGTATCGGGCAGATGCGGCGCCAGCGGGTCGGCGAGACCCAGCAGGTCATCGCCGTCGGCGCCATAGCCATGGACGAAGATCACCATGGATTTTGCCTTGCCCGATTGCGGCGCCTTGCGTTTCGATTGCAGCATCATCTGATCCCTTCGCGGTCCTTTGCCACACGGTAGTAGGCCCAGAGCAGCCGCGCTGCAACCGCCCGCCACGGTGACCATTCGGCGGCGATCACGCGCATCTCACGTTCATTGGGGCGCTTTTCGAGATTGAAAAGCAGCCGCGCCGCCTCCTGCAAGGCGAGGTCGTTATGAGCGAAGACATCGGCGCGGCCGAGGCTGAACATAGCGTAGATTTCAGCGGTCCACCGGCCAATCCCTGGCAGTTCAACAAGTTGCGTGATGATCCTGTCATCCGGCATCGCCCGCAGCGCCGGGAAATCCAGCCCCGAATCCGCAAGCGCCCGCGCATAGCGCAGTTTCGGGCGGGAGAGACCGCAACCGCGCAGGTCTTCGTCGCAGGCCGTCTGCACTGCTTCGGGGGTGGTGAAGCCCGCCGCCTCCATCCGGCCCCAGATGGCGCGGGCGGAGGCGACCGAAACCTGCTGGCTGACGATGGCGGACAGGAGTTCGGCAAAGCCTTCGGGGCGTCGGCGCAGCGGCAGATCGCCGGTCAGAGCATGTGCCTCGGCGAATCTGCGGTCATGGCGGCTCAGCCAGTCCATGCCCTCGGCAATATCTGCCGGTCCCTCGATGATACGTCCGACCATGGTTCCCCCGATTTGCCGCAGGTTAGGGGCGCGCTTGCCCCTTGCGCAAGGGCGCACGGGCGGATTAGCTGCCGCCATGAGCGTGACATCCCTTCCGAATGACAGCATCGCCCGCCGCAACATGTGGGTTCTCGTGGCCGCGCAGGCGGTTCTGGGCGCCCAGATGCCGGTGATCTTTACAATCGGCGGGCTGGCGGGCAGCCAGCTGGCGGGTAACCCGTGCTGGGCCACATTGCCGATCTCGCTGACCGTCATCGGGTCCATGCTCTGGGCACAGCCGCTGTCGGCTGTGATGCAGCGCTGGGGGCGGCGCGTCGGTTTCGTGGTGGGCGCGCTGGCCGGGGCGGCCGGGGCGGCGGTGGCTGCCTACGGGCTGTATATCGGATCATTCGCTGTGTTTTCGGCGGCGAGCCTGCTGACCGGCGGCTATATGTCGGCGCAGGGTTTCTACCGTTTCGCGGCGGCCGATGCGGCGTCAGAGGCGTTCCGGCCCAAGGCGATTTCCGGGGTGATGGCGGGGGGGTTAGCCTCGGCCATCTTCGGGCCGCAGCTGGTGAAGCTGACCTCGCAGGCCATGGTCGTGCCGTTCCTTGGCAGCTATCTGACGGTGATCGCACTGAACCTCGCAGGGCTGTTCCTGTTCGGGGCGCTGAAAAGCACCCGTCCGGCGGTGCGCGGGACCGGGGCAGCAGCGGGACGCACACGGCGCGAGCTGCTGCGCGATCCGGCAATTATCGTCGCCATGGTCTGCGCCACCGTCAGCTATGCGCTGATGAACCTGGTGATGACCTCTTCGCCGCTGGCGGTGGTGGGCTGCGGCTTCGAAACCTCGGATGCGGCGAATATCGTGTCTGCCCATGTGCTTGCCATGTATGCGCCGTCTTTTGTGACCGGGCATATCATTGCGCGCCTCGGGGTAGAGAAGGTGATTGCGCTTGGTCTGCTGATCCTTGCCGGATCGGGGGCGGTGGCCATGTCCGGGGTGAACCTTGAGAACTTCTATATCGCGCTGATCCTTCTGGGGATTGGCTGGAACTTCGGCTTCATCGGCGCCACCAGCATGCTGGCGGGGCATCACACCGCGGCAGAGCGCGGCACCATGCAGGGGCTGAACGATTTCGTGGTTTTCGGTGGTGTGTCGATGGCCTCGTTCGCCTCGGGCGGGTTGATGAACTGCTCGGGCGGATCGGTGCAGGCGGGCTGGTCGGCGGTGAACATGGCGATGCTGCCCTTCCTCGTTCTGGCCGGTGGTGCGTTGATCTGGTTCGCGCTGCGCCCGAAAGAGACGCGCTGACCCGGACATCTGCCGCTTTCGTCATCACGACGTTACAGGGCCCTGCCAGAACCATGCCCGACACTATGGGGCTTGCCTGTCGCCGGACGCGATATATAGTTTCCCCTGTCGGGGCGGACTCCCCGCCCTGACTGCCGGGACGGCAGGCGGGACGATGGCGGAGTCGATGAATGGACGGTGATTTCAGAACCAGTTTCGTGCGGGAACCCGCGGCGTTGCGGCATTACCCTGCGCTTGTGCTGAATGCCGATTATCGCCCCTTGTCCTATTATCCGCTCAGCCTCTGGCCCTGGCAGGAAACCATCAAGGCGGTTTGTCTGGACCGGGTGCAGATCCTCGCCGAATATGATGCGGTGGTGCACAGTCAGAGGGCCGAGTTCCGCATCCCCTCGGTCGTCGTGCTGAAAGAATTCGTCAAACCCCAGAAGCGCGTGGCTTTCACGCGCTTCAATCTTTTTCTGAGGGACGAATTCAAATGCCAGTACTGCGGATCGAAGGGCGATCTGACGTTTGACCATGTGCTGCCACGGTCCAAGGGGGGCATTACGAGCTGGGAAAATGTGGTTGCCGCCTGCTCGCCCTGCAATCTGAAGAAGGGCAACAAGACGCTGAAACAGGTCGGCATGCGCCTGATGCGTAAACCCGTGCCGCCGAGCGCGGAAGAGATGCAGGCCCATGGCCGGCGCTTCCCGCCGAACCATCTGCATGAAAGCTGGATGGATTATCTGTACTGGGATGCCGAGCTGGAGGCCTGAGCAGCTTCTTGCGATGAAAGCGCCACGCCATTCCGCTTTCCCGCAGCGAGTGCTAGACTTGCAGATGCGAAGCGGCTAAAAGGCGGATCGTTAGCGCTAACATACTTGCGGCGCAGCGCCGCAAAGCTGCGAGGAGAGGCCCATGGTTTCACGCGTCATCCCGGTCGAAACGTTCGACCTCGTGATTTTCGGAGCCACCGGCGATCTGGCGCGCCGCAAGATCCTTCCCGGCCTCTATCGCCGCTATCTGGCAGGACAGGTGCCCGCAGACAGCCGGATCATCGGCGCCGCGCGGTCCGCGATGGACAGGGCCGGGTTTCAGGCGCTGGTGCGTGAGGCGATCGAGGAGTTTGTGGCCGGTGACAAGCTGGACCCGGCTGCCATTGCAGAGTTTCTGAGCCGTCTGGACTATGTGGCCATTGATGCCAAAGGGGAAGACGGCTGGCCCGCGCTGGCCGCGCTGATGCGGCAGGGTGCGGTGCGCGCCTTCTATTTCTCGGTCGCGCCCGCGCTGTTCGGCGATCTGGCGGAGCGTCTGCATCTGCATGGCATCGCCGATGCCGACAGCCGCATCGTGGTGGAAAAACCCTTCGGCCGCGATCTTGCCACCGCCCGCGCGCTGAACGAGACACTGGCCACGCATTTTGCAGAGCATCAGATTTACCGCATCGACCATTATCTTGGCAAAGAAACGGTGCAGAATCTGATGGCAGTGCGGTTTGCCAATATCCTGTTCGAGCCGCTGTGGAACAGCCAGTTCGTTGATCATGTGCAGATCACCGTGGCCGAGACCGTGGGTGTTGAAGGCCGCGGCGCCTATTACGACAAGTCCGGCGCCATGCGCGATATGGTGCAAAACCATATGATGCAACTGCTTTGCCTGATTGCGATGGAGCCGCCGTTCCACTTTGACCCTGATACTGTTCGGGATGAAAAGCTGAAGGTTATCCGTGCTTTGCAGCCCGTTCCTGCCGAGGATATCGTGCGTGGGCAATATCTGGCCACAGGCGGCGCACCCGGCTATCTGGACGATGCGGAAAACCCGGACAGTCTGACGGAAAGCTATATCGCGCTGAAAGTTCAGGTGGCGAACTGGCGCTGGAAGGGCACGCCATTCTATCTCCGTACCGGCAAGAAGCTGCGTGCGCGGGCCTCTGAAATCGCGATCACCTTCAAGGAGCCCCCGCATTCGATTTTTGACGATGCCTCGGGCTGGCGCGAGAATGTGCTGGTGATCCGGCTGCAACCGAATGAGGGCATGAACCTCAAGGTGATGATTAAAGAGCCCGGCCCGGGCGGCATGCGTCTGACGCAGGTGCCGCTGGACATGAGCTTTACCGAGGCTTTCGGGGAAGAGGGCACTGACATGCCCGACGCCTATGAACGGCTGATCATGGATGTGATCCGCGGCAATCAGACCCTGTTCATGCGCGGCGACGAAGTGGAGGCCGCCTGGGCCTGGACCGATCCGATCATCCAGGGTTGGGAAGCACGCGGCGACCGGCCAAAGGGCTATGACGCGGGAGCCTCGGGGCCGGAAGATGCGTTGATGCTGATGCACCGCGACGGGCGGCGCTGGCGGGAGATCAAGGCATGAACTTCGTTGAATACCCTGACCGTGAACTGATGATGCTGGCGCTGGCCGACAAGCTGGCGGGTGAACTGGCGGATTTTCTGCGCCGCGAGGACCGCGCCTCGTTCTGTGTGCCGGGTGGCACCACGCCGGGGCCGATTTTCGACACTCTGTCAGGGGTCGATCTGGACTGGGACAAGGTGTCGGTCTTTCTGAACGACGAACGCTGGGTGCCGGAAGACAGCCCACGCTCCAACACCCGGCTGTTGCGGGAAAGGCTGTTGCGCGGCAAGGCTTTGCGAGCCAATCTTGTGCCGCTTTATCAACCTGCGCCGCAGCCCGAGGATGTTCTTGCGGATCTGGAGGCGCAGCTTGCGCCGCATCTGCCCATCTCGGTCCTTCTTCTGGGCATGGGGGCGGATATGCACACTGCCAGCCTGTTTCCGGGCGCCGATCGTCTGGCCGAGGCGCTGGCCTCGGATGCGCCGGTACTGCTGCCGATGCGTGCCGAAGCGGCAGGTGAGCCGCGGATCACCCTCACGGCGCCGGTTCTGGCAGGGGCCATGCATATCCATATCCTGATCACCGGCGCGGAAAAGCGCGCAGCGGTGGAGCGTGCGGCGGGCATGGACCCCCTTGAGGCTCCGGTCGCGGCGGTGTTGAAGAATGCGACGGTCCATTGGGCCGAGTGACCCGGCGGATTCAGCCAAGAGGATCTTTTGATGACTACGAAATTTGACGCGCTTCTGGCCCATCGCAGTCGGACCGCTGCGACCACGATCAGCAACCTCATGTCGTCGAAGGATAGGGCACAGGCATTTTCGGCGCGGCGCGGCGAAATGCTGCTTGATTTCTCCAAGACACAGATCGACGCGGAAGCCTTTGATCTTCTGGTGAAACTTGCCGAAGGGGCAGGGGTTTCCGACCGGCGCGAGGCCATGTTCTCGGGGGCGAAGATCAACGAGACCGAGGGGCGTGCCGTGCTGCATACCGCGCTGCGCAACCTCTCTGGCAGCGTCCTTGTCGACGGGCTGGATGTCATGCCCGAAGTCCGCGCGATCCATGCCCGCTGCGAGGCATTCGCCCGCGATGTGCGCGAAGGCCGCTTCACCGGCCAGGGCGGGCGCATCACAGATGTCGTCAATATCGGAATTGGCGGTTCGGACCTTGGCCCGGCCATGGCCTGTCTGGCGCTGTCCCCCTATGCCGACGGGCCGCGGTGCCATTTCGTGTCAAACGTCGATGGCGCGCATATTGCAGATACGCTGAAGCACCTGAACCCCGAAACCACGCTGGTCATCGTGGCCTCCAAGACCTTCACCACGATTGAAACCATGACCAACGCCAATACGGCAAAGGCATGGATGGCGGAAAAGGTCACAAATCCTGCCGCGCAGTTCGTCGCCGTGTCGACGGCCGGTGACAAGACTGCCGCATATGGCATTGATCCTGCGCGTGTTTTCGGTTTCGAAGACTGGGTAGGCGGCCGCTATTCCATGTGGGGGCCAATCGGTCTGTCGCTGATGATCGCCATTGGTCCCGAGGATTTCACTGAATTTCTGCGCGGCGGTGCCGATATGGACACGCATTACCGCGAGGCGCCCTTTGCCGAGAACCTGCCGGTTCTGCTGGCTCTGGTCGGGATCTGGCACAACCAGATCTGCGGTCATGCCACCCGCGCCGTGCTGCCCTACGACCAGCGTCTTGGCCGTCTGCCCGCCTATCTGCAACAGCTGGAAATGGAATCGAACGGCAAGAGGGTCAGCATGGATGGCATTGATCTGCCTTACGAATCCGGCCCGGTGGTCTGGGGAGAGCCGGGGACCAACGGCCAGCACGCCTTCTACCAGCTGATCCATCAGGGCACCCGTGTCGTGCCTTGTGAATTCATCGTGGCGCGAGAGGGTCACGAACCTGCTCTGGCGCATCAGCATCTGTTGCTGGTTGCAAATTGCCTTGCGCAATCCGAGGCGCTGATGCGAGGCCGCAGTCTGGAAGAAGCCCGTGCCATCATGGCGAAGAAGGGTCTGACCGGGGCGGAACTGGAGCGTCAGGCGCGGCACCGCGTCTTTCCGGGCAACCGGCCATCCACTACGCTGGCGATCCCGAAGCTTACGCCCTTCACCCTGGGTCAGATCATCGCGCTTTACGAACACCGCGTGTTTGTCGAGGGCGTGATTCTGGGCATCAACAGCTATGACCAATGGGGGGTCGAACTGGGCAAGGAACTGGCGCTGGCGCTGCAACCGATCCTTGAGGGGCGCGAAAGCGCCGAGGGCAAGGACAGTTCGACCCGGCAACTGGTCGCCTATCTGCGCAGCTAGGAAAAAGGGGGCCGCTCTGGCCCCCCTTCACATCTCACTTCAGTGCGGCGGTCACGATGACCTCGACCCGGTATTCCGGCGCGGCCAGCTTGGCCTCGCCAGTGGCGCGGGCGGGCGTATGGCCCTGTGGCACCCAGGAATCCCAGACCGCGTTCATTTCGGCAAAATCCGCCATGTCGGCCAGCCAGATCTGGGTCGACAGGATGCGGGTCTTGTCGGTGCCCGCTTCGGCGAGGATACGGTCGACCTCGGCGAGACAGGTGCGGGTCTGATCTGCCACGCTATCACCGGGGTTGCCAACCTGTCCGGCCAGCCAGACGATGCCATTGTAGCAGACGCCTTCGCTCATCCGGGCGCCGGTGCCGATGCGTTTGATATCGGTATTCATGCGAGCCTCCTGTGTAACTACAGGCGTCGTGCTAGCCGTTGAACCGGGGAAAGGAAAGCCCGTTCCCGACAGGCTCTGCACCGGGCAGGACACGGGCCGGGACGGGGACAGTGGCGGATATCTGCTCAGCGGAAATTCTCGCAGTTGCGGCATTGGCGGCCGCTGTGCCAAACGGAAGCCGCACCGAAACAATAGACCGTTGACCATGATCCGCCCCCTCAGCGCCGCGCTTCTGGCCCTCAGCCTGATCGTTCCCCCGACCGCCAGTTTTGCCGAACGGCATGAGCCAGCCATCAAGGCCAGCAATGCCCGCGTCAGCACCTCAAACGGTCCGAAGAAGCAAAGCCGCACGGCGCTGCACAAGGCCGCGAAAGAAACCGACCAGCGACGGGCCGAACTGAAGTCTGCCGTCGCGGCGGCGAAGGCGTCGCTGAAGCCCGTGCGTGGCCGTATCTGGTGCGTGCCCTTCGCCCGCGCTGTCACCGGGATCGAGATTCGTGGCAATGCCCGTACCTGGTGGAATCAGGCCGCTGGCAAGTATCAGCGCGGCTCGGAGCCGAAAATCGGTGCGGTGATGAATTTCAGCGGCAGCCGGAAAATGCCGATGGGGCATGTGGCGGTGGTCTCGAATGTCGTCGACAGTCGCCGCGTTCTGGTGGATCAGGCGAACTGGGAACGAAACCGCATCACCCAGGACACGCTGGTGGTCGATGTCTCCGCCCGCAACGACTGGTCGCAGGTGCGCGTCGCCAATCCCAACGGCACCCTCGGCCGCGTCAATCCGGTCTACGGTTTCATCTACCGCTGATCGCTGAATGCCTGTCAGGCCGCAGGGCCTGTGCAGGGGTCACATCGCCAGAGCCAGCCACCCGCTAAGAAGCCCCAGCATCGCGCCGATCATCAGGAACGGCAGGGGTTGGGGTGTTGCTTTGGCCATGACTTTCGCTTGCCGCGACATATCCATTCTCCCACTTCTTTCGCAAGATCAACGCACCGGACGCATTCGGGTTCCGACGCATTGCAAAATGCAGCGCATTTGGGCCGTGCCAGGGGTGGAGCGCGAAACAGGAAGATTGGAGCGGGTGAAGGGAATCGAACCCTCGTCATCAGCTTGGGAAGCTGCGGCTCTACCATTGAGCTACACCCGCATTGGCGGATCAGATAGCCGAATGGCCAGGGCAGTGCAAGGGTAAACGGGGCGACCCGGCAGGCAGAACGGCTTGTTCTGACAGGAAACCCCGCCTGCCGGGGGCAGACGGGGCGAAGGCTGTCATGCAGCGTGTGGCCGCGCGATCAGCTGGCCGGAAGCAGCACGGTGTCGATCACATGGATCACGCCGTTCGACTGTTTCACATCGGCGATGGTGACGGTCGCGACATTGCCCTGACCATCTTTGATCTGGACTTTGTCGCCATCCATCATCGCGGTGAATTCACAGCCGCCGACGGTTTTGACCGGATGCATGCCCTTGTCATCGGCGATCATCTTCACGATGGCATCCGACATGGCATTGGCCGCGACGACATGGCAGGTCAGGATCTTGGTCAGTTGATCCTTGTTTTCGGGCTTCAGCAGGGTTTCGACCGTGCCCGCAGGCAGCTTGTCGAAAGCGGCATTGGTCGGGGCGAAGACGGTGAAAGGACCGGCGCCCGACAGGGTTTCCACCAGACCAGCCGCCTTCACCGCAGCAACCAGCGTGGTGTGATCGGCCGAATTCACGGCATTCTCGACGATGTTCTTCGTCTCATACATCGGCGCGCCGCCGACTTCGGGGTTCTCGGCAAGCGCCGGGGCGGTGCCCAGGGCAAGGATGGCGGCGGCAATACGAATGGATTTCATCTGTCGTCTCCTGTGATCCGAAGCGGGTCTGTCCCGCCCGATGCCAGAAGTTACGGAGCCATTCGCGCGGGAGTTTCAGCCTCACGCGCCTGTGATCAAAGCGTGATCTGACCCGCAGCGACGATGGGTCCGGTGGGGACGCCCTGCGGTGCGCCACCTGCCGGTTCCAGCGTGACCGCGAGCGTCCAGCCTGCTGGTGGCGCCGGATAGGCCACGCGCAGCGGATCGGTGCCGATCAGGCCAAGCGAGACCGGCGCCGCGTCCGGTGCGATGATCCAGAGCTCGTGCGACTGGCTGGCGATTGGCGCGGCCCCAGCGACGCGGCGAAGGATCAGATCACGCCCGTCGTAATGCGCCTCGAACCGCAGGCCCGCATCGGGCGCACCGAGTTCGGCGATGACGGGCGGGGCGGAGGGCGCCAGCAGCGGCGGCAATACCACCGCACCCAGCAGCACGGCCGCTGCCGTGACAAGCCCGCCGAGCCAGCCTTGCCAGCGCGATCGCGCAGGCCGGGGGAACAGCCGCGCCTCGATGGCGGGGAACAGGTCGGGCGCCGGGCTTTCGGCATATTCCGTATTCAGCCCGGAGAGGCGATCCTCCCATTCCGCGACCAGTTCCTGCAAGGTGGGATCGGATTTCAGCCGGGCGGCAAAGGCCAGACGCTCGGCATGGGGCAGGGTGCCCAGCACATATTCGCCCGCGATGTCCCGGTCTTCGACGCTCATGCCCGGACACCTTCCATGCAATCGCGGAGCGCGGCAAGCCCGCGCCGCAGCCAGGTGCGCATGGTGTTCAGCGGCACGTCATGCCTGCCTGCCAGATCGGCATAACTCAGCCCGTCCAGATAGGCGCCGCGCAGCGCCGCGGCGCGAGCCGGTTCCAGGGTGTCAAAGCACTGGACGATCTGCCGGGCCTCGCCCAGCGCGATCAGGCGGCTTTCGGCCCGTGGTGCGCTGTCGGCGATCTGGTCGTATTCAGCTTCCTCGGTCTCTGTCGGGCGGGCGCGCAGCCGGTCGATGGCCAGATGCCGGGCGACGGCAATGACCCATGTCATGCCGCGTCCCCGTGCGGGGTCAAAACGCTGCGCGCGCAGCCAGATCCGGGTATAAACCTCTTGCAAGGCTTCCTCCGCTTCCTGCCGGTCTTTCAACATACGCAGGAGCACGCCCATAAGTTTCGCGCTGGTGGCGGAGTATAAATCCCGAAACGCCGCGCGGTCCTGCGCGGCGCATCGGGTCAGCAGATCGGCTATCGGATCATCCATGCCCGAGAAGCTAGCGCAGCGGCGCCAAAGTCAACCCCGCGAGGGTCATCCTCTGCGACGGCGACGGCCTTCAGAGCCTGCGGTATTGTAGCTGACTTCCGGCAGGGGCGCGATGGCGGCCAGATGCGGGAAGGGATCGACCGCGTTGGGGATGGCGCTTGCATTCACGAAATGCTCCTGAAAGCGCGGCTCGATGGCAGTCTCGACCTTGTGGATCTCGTGCGCCGTCGCCTCGATCGCATCGCGGGCGGCGCGGTTACAGAGCGCGATCCGCGCGCCGGTGCCGGCCGCATTGCCCGCGCTGGCCACCTTGTCCAGCGGCGCATCAGGGATCATGCCAAGGATCATCGCGTGTTTCGGGCTGATATGGGCACCGAAGGCCCCGGCCAGCACGACACGATCCACATGGTCGATGTTCATTTCATCCATCAACAACCGTGCGCCCGCATAAAGCGCCGATTTCGCCAGCTGGATGGCGCGGATGTCGCCCTGTGTGACCGTGATGACCGGCCCGCCCGTCGCGCTGCCATCGAACATGAGATACGAGTTGGTGCGCCCCTCGGGGCGGCAGCGGTCGGTGCCGACCTGTTCGGCCGATCCGATCAGGCCCGAGCCATCCAGAATCCCCGCCAGACGCATCTCGGCCACCGCTTCGATGATGCCGGAACCGCAGATGCCGGTGATACCGCTGTTCGCCGTCGCCTCGGCAAAGCCCGGATCATCCGACCAGAGGTCGCTGCCGATCACGCGGAAACGCGGCTCCTTAGTGGCCACGTTGATCTCTACCCGCTCAATGGCGCCTGGGGCGGCGCGCTGGCCACTGGAGATCTGCGCGCCCTCAAACGCCGGGCCGGTGGGGGAGGAACAGGCCAGCACCCGCTCCTTGTTGCCCAGCAGGATTTCCGCATTGGTGCCGACATCCACGATCAGCACCATATCCTCGGATTTGTCGGGCGCCTCGGCCAGCGCCACCGCCGCCGCATCGGCGCCGACATGGCCCGCGATGCAAGGCAGCACATAGACCTGCGCCGCGCTGTTCACCGCCGTCAATTCCATCTCGCGGGCGGGCAGGGCAAGGCTGCCCGAGGTCGCCAGCGCGAAGGGCGCCTGACCCAGCTCCACCGGGTCGATGCCCAGAAGCAGGTGGTGCATCACCGGGTTGCAGACAAAGACCACCTCGTAGACAGAGGCCGGGTCCACGCCCGCCTCGGTGGCGATGGCCTGCACCAGCCCGTTGATCGAGGTGCGCACCGCCGCCGTCATCTCCTGATCGCCGCCTGGGTTCATCATGGCATAAGAAACACGGCTCATCAGATCCTCGCCGAAGCGGATCTGCGGGTTCATCACGCCGGACGAGGCCAGCACATGCCCGTCGCGCAGGTCGCACAGATGCGCCGCGATGGTGGTCGATCCGAGGTCGATGGCAAGCCCGTAAAGACCGCCGTCATGGTAGCCCGGCCAGAGGTCCAGAATGCGATGCGCGGTATCGCGATTGCCGCGATGCAGGGCGACGGTGATCTTCCATTCCCCCTTGCGCAGCACGGGTTGCAACCGGCGCAGCACCGCCAGATCGGCGACCACGGCATCGACCTGCCACTGTTCGGCCAGCGCACGCTGCACACGTTCGAAATCGCCGGTGGGTTCATGCATGTCAGGCTCTGCCACCTCGATGAACAGGAGGCGGGTCGCCGGGTCCATCGTGATCTCGCGCGCCGTGGCGGATTTGCGGATGACCTGCTTGTGCACCTGGCTTTCCGGGGGCACGTCGATCACCACATCGCCCATGACCTTGGCCTGACAGCCCAGCCGCCGCCCGTCGATCATGCCGCGCTTGGATTTGTAGCGTTCCTCGACGCTGTTCCACTCGCTCAGCGCTTCATCATCGACATGGATGCCGAACTTGGGAAATTCGCCATATCCCGGCGTGATCTGGCATTTGGAACAGATGCCGCGGCCGCCGCAGACGCTGTCGAGGTCCACGCCCAGCGACCGTGCCGCCTGAAGGACCGGCGTGCCCAGCGGGAAACGCCCCCGCTTGCCCGAGGGGGTAAAGATAACCAGCGCGTCGTCACTCATCTTGGCCTCTTGCAGTCAGGCCGCCCGTTCGGGCGGTATCGGGGGTTCTGGCTCTGCCGGGACGGGCAGAAAGCTGTAGGCGATCTGGTCGAAGGAATCGCGCGCGAAGGTGTAGAACCATTTCAGCGGCGCCGAAACCACGGGCACGCCATGCACGGCGCCGCCGGGGATGAAGAGCATGATGCCGGGGGCGAGCCGGTGCGGCACGCCGTCGATCACCACTTCGCCTTCGCCCTCCAGCCCGAAATAGACTTCGGCCTCGGGGTGGGAATGAAACGCAAAGAACTCACCCGGCGCCATCAGCGCGATGCCGCAGACAAGGCTGTCGCTGGCAGTCATGCCCTGCGACAACAGGGTCTTCCAGCGAATCGTTCCCTTCGCCGGGTCATCCCAGGTTGCCTCCGGGCAGTTGCCCGCATCCACCGAAATCGCGGCGCGCATGTTTCCCTCATACCCTGTCGCTGGCCCTTTCTAGGCCGGGGCGGCACGCTTGCCATGGCTGTTCGCGGCAGGTTTCGGTCAGGTTGCGGCGTGGCGTCAGAAGAACAGGTCTTGCAGGAACACCTGATGGCCTGGCGCAAGATGCAGTGTGCTGCCCGCATCGGTTTCCACCAGCCGCATGCCATCGGGCAGATGCGCCAGATCCACGGCGCGATTGCCGAAAACAAGCCGATCCTCGCCGGGGGTGAAATCGGTGATGACCGACCGGCTGGCGGTCTTGCCGGCGTCATGGAAAATGAAACGATCCGCGCCGCTGCCGCCGGTCAGCACATGGCCGCCACCAGACAGATCGGCAAAAAGCGTGTCGCGCCCGGCACCGCCATCCAGATGCGAGCGGCCCGTGCCACTGTGCAGAACGTCATTGCCTGCGCCGCCCGCCAGCGTGTCGCGCCCGTTGTCACCGAACAGGGTGTCACCACTACCGCCGCCGGAGAGGGAATCGTTGCCCGCGCCACCGGCCAGCACATCCTGACCGGCACCGCCCTCCAGCACATCATGGCCCGCACCACCGCTCAGCATATCGTTGCCGGTTTCGCCGAGCAGCCGGTCATTCCCCGCCATGCCCAGCAGTTCGTCATTGCCGCCACTGCCGCGCAACAGATCCTGCCCGCTTCCGCCGTCGATGTGATCTGCGCGGGCCGTGCCCAGAACCGTATCGGCCCCGGTGCCCGCCGTCACGCGGCGCAGGGCGCCGAAGCTTTGCCCTTCGATATCCTGCCAGCCTTCGCGGATCAGATCGTTACCGGCGGTCCCCTCGACCGATGTCTTGTCGCCCGCCAGCAACAGCGCCGCCGCGCCAATCTTGCCGCGGGCGTTCAGCAGGATCGTCTCGGTCCCGTCGGAATGTGTGATCACCACATCATCCACTGCCTTGCCGTCAAGGGCGCGAAAGGTCATCCGTGCCTTCACGTCGGTCCAATCCGTATAATCCCGGCCCAGATACAGCCGGTCTCCTGCATCCTGACGGAAATCCGTTACCAAATCGGAACCGGCAGAGGCATCGAAACGGTCAGCGCCCGCGCCACCCTCCAGCGTGTCATGGCCTGCTCCGCCGCGCAGCAGATCGTCACCGCGCCCGCCGAACAGCAGGTCATTGCCGGATTGCCCGAGGAGCGTGTCCGCATCGTCCTGACCGAACAGAAAATCCTCATTCCCTGCGCCACGCAGCAGATCGCTGCCCTTGCCGCCATACAGAAAGTTGTTGGCCTCCGCCGCCCCGGTCAGCGTATCGGCACCGCCATAGCCAAAGGCGAAACCGGCGCCCGCGACAGGATCCATGGACAGCTTGCCGTCATAGTCCTCGTTGCGCAGACGCGCAGTGACGACGTCTGCCTCCAAAGCCTCGTCCCCGTTATGGCCGCGCGGGGCATCGTCAAGCGAGAAGGCATTCAGCGCGAAGGCGAGGCTGTGCTGGTGCAGGTAGCGCAGCTTCGCCCCGCTGTCGACGGCGACAAGGCTGGAGGCGCCCGCCTCGGCACCGGAAAACCATGTCGTGCCGATGCCGCGATCCGCGAACCATTCCTGCATGCGCGACATGCTGCGCGTCACATTCGGCGCGAGGCTGAAATCGTTGATCAGCGCGCCGCTGAAGCTGGTTTCCGTCAGCAGGATGTCGTCATCGCCCAGCGGAGCCAGCGCCGTCGTGTAGATTTGCGCAAGCTCTTTGGGATCGGTCACTTCGGTGCCACTGTGCCAGCCGGGATAAAGATGCCCGGCCCAGACCAGCGCATCGCCGATCTTGGCACGCAGGAAATCCAGCGCGCTTTTGTTGCCTACTGAATTTTCTGCCAGATCGGTGAATCGCGCCGAATAGGCCCAGCCGCCGACCAGCACCCGCGCATCCGGGTCAGCCGCCTGCACCCTGGCCGCAAGCTCGGCCATATGGCGGGCGTAAAGCCCGACAAACTGCGCTTCGGCGGCGAGTTTGGTGCCACGCTCTGCCAGTGTAACACCACGCTCGTAGGCGGCGGCCTCGTTCGCAAGTTCGTAGCCCCAGACCGCCTTCTGCGCACCCGGATGCCGGTCGAGCCACGCCAGCATCTTGTCCCAGGCGGCGATCGCGCCATCCTGCACAGTTCCGTCCAGTGCTTTGGCAAGCTGCGCGCTGGTCATCGCGCCATCGTCGCCGGTGGTCTGCTGTGCACCATCTGTCAGGGTGAAGATCAGCTTGAAACCCTGTTTCACCGCTGCGGCAATGAATGCCTCGTATTGTGGATGCAGGCCCCCCCTGGTGTCGAAAGCATACTGGTTGAAGGAGAGGCGTAGGGTGTTGACGCCGGGCAGGGCAGTGCGCAACCCCTCGGCAAAGCCTTGTGGGTCGTCATCCATTCCGAAGGGCAGGATCTGCTGCTGGCCCTGCCAGTTGTAATAACGCCGGTCCTCGGCCAGATGTGCGTCATAGCTGCCGGTCGCGCGGTCCTGTTCAGCCGTCTTTTCGGCGAGAAACAGGATATGGATGGCATTGATATGGCCGAGGTCGCTCATCTGGTCCGGGTCAGGCTGGGGGCTTGATCCGGTTTCTGGCGGGCGGCGATGGTCAGATTAGGCCCGGCCTGCGGCAAAACTGTGCCGCTCATGCAAAACGCCCGCCGGCAAGGGCGGGCGTCTGCATCGGAGAGAAACCGGATCAGCCGCGGCCGCGACGGCCACCCCGGCGCCCGCCCGCAGCCTGGCTGGCAGCGGCGGAGGCTTCGGCGAAGGACGCACCGCCCTCGACCGCCTCGATCACCTTGGCGAAGCGAATCCATTCGCCGCCATTGGCATCGTGGTTCATCAGGAAGTTGGCGGCGCGGATCGCCTCCATCTCCACCTGACGGACCGGGTTCATGATCGCGCTCGTCATGCCCGCACCGATGGCCATGGGCAGGAAGGCAGCGTTGATGCCGTGGCGATGCGGCAGGCCGAACGAGATGTTCGAGGCGCCGCAGGTGGTGTTCACGCCCAGTTCCTCGCGCAGGCGGCGGACCAGCGCGAAGACCTGCTGACCGGCGGTCGCCATGGCGCCCACCGGCATCACCAGCGGGTCCACCACGATGTCATGCGCCGGAATGCCGAAATCGGCGGCGCGTTCGACGATTTTCTTGGCCACGGCAAAGCGGACATCCGGATCGGGCGAGATGCCGGTGTCGTCGTTGGAAATAGCCACGACCGGGACGTTGTATTTCTTCACCAGCGGCAGCACCAGTTCCAGCCGCTCTTCCTCACCCGTGACCGAGTTCAGCAGCGGACGGCCCTCACAGGCCTGAAGCCCGGCTTCCAGCGCGCCCGGCACCGACGAGTCGATGCACAGCGGCACGTCCACGGTCTGCTGAATGATCTCGATCAGCGCCTTCATCAGCGGCGGTTCGACAAAGTTGTTGTCGGCATAACGCGGGTCTTCGGCCATCTTGTTGGTGAAGACGGCGCCCGAGTTCACATCCAGCACGGTCGCGCCACAGGCCACCTGCTCCAGCGCGTCCTTGATGACGGTGTCGTAATTGCCCATCTCCAGTTCGGCCGCCAGCTTCTTGCGCCCCGTGGGGTTGATACGCTCGCCGATGACGCAGAAGGGCTCGTCAAAGCCGATGACAACGGTTTTGGTTTTGGATTCGAGAACGGTCCGGGTCATGGCTTTTCCTTACGCTTGATTGGCCGGGACGCCCGAGGCGCCGCCGTGTTCGGTGGCCCAGGTGGCATTGGTCTTGATGCCGCCAAGGGGGAAGAAATGCACGGATTCGATGCCGAAATCCGGGTTTTGCGCCTTGTGGACCGCCAGTTCGGTGATGAACTCGTTGGGTTCATAGGGCAGCAGCAGCTTGGTCACGTCCATCGCCCGCTTTTGCAGCACGCGCAAGGAGGGGCCGACGCCGCAGGCGATGGCAAATTTGATCATGGTCTGAAGTTTGGCCGGGCCTGCCACACCGATATGCACCGGGATCGAGACACCTGCCGCATTGATCCGGTTCACCCAGTCGATGACCGGGCCAGCCTCAAAGCAGAACTGGGTGGCGATCGCCATTTTCGCATCGGTGCGATTGGCGAAATCCTGTTTCCACTTCAGCGCCTGCATGACGATGGCATCGCCGCCGTCCTTGTCGATGTCCTTGTTGCCCTCCGGGTGGCCTGCCACATGCAGCCGCTCGAACCCGTCGAACAGGCCCGTCTCGATCAGCTGTATCGAGCTGTCGAACTCGCCCGCCGGGGTGTTGACGCCACCGCCCAGCAGCAGCGCCTGTTTCACTCCGGCCTCGCCCTGATAGCGGGCAATCCAGTCGGCCAGAGTGGCGCGGTCCTTGATGATGCGGGCCGGGAAATGCGGCATGACGGGGAAGCCTTCGGCGCTGATGCGCTTCGCCGTCGCCACCATGTCCTCGATGGGCGTGCCCTCGATATGGGCGATATAGACGCGGGTGCCTTTCGGCAGGATCGCGCGGAAATCCTCGACCTTCTCGGCAGTGCGGGGCATCACCTCCATCGAGAAGCCTTTCAGGAAGGTCTCGACCTCGGGGGTGACGCCGGTCGCGGCCGGGGCATTGTCACGACGGAAACTGAACAGCGCCATGGGGCAGCTCCTCACATGGGGCGCGGGGCGCTCAGGCCCGGCCCTCGGCCTCGATCAGCGCCTTGAGGCGCGCGGTGTCATATTCGGCATCCAGACGGTCGGCGGTGTCGCGGGCGATCTGGTCCGGTTCACCCTCCACCTCGTAGGGGGCGGCCTTGCGCCATTCAGCCAGATAGGCGTCGGCGTCCTTCGCCCCCACCTTCATGGCGCAACGGTCGATCGCCTGCTCAAAGCGTTCGGGCAGTTGCACTTTCGATCCCCGACGGCCCTTGCCGACGATGACCTGGGCCGGAATGTCCCGCCAGTAAACGATCGTGACCTCGGGCATCGCTGATTCCCCTCTGTTGCGTGTTTCCCGTTCTATGCGTCGGCCAGCGACCGGCAGTGTCGGATTTCGACATCCGGCGCGCAGTCCGCGACAGCGACAAATCTACCTTGTCGCAGGCCGGGAAGCGAGCGCCCGCGCATCGGCGCACAGACCGTTCCGCGTATCCGCGCTTGCGCGGGGGGGACAACGGGTCTACGTTTACGGTAACCGAAAATGGAGGGCGGATTATGGCGCCCGAGCGTCCCCGGGGGGAGGACGCGATCCCGCAGCCCGATGCCCTGATGGGGGCGGGTGCGGTCGAACCGTCGACCCCTCATGACACCCGGTCGGGGCCGCAGCTGTATGCTGCGCTCGATCTGGGGACCAACAGTTGCCGAATGCTGATCGCCCAGCCGAAGGGCAGTCAGTTTCAGGTCGTGGACAGCTTTTCCAAGACTGTCCAGCTAGGCGTGGGGCTGGAGGCCTCGGGCCGGTTGTCGCGTGCCTCAATGGGGCGCACAGTGCAGGCCCTGCGCATCTGTCAGAAGAAGATCGAAAAGCATGGCGTCAGCCGGATGCGGCTTGTCGCCACCGAGGCCTGTCGCCGGGCGCGGAATGCGCGCGATCTGATGCGCCAGATCCGTCGTGAAACCGGCCTGTCGCTGGAAATCATCCCACCCGAGGAAGAGGCGCGGCTGGCGGTCATTTCCTGCGCGCCTCTGGTCTCGCGCCGGACCGAACAGTTGCTGGTGGTGGATATCGGGGGTGGTTCGACTGAACTGGTCTGGATCGACCTTTCCGAAGTGGCCCCCGAGGACCGGCAGCGCGCCATCATGCAACTGCATTCGGGCTTCAATCAGCCGGGCGCGGCCACGGCCGCGCGGGTGGTGGACTGGATCTCGGTGCCGCTGGGGGTGGCGACGCTGAAAGATCAGTTTCAGGATGTCGAGGACGATGCCGCCCGCTTTGCGCTGATGAGCTGGTTCTTTGAGGAAAACCTTGCCAGCTTTTCCCCCTACAACGCCGAAAACCCGCGCGAGGGGTTTCAGATCATCGGCACCTCCGGCACCGTGACCACGGTCGCCGCCAGCTTTCTGGGCTTGCGCCGCTATGACCGCACCAAGGTGGACGGGCTGCGCATGACCTCGTCCCAGATCGACACGGTGATCCGCGACTATCTTTCGCTTGGCCCCGAGGGCCGCCGCACCGATCCCCGCATCGGCCGTGACCGGCATTCGCTGATCATGTCCGGCGCGGCCATCCTTCAGGCGCTGATGCGAATCTGGCCGACCGACCGATTGTCGGTGGCGGATCGCGGATTGCGCGAAGGGCTTCTTTACGCACAGATGAGCGCCGACGGCGTTCTGGAAGACGGACCATATACATGACGACACCGCCCAAGAACACTTCCGGCCGGGGCCAGCGCGACCTGCGGGTCCGGGTCAAGACCGCCAAGGGGCGCAAGCTGTCCTCGACGCTCTGGCTCGAACGGCAGCTGAACGATCCCTACGTCCAGCGCGCGAAACGCGAAGGCTATCGCGGCCGCGCAGCCTTCAAGATTCTGGAACTCGATGACAAATACGGCTTCCTGAAACCCGGTGCGCGGGTGGTGGACCTTGGCTGCGCGCCCGGAGGCTGGTGCCAGGTCGCGGTGGAGCGGGTGAATGCGCTGGGGCAGAACCCGAAAAAACCGCTGGGAACCGTGCTGGGCGTCGATTTGCAGGAGGTGGAGCCGATTGCGGGGGCCGATATTCACCAGCTCGACTTTCTGGCGGATGATGCCGATGACAAGGTGAAGGGCTGGCTTGGGGGCCGCGCGGATGTGGTGATGTCGGACATGGCCGCCGCTGCCTCGGGGCACAAGGGCACCGATCACCTGCGCATTATCGCGCTGGTCGAGGCCGCGCTGGCCTTTGCCTTTGACGTGCTGGAGGATGGCGGCACCTTTGTCGCCAAGGTTCTGGCCGGCGGCGCCGAGATCGATATGCAGACCATGCTGAAGAAGAACTTCACCAAGGTCGCCAATGTAAAGCCGCCCGCCAGCCGCTCCGACAGTTCGGAAAAGTTCGTGGTCGCCATGGGCTTCCGCGGGCGTCAGGCCGAAAGCGGCGCGGGCGAGGCGGAGGACTGATTGAAAAGGGCGCCCGAAGGCGCCCTTTTTCGTTCCTCCCGGCCGGGGCTCAGCCGCCCCAGTGCCGGACCGGGCCGCAATCCATATGAACGAAGTTGGACCCGGAATACCGGCCCACACCACCCGAGGCACAGGATTCCGCCGCGCGGGCCATCTGACCCACCGAGCGCGATTTCAGCCGCAGATCGGCTGCCTGACCCTTCATATGCAGCGAGTTTTTCGCCACGCCGCCCGATTTCGACCGCAGCATCGCGTTTGTCTTCGGGCTGCGATAGCCCGACAGCAGCATGAACGGCTCGGACACATCCAGAAGACGGTGCGAGGCTGCCATGATGTCGACCGTGCGCGCATCCATGGATACGGCCTGATCGGTGCGCCAATCGCGCATGAAATGGTTAATTTCCTTCAGGACTTCGGGGATGTACTTCCCTTCAATCCAGTAGATCGTATCAAGGCTTTCGCCCGTCCGACCCGAATACATCCGGATACGCCGGATATCGCCTGCGCCCCGCAACAGCCCGAAAGCGTTGGAGTAGGTGGGTGCTGCCACAACCGCGGTTGCCGCGAACACACCAAGAAGGCCCCGCCGCGTGAACCCGGTTTTTTCTGCCATGCTCATGTGAAAGCCTGTCCTTCGGTCTTCTTATGCCGCTTTTCGTACGGCTCTGCCACTTTTGCCCAAGTGCACGAATTGTATGACACAAGTCGAATCGCAACAGAAGGGGCCAGATCGTCCGCAGGGGTCATTGAACGCCCGATCGGCAAATATTTGCTGAATCCGGCTCAGCGCAGGGAACCGATCGGCATTTCGCGGCTGAGTTGCCGAAATGTGACAAATTCACCCCTTGATTCAGGTATTCGCGCAACGGTCTGAACCGGATGTGAGTGGACTCGGGGCGCCAAATCTCCGAAATTTGCACGAAGTTGAATTGTTCGAGGTCAAGATGCCGCGTTTTCTTCGTCCGCGCCGCAAGGCGATGCCCTGTGCGCTGGCCCTGATGCTGGCCGCCGCGCCGCTGTCGGCGCAGCCGCAGATCAGCCCCTTCGCGCAGACCGTGGCGATTGCCGCCGCGAAGGATGACGCGCTTTCGGCCTTTTATGCAAAACGAAACTACCAGCCGATCTGGACAGCCGCCGATTCTGCCGAACGGCGCGCCATCCTGCTGGGGGCGCTGTCGCGGGCGGCCGATCACGGCCTGCCGGTGCAACGCTATGATGCCCGTGCTCTGTCCGAAGCCCTGCGCGCCGCCCGGACCGAAGGCGACCGCGCCCGCATCGAGGTTCGGATGACGCGGGCGCTCCTGGATTACGCGCACGACCTTCATTCCGGTGTGCTGGAGCCGAAGAAGATCGACTCGACCATCGTGCGCACCCTGCCGCGTCTTGAGGATGCGCAGGTTCTGACGGTCGCAGAAGCCGGGGATCTGGCCGGTTTTCTGGGGTCGCTGGCGCCCACCGCGCCGGCTTATGCGCAGCTGATCAAGGCCAAAATCGGAATCGAGCGTCAGATTGCCCGGGGCGGCTGGGGGGCTGAACTGACGAGCCGCCCCAAACCCGGCAGCAGCGGTGACGCGGTGGTGGCCCTGCGTGACCGTCTGGTCGCCATGGGATATCTCTCGCTCTCTGCCAGCCGCGATTATGACGCCGAGATCCAGCGCGCCGTTCAGCGCTTTCAGCTTGCGCACGGGCTGAACGCCGACGGCATCGTGGACGAAAGCACCCTGACCGAGTTGAACGTGCCGCCCGAACAGCGGCTGAAATCCGTTCTCGTGGCGCTGGAGCGCGAGCGCTGGATGAATATCGAGCGCGGGCGGCGGCATATCTGGGTCAACCAGACCGATTTCACGGCTCGTATCATCGACGATGGCAAGGAAACCTTCGTTACCCGCGCGGTCATCGGCAAGAATGTCCCCGATCAGCGCACGCCCGAATTTTCGGACGAGATGGAATATATGGTGGTGAACCCGAGCTGGTCGGTGCCGCGCTCGATCACCACCAAGGAATATCTGCCGCTTCTGAAGAAGAACCCGAATGCGGCGGGTCATCTGAAGATCGTCGACAGCCGGGGCCGGGTGGTGGATCGCGGCTCGATCAATTTCGGCAAGTATACGGCGGCGAATTTCCCCTTTGCCATGCGCCAGCCGCCTTCGGATGGCAATGCGCTGGGGCTGGTGAAGTTCATGTTCCCGAACCAGTGGAACATCTATCTGCATGATACGCCTTCGAAATCTTTGTTTCAGCGCGAGGTCCGCGCCTTCAGCCACGGCTGTGTCCGGCTGGGCGATCCCTTCGACTTTGCCTATGCGCTTCTGGGGGCGCAAAGCGATGATCCGGTCGGGCTGTTCCAGGGTGTGCTGAAATCCGGACGCGAGCAGGCGATCAAGCTTGAACAGCATGTGCCGGTGCATCTGGTCTATTTCACCGCCTTCCCGGGACCGAAGGGTGAGATGAATTACCGGCGCGACATCTACGGCCGTGACGCGGCCATCTATCAGGCACTGATTGCGGCCGGGGTGGCGCCGGGCGGTCAACAGGGCTAAATCTGGACCGGGGCGCCGGTTGCCCCGGACAAGAGGATGCCATGGCCCATACGATCCGCGACATTGCTACCGCCCTTGGTGCCGAGGCGGCCGGAAACCTTGACCTGACAGTCTCTTGCGCGGCGGAGCCTCATTCGGCAGGGCCTGAGGCGCTTGCTCTGGCGCTGGACCCGAAATATGCGGGGGGGCTTGCCAAAGGGCAGGCGCGGGCGGCAATGCTCTGGCCCGGTGCGGACTGGCAGGAACTGGGGCTGGAGGCGGCCATCTTCGCGCCGCGCGGCCGGCTCGCCATGGCGGGCCTCAGCCGGATGCTGGACGCAGGCCCGGCTATCGCCCCCGGCGTACATGCGATGAGCGTCATCGACCCCACAGCAGAAATCGGCGCCGGTGCGGCCATCGGGCCTTTCGTGACCATCGGCGCGGGCGTACGGATCGGGCCGAATGCCCGCATCGCGGGCCATGTCAGCATTGCGGAAGGCGCGACCATCGGGGCGGATGCGCTGATCCTGCAAGGCGCGCGCATCGGGGCGCGGGTCACCATCGGCGACCGCTTCATCTGCCAGCCCGGCGCGGTGATCGGGGCCGATGGGTTCAGTTTCGTCACACCGGAGCGCAGCGGAGTTGAAGAAATCCGCTCAACCCTTGGACAACGTGACGAAATCCGCGAACAAAGCTGGACGCGCATTCACTCTCTGGGGGCCGTCACCATCGGCGACGATGTGGAAATCGGCGCCAACGCCTGCATCGACCGCGGCACCATCCGCGATACCGCCATCGGATCAGGCACCAAGCTCGATAATCTGGTGCATATCGGGCATAATGTGCAGGTGGGCCGCGATTGCCTTCTCTGCGGACAGGTCGGCATTGCCGGATCGTCCAGAATCGGCGACCGTGTGGTGCTGGCCGGGCAATGTGGTGTGAATGACAATATCTTTGTCGGCGACGATGTGATCGCTGGCGGGGCGACCAAGATCTTCACCAATGCGCCTGCGGGTCGGGTGCTGCTGGGGTATCCGGCGGTGAAGATGGAAACCCAGATCGAGATCAACAAGGCCTTGCGCCGCTTGCCGCGTCTGGCGGCGGCGGTTGCGGAACTTCAGAAAGTTGTTGCAAAGTCTTGATAATCCGACGGGCAATCTCGGGCATCAGGAGTGTGGCATGGGTGAGAGCGTCAAGGAACGGGTGATCGCCATTCTGGCGGAGCAGGCGGTGATGGACACCGCCGACATCCGCATGGAGGACAGCCTGGAGGATCTGGGGCTCGACAGCCTCGGTCTGGTGGAAAGCATCTTCGCCATCGAGGAAGCTTTCGACATTTCGGTTCCGTTCAACGCCAATGAACCGGGCAAGTCGCAGTTCGACATTTCCTCGGTCGCGGCGGTGATCGCGGCGGTCGAGGGGCTGGTGGCGCGGAAGGCTGCATGAAGCGTGTGGTCATTACCGGCGCGGGCACGATCAACGCGCTGGCCCAGGATGTGCAGGGAACCTTCGCCGCGATGCGCGAGGGCCGGGGTGGAATCGGGCCGCTGGACATCCGCGACGTCGACAGGCTGAACGTGAAGATCGGGGCGCAGGTCAAGGGCTGGCACCCGGAGGAACATTTCAGCCGCCAGCAGATCCTGCTGTACGACCGCTATACGCAGTTCACCCTGCACGCGGCGCGGCAGGCCGTGGCGCAGGCCGGGCTAGATTTCGACGGGCATCTCGGCTACGAGACCGGCGTGGTTCTGGGCACCGCCGGGGGCGGGCTGACCACGCAGGACGAGAATTATCGCGCCGTCTATGAGGAGGGGAAGAACCGGGTTCACCCCTTCGTCGTGCCGAAACTGATGAACAACGCCGCTGCCAGCCACCTGTCGATGGAATTCAACATCAAGGGGCCGAGCTTCACGGTGGCCACTGCCTGCGCCAGTTCCAATCATGCGATGGGGCTGGCGTTCCAGATGATCCGGTCGGGCGCCTGCCGCGCCATGCTGACCGGCGGGGCCGAGGCGATGCTGTGTTTCGGCGGCATCAAGGCCTGGGAGGGCTTGCGCGTCATGTCCACCGACGCCTGCCGTCCGTTCAGCCTCAACCGTTCCGGTATGGTGCAGGGCGAAGGTGCCGCGATCTATTTCTTCGAGGAATACGAACAGGCGCGCCGTCGCGGGGCCGAGATCCTGGCCGAGGTGATCGGCTTCGCCATGACGTCAGATGCCTCGGACATCGTGATGCCCTCGAAACAGGGGGCGGCGCGGGCCATTTCCGGGGCGCTGCGCGACGCGGGCCTGAACCCGGAGGATGTGGGCTATATCAATGCGCATGGCACCGGCACCTCGGCCAATGACAAGACAGAATGTGCCGCGATTGCAGATGTCTTCGGGCCGCATGCAGACCGGCTGATGATTTCCTCGACCAAGGCGATGCACGGGCATGCCATCGGCGGCACCGGCGCCATCGAGATGCTGGCCTGTCTGCTGGCCCTGCGTGAGGATATCATCGCGCCGACAATCAGTTATGAGGAGCCGGACCCCGAATGCGCGCTGGATGTTGTGCCGAATGTGGCGCGGCAGGCGCGGGTGCCGGTGGTTCTGTCGAATGCCTTTGCCTTTGGCGGCATGAATGCGGTGCTGGCCCTGCGCCGCGCGCCATAGCAAAAGGCCGCGCCTGAGGCGCGGCCTTCCTTTCATCCGTCAGGCGATCAGTTCGCCGCAGCCGGAGCGGGCAGCGCGTCAAAGCCCTTGGTGAAGCCCTTCAGCGATATGTTCAGAACGACCTTCTGATCAGGCGCGGCCACCGGAACGATGGTCATGGTCGCCTTGTTGCCCTTCTTCATCGTCGCCACTTCCTCGGCGGTGAAGCCGATGCGGGCAACGCAGCTGGCGCGGTCACACCACGAGAAGGGATAGACCTTCGGTTTGCCACCATCGATGGCGATGACGATGTTTTCGGTCAGCAGGGTTTCCAGCGGCGCGGTGATCGAGGCACCGGCCTGCGCCTTTTCCCCCTTGGGCAGCGGGAACATGCCGATCTCGGCGACCGGATTACCCTGCTCGTCTTTCAGAAGCTGGTAAAGCTGGCAAAGGTCCGGCTGGCCTTCGGCACCGCGCATGCAGCGTTCGGCCCAGTCGTCATAGGTTTCCTTGACATAGATCGAACCGGGGCCATCGGCCGGCTGTGCCGCCGGAGCGGGCTGTGCCGGGGCCGGAGCGGGTTCCGCCGGAGCGGTGGTTTCCGGTTGCGCCTGCGTCGTGGTGGTGTCGGCGGGCTGGGTCTCGGTCGGCGCGGTTTCCTGCGCCAGCGCTGCACCTGCCAGACCGAAGGACAGCGTGACAGCCAGAGCCTTGGTCATATCAATCATCGGCATAGCGATTGTTCCTCAAATCATGATGGCCGCCCGTTTAGCATGCGCCGGGCAGGGTGTCAGGCCGGAAAACGGGGCCATGAACGCGAATGTGAGGCTTGGGCGGCGAATTGCCGCGCGGCCGGATCACGAAACGCGACAGGCGGCCCGCAAAATGAAAAAGGGCCGGTAACCCGGCCCTTTTCCTCAACGGATATTGCTCCCTGTCGGACTGGCCGACTTCATTGAGGCTGACGCTACGGCCTGTGCGGCCACAGGTCAACATCTATTTTTGACGCTTTCGTGAAGAAAAACGACGTTTCCGGCAGTCAGCTTTTACGGAAAAAAGCCGCGCCCGGACAGGCGCGGCCAGTCGACAGCGAGGAAGTCACCGCCCCGGCGCGCTGCGGAAAACCGCAAGGGCGCCTGAGACCAGATCAGACTGGCACAAAGCTCTTAACACTGTATTTTCAAGGCGCGCGCAGGCGTGGACCGGAAGGAAAGGGCGGATTGTGAGTGCTGAGCAGGGGATGATCTTCGTGGGCGGTGGTGGCGAGGGCTATGGCACGCCGCAGCAGCTCTTGCTGAAATACGGCAACCGTCACGGGCTGATCGCCGGGGCGACGGGCACGGGCAAGACGATCACGCTGCAAATCCTGGCGGAAGGGTTCTCCGCCGCCGGTGTGCCGGTCTTCCTGTCGGATGTGAAGGGCGATCTGGGTGGGCTGGCGGTGCCCGGTTCACCCGAGGGCAAGCTGCATGACGCCTTTATGAAGCGCGCCGCGACCATCGGGCTGGATCTGGTTTATGGCGCGCCGCCTGTCACCTTCTGGGATCTTTATGGCGAGCAGGGCCACCCCGTCCGCACTACCGTCTCCGAGATGGGCCCCTTGCTGCTGTCGCGGCTGATGGAACTGACCGAACCGCAGGAAGGCGTGATCAACGTGGCCTTCCGGCTGGCGGATGACGAACAGCTTCCGCTGCTGGATCTGAAAGACCTGCAAGCCATGCTGACCTTCATCGCCGAGAATGCGAAGGCGATCTCGGCCCGTTATGGTCTTGTTTCGGCGGAATCGGCGGCAGCGATCCAGCGGCGGCTTCTGGTGCTGGAAAATCAGGGCGGGGCAAAGATGTTCGGCGAACCGGCGCTGGCGCTGGCCGATCTGATGCAGACCGATGCGCAGGGCAGGGGCCGCGTCAATATCCTTGCCGCCGACAAGCTGATGCAGGCGCCGCGTTTGTACGCGACCTTCCTGCTGTGGCTGCTGTCGGAACTGTTCGAGGAGTTGCCCGAGGTGGGCGACCCCGACAAGCCGAAGCTGGTGTTCTTCTTCGATGAAGCGCATCTGCTGTTTGACGGGGCACCCAAAGGCCTGGTCGACAAGGTCGAGCAGGTGGCGCGGCTGATCCGCTCGAAAGGGGTGGGGGTCTATTTCATTACCCAGAACCCGGCCGATGTGCCCGACAAGATCCTCGGCCAGTTGGGCAACCGGGTGCAGCATGCGCTGCGCGCGTTCACCGGTCGCGATCAGGTGGAACTGACACGCGCGGCCGAAACATATCGCCCCAATCCGCGCTTCGATACGAAAGATGCGATCCGCGAAGTCGGTACCGGCGAAGCCGTAACTTCCTTTCTGGAGGCAAAGGGCGTGCCCGGCATGGTGGAACGTACGCTGATCCGGCCCCCTGCCTCACAGATCGGCCCGATCCCGGCTGAGACGCGGGCGGCGATCCTTGCCGCCTCGCCGGTGAAAGGCAAATACGAGACGCTGATCGACCGCGATTCCGCCTATGAGCGGCTGCGGGCGCGATCAGAGGCCGCCGCGCGCGAGGCGGCGGCGCAGGATGAGGCAAAGGCACAGGAAAAGGCGGGCAGCGACTGGAAGATCGACCGCAAGGAAATCGAGGAGTTCCGCAATGCCCGCCGCTACGACCCGAAAGGCGGCAGCAGCGCCGAACGGCCGCGCACTACCAGCCGCAGCAGCAGTTCACGCAGCGACAGCGTGGCCGAGGCCTTTGCCAAAAGCTTTGCCCGGCAACTGGGCACCAAATCCGGGCAGGCGGTTATCCGTGGTGTTCTGGGCACACTTTTCGGCAAGAAATGACCCGAGGAATGGCACGGGAGCGTCACATGCGTGCCGTTATTTGACCCAATATACCAGACTGGCGCATAATGCGCGTGTGATGGGGAGCAAGTGAATGCCGCTGACGAATGCCGAGCAATATGCGCTTGAACTGATCAACCGTGCCCGGCTCGATCCGCTGGCTGAGATGAAGCGTCTTGGCCTGTCGTCCCTGAACGACGGGCTGGCCTCCGGAACCATCAAGGCCACAGCCAAGGAGGCTCTGGCCCCGCAGGAACATCTGGAAAGCTCGGCCCAGGCCTATGCGGTGTGGATCGGCTCCCCGTCCAAGAACGGGCTGAGCTGGCTGGACCTCCAACAGAACTATCTTCCCTATCACTATGGCCCCGGCAAGAATTCGTATGCCGACCGCATTTATGATGCGGACTACAACGGGGGCAGCGGTGCCAACTGGGTCGGGGAAAACCTGACGCTGCGGGATTACAACGGCACCACCTTCGAAAAAAGCGTCGTGGCGCATCATGCGGACTGGATGAACAGCCCGGGTCACCGCCTGAACATCCTGCGCGATGAATTCCGCGAGATCGGTTACGCGCAGGAGCGCGGCACTGTCTCCGGTGTGCCGGTCTCGGTCGCGGTGACCGATTTCGGCAAGGTCGCAAGCCGGGCCTGGGTCACCGGGGTCGCCTATTCCGACCGGGATGGCGACGGATTCTATTCAATGGGCGAGGGCCGGTCGGGTCTGAAAATCTCTGTCGTCAAGGGGGACCGCGACACCACCGCGGGCGCGGGCGGCTATGCCGTGTCGGCCAAGATGGGCAGCGACGTGACGGTAAAGATCGGCAAGGCCATCACGATCGGCGTCGATCTGGCCGAAGGCAACGTGAAGGTCGATCTGGTCAACGGATCTGTGCTGAAGGTCTCCGGCGATGTCACGCTGATCAGCGGCATCGCACGGGCCGAACTCCTCGGGGTTGTCGAGGCCGGGCTGACCGGCAATGACAAGGGCAATATCCTGACCGGCAACAGCGCGCGCAACACGCTGTCGGGTGAGGGCGGCAATGACGTCCTGCGTGGCGGCGGCGGCAATGACGCGCTGTCCGGGGGCAAGGGCCGGGATCGGCTGTATGGTGATTTCGGCAATGACACGCTGACCGGCGGGCAGCAGGGCGACAAGCTTTACGGCGGTGCCGGCAAGGACCGGCTCGCCGGGGAGGCGGGATCGGACATGCTGTATGGCGGGGCCGGGGCCGACACCTTCGTTCTGGGCAAGGGCCATGGCGCGGACCGGGTGATGGATTTCAGCATGGCCGAGCGTGACCGGCTGGCCTTTGACGACAATCTCTGGACCGGCAAGCTGAACGCGCGCCAGGTGGTCGAGAAATTCGCCTCGGTTACCGAGGCAGGGGTGGTGTTCGATTTCGGCCGCGGCAACATGCTGGTGCTGGAAGACCTCACCACGACCGACGGTCTGTCGGCGCGGATCGGGATCTTCTGATCCGCGATCCGCAGCCGCAGGGGATATAGCCCCTTACAGCGGACGAACTTTCAGCCGAGTCAGCCGGTTTTCGCGTTTGGCTGCGACTTCAAAGCGGAAGCCGTGGAAGCTGAAAGCCTGCCCTTCGGCGGGGATCATCTGCGCCTCGTGGATCACCAGACCGGCAATCGTGTTGGCTTCGTCATCGGGCAGGTGCCAGTCCATCGCGCGGTTCAGGTCCCGGATCGTCATGGCGCCGTCGACGACGTAATCGCCGTTTTCGTCGCGGCTCAGCGCCTCTTCCTTCTGCACCACATCGAATTCGTCGGTAATGTCGCCGACGATTTCCTCGATGATGTCCTCCAGCGTGATCAGGCCCTGAATAGCGCCATATTCATCGACGACGATGGCGAAATGCGTGCGCCGCTTGAGGAACTCGCGCATCTGTTCATCCAGCGTCGTGGTCTCGGGCACGAAATAGGGCTTCATCGCCACTTTCATCACGTCGAGTTCGGACAGCGCGTCGGATTTGCCCGAATTCTGGCGCAGCACGCGTTCGACCTCGCGCAGCAGATCCTTCGCATGGATCACGCCGACGATGTTCTCGCTGTCACCACGATAAAGCGGCAGGCGGGTATGCGGCGACGACAGAACCTGCGTCAGGATCGCCTCGGGCGGCAGATCGGCATCGACCATCTCGATATGGCGGCGGTGGCGCATCACCTCTTCCACCGCGCGGTCCCCGAGATGCAGGGCACCCAGCAGGCGGTCACGGTCTTCCTTTTCCACCGCGCCTTCCGAATGGCCCAGCGCAATGGCGCCCACGATTTCCTCGCGCATCGCGAGCATCCGGCCCTCGGGGTCAGGCTTCAGACCCATCAGCCGCAGCAGCCCGCGCACCAGAATGCGCACCAGCAAAACGACCGGCGAGAAAATCACCATCAGAATGCGGATGATCGGCGCGACGCGGGCCGCGACCTGTTCGGGATAGGTGATCGACAGGGTTTTCGGCAGCACCTCGCCAAAGACCAGAACCAGCGCTGTCATCACAAAGGTTGCCAGCGCCACGCCATTCGCGCCGACCAGCCGGGTCAGCAGTGCGGTCGCCAGCGAGGCCGACAGGATATTGACGATATTGTTGCCCAGCAGCAGCGCGCCGATCATGCGCTCGCTGTCTTCCGTCACCCGCATGGCGGCGGCGGCGCCGGTCGATCCCTTGTCTGCCTGCGCTTTGAGCTTACCGCGCGAGGCAGCGGTCAGCGCGGTTTCCGAGCCGGAAAAGAAGGCCGACAGCAACAGAAGGCAGACGATGGCCCCCGCCATGATCCAGTCGGCCGTTTCCAGCAACGGCGCGGCAGCTTCGGCAGTCTCGGGGGTCATTCGTCTTCGGTCCTTCGGGCCAGAGGGTGATGGGTCAGAACAAGGGATTTCAGATGGTCGTCGAGAACGTGGGTATAGATCTCGGTCGTTGCAACATCTGCGTGGCCCAGAAGGGTCTGGATCACGCGCAGATCGGCACCCCCGGCCAGCAGATGCGTTGCGAAGGCATGGCGCAACGTATGGGGTGTGACCTTTCCGGGGGAGACCCCGGCCAGAACCGCAATCTGCTTGATCAGGATGTAGAAATGGTTGCGTGTCAGATGCCCGGCCGCGCCGCGCCCCGGAAACAGGTATTTCGACGGGGCGGCGCCTTCCTTGCGCGCAGCCTCTTCGGCCCGGTCGCGCCGGGCGAGCCAGTCGGCCACCGCCTCGCGCGCCGGGGGGGAGAGCGGCACCATGCGCTCTTTCCCGCCCTTGCCGCGCACGAGGATCATCTGCGGATCACCCCGCACCGCCGCAACCGGTAGTTCGACCAGTTCCGAAACCCGCATCCCGGTGGCATACAGCAATTCCACCAGCGCGCGATTGCGGATCTGGTCGTCCAGCGAGCGGCCCTTGTCGCGCGCAGCCTCCAGCAGGCGGTCAACCTCGTCATGGCTCAGAACCTGGGGCAGTTTCTTTTCGCGCCCCGGCGCAGACAGACGCAGCGCCGGATTGTCGGCCCGCCAATCCTCCTCATGCGCAAAGCGGAACAACTGCCGGATGGCGGACAGCCGCCGTGCGCGGGTGGCGGGCGACAGGCCCCCGGCCTCGCAGGAGATTAGGTAATGCTCCACCCCCTCGCGGTCGACCGAGGTGAAATCCTGTTTGCGATGCCTGAGCCAGCCTGCGAAATCCAGCAGGTCGCGCCCGTAGGCCAGCCGCGTATTGCGCGCAGCCGAACGCTCGGCCGCCTGAGCGTCGAGAAAGGTCGAGATCCAGCGCTCCATACCGGCGGGTGCGGTCATCCGCGCCGCTCCAGCAGCAGAAGCTCCAGCGCGGTGCGGCGGGCGGCATCCTCCAGTCCCATGCGCCGCAGCAGAGACAGGCCCTCGGCCACGCCGCGCGGATCGCCATGCACGCCGCGGCCGACCCGCGCAATCGCCCACAGCAGCGCCTCGCCAAAGCGCCGTTCGTCCAGCAGGCGCTGCGGCTCGGCGGTGATTTCCGGCGCAAGGAAAGCCGGGGCAATGGCGCGCGACATGCTGTCAGGCGGCGTCAGCCCGTTGATTTTTCCGCGCGCAAGCCCGATGAGGAACGCCTCCTGCACATCCGGCTGCGATACCGCTCCGGCACGGTCCTTCGCGGCCCGTTCATAGGCGGGCGACAGCAGTGCGATGTGAAAGGCCAGCGTAGCGGCATCGCCGGTCAGGCCCACCTGCATCAGCCGGTCACCATAAAGGGCGGCAAAGGTCGATTCCAGCTCCGCCCCGACCATCGCCTGCCAGACATCAGGCAGGATGCGCGCAATCCGCGTGCGGTCGCCACCGGACAGCGCGGCATCGAAGCGCTGGAACAGATCGACCCGGTCCCATACCCCGCCAGAGGCGGCAGGCGCCCGCGCGGTATACATGCCCAGCAGAAGATTTGGGGTGATGGCCCCCACGCGTGACAGCCGTTCTGCCGCTTCAACCTGCGCCTTCCAGCCCGCCTGCGGCCGCAATTCGGCATGGGCAAAGGCGATGGGCAGACCGAGCGTTGGCAGGGGCTCGCCGATCGCCTCGTAGATGCGCCAGACCAGCGGTGTCGGCTGGGGAGGCGGAGGAAGCGAGGGGATGCTGTCAGCCAGTTCGGCATCGAGAAACCGCACCAGCAAAACCTCGTCTTCCGGCTCCACCTGGCCAAGCGCGCGGGCAGTGTTCAGCGTCAGGGCGGCGGCGTTCCAGTCGCCCGCCCGTGCCAGGCAGAACACCCGCGCCGTCAGTGTCGGCGCCAGATGCGGTGAGGATTGCATCTCGATGCAGGCACTGTCTTCCTGCCCGGTGAGCAGCGCAATGTCGAACCGGCGGCGGAACAGCTCAGGCGTGCGCGCGCGCACCAGCTGGATCAACCCCGAGGCCTGATCCAGTGCCCCCATCGCCAGCAGCTTGTCGATCCGCGCCAGCAAAAGCCGTCCCTCCGGCCCGCTGTCGACCGGCGGATTGGCCTCGGCCAGCAGAAGCGTGCTGAACAATCCCTGGAGGGTGGGCAGGACCGGCTCTTCCGCTTCGGTGATGGTGCGGGCAAGGTCGCTCGCACGGGTCAGCCCCCACAGATCACGCGGCAGGCCGGTGCGTTCGGCAGGCAACAGCCCCACACTGTCGGGGGTGGGGGCGCCCAGCACCGTCACCGTCACCTCTGCCGGACGCGCATCCTTGGTGACCGCCGGTTCATTGGCGGGCCGTTCGGGCAGTGGCACCGAACTGGGGATCTTGCCACCCTGCGGTGGTGTGGCGCGATGCGATCCGGGCGCTGCAACGGATTTCGACAGCCAGTCGATGGCCGACATCGGATTGTCGGCCCGCGCCGGCATCGCTCCGCCCAGGGTCAGGCAGAGAATCGCCGCGAGTCGCCGCGTCTCAATTCGCATCAAGTGTCACCGGCACCGAAATTTCGCGCGGCTCAGGGTCGGGCAGGCCGAAATAGGCATAGCCCGCAAGCCCCACGAAGCCCAGCATGGCCAGCAGCAGAAGAAGTTTGATGATGCGCCCCATATGCCCGGCCCTCTGACGTGATGTTTATTCCCCGTCACCGCGACCGGCGGGGGTTTGCCGACGATTATATATGGCATTTTGCGCAAGTTCACGCCATTCAGGGCAAAACTTTCTGCGACCGGCAGTCGATTGCCGGACGGGCCGCAGAATGAAGGAAAAAAGGGCGAAGGGGATGGACCGACTGAAGAAGACCGTGGCGCTTGTCGGGATGATGGGTGCGGGCAAGACGGCGGTGGGTACCGCCGTGGCGCGGCTTCTGGGGGTTCCGTTCCGTGATTCCGACGAAGAAATCGTGCAGGCCGCGCAGCGCAGCATCGCCGAAATCTTTGAACGCGACGGCGAGCCGTTCTTCCGCGCCCGCGAGACCGAGGTACTGGGCCGCCTGCTGCGTGGAACGCCCTGTATCCTGTCGACCGGCGGTGGTGCCTTTCTGGCCGAACAGAATCGCGCACTGATCGGCGGGGCAGGGGTTTCGGTCTGGCTTCGGGCCGATCTGGATCTGCTCTGGCAACGCGTGCGGCACAAGACGACCCGGCCGCTGCTGCGCACCGCCAACCCGCGCGAGACGCTGCGCAACCTCTATGAGGCGCGGGTGCCGCTCTATGCGATGGCGGATCTGGTGGTGGATGCGGCGCCCGAACTTTCAATCGACGATATGGCACAGCGCGTGGTTGCCGCCCTTGCGACGCGACCCGATGTGCTGGAAAGGACTGACGCATGACTGGCATCGAAACCGTTCATGTCGCGCTGGGGGCGCGGGCCTATGATGTGCGTATCGGCACCGGGCTGATCGGCGCCGCCGGGCAGGAAATCGCACCGCTGCTGCGGCGCAAGCGCGTGGCTATCGTCAGCGATGCCCATGTCGCCGCCGTGCATCTGGCGCCACTGCAAGCCGCGCTGGCGGCGGAGGGCATCGTCTCCGAGGCGCTGATCCTTCCGCCCGGTGAGGCGACGAAGGGCTGGCCCGAGTTTTCCCGCACCGTCGAATGGCTGCTGGAACAGAAAGTTGAACGCCGGGACATCGTGATTGCACTGGGCGGCGGGGTGATCGGCGATCTGGTCGGCTTCGCCTCCGCCGTGCTGCGACGGGGCGTGCGCTTCGTGCAGATCCCGACCTCGCTTCTGGCCCAGGTCGACAGTTCGGTCGGCGGCAAGACCGGCATCAATACAGCACAGGGCAAGAACCTTGTCGGGGCCTTCCACCAGCCCAGTCTGGTTCTGGCGGATATTGACGTGCTGCAAAGCCTGCCCGCGCGCGATTTCCTGTCGGGCTATGGCGAGGTGGTGAAATACGGCCTTCTGGGCGATTCCGCTTTCTTCGACTGGCTGGAAACCAACGGCCCCGCTCTGGCCGCCGGTGATGCCGACGCCCGGCAATATGCCGTCCGCCGTTCCGTCGAGATGAAGGCCCGGATCGTGGAGCGCGACGAGACGGAGGAGGGCGACCGCGCCCTGCTGAACCTCGGTCACACCTTCTGTCATGCGCTGGAAAAGGCCACCGGCTACAGCGACCGTCTGCTGCACGGCGAAGGTGTCGCCATCGGCTGCGCGCTGGCTTTCGAGCTCAGTCAGCGCCTTGGCCTTTGCTCGCAAGAGGCTCCCAGCCGCGTTCGCGCCCATCTGCGCTCCATGGGGATGAAGGTCGATATGGCGGATATTCCAGGCGATCTGCCGGACGCCACTGCGCTTCTGGCGCTGATGGGGCAGGACAAGAAGGTCATTGATGGCCGCCTGCGCTTCATCCTCGCCCGCGGTATCGGCGGCGCCTTCGTGGCCGAAGACGTACCGGGCGATGCCGTCCACACCCTGCTGACCGAAGCCCTGGCCCGGAAGGGCTGAGGGCAATCGCAATGGCTTCGAAGGCCCGCATCAGGCGGCTGATCTTCGGTCGACCGCACATGTCTGTAAGATTGGCTGGGGTGCCAGGATTCGATGAACGATGGAGACCGCCACAGGGTTTCTGCCGGTCTTGTTGGCTCTGGGGCAACGGGTGGGGCCGAGTGGGACACTATTCGGCCAAGCTATCCGATTTGCTGAGCAGCCTAGAACGCAGTTTCGGTGAGGAACACATCCCCCTGTACACCGTATCCATAGCGAAGACTCAGTGTTTGCCCACTTGTAATAGTAATAGATTCCTCAACTAACGCTCCGGCGCAAATACCGGATGGTTCAGCACTCACGATCACCTTCCCGGCGGGCACATAGAGTGTGACCTTCTCACCAGGCCTGATATTGGCGGCATGTAAGGCGTTAATGTAAACTTTGGTAGCACATGCTCCGCCATAAATTCCTTCGTCACGCTTTACGATTAGGATACCCTTGTCAGGGCCAGGATCTGAGAAAGACTTCGAGAAAACCCTACTAATCGCCACCTCTTTTGCTGAATCATTAGGTAAGGTTTTGGATGAGCATGCAGCAAGAATTGATGCGCAAGTTGTTAAAAATATTATGCCTTTAATCATGCCTAATGACTTTCATCAATGAGCCGCGTATCGAGCTAGGCCTCAAGTGGGAGAAAATAACATATTACCGTCTGTGATCCGGTCTTTGGTCAGGAGATAGTAAGCGTATCCACCAACGATCACGATGGCGACAAAGCCTGTCGCTATGGCCACATTGACCGCCATAGGAACACCTGCAACAAGAATGACTTCATTTGCTGCGATTGCATTCGAGAGGGCAATGGATTTGATGATGGGGAAACCCGCCACGGCTCCAGCAGTTGATTGCCCAATCAACGCGCCTGCTGTGGCTGACGCAGCGAATAGTTTTGCACTAACTGCACTTGTTACTGTTGCGGAGGCAAGCAAGACGCTGGTGGGGCCAAGGGCTAGGATTGAAACCGTTGCTGTAGCAGTGCCAAAAGTAGCCGCTATGAACGCGCCAGCGGTGGCTCCGGCTATAGCGGTAACTTTCGTAGCAATCGCCGTCGCCCCAGAAGCGACGATTGCGGTGCCCGCAGACGCAGACAGAAAGGCTGTCGCACCCGTGCCTACTACAGCGGCCCCTGCGATTTTAGCAGCAACAAAAGCATCCCGATGATCAATTACACCATCCCCATTGACATCAAGGGTCGCCATCATCTTGTTTTTCGCTGCGATGAGCTTCTTGGCTGGCATGCCTAGTCACTTCAATGGGTTGCGTCCACCTCAATAATTAGAAACTTTACTCGTTTTTTGCCCCTTCACAATAGGCTTTTGCCTGACGCGTACAAGAAAAGAGAGATTCCTCCTGTATATGAATTAGGAAGTAGAAACAGGAGCTTACCATGAAGGCGTTCAATATTTTTGGCTTAGCCGGAGGTTTTCTTTTCGCAACGCGTGGCTGGATCAGCCTTATGTTGGTGGTGTGGGTGGCAGGCCGGGTCAGTCATGGGCTGGCCATGGCCTTGTTCAAGGAGTGCCTGAAGGCAGGGTGGTTCGGTGGAACCCGGTGATGTGGTGGTGATCCGGGACTTTGACGAGGTGCCCGAGCATCTGTTCCGCGTCGCACAGGTGCTGGTGGGCGGCATTACGGGGGTGGCTCTGACAGGGCCGCTGGCGGGCGAATACGGGGAGCCGGAACGCTCGATGATACTCAGGGTTCTGGACCCCGAAGAGGCAGGGCAGGGAACCTCGTTATCCCTGTAAGCCAAGGCGAAGCATCAGAAAAATCAGGATCAACTCGAAACTGGGGCCTTTGCCCCAAAAGGAGGACGCATGTCCGTTCGTATTCAGTATGCCTATCTCAAGCAACAGACGTGGCTTTACCGCCGCAACTACCCCAAGGAACTGCAAGCCGTTCTCGGGCAGGCCTACAAGCAGTCGCTCAAGACCGGGGATGCCCGGATTGCAAAGGCACGGGCTGCCGAGGTCAATGCAAAGTATGAGGAGATCATTGCAAAGGCCAAGGCGGGGCAGAAGGTGGAGAAGCCCGAACCTGTCAAGGTTCAGCCTGCGGTCTTTACCCCGGTCGTGGTGGTGGGCAAAAAGACCGTGGCCGAACTGGCGCGGGACTACCTGAACCGCCGTTCGGGAGAGTTGCAGCAAGGCGGATTCAAGTCGGTGCGGTTCTCGGTGGGGCTGTTCGTCTCGGCCTTCGGGGCAAAACCGATCGGGGCAATACGCAGGGAAGATGCCCTGTCCTTCCAGCGGCGGGTTGCCCTTCTCGGCCCGAATGTCGGCAAGTCCGGCAAGACCAAGGGTTTCGGGCTGGACCGGTTGGTGGACCTGAGCACGGGGGACAGGATCAGCGCCAGAACCCAGAAGCGTACCGTGGGGCAGGTGGGGCACTTCATGGACTGGGCGGTCTATGAAGGTCAGCTTTCAGAGAACCCCTTTACGATGGTTCGGGTGGAGGTGAAGGGGAAACCCCGAAGCTATGCCGCCTTGACCGATGACGAGGTGCGCAGGTTGACCGCAGTGGAGGACGGGAGGATTGGCGCTGTCCTGACCACCTGCCTGTTGACCGGGATGCGGGCGGGAGAAGCTGTGGGACTGGTCAGGGAGGATCTGGTCTGAAAGGACAATCTGGGCTGGTTCGCCTGATCCCGAGGTTCTCGGGCTGACAGTGTTCTAGGAGTAAAGAGTATGACCGCCGAACTGACCGGCCTGATTATCAAGCTGGAAGCGCAAACCCGCCAGCTTCAACGCGACTTCTCCCGCGCCAATGCGATACAGGCCAAGGCGTCGCGCCAGATGGAACAGAAGGCCAAGCAAAGCGCCGACAAGATCGCCGCAACCTATGAAGGCATGGGTGGGCGGATCGGCGCGGCCTTCAAAAGCCTCGCCATGCCGAAGATCGCGGGCCTTGCGGGGACGGTGGCCGGTATCGGTGTGGCCGGGGCCGTGACCGCCTATCGCGGCGAGATTCGAAGTATCGCCGAACTGGGCGATGCCGCCAAACGCGCCGGGATGCAGGCCGAGGCGTTTCAGGAATGGCGTTTCGTCGCGGATCAGAACCGGATCAGCATTGACGCGCTGACAGACGGGTTCAAGGAACTGAACCTGCGGGCGGATGAGTTCATCGTTACCGGAACGGGGTCTGCCGCCGAAGCCTTCAAGCGCCTCGGGTTCGGGGCCGAGGAACTGAAAGCCAAGCTGAAAGACCCTTCGGCCCTGATGGTGGAACTTGTCCGGCGAATGGAAGGCTTGGACAAGGCCGCGCAAATCCGCATCGCGGACGAATTGTTCGGGGGCACCGGGGGCGAACAGTTCGTCCAGTTGCTCGACCGGGGCGCGGCGGCAATCTCGGGCCAGATCGGGCGGGCGCGCGACCTTGGTCTGGTGATGGATGCCGATATGATTGCCAAGGCCGCCGAACTGGACGCAAAGTTCGCCGAGGTCGAAACCCGGTTGCAATCCATGTGGCGCAATGGCGTGGTCGGGGCTGCCGAGTTCTTCGGCCTGATCGAACGCGAACGGGTCAAGCTGGACTTCGACCCCGACCTGTTCACGCGGCTGTTCGCCAAGGCCACCGCCGACGCCATGGGCGCCTTGCCCGAGGTTCCGCAAGCGGCGCTGGCAGAGGCCGAGGGGCTGCGGCTGGAATATGTCGCGCTGGCCGATGAAGCGCGGATGCTGGTGCCTGCGCTGTCGGAAGCGTCAACGATGATGCGCGGACTGGGGAACGAGGCCGGGGCTTCGGCGCTGACCGACCTTGCAACCCGTATCGGTGAGGCCGCGCGGGCCTTCGAGGCGGGCACGATCACGGGCGAAGAATACGCGGCCAAGCTGGGCGAGATCGTGACCGAAGCGCAGAACACGCTTGCCGCGATGAATGAGCTGGACCGCGCCAGCCTTGCCGGTGTCATGGGCCAGGTATCGGCCCTTCTGGACTGGATCGGCAAACTTCCGGCTGCCGCCCGTGCAGCCCGTGACGAAATTGCCAGCCTCGCCCTGATGGATACGGGCGTTGCGCTGACGCCCGGTGATGCGAACCTCTTGCCGCCCGCGCCAGTCAGCCCGTTGGCCCCGAAGACCAGCCCGCGCCCGAAGCCTGCGCCGAACGATCCTGACTTCGGTCTGCCCGATCCAAAGGCTTCGGGCGGCGGCAAGGCTGCCGGTGGCCGGGCGCAGGATGAGTTCGCCCGCGCGGTGGAAGGGCTGCAACGCGAACAGGCCGCGCTTGAAGCCGAGGCGGTGGCGCTTCTGGCCGCAGCCGCTGCGGGGCGTGACTATGCCGACGCGATTGCCTTCGCGCATGAGCGGGCGAAGCCGCTGACCGCCGCACAGCGCGAGGGCAGGGCCGTCACGCCCGAACTGTCTGCCGAGATTGACCGGCTGGCCGGGGCCTATGTGCAAGCCGGGAACAAGGCGAAGGAAGCCGCCGACAAGCTGCAACAGATCGAGGAACGCGGAAAGAAAGGGGCCGAGGCCCTGACCAATACTTTCGCGGCGGTGCTGGACGGCAGCAAGAGCGCGAAGGAAGCGCTGGCCGAACTGCTGTTGGAGATCGGCAAGGCGCAGTTGCAGAAGGGCCTTATGGGGCTGTTTGACGGAACCGGCATCGCGGGCTTTGTCGGTGGCCTGCTGGGTTATTCCGATGGTGGCTATACCGGCGACGGGCCGAAGCTGGAACCGGCGGGCGTGGTGCACCGGGGCGAGTTCGTCTTTTCAAAAGAGACGGTGCAGCGCCTCGGGGCGGACAACCTCGCCAGACTCCACCAGAGCGCCCGCAAGGGCTATGCCAGTGGCGGGCTTGTTGGTGATGGCGGGAAGGTCGCAAGGGCCGCTGGTGGCCGTCCTGTGGACTCTGCGCGGATGTCGGCGCCCGTGGTGACGATCAACGCCCCGGTGACGGTGAACGCAACAGGCGGAAGCCCCGAGGCGAACGCCGATCTGGCCGGGAAGATCGCGGCACAGACGGAACGCATGTTCCGGGGCCTGATCGTGGAGGAACTGGTGCGCCAGATGCGCCCCGGTGGGATGCTGCGCTAAGGGCAGGGCCGCAGACTCCATAGGAAGCCCGTAGAACGGCCTTGTGGTGTTCCGGGTGGTTCGGGCCACCGGAAGTGCTGACGAGTCCCTGCGGGGCTTCCTGTGGACTCTGGCGCCGCATGGCGGGTTCCGGGGCCGGGCAGGCGCTTCTTTGTATCACCGGGGAAGGGAAGATGGAATGGTTGCCGCCCTCCCCAAACGGCATCGCGATGTGCCAAGATTGTGGTGTTCAGAGCCACAAAACGGAGAGGACGGCATATAATGGATACTATGAT
>NZ_BMYI01000015.1:0-105309 GCF_014652195.1 Gemmobacter nanjingensis
TGATCCATGAAACGCGCCCCTCGCAGCCGTCAACGCCATGATTTATATGCGAAATATCACGATTACGACAGCGAAATCAGCGACTTACTTGGAGAATGTGGGTTCATGTCACTGGTCGAGGCCGTCGCCAATGTGATCGTCGGCTATTGCGTCGCGGTCGGCACACAGATGCTGATGTTCCCGATGTTCGGGCTTCACACGACGCTGGCGCAGAACCTCAAGATGGGCGCAGTGTTCACCGTTGTTAGCATTGCGCGTTCCTTCGCCTTGCGGCGGGTGTTCGAGGCGATCCGTTGCGCGATGAACAAGGAAGACCGACGTTAGGCCGATCACCACCAAGCGGTTTCGAAGTTGCCGCTATACCACTCAGATCCTATGGTTTCTCCGAGTTGGAGGCGGCTGCTGATTTAACTTGCTGCCCAGAGATTTGGATCGAGATTGTAGTGCTGCAGAACCAAGAAGACGGAAATAGCGACGCCGCCGACTTGCTTCCAGACGGCCTAGAGGCGTTGCGGCGGGAGCTCGGCCTCAGGGATGTGATGGGGTTGATCGAGAGGACTGCGCAATGGGTCGATCCGCAAACATTCGAGTATCTTCCCGTCTGGTATCCAGAACATGCGCGACGCGCCCTGTTCTATAAGGCGAACTGGTCTGAGCCGCAGATGAACCGTAATCGGCAGACGGGCGCGATCATCCACAAATTCGAAGGAAACATTCACGCGAACAAGGCTCTAACGCTCGCACTGGGCCTTCGTGCCGAGGAAAGGCCGAACTGGTCATGCTGCCATATATGGGGTGTCGATGATGCCGCTTATCAGATCAGCAATGCCGTGGTGCAGGATCGGCGCTTCTTTTCCTGCGTAGCGAACATGGTCCTTCTCCCCACGCCGCTTAAAGCATTCACGGACGTCATGAGCGAAGTGAAGATGATGCTGCGCGTATGCGCGTTGCAACTCTACGGTTGGTCCTGTGACCATGAGGAGGTCGCAGACAACGCGCGGCAGGTGGCGGAATGGTCGGATTGGGAGGCTTACCCGGAAAGCTGGCCGAAGCCTGATCGGCCCTCGCGCCCTCTCGGAACGGCCAACTTCTCGGCGAGGATCAAGGACGCGGCAGACCGCAGGAAGGCCGCCATTCGCAAGGATCTAGCATCTGCGGGCCCGCACTATCCTCGGGATGATGTCCGCAAGGTGCTCGACTACTGGAACATCTTGCTTTGAGACAAATAAGCCGCCGCCGCGAGGGGCGGCGGTATTCCGACTGGCGTGGAGCGCGGCGCTAGTCGCGCGGCAGGCTGTAGACCCGCCCGCGCCCCTCGACCTTCTCTGAGGTTACTTCGAGCCCGAGCTTCTTCTTCAGCGCCCCGGCCATTGCGCCGCGCACCGTGTGCGACTGCCAGCCCGTGGCGGCGGTGATCTCCTCAATAGTCGCGCCGTCTGGCGCGCGCAGCATGGCGATCAGCGTGGCTTGCTTGGTCCCCTCGCGCGGGGCGCGCGCCTTGGGCGCGGGTTCCGACTGTGTAGCGGTATCCGTCGTGGGCGTGTCGCTCGGCGCGCCGTTGGTGCCCGTGGGCGCGGTGCGTGCATCGTCCGGCTCGATGCCGATGGCGGAAAGCCCTGCGTCGGTGGCGACCAGCGTGGTGCCATGGCCGTCGCCGGTCTCGCGCCACACGGGCTCGCCCTTGCGCAGGTCGGCGTCGACCTCCTGCAGAAGGCCTTTGGCGATCATCGTGCCTACCACCTTGGCGGCGCCCCCGCCGCGCAGGCTCTTGGGCAGCGGCAGGGCGATGTGCTCGGGCCGCCGGGCGGCGGCGCTTAGGATCATTGCTTGGGTGTCGGAAAGCTGGGTCATCGTCTTCTCCCGTATCGGAGCGCGCGGGATGCGGGCCCTTCTACGAGGTCGAGCCCGCCAGTCGGCGGGCGGGACCGGAAGCGGGTCGTGTCACTCGGCGTGTTCGCCTTCCTTGAAGGCCATGTCGGTGATCTCGCGCAGCTTGGCGCGGTAGTGGTTCAGGGTGCCGACGTGCCCCCAATTGATCTCGTCGGGGTGGATCTCGAAATGGTCGGCGCTGAGGGCCGCGAGTCGCTCCAGCATTGCGTCGATCTCGGTCTTGGCGGCAATGAAGGCGTCGAGGGCGTTGGAGTTGTCAGTCGCGCGGCGGGTCATCCTGATGTCTCCGTGGTGAGTTTCATCGTCCTTCTGGAGACACGTTCCCTCTGTTCGCAATGCTTATCAACGAGATAAGCGAATGATATTGAATGATAATCGGAGCCGACGATGCAGGGCATGAGCGAGCGCCAGTACGCCGCCCATGTGGGGCTGTCGCGCGGCGCGATCCAGAAAGCGAAGACGGCCGAGCGGCTGGTGCTCTATTCCGACGGCAGCATCAACGCGGCCGCCAGTGACGCGCGGCGCGCCGAGACGACGGACCCGTCGAAGATCCGCAAGCCGCCCGAACCGAAGCTGAAGCCGGTCCCAGAGGCAGCCGTGGCTGCCGTCGGCGACACGCTCCGCGAACAGGGTCTGGCGGTACCCGCCGTCGGCGGGGGCACGACCTTCCTGCAGGCCAAGACCGCCAACGAGGTACTGAAGGCGCAGGAACGGCGCATCCGGCTTCAAAAGCTGAAGGGGGAATTGATCGAGCGGGCCCGCGCGCTGTCGCTGGTGTTCCGCCTGGCGCGTGAGATGCGGGACGCATGGGTGATCTGGCCTGCGCGCGCGGCGGCGCTGATGGCGGCCGATCTGGGCGTCGAGCCAGCCGCGATGCAGAAGGTTCTGGAGAAACATGTCCGCGCCCACCTCGACGAACTTGCCGAGGTCCGGCCCGACTTCCGATAAGAGCAGCGTTGATCCTGATAGCCTGACGGACTTCGACGGCGCGGGCGAGATCCTGCGGTCCTGGGGCAGCGGCCTGCGGCCCGACCCGGACCTGACCGTCTCGGAATGGGCGGATCGCCACCGCATGCTCTCGGGCCGCGCCTCGGCTGAACCGGGGCGGTATCGCACGGGGCGCACGCCCTACATGCGCGAGATCATGGACCGGCTTTCGCCCGGTGACCCCGCGCAGCGGATCGTGTTCATGAAGGCGGCGCAGGTCGGCGCGACCGAGGCTGGCAACAACTGGATCGGCTTTGCCATCCACCAGGCGCCGGGCCCGATGCTGGCGGTCCAGCCCACGGTGGAACTGGCCAAGCGCAACTCGCGCCAGCGGATCGACCCGCTGATCGACGAGAGCCCCGAGCTGCGGGAACGGGTGAAACCGGCACGATCCCGCGATGCGGGCAACACGATGCTGTCGAAGGAGTTCGCAGGCGGCATCCTGATCATGACCGGGGCCAACTCGGCAGTGGGCCTGCGCTCCACTCCTGCGCGGTACATCTTCCTCGACGAGGTAGATGCCTATCCCGCCTCGGCCGACGAGGAAGGCGATCCGGTCACGCTGGCAGAAGCACGGTCACTGACCTTCGCCCATCGGCGCAAGGTGCTGCTGGTTTCGACCCCCACCATCCGGGGGCTGAGCCGGATCGAACGCGAATACGAGGCCAGCGACCAGCGGCGGTATTTCGTGCCGTGCCCTCATTGCGGTGCGATGCAGTGGCTGAAGTTCGACCGCCTGCATTGGCAGAAGGGCAAGCCAGAGTCGGCGGAATATCATTGCGAGGGCTGCGAGCAGCCCATCTCGGAGCACCACAAGACAGCGATGCTGGAGGGCGGCGAATGGCGGGCGACCGCCATGGCCGCCGACCCGACCACGGTCGGCTACCACCTCTCGGCGCTCTATTCGCCGGTGGGCTGGCTCAGCTGGCAACGCATCGCGCGCGGATGGGAGGCGGCTCAAGGGTCGGACGAGGCGATCAAGGCGTTCCGCAACACGATCCTCGGCGAGACATGGGTCGAAACCGGGGAAGCCCCCGACTGGCAGCGGCTCTACGACCGCCGCGAGGTTTGGAGACCGGGTACCGTTCCTGCGGGCGGGCTGTTCCTGACCGCCGGGGCCGACGTGCAGAAGGACCGGATCGAGGTCGACGTCTGGGCCTGGGGACGTGGTCTGGAAAGTTGGCTCATCGATCACGTCGTGATTGAAGGCGGGCCGGATCGGCACGACGCATGGTCGGAACTGACCGCACTGCTCGACAGGTCCTGGCCGCACGAACGCGGCGCGCAGCTCAGGATCGCGCGGCTGGCCATCGACACTGGCTATGAGGCCCCGGCGGTCTATTCCTGGTCGCGGGCGCAGGGGTTTGGGCAGGTGTCGCCGGTCAAGGGCGTTGAGGGGTTCAATCGCTCGAGCCCGGTCTCGGGTCCGACCTTCGTCGATGCGACTGAAGGCGGCAAACGCCTGCGGCGCGGAGCGCGGCTCTGGACCGTGGCGGTGTCGACCTTCAAGGCCGAGACCTACCGCTTCCTCCGGCTGGAACGGCCGACGGCTGAGGAGCGCGCCGAGGGCGCTGCCTTCCCACCCGGAACGATTCACCTGCCGACATGGGTGGAAAGCGAGTGGCTGAAGCAGGTCGTCGCCGAACAACTGGTGACGGTCCGCACGAAGCGGGGCTTCGCCAAGCTGGAATGGCAGAAGCTTCGGGAGCGGAACGAGGCGCTGGACTGCCGGGTCTATGCCCGCGCCGCCGCCTGGATCGCGGGGGCGGATCGCTGGCCCGATGAGAAATGGCGCGACCTCGAGGATCAGCTCGGGGCGGCGCCGTCGGAAACGGATGGCGCGGGGTGGGTCAACTGGCCGCAATCCTCACCCCAGGGAAAACGGCAGTCGGACTGGCTTGGCCGACGCGGAGGATGGTTCTGACATGACCGACTGGACGGAAACCGAGCTCTCGGCGCTGCGCCGGGCCTATGCCAGCGGCACGACCCGGGTCAGCTATGATGGAAAATCCGTCGACTACGGCTCGGCTGAGGATCTGCTGGCACGCATCCGCACCATCGAACGTGCGATCACGGGCACCACGCGGCCTTTGCCTGTGGCCGGGCTGGCGGGCTTCTCGCGTGGGGACCGGTAATGTCGGCGAACTGGTTCGACAGAGCCATCGCCTCGGTCGCCCCTCGGGCAGCTGCTCGCCGAGTTCTGGCACGGCAAGCCTTTGAGACCCTGACGCGGGGCTATGACGGCGCGGCGAAGGGGCGCCGCACGGACGGGTGGCGCGCGCCGGGATCCTCGGCGGATACCGAGATTGGCGTAGCCGGGGCGCTTCTGCGCGACAGGATGCGCGATCTGGTGCGCAACAACCCGCATGCAGCCAAGGCGGTGGCGGTGCTGGTGAATAACATCATCGGCGCGGGGATCATGCCCCGTGCCGCCAGTGGCGATGACACGCGCGACCGGAAAGTCGATGCACTGTTCACCCGCTGGACGGCGGAGTGCGACGCCGACGGCCAGCTCGACTTCTACGGGCTGCAAACGCTGATCTGCCGCGAGATGGTCGAGGCGGGCGAGGTGCTGGTGCGTCGCCGTTTGCGGCGATCCTCGGACGGGCTAGTCGTGCCGTTGCAATTACAGGTGCTGGAGGCCGACTTCCTCGACGCCGCCAAGTCCGGCGCCTTGGGCGACGGACGTCTGGTGCAGGGGATCGAATTCGACCCGGTCGGCAAGCGCCGGGCCTATTGGCTCCATGCCGCGCATCCGGGCGATGCCTGGGGCGCACTTCAGGGCGGGCTCGGATCGCGACCGGTCCCTGCAACCGAGATTGCCCATGTCTATGAGAAACAGCGCACGCAGGCGCGTGGCGTTCCCTGGGGCGCGCCGGTGATCCGGTCGTTGCGCGATCTCGACGACTACGAGGTCGCCGAACTGGTCCGCAAGAAGACCGAGGCCTGCGTCACCGCCATCGTATTCGGCGACGATGAGGCACAACAGGGCATCGCGCCCTCGGTGGTCGATGCCGATGGAAACCGGGTTGAACAGTTCGAACCGGGGCTGATCGCCTATGCCCGCGGCGGCAAGGACATCCGGTTCAACCAGCCCGCCGCCACCGGCGGCTATGGCGAATACAAGCGCGCCAGCCTGCACACGATCTCGGCGGGGTTCCGGGTGCCCTACGAGCTGCTGACCGGAGACCTGTCCCAGGTCAACTATTCCTCGATCCGGGCGGGGCTGGTCGAGTTCCGCCGGATGATCGACGCTGTCCAATGGCAGCTCTTCATCCCGATGCTCTGTGCCCCGGTCTGGCGCTGGTTCATCGAAGCCGCATGGGCAGCGGGACACATCCCGACGCCGGACGTGCCGGTCGAATGGTCACCGCCGAAGTTCGATGCCGTCGATCCCTACAAGGATGCGATGGCCGACCTGCTGGCGATCCGGACTGGCACCATGACGCTGGCGCAAGCCATCGCACGGCAAGGGCACAACCCGGACGCCGTGCTGGCAGAAATCGCCGCCACCAATGCCAAGCTCGACGGCCTCGGCCTCGTGCTCGACAGCGATCCGCGCCGCGTCACCAAGACCGGCAGCGCGCAGGCGGGCGACCCGACCGACGAACCGGCCGCCCCCGCATCCGAACCAGAGAAGGAATAGGGCCATGCCCGACACGATGATGGCGGCCCCGGTCGCCTTGCCGATGCAGCTGCGGCGCGCGCCAATCCTGCCCGCGACCGTTAATTCCGAGTCCAGATCGGTGGACGTCGTCTTCACCACCGGCGCGGCCGTGCGGCGGCAGCGCTGGACCGGGTGGGACACCTCCGTGCCCTTCGACGAGATCCTCGAGGTGAGCGAGCGGGCCGTGGACCTGACGCGCCTCAATGCCGGAGCCCCGGCGCTCGACAGCCATTCGGTCTGGTCGTCCCATTCGCAGGTTGGCGTCGTCGAGCGCGCCTGGATCGAGGGCAAGGAAGGCAAGGCCACCATCCGTTTCCCGCGCGAAGGGCTCGACCAGGCCGCCGACCGCATGTTTGGCCTGATCACCGACGGCATCATCCGCAACGTCTCGGTCGGCTATTCCATCGAGCGGGTGAAGGTGGTCGAACCCGCCGCCAAGGGCGAGGTCGAGCAGCGCATCGTCGAGCGCTGGACGCCACTCGAGGTCAGCTTCGTGACCGTTCCCGCCGATCCCCGCGCGCAGGTCCGCGCCGCCGATCAAGCCAACTATCCCGTCGAAATCGTCGACACCCGCATGCAAAAGGAGGCATCCATGCCTGAGAGCACGACCACCGTGGCCGGGGATGTCCCCGCCAGCACCGAGACCCGCCAGCAGCCCGTCGCGGCCCCGGCGAACCCTGAACCGACGGCAGCGCGCATGCCTGAACCGGCGCTTGCGCCCGATACCGAGGCCATTGCCACTCGCGCCCGTGAGGCCGAGCGCGACCGCGTTTCCACCATCTACGATCTGACCGGTCGCCTGAACCTCGAACGCAGCTTCGCCGAGGATCTGGTCAAGCGCGGCGTCAGCGTGGACGAGTCCCGCCGCCTGATCCTCGATCAGGTCGCGGCCAAGTCCGACGAGACCCGGACGTTCCCCCATGTCGCGATCCCCCTCGGCGGCCGGGACGAGCGGATCACCCGCCGCGACGCGGTGGCCAATGCGCTGCTGCACCGCTACAGCCCGACACTGTTCCCGCTAGAGGATGCCGCGCGCCAGTATCGCGGAATGACGCTGCTGGAACTGGCCCGCGAAAGCCTCGGCAATGCCGGGGTCAACACGCGCGGCCTCTCGCGCGACGAGGTCGCGACGCGCGCACTGCATTCGACCTCGGACTTCCCCGAGATCCTTTCGGCGGTCACCAACAAGACCCTTCGGCAGGCCTATGACGCCTATCCCCGGACCTTCGCGCTCTTCTGTCGCCAGGTGCTGGCTACCGACTTCAAGTCCATGCACCGCGTCCAGCTGGGCGAGGCGCCGCAGCTTCTGGAAGTGGGCGAAAGCGGCGAGTTCAAGCGCGGCACGCTTGGCGAGAGCAAGGAGAGCTACCGCGTGAAGACCTATGGCCGGGTCGTGGCGATCACCCGGCAGGTGCTGATCAACGACGATCTCGACGCCTTCACCCGGATCCCGGCAATGTATGGCAATTCCATCGCGCAGCTGGAAAGCGATGTCGTCTGGGGCATCATCACCGCCAACCCGGCGATGGCCGACGGCAATGCGCTGTTCCACACCACGCACAAGAACCTCGCAGGCACCGGTGCGGCGCTGGATGTGGCGAGCGTCGGGGCGGCGCGGGCGGCGATGGCGCTGCAGACGGGCCTCGACAAGAAGACGGTGCTGAACATCCGGCCCGCCTTCCTTATCGTCCCCGCGGCGCTCGAACTGAAGGCCGAGCAGCTGGTGGCCCAGAACCTCGTCCCCGCCGACAGCGCCAAGGTGGTGCCGCAGTCGATCCGGACGCTCTCACCGATCAGCGAGCCGCGCCTCGACGCGGCCAGCGCTACCTCCTGGTATTTGGCGGCGAGCCCGAACCAGATCGACACCATCGAATACGCCTATCTCGAGGGTCAGCAGGGCGCCTACATCGAGACCCGCAACGGCTTCGACGTCGACGGGGTCGAGATCAAGTGCCGCCTCGACTTCGGCGCCAAGGCCATCGACTGGCGCGGCCTCTACAAGAACCCGGGCGCGTAACCAGCGCCCAATGACGAAGCCTGACACACGGGCGGTCCAATCGGGCCGCCCTTCGTCTTTCCACGAGGATCCTTCCCATGAAAAACTACGTCCAGCCCGGCAACACCATCACACTGACCGCGCCTTATGCCGTTACCTCGGGCGATGGCTTGCTCGTCGGTTCCATCTTCGGTGTGGCAACCCGCACCGCCGCCCTAGGCGAAACCGTCGAGACCACGCTCGTCGGCGTGTTTGATCTGACCAAGGTCGGCAGCCAGGCATGGGCTGCGGGGGCCAAGGTATATTGGGACAACACCAACAAGCGCTGCACCACCGTCGCGACCGACAACACCCTGATCGGCGTGGCGACCGAGGCCGTGGCGAGTGGCGCGGGCGACACCATCGGCCGGGTGCGGCTGAACGCGAGCTTCTGATGTCAGCGTTCTACGCCGCTGTTGGTGCGCTCTTCGCCGATCCGAACATCGGCCGGGAGGCGGTCTACATTACCGAAGGCGGCGCGCCCCAGTTGGTGCGCATCGTCGCCCGGCGCGCCGATGCGGTCACCGACTTTGGCGAGGCGCGCCTCTGGTCCGAGACTACCCGCGTCGACCTGCGCGTGGCTGAAGTGCCCAACCCGCGCCCCGGTGACCGGATCGAGATCGACGGCGATGCCTTCCTCATTCAGGGCGAGCCAGTCCGTGACCGCGAGCGGCTGGTCTGGACCGTCGACTTGAGGCCAGTGTGATCGCCATGAAGCTGAAGCTCGACATCGATCCCGACATCGTCGCTATGATGGCGGCCGAGGTGGCGGCAGGCGAGCGCGCGGTGTCCGCCGCAATCCGCGAAGCCGGGACCGGGCTGAAGAGTGCCTGGCGGCTGCAGATCACCGGCGCAGGGCTCGGGGCCCGGCTTGCCCGTACCATCCGGTCAGAACAGTTTCCGAAGGCCACGCCCAGCCTGAACGCGGCGGCCATGGTCTGGTCCAACGCCCCCGTCATCGTCGGTGCCCATGACACCGGCCCGTTGATCCGGTCGAAGAACGGCTTCTGGCTGGCGATCCCCACGCCCGCCGCAGGAAAGTCCCTGCGCGGTGGCCGGATCACCCCCGGCGAATGGGAACGCCGCACCGGGCTGAAGCTGCGCTTCATCTATCGCCGCCGGGGCCCGAGCCTGCTGGTGGCCGAGGGCCGGTTGAACACGAAGGGCCGCGCCGTAGCGTCACGGTCGAAAACCGGCCGGGGCCTCGTGACCGCGCCGATCTTCCTGCTGGTGCCGCAGGTCAAGTTGCCTAAGCGCCTCGACCTCGCGCGGGATGCAGAGCGGGCGCATGACGAAGTGCCGGGGCTGATCGTGGCGAATTGGGTGGAAGGATAAGTCGGGTTTTGATCGCGAAAAGGCGCAGCATCACCGATCAATTGGGCGCAGACCGCTTTTCTCGAGCCCCAGTTCGGACATCCTTAGCGATTAGTTTCTGTACATGTTGCTGTAAGGTTCGTTGCTCAGCAGCAATAATGGCCGCCTCTAGCTCAACAACATACTGGTACCAGTCGCGCATGAACGCCTTGCGAGGAGACTCAATGAGTGCTTCTACCGCCTCGGCCATCAGTTCGTGCCCCCGGATCCATGAGCTCACTCGTACGATGTCTAAAGCTGCTATTTGCGCCGTGAGATCCGCTTGGATAGCATCATTCTGTCGGTTCAGCGCCACAGTCCATTGGCCATGAGCAAGTTTGTTCCTGCATAGACTTGGGTCGAACACGTGGCGATCTATGACCTCAAAAAGCTTCTTCTTCGTGTTTGGCTGAAAGCTACCTCGTTTTGCGTCGAGGTGACGCAAGCCAAGATCAACGGCCTTCTTCCAAGCGGAAGCAATACCTTCGCCCTTTGCCTCCTGTATCTGTCTGATCTCGTCGATTTCGAACCCATAGGGCGTGTGGATTATTTTGGAGAAATTCGCTTCAGCCCAGGAACAAAAAATTAGTGCATAAGTCTTGGTAAAAGCTGAAACTCGCGCTTGGTCGTTCGAGCGAAGCGCTTCGTTGACACATCGGTGTACTTGCAGCAGCGCCGTCTTCAATGAACGCGCATTTTGCACTTGAGATTGGAAGACTGCTAGTTTCGCTGCTTGGTCCATGGTCATCCCGGGCTGTCGAGAACTGGGCAGAGGCCCCGCTCTCGACAGCCCGGAATCGAACCGGGACTTCTGATCAAAGATCAGTGCCTCTGCCATATTAAGGCTACTGCCGCTCCGTGCGAATACGGCCCAAGAGAGTTGGCTGTCAAGGACTCAAGTTTGGCTTCACCGACTGGCGTTCCGCAAAGCGGCTGACGCACCACTAAACCGCGAGTACGACAATGCTCACCGTCCGCGAAACCATCCTCACCGCGCTGCACGTGCGGCTCGCGGTGTTGCCCGCTACCGCCCTGCGCGGCGACGTGCTGCCCGAGCGCGTGCCCACTGCGGGCCTGCTGATCCTGCGGGACGGCGAGCCGGGGGAGCCCGAGGTGACGCTGTCGCCGCTGGCCTATCACTACCAGCACCGCGCCGAAATCGAGGCTGTGGTTCAGTGCACTGACCGTGACGTCGCCTTCGATACGCTCTGCGCCAGCGTCGGCGCGACGATTGCAGCCGACCGGACGCTGGGCGGGCTCTGCGACTGGGTCGAGGCCGAAGCCCCGCGCCCGGTCGATCTGGCCGTGGAGGGTGCGGCCAACTTGAAGGCGGCCGTGATCCCGGTCGTGCTGCACTATTCCACTGCCGACCCGCTGGCTTGATGCTCATGCCGCCGAATGGGACGCGTCGAGCCAGGACAGGAATGTGATCAGCCCAAATTCTGTCAGGCGTTGCGGTCAGGAGCGTCGCCCAGCATCCACAGCAGAAGGACTGCCAGAATGGGCGAGAAGAAAAGGCTCACAATAACCCAGCCGATGGCACTCCGTCCGCGCGCTTCTGCCATCCGGGCGGGCAACAGGATGAACAGCCACAGCGTGAACCAAAGGGCCACGAGGCCGAAGAGCAGGGCGACGAGGCCCTCCATCACTTCGCGAACCGTGCTCTTGGGCGCGCGTTGTCGGATCCCTGGTTACCGGCAGGTGCCATAATACCCTCCGGAATACCGGCAGTACTCGGTTGCCACGCCGGAGCGGATCATTTCTGCGGCGATGTCCCGGCCATCAGGCAGGAAACACTGGGCGACGAGGCGACCGTACCGATCAATGTCGACAACGGCGCAGCTCAGGCGCTTGCCGGAGATCAGGCCGCTCAGGGTGGCAGTAGCAGTCGAACCCCCGCGATGGTTCCATTCCGGCGCATCGAGACCCCAGACCCGGATACGGCGGGACTCTCCGCTCAGTGTGAAGGTGTCTCCGTCAAGGATTTTGCTGACCCTTGCCTCAAACATATCGGACGAGCGGGTTTGCGCCTTGGTCTCGCTTACGAGGGCGGCCCCAATCGCAAGGACGACCATAAGAAAAAGCGCACGGCGGAACGGGCGGGTGACGCGGCGAATGAGAAACGTTCCAATCATTGCGACAGCAGACCCGAGAAACGCCTCTGCTGCAAGACAACCATCGACTGCTTAAGGAAAAAAGGACCTATCCATGGCACGTGCGCAAGGCGCGCGGGCGCAGATGGCGCTCGCGTTCGAGACCACCTACGGCACCCCGCCCGCGGGCGGCTTCACCAAGATGACGTTCGCTAGCACCACATTGGGGTCGGAACAGCCGCTCCTGAACAGCGAGCTTCTGGGCTACGGCCGCGACCCGCTGGCGCCGATCAAGGACGCAGTGACGGCGGACGGCAATGTTGTCGTTCCAATCGACGCGGCGGCCTTCGGCTTCTGGCTGAAGGCGGCGTTCGGGACGCCCGTGACGACCGGCGCTGCACCGGGGCCATTCACCCACGAGTTCCGCTCCGGCGCCTGGTCGCTTCCGTCGATGTCAATCGAGACCGGCATGCCGGAAGTGCCGCGCTATGTCATGTACTCGGGCTGCGTCCTCGACAGCCTCAGCTGGCAGATGCAGCGATCGGGGCTCCTGACTGCGACGGCCAGCCTTGTCGCCCAAGGGGAAGCCATCTCAAGTGCCTCCGCAGCGGGCACACCGGCAGAACTCGACCTCCAGCGCTTCGGCCATTTCAACGGGGCGATCACGCGGAACGGTCAGCCGCTCGGCAACATCATCTCGGCCGAGATCACCTATGCCAACAATCTCGACCGGGTTGAGACGATCCGCTCGGACGGCCGGATCGACGGGGCAGGCCCGTCCATCGCTGCGCTCACTGGCAAGATCGAGGTGCGCTTCGCCGATCAGGTGCTCGTGAACCAGGCCATCGCGGGGGATCCCTGCGCGCTGACCTTCGCCTACACGCTGCCATCCGGGGAGAGTTTCAGCTTCACGGCGCACGCCGTCTATCTGCCGCGCCCCCGGATCGAGATCCCGGGGCCGCAGGGCATCCAGGCCACCTTTGACTGGCAGGCCGCTCGCGACACCACGCTCGGGCGGATGTGCACCGCCACGCTCGTCAACGACATCGAGGAATACTGATCATGCTGCGCCTGAACCTCGCCCGTGAGGCTTGCTGGCTGGACCTTGCGCTGGGCGTACGCATCAAGGTCGAGCCCCTGACGACCGCCATCATGGTTGCGGCCCGCACCGACCCGGCCGTGCGCGCCATCGCGCCTGGCACGCCCGATGACAGCATCGCGGTTATCTTCGCCAAGGCCATCGCCGCCCGCGCCATTGTCGATTGGGAGGGTGTTGGCAACGAGGACGACCAGCCCATCCCAGTCAGCCCTGAAGCCATCGACGCCCTTCTGGATCTCTGGCCGATCTTCGAGAAGTTCCAGACCGCCTATGTCGCCCAGGGACTGGAGCTCGAGGCGGAAAAAAACGTCTCACCGCCCTCGCTGACTGGGTCTTCGGCGGGGGCGACGGATACTGCCAGGCCTGTGAAGGGCGCTGCCCGGACTGCCCGCAAATCCTGAACGCGCCTCTGAGCCTCGAGGGCTGGCAGGTCTGGGATCTGGCGCAGCGCATGGGCGGCCAGATCCGCGCCATCCCCGGCGCTGTCCTCGGCTGGGACATGACCGCCGCACTGGCCATGGCCTCCGCCATGGGCATTTCCCCGCGCGCCGTCGTCGAACTCCTGCCGGTGATCGAAGCCGCCATGGTGCGCAAGCTGAACGAAGAGAGAGAAGGTCGCCGTGATGGCTGAGAAACGGGTCTCTGTCCGCCTCGCGGCCGTGGGCGGCCGCCAGGTTCGCGCCGAACTGGAGGGGATCGGCGAGGCCGGGACGCGCGGCTTCGGCCACCTCTCTCGTGAGATGGAGGCCGCGAACACCCGGCTTGCCGCCTTTGCACGCCGGGCCGGGATCGCCATGGCTGCGGCCGCCTCCGCCGCCACGGCGGGGCTTGGCATCATCGTGCGCAACGCGGCCCAGAGCGCCGACCAGATCCGGCAGTTCGCACAAGTGGCCAATGCCACACCCGAGAGTTTCCAGCGCTGGGCGGCAGGGGCGCGCACGGTCGGGGTCGAGCAGGAGAAGCTGGCCGACATCTTGAAGGACGTGAACGACCGGGTGGGGGATTTCCTGCAGACCGGCGGCGGGCCGATGAAGGACTTCTTCGAACAGATTGCCCCGCGTGTAGGGGTCACGGCCGAAGAGTTCGCCCGCCTCACGGGGCCGGAAGCGCTGCAGCTCTATGTGACCTCGCTCGAGAAGGCTGGGCTCAGCCAGCAGGAGATGACCTTCTATCTCGAGGCCATGGCATCGGATGCTACACGCCTCCTGCCGCTTCTGCGCGATGGCGGGGCCGAGATGACGCGTTTCGGCGATCAGGCCCGCTCGGTTGGCGCGATCCTTGACGGCGAGGCGCTCTCCTCGCTCCGCCAGACCCAGATCGCACTGGGCAGTCTCGGCATGGTCTTCGACGGGATCCGCAACCAGATCGCCGTCGCTGTCGCGCCTGCCGTGACCTGGCTCGCCGAGGCCTTCGTGACGCTGGCCTCCGAAGGTGGCGCGCTGCGCACGGCCCTCGATGCGCTGGGTGAGAACCTGGGGCGCATGGCGTCCTATGCCGCGGCTTTCGTGGGCATCATGGCAGGCCGCTGGGTGGCAGGTCTGGCGGCCGCGGTCCTCTCCGTGCGAGGCCTCGCGACGGCCCTCGTCGTACTGCGCGGTGCGCTGATCCGCACCGGCATCGGGGCGCTGATCGTGGGCGCGGGCGAGTTGATCTTCCAGTTCGGGCGACTGGTCCAGGGCACGGGCAGAGTCGGGGCCGCGCTGGGCTTGCTCGGTGATCTCGCCCGCGAGGTCTGGGACCGCATGAAGCTCGGCATGGTGGCGCTCGGTCTCTCGATCCTGGCGGGATGGGCCGAGATCAGCGCGGGTATCACCGCCGCCTTGCAGACCGGCCTCGAGGCGGTGGTGGGGTTCGGGAATGCCACGCTGAACACGTTTCAGGGGGCGATGGAGGCCGTGAAGGTGCTCTGGTCGGCCCTGCCTGCCACCATCGGAGAGTTCGCCTATGGCGCGGCCAATGCGCTGATCGGCGGGGTCGAGGCCATGCTGAATGGTGTGGCCGCGCGCATCGACGGCTTCCTCGAAGGCATCAATGCCGGTCTCGATGTCCTGGGCATCGAGAAGCGTGTGCCGCTGATCGGCACCATCGAACTGGGCGGAATCGAGAACCCGTTTGAGGGGGCGGCGGCCAATGCCGGGGCGGAAGCGCGTGCGGCGTTCGAGGCCGCGTTCAACAGCGATCCCATCGCGCCGCCCGATCTGGGGCTGACGGCGGCGGCCGAAGCGGCGCGGGGCGAAGCGGCAAGGCTGCGCGACATGATGGGTGAAGTTGCGACTGCCGCCACCGCGCCCCTGCAGTCCGTCGCGGCCCTGCGGAACGCCGTCTCGGCCTCCGGCACCGAGGCAGCGGCAGGGCTCGAGGATGCAGAAACGGCGGCAACCGGCCTCGGGACCGCCCTTCAGGGGGCAGGCGACGCTGCGGAAGCCGCAGGCAGTTCGGGGCGCGGCGCGGGCAACGCGCTGCGTGAGGGGGCCGATGCCGCAAAGAACGCCTGGGAGGCCACGGCCGAGGCGGTCCGCAAGGCGCAGGAGAAGTCCCGCGAGATCGCCCAAGGCCTCGCGCAGGACATCACCGGTCCGATCAAGGAAGCCCTGACTTCGGGCGAGTTCACCTGGGAGACATTCGCCGGGGCGATTTCGCGGATCGCGCAGAACCTCGCCACCCGGCTGATCGATCTCGCCTTCAAGCCGATCGAGAACGCCCTGATCAACGCCTTCTCGGGTGGTGGCGGCTTCTTCGGCAGCCTCTTCGGCTTTGCCAAGGGTGGGGTCTTTGCCGGTGGAGCGGAACTGACCGCCTTCGCGCGGGGTGGCGTCGTGAACCGGCCGACAGTGTTTCCCTTCGCCAAGGGCGTGGGCCTGATGGGCGAGGCTGGGCCCGAAGCCATCCTGCCCCTGCGGCGTGGCAAGGGCGGCAGGCTTGGCGTCGAGATGAACGGCGATGGTGCCGCCGCAGCCGCATCCATGTCGACGCGCATCATCAACGTGCTCGACCCCTCCGTGGTCGGCGATTACCTCGCCACGCCCTCGGGGGAACGGGCGATCCTGAACGTGATCCGTCGCAATCGGGGCGCCATCAATGCCTGAACCCATCTGGCCTTTTCCGGCTGCGCAGGAGATCACCGAGGTTCTGGAATGGCGCACGGATGTGCTGCAGTCGCAGGCAGGCGAACAGCGCATCGCACTGCGCTCCCGCCCGCGCGAGATCGTCACCCTCCAGCATCGGCTCGACGCGCTGGGCATGGCGCGCGCGGCAGAACTGGTGCGGGCGGGGTTTGCAGGGGAATGGCGGGTGCCGCTCTGGCACATGGCGGTGCAGCCGACCGGGGATGTGGCGCAGGGGGCGACCGAGATTGCGGTCGACACCAGCGTAGCGGATTTCCGGGCGGGGGATGCTGTGGCCGTTGCGGTGGACGGGCGGGAGGCATCGGTTGCTGAGATCGCTGATATCGAGGCGGATCGGCTGATCCTGGCGGAACCGCTGGCAACGCAACTGCCTGGAGCATCCGTGGCTGCAGCGCGCATCACCGTTGCGCCGGTGCGGTCGGGAATTCCTTCGGCCCCTGTCGAGATCGTACGCCGTCGCCAGAATGACGGGATGGTCACCGCCACCTTCCTGCTGCGCGATGCTCCTGATCTGTCCGCACCGGTCATGCCGACCTATCTCGGCCGTCCGGTCCAGACCGACCCGAGCCTGACCCGTTCGCCGATCACCGCCAGCCTGCGCCGCGCCGTGGAATACGTCGACAACGGTTTCGGGCCGGTCGTGGTCGAACCGCTGCGGGATCTGTTTGAGAGGGGCGAGGCGATCACCCTGAAGGCGCAAGGCGCGGCGGAAAGTTGGGCGTTGCGCTGTTGGCTGTGGTCGTTGCGCGGCAGGCAAACCAGCTTTTGGCTGCCGACTTGGGGGCGCGAGCTGCAACTGCGCGCGGCCATGACCTCCGGGTCCACGCTGATGCGCGTGTCGCCGGTCGCGGAACTGGCGGGTTATGTGGGGCGCGCGATCCTTCTCGAGATGCCGAGCGGGTTCCGGTTCCGGACGATCAACGCGGCTTGGGCGGATGGCGCGGATCATCGGCTGACACTGTCTTCGAGCCTCGGCGAGCCGGTGGCCATCGGCACGAGGGTGCATTCCCTGACGCGGGTGCGGTCGGATGCGGATCGGATCGAGATCCGGCATGGGGCCGTGGCGAGCGAGGTGACACTGCCAGTCGTGGAGGTTGCGGAATGACCTACACCACCATCGAGTCCTCCACCGCCGAGGGCCGCCCCTACTACCTCTACCAGTTCGTCGAGGGCGATCAGCTCTGGCGCTTCACCAGCCGGGCCACGGACTGGACCAGCGCTGCCAGCGAAGGCGGGACGATCGAATGGGAGGCCGCGGCCATCTCCCATGGCGATGTGGTGCAGACGAGCGAGATCGAACGCGGGCGGCTGGAATTGACCTGGCCGCTCTCGCACCCCTTTGCGCGACGGTTCCTCGCGCCCTTGGGCAATACGCCGGTGACGCTGACCATCTTCCGGGGCCATGAGCAGGTGCTGGGCGAGACGGTCGCGCACTGGAAGGGCCGCGTGGTGGGCGCCGAGGTCGAGGGCGTTCGGATCCTGCTGAACTGTGAATCCGTTTTCAGCACGCTGCGACGGGCCGGGGTGCGTGCAAAATACCAGCGGCTTTGCCGCCATGCTCTCTACGGCCGCAGCTGCGGGCTCGACATCGGGTTACACTGGCAAACCGGGACGGTGACGGCCGTCGCGGGCAACGCGCTGACGATCCCGGAGGCGGCGGCACAGCCTGATGGCTGGTTCCGCGGCGGGGTGCTGCGCTTTGGGGCGCAGCTTGGCTTCATCACCGGCCATGTCGGAACGACCCTGACCCTGTCGCGCCCGATGCCCGAACTGGCGGCAGCCCTCGCAGCCCCCGAGGTCGATCCCGAGACCGGTGACCCTTTGCCGGTGGTAGCTGACCTCGCCCCCGGCTGCGACCTGCGCGCTTCCACCTGTGCGGACAAGTTCGGCAATCTCGCGAACTTCGGCGGCTTCCCAGAGATCCCCGGCCGCAATCCCTTCGGCGGCAGTTCCATCATCTGAGTATCCCAAATGGTCTGGACCTTTATCGCACGGCTCGTCCTCGGGCTCGTGCTCTCGGCGATTTCCTATGCGCTGAGCCCGCGGCCCAAGGTCGAGAAGCCCCAGGCGGCGGGGCTCGACGATTTCACGCTGCCGACGGCCGAGGAAGGGCGTCCGATCCCGGTCGTCTTCGGCACCGTCCTGATCACCGGCCCAAATGTCGTCTGGGCAGGCGATCTGAAGGTCGATCCCATCAAGAAGAAAGGCGGCAAGAAGTGACCCGCGTGACGATTCAGGATCTGCGCGCGGCGCGCTACTGCCTTGCAGGCGTGAGGCCATGGTTTCGGCGCCATGGGCTGGACTGGCAGGCGTTTCTGGACAGCGGCATCGAGGCGGACACCTTGCGCGCCACGGGCGATGCGCTGGTCGAACCGGTGATCCTGCAGACCGAACTGCGAGAGACGGCGGCGCGGGAGGCAGACGATGGGCGGTAGGAGCAAGGCCCAGACCGTCGGCTATCGCTATTCGCTTGGGGTCCACCTGGCCCTCTGCCATGGGCCGGTCGATGCCATCCGCGAGATTCTTGTCGACCGCCGCACTGCCTGGTCTGTCACGACTGGCGGGGGTTCTTTCGGAGGCGGCGGCGCTGCGGTCGAGACGTGCATCGGCACGGTCACTGGCATGGCCGCCACAGTGGCACTTGCAGGCGACAGCGGCGCAACCATCAGCTTCCCGGGCACCCGGGCAGGCGTGCGCATCGGGCAGGACTACCGCCTCGCCCTCGCCGACGGGTCGAGCCAGACGATCACCCTTCAAGCCGTCACCTTTGACGCCGCGACCAACATCACCCGCTGGACTGTCCTGCCGGAGGCCCTGAGCTTCGCCGCCCAGATTGTCGAGGTGTTCGAGGCGACCACCGGCGCCAGCAGTGCCGGTGCCGGTGGCGGGCGCATCCGGATGGACAAGCCCGACCTCTTCGGCGGAGAGAGCCGCGAGGGCGGCATCCGCGGCGATGTCGATGTGCTGATGGGCGGGCCGGGCCAGGGGGCGAACGACTATCTCGCCGCACGCATGGGCGGGGACGTGCCCGCCTATCGCGGCCTCTGCAGCCTCGTGCTGCGGCAAGTCTATCTCGGCATCAACCCCTATCTGAAGCCTTGGGCCGTGCGCGTGACCCGCGTGCTGACCGGCGAGGCAGGGGCGGCGCAATGGTATCCCGAGAAGGCGGCCATCGTGCCCGAGGCCAACATCTCGGATGCAGCGATCTACATCGCCCTCGACGTCTCAGGCTCCATGTCGGGCACACGGATGTCGGCACAGAAGGCAGGGGTCGCGGCCCTCATCCGCGAGATCGCGGCGGGCGTGGACCCCGACCGGCCGAACGATATCCGCATCGTTCTCTGGAACGTGGCCGTTGCGGCATCGATCGAACGCCGCAACATGGGACCTGCTGACTATGCCGCGCTCGAGACCTGGATGCTCGGGCTCTCGAACTTCACCAACGGCGGCACCAGCTTCAACGCGGCCTTTGCGGAAGCCAGCGCCTTCTTTGCGGGCGGCGGATCGAAGCGCCGGATCGTGATCTTCGTGACCGATGGCGATCCCGCACCGGTCTCCTCGGTCGATGCGGCGCTCGCGATCATCCGCACCCTGCCGCCTGCCGACATCTTCGGCTTCAACATCGCGCTGGCCGACACGTCCTATACCGGGCGCATCGACAACACGCCCGTGGACGGCGTGCCGGTGATCCCGCCCGGCAACCCCCAGGCGCTGGTCGCCTCCCTGCGCGGCGCCTTCGGCAACGGCCCGGACATGAACCCGGCCCATATCATCCGGGAATGCCTGACCAACCGCGACTGGGGCCTTGGCTATTCCTCGGTCGAGATCGGGGCGAGTTTCACGGCCGCTGCGGATGCGCTCTATACCGAGGGCTTCGGCCTGTCGCTGATCTGGCAGCAGGACTCGTCCATCGAGGAGTTCATCGCCAGCGTCCTCGACCATATCGACGCCACGCTCTTCATCGACCGGCGCACCGGGCTCTGGGAGCTGAAGCTGATCCGGGCGGATTACGCCGCCACATCGCTGCCGCTGTTCGATGAGACGAATGTCGTCGACTGGGGCCGCCTCGGCCGCCGATCACCATCCGATCTGGTGAACTCAGTGACAGTACGTTTCACAGATGCCTGGACCGACGACACCGGCGCGGTCAGCGTGACCGACACGGCCCGTGTACAGGCCATGGGCGAGGTGCTGGCCACCACGCTCGACTATCCCGGCATCCGCTACCAGGGGCTCGCCGTGCGTGTGGCTGAGCGTGACCTGCGCGCGCTGTCGGCGCCGCTCCTGACCGGTGAGATCGTCGTCAACCGCGAGGGAGCGGACCTCGGGCCCGGCGATGTGATCCGTCTGCGTTCGACGCGGCTGGGTCTTGATGACTTGGTGGTGCGCATCTCCGAGATCGGCCAGGGCGACGGCCGCGACAATGGCATCCGGCTCAAGATCGCCGAGGATGTCTTCGCGCTGGGCGCCACCGCTATCGCGGGCGGCCGCATGCCGACCGGCACCGGTGTCGCCGCCCCGCCAAGAGCCCTCGCGCGGCGCATGGTCGAGGAAGCCCCATACTGGCTTCTCGTCCGTGAGCTTGGCCACAGCGAGGCCGACCGCCGCCTCGCCGAGGATCCAGATGCAGGCGCGCTGGTTGCGACCGGCGAACGCCCCAGCGCCGATGCGCTGGCTGCCCAGCTCTGGATCGACCCCGGCACCGGACCCGCGCAGGAGGGCGTGGTCGCCTTCGCGCCAACGGCGCTGCTGGCCGCCGATGTGATCGAAAGCCCGGAGGCGCGTGTGATCCCGGTGACCGCCTGGCGCGACATCGGCGAGGTCGAGATTGGCACACTGGCCAGCATCGGCGGCGAGCTGGTCCGCGTCGATGGGATCACGTCGACCACGATCACCGTCGGACGGGGATGCCTCGACACCGTCCCGCGCGCGCATGCCTCGGGCACGGCGGTCATCTTCTTCGACGAGGTGGCGCGGATCACCGAGGATGCTTGGGCCGCGGGTGAGACGCTGGCGGCACGGCTTCTCCCCGAGACCGGGCGCGGCACACTGGCCTTCGCGCTGGCCCCCGAGGACAGCGTGACGCTCGACCGTCGTGCCATCCGGCCCCTGCCGCCCGGGCGTGTGCAAGGGAACGGCAGCTTCGCCCCGAATCTCGATGCGCTAGTCACTGGCTCACTCGCCCTGACCTGGACCCATCGTGACCGGTTGACCCAGACCAGCCCCGTGATCGTCGACCACACAGGCGCGTCGATCGGCCCCGAACCGGGTGTCGGCTACATCATCGAAGTGCGCTGGGTGGATCCGGACACGGGTGCCGCCATCTTGCCTGCGGGCGTGCTGATCGATGCAGGGACCGCTGCCAGCTGGACCCTCGCACCCGAAGCCATTCCCGAGTTGGGCGCCCCGGATCGCACGGCCGAGATCGAATTGGCCGTGCGGTCCCGGCGTCTGGTCGAGGGCAGCTGGGTCACCGATCGCGAGGCGCGCTGGTTTCGGCTGACGGCGCCCTTCGCTGCCGGATGGGACCGCGGCTGGGGTTTCCTCTGGGGCACCTGACCCTAGCCATCCCGGCCATCAAACCCACCAACATCATGAACGAGGACGAGCATGCCGGAACGGATCATGCCGGGATTGGGGCTGCGCGCCTTCTACGATCCCGGCCAGCGCAACTGGGGTACCAGCCTCAGCGAAGACCTGCGCCGCCTTTCAGCCCTTGTGCAGGCCCGCGTCACATCCCGCACCACGCCGCTGCCCACCACCGGCAGCGCGGGCCAGATGCTGATCGTGCCTGCCGCAGCCGGGACCAATGCCAATGCGCTGGCGCTCTGGGACCAGTCGCCCGCCGGGGCAGCGGCTTGGGTCTACCTGACCCCGCAGGAGGGCTGGCAGGTCTGGATCGCCGATGAGGCGCGGCATGTGCGCTTCACGGCCGGGGCATGGGTCGAGGTGCCGCGCCCAGGCATCGTGCGGATCCGCACCCTGACTGCCATCAGCCACACGTTGGAAGCCGTCGATCTTGGCAGCATCCTCGAGACCACAGGTTCCTCGGCTGTCACGGTGACCATTCCACCCGAGACCACCGTTCCCTTCGAGATCGGTGCGCTGATCAACGTGACACAGGTCGGTGCTGGGGTCGCGACCGTCCTGGCCGCAACAGGAGTGTCGCTCAATGGCGTAGTCGGTGGATCGGTCGCCCTCGATGGCCAATGGTCGGGGGCCGCTCTCGTGAAGCGCGGGGCGGATGCATGGATCATCCAGGGTGCGCTGGCAGGAGCCGTCGCATGAGCCTTCTGATGATGCGCGGCGCCATCCTCGCCCAAGGTGGGGATGCCGCACCCCCAGTCGATATCGGCGCGGTCTGGCAGCTCGACAGCACCCGACGCCCTCCGGGCTACACCCTATCCGACGGCAATCAGACCGCCGTGAACATCTCGGGCGGCACCAACTACATGCGCTGGGTGCCGACCGCCAAGGCGATCCTGCCGACAGACGGGCGGCGCTATTGGGAGGTCCTTTGCGCCCCGGGTGCCGCAACCTTCGACGGCTACATGGGCGTCGTCGCGGCCGCGCAGCGCGAGGAGTTCAACGTCGGCCTCAACCCGATCACGCTAGGCTCGATCGGCTGGCGCGGCACCGGGGCGCTCTGGTCCTCCCCGACTGCGACGGCCGAACAGCGCCTGACGGGTCTCCCCACCTTCGGCGCGGGCGATGTGCTGATGTTCGTCCTCGATCCCGCCCTCGGAGGCCTCTGGATCGGCAAGAACGGTATCTGGCGCGACGATCCCGTCAGCGGTGTCGCGACCTGGACCGCAGGCGGAAGCCCCGCCTTTTACCCGCAAGTGCAGGGACGGAACCCCGGCGACGGCGGCACGATCCGCTCGCTGCCCTCCCAGTTCAGCTACCCCGTGCCCCCGGGCGTGACGGCACTCGGATATCTCGATCCCGATCTGCGCTTCTTCGAAGCCGCTACCTTTCTCGAGATCGGCTGGGGCGGCGGCCTCAGCGTCGCGGGCGCGTCCTTGTGGATCAGCCGGGGCGGCGGGCCGCATCTCACCGCCGCTGATGCCGCGCTTTTCCTGGAGCACGGTGGAGGTCGCGGTGCCACCTGGACCCAAGCCAACCTCTACATCGAAGTGGAACTGCCATGAGCTACATCCTGCATCTCGGCCACCAGCCGACCGACGTCTCGGGCATCGCCGGGATGCTCAGTACCGTCGCTGGCGGCTTCGACGCCAACCTCGACATCAATGGTGTTCGCTTCATCGGATCGCGCACATATGCGGCCCCTTTTTCGGTCGCATTCACGCCGCCCGTGGGCGATCTTTGGCTGGGCTTTCGCTATGTGCCACCCAACGCCGACTCCGAGAACATCACAGAGGCGACGGCGAACTTCCTCGACATCTATGACGCCAGCCAGGTCCGCATCGCGCAGGTCCAGCCCCTGTCCAGCACCAAGCGATACCATGCCATCGCCAGGGGGGACACAACTGTCCAGGGTGGGTCCAGCTACACCGCGTCCAACGGCCAACCGCAGTGGATCGACGTGCGGGTTTCGGTCGGAACGAGCATCACCATCGACTTCTACGTCGATGGCGTGCTGCAGAGTTCTGCCACGGCCGCCAACACGCAAGGCAAGGGCAAGCCGGTGCAGATCGTCTTTGCCAACACCGGTCTGCACGGCACCAGCACGACGCGCACCTGGTACTATGCGCATTTCGCGGTGCTGGATGGGGTGCCAACCATCGGGCGGCGCTTCGTGCGACGCACACCCAATGCCATCGCGACCTTCAGCCAGATGGCGGGCAGCATCGATGCCCTGAAGGACGAGGATGTAGGCACGCGGGTTTCCAGCAACGCGGCGGGGCAGCGGCTCTCCTTCTCGCTGACCGGGCCAACCGGGCCCGCGGCGGTCGCTGCCATCGCGGGCGTGCATGTGAAGCAGGTCGCACAGGCAGGGACGGCGGGGCCGCAGGCGGTGGCTGGTTTCCTGCGCATGGGCGGGGTCAATCATGATGCGGCCCCGATCACCGTACCGTCTCTTGCGCCGCGAGGTGTCTATTCCACCTGGGCGCTGAACCCCACCGACGGCAGCGCTTGGACAAGTGTGACCCTGCCTGCCGAAGTCGGGATCCTCTCCGCATGAGCCCGCGCCGTTCCGGAGAAGGCCATGTCCGCATGCCGGATGCCGAATTCGAGGAACTCCTCGCGCGGGCAGCCGAAGAGGGGGCGAAGCGCGCGCTGGCCGATGTCGGCCTCGATGGCAAGGAAGCCGCCCTCGATATCCGCGACCTCCGCGCACTGCTCGATGCCATCCGCTTCGTCCGCCGCACGGCCGTCCAGAGCGCGGTCCACCTCATCACCACCGGTGTGATCCTGGCGCTGCTGGCCGGGATTGCGCTGAAGCTGAAGATCTTCGGCAGCGCGCCCTGACGGGAAAGCGCTACCGATTTCAACATCAACACGACCACCCCGCCCCGCCCCTCGGCGGGTTTTTCCATTTGGAGGACCCCACCATGCCGACCCTGTCTTTCCCCACCTGGCGCGACGTTCCCGAGAAGGCGTGGCGGTGGCCCAGCTTCTCGCCCGCCGAAATCGCCTGCCGCGGCACCGGCGCGATCAGGATCAACACCGAGGCGATGGACAAGCTGCAGGCCCTGCGCGACCGGCTGCGCAAGCCGATGATCGTCCGATCCGCCTATCGCAGCCCGGAACACAACCGCGCTGTCGGCGGCGCCCCCGCCTCGAAGCACATGCAGGGCACCGCCTTCGACATTGCCATGGCGAACCACGATCCGGTCGCTTTCGAGGCGGCGGCGCGGGGGGTCGGGTTCCTCGGCTTCGGCTATTACCCCCGCTCGGGCTTCATGCACATCGACCTCGGGCCCGCCCGGTCCTGGGGCGATCCTTTCCCAGTGCGGCCGGTACCGTTTGCACCGGAACTGCCGCCTGCGCGCGAGGTCCTGTCGGAGAGCCGGACGCTCCGCGGCGGTGGGGCGGCCGGTGCAGCCACCGTTGGCGCGGCCGGGGTGGAGGTGCTGCAGGACGTCCTCATCGAGACCCAGTCCACGATCCAGCCGCTGGTGCCTTATCTCGACACGCTGCGATGGGTGCTTATCGCCATCGCCGTGATCGGCATCGCAGTCACCATCCACGCGCGGCTCGACGACTGGAACCGGGGCCAGCGGTGATCGGCTGGTTTCTGACCCATGGCCCGGCGCGAAAAGTGCTGGGCCCAGCCCTCACCGCCGCAGCGATCCTGCTCTTCTTCCTGAACCTGCGGCGCGCCGGTGAACACGCCGGGCGCGCGGCCGAACGTAACCATCCGGCGTAGGCCGCGGTTATGCGGCTTTGACGATCAGACCGCGCTGCCAGTTCCAGGGAAGGAGTTCCGGCAAGCGTGAGAGGGTCATGTCCGGCAGTCTTGCAAGAACATCTGCGAGCCAGGCCTGAGGGTCGACGTCGTTCATCTTGGCGGTGACGATGAGGGAATACATGAATGCGGCGCGTTCGCCGCCGCGGGGCGAACCGGCGAAGAGCCATGCCTTCCGGCCAAGGGCGATCCCGCGCAGGGCTCGTTCGGCTGCGTTGTTCGTCAGGCAGATGCGGCCGTCGTCGAGAAAGCGGGTGAAGGCGTCCCAGCGGCCCTCTTCCTCGAACATGTAGTTGATGGCCTTGGCGACGGGGTTGTGCTTCGACATCCGGGCGCGCTCAGCCCGCATCCAGTCATGCAAGTCCTCGACCATCGGGCGCACGAGGCGCTGACGGGCGTCATGGCGGACCTCGGCGGTCAGGCCGGTGATCTCGCGTTCGACATCGAAGATGGCGTCGATGCGTTTGACGGCTTCCAGCGCGATGGGCGAGATCTCTTCGGCGACCGATCTGCCCTTCTTGGCGGTGGCCTTGATGTCGGCCAGTTCGAAGAACTTCCGCCGGGCGTGGCTCCAGCAGAGCGCGCTCAGCACCGGCGCGGGTTTGCGGGCTGCATCGTAAACGCCGTTGTATCCGCCATAGGCGTCGGCTTGCAGGATGCCGGTCCAGCCCGCCAGATGCCGGGTCGGATGCTCCATCCTTCGGTCGGTCGAGAAGGAATAAAGCGCCGCCGGTGGTGCCCCGCCTGCAAAGGGGCGGTCGTCGCGCAGATAGGTCCAGAGCCGGGCTGTCTGCGTCCCACCCTTGGCCATAAGCGGCACGGTCGTGTCATCAGCGTGCAATCGTTCGGCGCCGAGAACATGGGCGCGGATCAGATCGTGGATCGGCTGTAACGCCATGGCACAAGCGCCAACCTGGTCGGCCAGAGTGGAAAGGCTGATCTCGACGCCCTCCTTGGCATAACGCTCCGCTTGCCGGTTCAGGGGCTGGTGCTGCCCGAACTTCTCGAAGAGCACCATGGCCAGCAGGTTGGGACCCGCCCATCCGCGGGGCGTGGGGTGGAAAGGGGCTGGTGGCTGGCTGATCTTCTCGCACTCCCGACAGGTGAACTTCTCGCGGACGGTCTGGATCACCTTCCACTGCCGGGGAATGACCTCCAGCGTCTCGGTGATGTCTTCCCCCATCTTCACGATGCGCCCCGATCCGCAACAGGTGCAGGAGGTCGGGGCTTCGACCACCACGCGCTCGCGCGGCAGATGATCCGGAAACGGCTTGCGAGCGGGCCGGCGACGTTCGAAAGCCGCAACGGTGGTCTTCGACACGGCGGCATCCGTCTTTGCCCGATCCTGCCCAAGGTCGGTCTCCAGATCCTCGAGCTGCATCTCGAGTTGTTCGATCAGCCGGGCATGGCGTTCGGCGCTGTGGCCGAACTGATCACGGCGGAGTTTGGCGATCTGGAGCTGCAAATGCCGGATCATCGCATCAGAGGCGGAAACGACGGCCTTTGCGTCCGCAAGCTCGGATTTGCTTGCTGCCAGGGCCTCTTCCGCAGCCCTCGCGCGAGCCTCTGCTGCAGCGAGGGCGGCACGCAGTTCAGCGATATCCGGGGTGATCTCCAGCATGCCGGAAACCTACCGGAAGCCGTACGAAAAGTCCAATAAAACAAGGAGATTTATGCAGAACTATCCAGCCGAAGCCGGCCTTTGGGTCCAGCGCGGATTGCGCCAGTCGATCCCTTCCAGAAGGTAGCCGAGCTGCGCTGCCGAGACCGAAACAGCCGCCCCGCTCTGGCTCACCGGCCAGATGAACTTCCCCGCCTCGAGCCGCTTCAGATACAGCGACATGCCGACCCCGTCGTGCCACAGCACCTTGATGAGATCGCCCTGGCGCCCACGGAAGCAGAAAATCTCGCCGCCATGCGGATCGCGCCCGAGCCCCTGCTGAACCTTCAGCGCCAAGCTGTTCATCCCGCACCGCATGTCCGTCACGCCACCGGCGATCCAGACCTTCACCCCCGCCGGGAAGGCAATCATCTCGTCACCTTCAGGCCGTTAAGCAACCGCGCGGCGGCCTCCATGTCGAAGTCGGACGGAATGGTCACACGGTAGCGGCCTCCAAGCTCCACCGTCAGCGCAGCAGGTGCCGCAGTTCCAACGGTCATGCCGAAAACAGGGGGCTCCTCCGCATGGTCGCGCTCAGGCGTGCAAGTCAGTTGCGTAAACGATGAAGGCCCCCCGACAAGCAGCCCAAGCCTGTGCCGGTAACGCCACTCGTAAAGCTGCGCCCGCGAAATCTCGTGACGACGCGCCACGTCTGAAAGATTTGCGCCCGCACAATGGCTCTCCGCGACAATGCGCAGCTTCTCTTCATCGGTCCATCGACGACGGCGCCCCGTGTCAACAACGCGAAGAACTTCAATACGGCTGGTGTACTCGTGGTCGTCCATAAGGACACCACCTACAACTCATTTAGCCATCACAGAAAGACGGCCCCCGCCGGAGGCATACGGCCGAACGCCTTGATGCCCGAGAGAGAAACGATGCCATCCACCGCCAGATGCTCGACGCCGCCTCCCGCCGCCCTCCTGATCGCGATGCTCTGGCTGACCGGCTGCGAGATGGTCGGTTCTGACACCCAATCTCCCTGTCCGCCCGTAGTCGAGTACACCGGCGCCGAGCAGGCGCGCGCGGCCAACGAGGTCGAGGCGTTGCCAGAAGGCGCCGTCATCGCCCGCATGCTTGGTGACTATGCGGTTTTGCGCGACCAAGCGCGGGTGTGTCAGAAATAATCCTGCAAGCTCGGTGGGTAAACATTGCCGAACACTTTGCAATCAGCGCTATGAAACGAGCTCGATGTACCCAATCAACTCAGCCGAATAGCTACCTTCACCCGCAGCGGCACCTTTGTGCTTCAGCTCCCGCTGTAAAGTCGGTTCCACATGCTGAGCAAACAAATCAATCCTCTTTTCAGCCGAAAGCATTGCGCCAGTTGGATTTGATCGGAGCACAATTTCCAATTGACGTTCAGCTGCCGGTAATCTGTTGCCTTCAAGATTCAAGGCGATTGCTTGGATTGTGGACCTGTGCTCCCCAGCGCTATTTGACGTTTCGATCATCCAGATAGTAAGGACTGCTGGCCCATAACCGCTGCCTTCAAGGGCGACGCCCAAGGACTCGGGAGCAACGCTGCGCCATCGACCCAGCTCTTCCTGGAGCAACGGGTGATCAAGTCCCATTAGATCGCATTTGTCATTTTCAGTGGCAGTATCTCGGTCGAGTGTAAACCTTTTTCTCAAGCTGCCTTCGGAGCTGATTAGATCGACAGTTCGATCATCAATCTTGACCACTCGCAAATTCTGATCGCTTACTGCTGAGGACAGGAACTCAACCAGACGCCCCATACCGGAAGAAACATCCGAGAATGGCCTATAGTCGTCCAAGCTGAAACCATCCAGGTCTTGGAAAAGGTCAAACACAACTTCGCGTGCCTCACGGGCATTCGATAGCGCTGCCTCAAGTTCAACCGCTGTCCGCTTCAGTTCTGGATCACCAAGCGCTTCTTGATACAGACGATCATAGTTTAGGCGCTCCGAAAGCTGTCCAAGGATCTGTGACCGGAGATCTTCGGCGACATTCCCTTGATCGTCGACTTTGCCAAGGGTGCGGGCAATCTCCGTAAGCTTGTCGTCTAACAACAGGAAAATCCTGCCTTCAATCGTATCAGAAAGAACAAGATTGTAGACTTGTGCCGTGTGGTTTTGACCGTAACGATGGATGCGTCCAATTCTTTGCTCCATATCCATCGGATTCCAGGGCAGGTCGAAATTGAACAGGATACGCGCAAACTGAAGATTTATCCCTTCTCGGCCGGCTGCTGTGCAAACGAGGACCCTCGGCCCATCCTTTTGCTTGAATCGGCGCTCCGCTGCAACCTTTGCGCCGTGGTCGCCTCCTCGCAACACAGCCACCCCTTGACCTGGATAAACCGCTTCAATTTCCTTTGCGATCAGATCGACAGTGCCAAGATACGTGGCAAAAATCACGATCTTTTCATTGGGGTTTTGTCGCCAGAGCACACCCAAGCCGTCGATTAGCTTTTGAGCCTTGGTTTCGCGCTGAGCTGGGAAACTGTTGAGCAAGTCCGCAATTCGAAGACGCTCTTCGGGAAGGTGCAAGTCAATCGCTGCGGATGCCAGATCTTCCAGATGCGAAGACACGAATTCGCTGCCGTAAGGATCAGACGCCAACTCCAGCTCGTCCTCGTCAAGCTTTTTGGCTAGGCGATGTTTCAGGTCTGCCATCACCCTGTCGACTTCGCTTCTCGAAATTGGATCTCTGCCCAGACCCCATTCAATATGAATCAATTCTCGGGCTTCATCGTAAAGGCGCTCGCGTCCCTCGATGTCGAGTTCGCGATCTCTCAGCAGCGCTTCATACAAGGTCAACATGAGCATCCGGCGTTTCAAAGTTCGTCGAACTGCCGCGAAACTGGATGCTGCAATTTTCTGAAAGATTGCCATGAGGAAGCCGAGGGCGCGGCCTTGATTGCCTTTGCGCTTAGCCAGGTCAAAGCCGTCCTCGAGGTATTCACGCAGTTTTTCGTAGAAACCCCGTTCTTCCTCGCTCATCAGGAATGACTCCGTGTGTACCCAGCGACGGGCAAACAGCGGTTCGCCATCAGGCTTGCACGCGTCAGCTTTTGTCCGGCGGAACATCACCGTGTTCAGACGATGCCGGTTCTCCAGCATGTCTTCTGGGCTGCTGAAGAGTGTTGGGTTCAGCAGTTGGATCAGCATCCAAAACTGGAAGTGATTTCCTTGATGCGGGGTTGCTGAAAGCAGAAGCAGGTCGCGTGCATGGCCTTTCAACGCTTCGCCAAGCTTATAGTTCTCAGTCTTTCGCACCTTGCCGCCGATACGGTGTGCGGTGACGTGATGCGCTTCGTCGAAAACCACCAGGTCCCAGCGTGGCGCATCCAACAGGCGCTTGATGCGTGCCGGGCGCTTTAGGGTATCAATGCTGGCGATCAGCCGGTCATGTTTTGCAAAAGCGTTTGTCTTCCGATCTGTGATGTCGCCCTCTGAACCGAAGACCTCGAAATCGAGATTGAATACTTCGTTCAATTCTCGATGCCAGTTGTTCACGAGTCCGGCCGGAACGATCATCAAGGCACGGTTCAGCTCACCCCGACTGGCGAGCTCTCGCAAGATCAAAGCCGTCTCAATGGTCTTTCCCAGCCCAACCTCATCAGCGATTAGGAACCGGCGAGGCGACGCTGTCGCGATCCTGTGGGTCAGAACAACCTGATGGGGCAGCAAGTCGATCCGCGCAGATGTCAGCGCTGATGCACTCTCCATTATGGGTAGGGCATGGGCTTCGTAAGACAGCCAGACAGTCCTTGCCCTTTCAGCAGACCCCTTAACGGAACTGAGGATGCGCTCGGTCCTTGATCGTTCCTTCTTGATGCTGCCAAGCGGTACTCGGCGCTCGCCGCCGCTGAAGAACGCTCGAAGATAGCCTTCACGCGGCGTCTCAAGCACGACACCTGCGCCGTGGTCACTGTGGGTGATCCGCTCACCCGGGCTGTAGGTGGTCTCGGCCGCCATCATTAAGTGATCCGGAGGTGGAAGAGCCCGGCAGGCTTGCCACCGTGCGCGAGGAGGATCTCCTGCGGATATTGGCGAGCTTCCCCCCATAGCACCCGACCAAACTCGATCTGTTCATCGGAATAGGGTGCGGCACAGCGCCAGCGGACAGCATCCGTGGCAAGGTCAACATGAATCCGTCTATGGCCATTAGGTAGCCAAAAAACGAGTGCAGCTTCGCCGGAATATGCGTCCTGGAAAGACAAGATCGTCGATTTCAGCTCGTTGCCCAACCACGCCTCCGCATCGGTTGGCGTCATCAGGTCGAGACAGGCGTCAAGACCTGCAACGACCAAGGTGTTGCTGGCATTGCTGGGCAAGTCATCCGGCCAGTTCCTCGAAGCACGGATCATTTCTCGCAAGCTGAACACCTCGCCAGCTTTGGCGATAGATGAGAATGCGTCGTTCTCCCAGATCCAGCTGACGCCGCGCCGCTGCCAGACGCTGTCGAGAAGCTGCTTCATGCTCAGTCCTCCTGGAACAGCGACAGCTGGCGCACCTGGTCTTTGTTGCTTGTGGCCCAGTTGTTGTAGATCGTCAGCGCCCGCGACGCGGCATTGCGCATCGTTTGGGTCTGTCCCCGCTTGCTCAGCCATTCGAGTAGGCTTTTCAGTGCCGGATGCGGCTTGAAGTTCTCGTTCTTCAGCGTGTCCGACGCGTTGATGCCGCTGCCGTCATAGCAGGCACCCACCATGACAAGGGCCTGGTCGAGGTCGGCCGTCAGCTTCCGCCGATGCTTGCCCTGCCAATCGCGGGCAAAGGCCAGCGGGTCGACAAGGTGGAAGACCTTCTTGTCCTCGTGGCACCAGCCCCGCGTTTCGAATTCGTCCGGGGCGATGCCAGAGCCGCGCAGCATCTTCTGCATCTGGTCGCGGGCGAGCTCGGTCTTCCCGTCGAAGATGCGCAGGAACTGGCGGGTGATCGGTTCTGCGGTTACCGGCGGCGGCTCGGAGGCCTTGTTGGCGTCTTCATCGATTAGCTGGTTGATGCCGACGAGCGCATCCTTCACCGAGATCGGCCGACCTTCGTCTACAAAGACCTTCCCGTAGTGCTGCGAGAAATACTCGAGCGCCTTTCCGCGCCGGATGACCTGAATATCCGCTTCCGGCAGACCACGGCGGGCATGGTTTTCAAGGAGGCCCTGGAGCTGCCTAACATCCTCGAGCACCTCCCTCCTCATTCGAGCCCAACTTACGGGTTGAGGTTCATCAGTTCGCTTTCTACAGACATGGATTATGTCATACTCTATTTTCTGAGAGCCAAATGTACCCGGCTTTGAGCCTTCGCCACGGGTCTCATCTGACCGAATTGGGTATGCGGCCTCGAGATAGAAGCCAGCCTCAAATAGCGACTCTAGAACAGCCACCCACGGTTCGTCAGCGCTGTGGTGGAATGTGAAAGATAGAAGGCCGCCAGGCTTCAATGTCCTGTGAGCCTCCCTCCAGCACGTAGTAAGGAGGCGCTGGTAGAATCCATCAGGATCCTCTGGCTCCCTTGCTTTGTTGGCGACAACTTCCAGCGCCTTAGGAGTCATTTCTGATGAGAAAACGTCTGGATACGTGTCACCCAAAATAAGGCGAAGCCATACATAGAAAAAATCGGACAGTTCAGAGTAGTGAAGGAGCCCTCCAAATGGCGGATCAGTAATCACTAGGTCCAAGCTTGAGCTTTGAATGTGTGCTAAATCCGTGGATGATGAACAGAATATATGAACCTGATCACCAAGGATTCGGTCGCCTGTGCCAACTTTCTCGCTTCGCCCGGATATCTCTTCGGCAATTGAAATGCCGCTCCTCTCCAGATTATCTCGGGCGACAAGCTCCCAAGGTTCTCGAAAGAAATCCATGCTTCGGTGAATGGCCCCAATAGTGGAGCCCCAAGGCCCATAGCCCATAGGCGCAAAGGATCCCACTTCGATCATTGTTGCTTTTGGGTGGAAGTTGCTATTCGAAAGCGCGGGCGCTAGCGTGTCATTCTGGATATGCCAAAAGGACATCATTGACTGATTTCTTACAAATTGAAGAAATGCTCCAATCACGAACTCTACAGTAATTCTAGAATATTCGGAGCTGTTAATTTTTTCTTTCAAGAACTTCAGGAGAATTGCGTGTGTCAAAAGCTGACGCGGGTTAAACATGTGCGACCAATGGGTAATCTGGTGACCTTTTCTGATGTCGCCATTGTTCAGAGCGGTCATGAAGCCGAATGGCACTTCCTCACGAGGCCAAAACCCCGCCAAATCCTTGTTCTTTCTTTCTTCCCACTCGTCGCAAGCTGCATTGAATTGACGAGCAAGGTTGCTATCGAATGCCTTGAAATATCTGGGTCCGTATGAATTGCCAATTTCAGACAGACGCTTGTCGAACGCTTGGATCGCATACCCAGCAATCGGTCCAGTCTTTTTGCTCTGCCTAATCGAAGAAAGCGTGTCTTGGACCGCCCCGCAGCTCCCGCAGGCAAAGTTGGACTTTTTCGGCACTGTGCCGCCTTCTTTTCCTGTGGCGAAGGAGATTCTGGTTTCTGGACACGTAACGGCCTCTGGCAGCTTGCCGCGGACTTCTAGAAGTCGAATGTGAGCAGCACGCTCCATATTCCAAGCAGCTGTTGTTCTCGCATCATCCTGCGCAGATCCTCCATAAATGCCGCCGTCGGGCGCTTTTCCGGGACTGCCCGCAAGCCACTCAGGATGCACCAGGAGCGAAAGCTCGACCTTCTTGGTCTTTCCGTTGTCCAGCTTCACCATTTCAGTGTGACCGCAATGCGGGCAGATCACACGGCCCTTCGGATCGAGGATCGAGTAGGGCTTCTCTTCCGGCGCCACAAAGAGCGGGACGTCCGGCGCCATACGCGCCTCGGCCTCTTCGATGTCAAAGCGCTCGCTGCACGATCGGCACTTGTGCGGCCAGTGTTTCACCGTCAGAGTCTTCACCGCCATGACCGGGTTTGTCATGATCGGCGTACGGTGGCCGCAGCCCGTCACATGGCAGGGGCCGTGCTTGGCCCAGAAGGTGTAGATGATCTCGGGCCCTTCGTAGCTGTAGTCCTTCCGCTCCTCTGGCTTGAGGGACAGCGGATCAAAGTCCTCCCCCATCATCTGGCCCGTGGGCTTGTGCGTCCATGTACCCTTCTCGCCGCTCAGGCCGTCGCAACAGTAGAAGGGCATGACTTGGGGTTTCACCTCGGCCTCGATCTCGGCCAACAGGGCGTTCACTTCGTCGTGGTCAACATTTGCAAGCTCCTGCTTGACCACGAACCACGCCACCGGGTTAAGGTCGTTTCCCGACATCTGCATGCCGAGGCGCGATCCCTCGACGAGCGTCGTACCGCCGCCCATGAAGATGTCCGCGACCTTGAGGTGCTTGAAGGCGCCCTTCTTCTGGTGGTTGGCGTAGTAGTTGTCCCAGACCAGCTTGGCCGCGAGGGACGGATCCTCGGGCGCCTTCGTGGCAGCTGCGATCAGCATCGAGCGGAACACGCTGGACCGCCGCCGCGCCCACCATTTCGACATCTGATAGATCGGTTTGCCCGCGTTGCCTTCGATCACCGCGACCTGGTTCACGGGCAGGATCGGGAAATCAACCTCAAGGCATGTCTTGGGCCGGTTCGGATCGCTGAAATCTACGGTCTCCATGGCGACGGCTTTGCCGGCACCTACCGCACGCGCGACCTCTAGGGCAATCTGTTCTTTCTTAGTCGCCATGGGCGTTAATTCCTTACTTCGTCAATTCAACAAACGGGCAGAGCATCTCGAGCAGGGACAGGCCGCCATGTGCGAGGGTGGGATAGCCGCCTTGGCTTTTCCATTTCCAGCGGCCGAGGGCGAGCAGGTGCTTGCCGTGCGGGCTGTCAGCCTGCAGCGCGACCGGGGGAACGAACGGGCCCGGGTCGTGGTCGCCAGCTGCGAGGCGGCCGCTCTTGAGGGCGTTCTTCAGGAAGGTGCCCTGTTCGTCGGCCGCGTCGAAGAACAAGCCAGTTGCGGCATAGCCGTGGTCGGAGGTGATCACCAAGCGGCGACCGGTCGCCAGCCGCTCCACGAACGACCAGAAATCATCGCTGGTCAGCTGCGCCGCGATGTCCCGTGTGAGCACGTCCAGACCTTGGCCGGCACCGGCGCCATCGTGCAGTTTTGTGTCAGGCCATTGGTGCCAGAATAGCCAGTTGGGTGAGGCGTCGATCAGCCCGGCACAGTCTTTCCAAGGCATATCGATACACTCGGTCCTCGCAGGCGCGAGGCGGTGAAGCAGGCCGCCGCCGTTGTTCTGCAGCTGACTGCGGCTGTTCAACCCGAGCGCCTTGGCAAAGGCGTTTGTTTCACTGGGTATCTCGGCCGCGTAAGCCGTTGTGGTATGCAGCGCGAAGCCGCGCGCCTTCGCTTCCTCGATCAGCCAAGGCAGTTCCCGTAAGCTGAGGCCGTCCAAAACGAGCACCGCTTTGGCGCTGTATGGTTTTCCCCACCATTCGCTGACCTTGTCCGCGTTCCGCGGGACGACATCCCCAAAGGCCCGCCACAAATCCCAAGCCACCGACGAAAGGAAATGGTCCAGCTCACCGATAGCTCGGTCGCGCCTTGTGACCTCTGCAAATGCACTCGCGACATTCAGCGGACTGCCACAGACTTCCAAGGCGCGTTCAATGACGGTCTGCCAAGCCTCTTCGGGTGAAGACTTGGTCAGATCTAGCAACTGTTGTGCATCCAAAGCCATCAGCTGCCCTCCTTGTCCAAGGAAAGCTCGAACGTCATGCCGTCAGGAAGCTTCTTGAGCAGTTCCTTGAGCTGAGCGCCAGTAGCTGCGGTTACCTTGATCGTCACTTCCTTGACGGGCGTTGCTGGCCCAATGCCCCAGCTCTCAACTTTGCCGATAAGATTCAAAGGAGAGGTTGCTGAGCTGGCGAAAGGTGTACGACCGCTTCCTGCCCCCCCTCCAAAGATCCCGCCCGGTGTGGACGTTGGACCTGGGGCGGGTGCGACTGGCGGGTCTCCATTGTTCCCGCCAACCGGAGGGGTCGGTGCCGGAGGGGCGCCGCCGAAGAGACCACCAGTGGGAGGTTCTGTTGTCGGAGGTGTCACGGGTGTCGAGCCGCCAGTCGACGGAACCGCAGACGGGGGCAGAAGGAAAACTTCATCCAGCTGACGACCAGTGAAGGCCAACTTTGGTCTCAGACGTTTCCAAGCCGCATCTTCATCTTCCCCAGCGAGAGCCTGCAGGTACTCCATGCTCCGCAAGTTAATCGCGATCTTTCCACGGGCACACAGACGGACAATTCGTTCCTTCATGGCAGTTTCGCCAAGCCATGGGATGCAGTCTTGGCCAGAGGGTCGCGGTTCCTGAAGCTCCTTCAAGAGCTTGCCAACCGAGCTGTTACTGTTCGCTGCATCAAGGACAAGGTCCTGGAAGTCCTCCGGCACGAACAAATCGTTCGTCAACGCATTCTCGATCGCGTCGGGGATCTTTGAACCTTGCTCTCGCAAGGCTTCAACGTGAAACTCACATTTTGAAGGATCAGAGAAGTTCCAGCGGTACATCACAGCAAAGCGGTCGAAGCGCTTCCGCAAGATGTCCCGCAGTTCGCTTTGATACTTTGTGTGAAGTTTACGATATTCAGCGTTCTGGTTGCCCCACTCCCGTGCTTTCATTTCTGCGCGCGCAAGGATGATCAGGTCACGGTCGTAGAATGCGTTCGTAAAGCCCGAGCGCGGCAGCAAGAAGCGCACGGTGTTCCTGCGCTTTTGCATGTGGTCTTTGACCCAACGCCCAAGACGTTCATTCAAGCGGTCGGGTTCTTCGGGAAGAACTAGGATAGGCAGTCTGTCGTCCCATAGATCAGGGTGTTCACTTTCCTCGAGACCAGTCCACGGGTCGGTTTGCCAGCTGCGCGGCAAAGCGATCACTCGGAAGTTTCGCGCTACCTCTTCGGTTCCGCTGATGACGTAGCGAACCTCCTTCGCGAGCTGGGCGAGATCTGCCCCGTCAGTGAACAGCCTGTCGTTTCGGGCAGATGCCATGACTTTGGCTTGCGGGTTCTCTTCCTCTTTGAAGACCAACCGCGTTCCGTCCTGGTGAATATTGAAGCTGTTTTCGATTATGGTTGCCAGTTCAACCTGGAAGGCGTTGTCGTCCACCTTATTGGTTTTCGTTATGTCGGCCTGCAGGATCGCGGGGTCAGCGCCAGCCAAGTTGCCGACGGCGATCGACCGCAGCCACAAAGCACCGACAATTTCCTGAAGGTGGGGCGCTTTTGATGTGTGGTCCGGTACGGCTTCGACCACAGAAGTCAAATTTCGCAGCGCTTTGTCCCGAAGGGACCGGTGCTGTTGGTTCGCGACCGAGTCAAGCAATGCACCAATACCAGTAGTATCATCGTCGAGCTTGAAGTCCGCAGAGGTAAGGACAGGGGTCGTATCCCCCCGGCTTTTGAACAGGTTTGCGAGAATGCGGATGAGGTCTCGCGTCTCCTGCGCATCAGTTGCAACCAACACTTGGTCTTCGAGTAGTTGCAGGAGATGCGGCGCGAATGGCCAAGCATCGAGAAAATCGCGCTGCTTGCGCTCCTGCTCAGCGGCAGGCACGTTGGTGAGCCTTATGAACTCCGAGACGTGTGTCGCAACGATGCTCTCGATCGCAGACGCTGTGATCTGAAGCCTGTTCTCAAACAAGCGATGCAGCAGCATTCTGCGGCGGTCGACTTGGATCCTGTCAGGACTGCCACCCGCCCGAAAGTCAACCTGAACCGGGTTCACCCGATGGATCTGCTGGTAAGCGTCGCTAGTGCCGTTTCGCACGGACACGACAAGGACAAGAAGCTCTGGATGCTCCTTCGCAATTTCAGAAAGGATCTGGATGAAGTTGAACGCCCAGTTCTTCCAAGGGTACTGCTTTGTGTTGGTCAGGCTGTCGTACCAAGTTTGAAACTCGTCCAGCAACAGCATGGTCGGAGTGTGGCGCAACAGCTCTAGAATAAGCTGATCTGAAGGGATGTCGGTCTTGGCGGACCCCATGCCTTCCCACTTTCCCTTGATGTAGGTGCCATGAGGGTGGCGCTCAAAGAGCATGTCCCACAGGAATTTGTACCGGTGACGGTGAAGGCTTTCACCGAGCACAAGCATACCGTCACGGAGTGGTATCGAACTGATCTTCGGATCGCTGAGGGTGACCGACCAGTTATTCAGCCACGCCCTTGTTGAAGCTGGATCGTGCACAGCGTGGTATAGGGTGGCCATCAAGTGTGATTTACCCAGGCCGCGCTCCCCGATCACAACGACGGGCCGTCCCTGCGCCGGTCCCACAGCGTCAATGCCCTTCAGTAGGTCGAGGGTGGGGTAAGTGATCTCCAGGAAGCTCTGGGCTGGTACTTGGGTAGCGCCTGTGTTGCTGTCGTTGGACAGTTCAATCGCAGTACCCTGCAAGCGGCGGCCAAGAAATTCTCCGCGTAGTTTAAGCCCCAGCATAGAGCACCCCCATCACATTTCAGTTTCAGCGCGGCGCACTTCCGCGCTGGATGCCAGCAATACAATTTGTTGTTCTTCCGGCTTTCGCGAGCCCGGCGGAGAATCGAGGCCGAGACGTCGCAGCGCGTAATACAGGAGCGCCCGCCGTACAGTTATCTTGGCACTGCCGCCACTCATCCCATAATCCAATTCAACAACCCTGCGTTGCGTATCGGATAGATCCGGATGAGGTCCGATTACCAGATCGACCTGCTCGGCCCAATCCTCGTCCGCGGCGCTGCCGCATGGGGATGGTTGAATGCCGCGAGTGTCGAGGATTCTTGAGAGAAGGAAATCCTTGAAACAGTTGTCCAGCAGGCAGAAAGCACGAGTGTGCCAGCGGAAGCCATCGAACGCGATGGCATGCGGAGCAATCCAGCGCCAGATCGGTTCTGGGCGCGACAGCGATTGATACTGCACTTCGATTGTCTCTGCCCGATGAATAGCACCGACAATCGAGCGAAGTGTCATGGGGTTCACGCCCCGAACCGGGGTTGGAGCCGCATCGAAAGTGGGATGGACAGCGATCCATGAATCCTCTGGATCCAGTAGTCCGTCTGCCAAAGACCGAAGCTGCGCAAGATATCGGCCTGCGTCGGGCTGCATAAACTGCGCCTTGAACCTAGGCCCTCGGACATAGGTCCGCGCACTCTTATCGTAGACCATGTTCTCCGGAGCAAAGCCGATGTAGCGATTCAGGTCGGATGACGCCTGGTTCACCGACAGCCCGAACTGCTCCATCACATCGCTGCGGTTCACATGCCCCTCCCAGAACAGACGGAACTCGATGAACTCGAGCCGCTGCTCGACGCCCCAACGAAGTTCCGCGCTGCCGCTTTCCAATGCGTCCCCTTACCTGGTTGGATGCGTACGAAAAATATGCGCGCCCATTTTTTGGACCTGTCCTGAGGCTACTTGAGCTAGGGAGCGCAATCAATCGCAAACTTACACTACGATCAGAGCGATGCGCGGTGAATTGCATTACCAAGCAAGTGGATAGGGCGCAGCAGACGCTTCCATCATTTTGTGACCGAAGTTGGGCTCCAATTGCCGTGCAGAGCGAGCAAAGCTACATCATTGTTCCGCTAAGCGCCCGTCGAGCTTTCAGTTGTGGATCGATAGAGTCTAGCTAATCCGCAATCAACGTGTCAAAATTCTTGTCGCGTTACTTGACGCCGCGATGATCGTGACATATTTCATGTCGCGTTAGGGGGAGTGATGACGCTCGCAGAGCTGGCCGAACGCATCGGCACCGCACCACGTCAGATCCGGTTTCTCATCGCGGAGGGCATACTGCCCCCCGCCAACAAGACGGGACGTGCGGCTGATGCTTATGGCGAAGAACACCTGATCAAGGCCCAAAGATACCTCGCCCTTCACAGGATGGGGATGAAGCCGGCTTCCATCAAGGTGCTCATGGCTTTCGACGACGCGGTGCCGATTGTGCAATCCGGTGGGGTAGAGCTGCGTGTGTCTCCTGACATCGCGCCCGATGCCATCGATGTTGATGCTGTCGTCGCCGAAATCGCTGCAGCCTTAAGGACCTATGTTTCGAAGGGATAATTCATGGCGAACGGTATGGTCTTCGGTCACCTACTCGAAGAACTGAATGACGGCGTCACTATATTCCGCGATGGAGAGGGCAAGCCGATGCCCCTCGGTAGCACCGCAATTGATGCATCCATCCAAGCCGGGCTCGCAATCGTCGTGACGACCCGCACATTCTCAAATGTGGAAGACGTGCCCATCGAGGCCGTGCTTACGATGCCGGTCGGTTTCAATGCCGTCGTTACCGGTCTTTCGGCTAAGATCGATGGGCGCTCGCTCCGCGCCGTTGCCAAAGGCAAGACGGCGGCTCGGACCATATATGAGGGCGCAATTGACCAGGGCAAGATGGCTATCCTTCACGAAGAAGTCTTGCGCGGCGTCCATGTCCTATCGGTAGGTCAGTTGGCTCCCGGAAAAGAAGTATCTGTCGAACTCCGCACAGTCATGCCGTTGGCCGCCACCGAAAATGGTCTTTTGCTGCGCCTGCCCATGACCACAGGTCACCTTTATGGCGTGTCGCCGCTGCAGCCGGCCGATGACCTGATCACCTCGGCGTCTGTTCGGCACACGGCATCGCTGCGTGTTCGTTCGGACAGCGGCGTGCCGCATCTCGTCGGTTTCGGTTCGCTGTCTGATGGGGAGGCGTTCGATGTCCTTATGAACAGATCCATCGAGATCGAAATTGAAGGCGGCAGCGCGGGCACCCTGCTAGGCGTGTCGGCAAGCGGGCGGCAAGTACGGCTCGATCTGCGCCGAGAACCGAACGGTGATAACAGTCTGAAGCTTGCCATCCTCATTGATCGGTCCGGTTCGACGGGTAGCCCGGTCGGGACCGATGGACAAACTGTGCTTTCCGCCATCCGTGACGGTCTTGCGCAGTCGCTGAAGACTGTGACGGACGAAGACCTGATTGCCGTCTGGCAGTTCGATGACACTTGCCAACGGCTTGGTACCGGACGCGGCGCTGAAGTTCTACAGATCCTGAAGAAGTTGAAGCGGCCAGGCGGTGGCACCCGTCTGGGCGAGGCGATCAAGGCCGTCGCCCGCGCCGGTGCGCAGGATATCCTGGTTCTGACCGATGGTCAGACCTGGGACCGTCTCTCGCCTCAGGTCGAAGGGAGGAATGTCCGTGTCAGTGCCGTGCTGGTGGGACGTGCAAGCCTTGACGTGAATATCGGGCACTTCTGTGCGTCCACTGGGGGTGATCTCTTCTACACTCCCGATGCAGATGTGGAGAAATCCGTGTCCTTTGCGCTGTCACAGATGCGGTCGTCTCGTATGGACCGCCACCTTGAAACGGACGGCTCCGACCCGGTTCGTGTCGTGCAAACGCTTGGCGGCGTGACGGTCTGCGCCAAATGGAGCGACGCGATGGCAATGGGCGTCGCCGACGACGTTGGCCGCTACGCCGCCGCGCTGTGCCTGGGTCAGCTTGATGACGCTGCCGCTGAGCGCTTGGCGGTAATGGAGGGTCTTTGCAGCAACGTCACCAGTCTCGTCTTGATCGATGAAGCCGGTGCGCTGAGCGATGGCATTTCCGAAACACGTAAGATCCCTCTGATGGATGCTGACGACGACGGTCAACTTGGGGACTTCATCGAAGATCGAAATACGATCCTTCCTATGGCTAGGGCAAGCGCAAGCTATTCGGCGTCAGAAGACAGGGCACCACGCATGCGCTTCGGGATCAGCAGCATTCCGCCGGCTCGCAGTGCGCCTACGCCGAGTGTTCCGTCGGGTGCCACTCCCAGCCCAGAAGCACTCTCTCGGCTGCAGGCCGCTGTTTCGAAGCCCCCCGTGCCGAGCGGCCAGAGAAGGAAGCTGCGCTCGTTTCTCGACGACGGGATCATTGAGCCTGCGAAGCAAGAGGCACTGCGAAAAGCGAAAGAACATCGCCTTGCTGAAGTCGCGGTGGGCATCGACTGGGAGAACCAGGCAGATCGTTTCCTGTCCTTGGCGTTTGACGGTCTATTGGTGAGCGAGCAGACGGCACTTAAGCGGTTGGTTCAGGATGTGCTGGCCCTTCCCTCATCGCGTTCCGAAGATGCCCTAAAGCTGGATCTGCTTGCTTACTTGTCACTGCGGTTCGTAACCCATTCTCGCGCGGCGCGGCGCTTTGCCGTCAAAGTGCTAGATGGGCGCTCGGAAGCAGCGTTCATCGCGGAATACGACGCCTTGATTTTTTCAGACGTGATTGAAGGGAAATAACATGCTGAAATTACTTACTATCATCTCCGTGCTCGGGTTGCCGACGATTGCTGCAGCACAGGACTGCACGATCTTTGATGACATGGCCATGTGCTCCGACGGGACAAGCGCCATGCGTCTCGGTGACACGACATACTTCGATGACGGCAGCACAGCGACCGAGCTGGGCGACACAACTTTCTTCGATGATGGGTTTACGGCGACCGATATTGGCGGCTCAACATTTTACAGCGACGGCACATCGTCGTCTCAGATCGGTGACACCACGTTCTTCGACGACGGCTCAACTTGCACACAGATCGGGAACCAGCTTTTCTGCAATTGAATCCATGTCGGCGAGGCGAGTGACTTATGCCCGGCTATAATCACTATCCAAGCTGTCAGTGTGGTTGGTGTGTCGCGCATGGCCGAACCGTCGACAAGGCGGCTTTACGCAACGAGATGGCACGCAGGACGTCAGCTGATTTTCTCAAGAGAAACGGTGCATCACGTCTTGGATCGAGCTGTTTCGTTTCTCCAAACGCCACTTGCCCCGTTTGCAAAGCAAGCGTCTATTTTTACGCGAACTCAAACGGAAGCAGGGTATTCTTTGATGATCTCGGGCCGCCATGGCCCAAGCACCCTTGTACCGACAGGCCGAATGTCGCGGCACGAGTGGCCGTACATGGTGCTCGGCCAGAGCGGAGGAAGATAGGACTAATCAAGGAGATCGTCGGACATGCGTGGGTGCTAGATCGAAAGCGCACACCCAGTCTCGACCGCACAGAATCTCCCAACCTCGACGGATGGCGCCTTTTGCTGATTACCGAGGTCAAGGCAAGAGGCGGCAAAGTGCAGCTTTCAGCCGAGTTCGTGGAAACAATACATCAGCACCGGATTACCTTGCTGGCCGACCAAGGTTGCCACTTTTATGTTGGCCAGTTCGCCAGTCTACGACGCGATGTTTTGTCGTTCTTCGATGAAATCGCAGGAGAGCGCCGAGACGTCGGGGTGACTTACGAAGGTATGAAGCCCTCTCAACCGGAGCCCCGTGGTCCAACGCGACCGCCGGCGAACCATCATCGCCTTGATGCGTTTGGACTTCCGGCCGCGTTGAAAACGGAGGGCATCCCCGGACCGGATGAACGAGCGCATTACATTGGGCGGGATCCATCGTCTCGGTACTTCGAGGACGTGAAAGAGATCATACAGAGTGCAGCGAAGAAGGGAGCCAGCTATTTGGCGGATTTCCAGATCGTTCTCAACGATAGTAATGTGAGAACGCTTCGGTCATCAAAATGGACAAGAGAGCTTGTTTCCGCGGTGATCTACGACATACGCCATGAAGACATGCTACGCCCGCACAAACCCAATCGAGCTGGCACAGTCGCCGCAGCCGTACATCAGGCGGATCGTGAAAAGATCGCGAAAGAGCTGCAAGGAATTGAAAACAGAATTGCAGACTTGGAAGCCAGTTGGGATGCTGCATCTTCGGGCACGCAGCGCCAAAAGATACATGATCAACTAAGTGCAGCTCGTCGGAGGCGCACTAAATTATTCGGGATGCTATGGGGTTGATGGACGGCCTTTCAGGCAAGCACCGGACTACTGTCCCCCGTTGATGCGCAGGCTTGCGCAGTCCTCCCGTGCCGCAACCATCGGCACGGGAGAGAGTTAGGTATCGGTTACACTCCCTCCGCCACTTGCCCCCGCGAAAGCGTTCTCCCGATCCGGCTGCGGCCGGATTTTTCCGTTGTTTTCGAGGGTTATGCGGGAGGGGCTGTTAACCGGCCCACGCCCCGAAGGGCGCACACGCGTTCTCTCCGGGCCGATATTCTCCGGACCTGTTGACTGCGCAGTTTTGGTGAAAAGCTTTCAAGCATCTGTTCTATAAGCCGTTTTTGACGGTGTCCGCGCGGACTCCGATCCCAGTTCCATTCGAGCGAAATGCCCCTGGCGTCGAACTCCCTGATGTAGCGATCGCATTTCCGCAGGTCGTTGACCTCATCGCTGCGTTGTGACCATTCTGACCACAAATCAGGGAGGGGCCGATGAAGGCCGTGTCTGCCCGTGAGGCCAAGCATCACTTCGGCCAGTTGATCGACGAAGCGCGGGCCGAGCCAGTGGTGGTCGAGAAGCATGGGCGGCCGGTGGTCGTCGTCCTTGCGGTCGAGGAGTACCAGCGGCTGACTGGCACGACCGTGGAACCCTCCGGCAAGAAACGAGAGGACGAGCGGTAGCGCATGCCGATACTGAACTGGCTGACACGGGACGAGGACATCCGCACGGCACAGCACGTGCCCTATCGCCTGCTGGAGGAAGTCCCGGACTCGTCGGCCGGTGACGTTGGCGCTGGCAACATGCTGATCCAGGGCGACAACCTGGAAGCGCTGAAGGCGCTGCTGCCCTTCTATGCCGGTCGAGTGAAGTGCATCTACATCGACCCACCCTACAATACACGCTCCGCCTTCGAGCACTACGACGACAACCTCGAGCACACGCAGTGGCTGGCCATGATGTGGCCCCGGCTGGAACTACTCCGCGATCTTCTGGCCGAGGATGGCTCGATCTGGGTGTCCATCGACGACAACGAGGGGCACTACCTCAAGGTCATCATGGACGAGGTGTTCGGGCGGCGAAATTTTATCGCCAATACCCTATGGCAGAAGGTATTTTCGCCGAAGAACACCGCGCGGCACTTTTCAGATGATCACGACCATATTCTCGTTTTCGCCCGGAATGCCGACAAGTGGGTGCCAAACCCAATGCCGCGTTCCGACCGGATGAACAAAGGCTACAAGAACCCGGACAACGATCCTCGCGGCGCTTGGACTTCCGGTGACGTTTCCGCGCGAAACTTCTACGGTGCAGGCCGATATGCAATTACGTGTCCCAGCGGCCGGGTGATCGCAGGCCCTCCGAACGGCATGTACTGGCGCGTGTCAGAGGAACGGTTCTGGGAGATGGATCGCGACGGGAGGATCTGGTGGGGTAAAGACGGCAACAACACTCCTCGGATCAAGCGGTTCCTCACGGAAGTGAAGCAGGGCGTTGTTCCACAGACTTTGTGGATGAACACTGAGGTTGGAAACACCCAAGAGGCGAAGAAAGAAGTAGTAGCTCTGTTCGGTGAAGTAAATTTCATGACTCCGAAACCCGAGCGCCTAATTCAACGCATCATCAACATTGCAACCGATCCGAACGACCTCGTGCTTGATTCCTTCCTCGGATCCGGCACAACCGCCGCCGTCGCTCACAAGATGGGCCGCCGATACATTGGCATCGAAATGGGCGAGCATGCCCACACCCACTGCGCGCCGCGCCTGCAGAAGGTCATCGACGGCGAACAGGGCGGCATTTCGGAAGCCGCTGGCTGGAAGGGCGGTGGCGGTTTTCGCTTCTACCGGCTGGGCCCACCCGTCTTCGACGAAGAAGGCCACATCCGGCAGGACATCCGCTTCCCGGTGCTGGCGGCGCATGTCTGGTTTTCGGAGACCGACCGGCCGTGGGATGGTAGTGGCGACAGCCCGCTGCTCGGTATCGAGGACGGCCGCGCCCACGCGCTGCTCTACAACGGAATCCTTGGCGACAAGCGGCCGGGCGGCGGCAACGTGCTGACCCGCGCGACCCTCGCCCTGATCCGTGAGGATATCGCCAAGCTGGCGCCGGACTTCGACGGCCCGCTGACCGTCTATGGCGAGCAATCCCGGCTGACGCCCGCAACGCTCGAACGCCAGCGCATCACCTTCAAGCAGACGCCCTACGACGTCAAAGCGCGGGCCTGAGGGGGCATCTGATGAAACTCAAGCAATACCAGACCGATACTCTCTCCGTTCTCCGCCGGTTTTTCGAGGAGGCGCGCGTGGCGGGCCCGAAGGGCGCGTACGAGGCGATCACCAGGGAACCGGACCAGGCCAAGCGTCTCGGCCGGTACGGCGGCACCTACACGCCGCTCGCCGAGCTGCCGGCCGTTCCCTATGTCTGCCTGCGCCTGCCCACCGGGGGCGGCAAGACTATCCTCGGCGCCCACTCCATCGGCATCGCGCGCGACGCCTGGGTGGAGAAGGACTATCCGATGGTCCTGTGGCTAGTGCCGTCGAACACGATCCGGCTTCAGACGGCCGAGGCGCTGAAGAACGCCCGCCACCCCTATCGGCAGGCGCTGGACGAGGCCTTCGACGGCCGGGTGCGCGTGTTCGACATCGCGGACTTCACGCATATCCGCCCGCACGACATCCGCGACCATTGCTGCATCGTCGTGGGCACAATCCAGACCCTGCGCGTGTCGAACACCGAGGGCCGCAAGGTCTATTCCCACAACGAGAACATGGAGCCGCACTTCACGGCGCTGCCCAAAAGCCTGCCGGGGCTGGAAAAGCTGGAAGGCGGCGGCGTCAAGTTCTCCTTCGCCAATCTGATGCATGTTCATCGGCCGTTGATGATCGTGGACGAAGCGCACAACGCGGTCACCGGCCTGACGCGCGAAATGCAGGCACGCGTCAATCCGTCCGCGATCATCGAGTTCACGGCGACGCCGCGGCTCAACTCGAACATCCTGCACAGCGTGACGGCGCAGGAGCTGAAGCTCGAGGAGATGATCAAGCTGCCAATCATGCTGTCCGAGCACGACACCTGGCAGAACGCCGTGAACGGGGCGATCGCGTCACGGGCGTCGCTGGCCGAGGAAGCCGAGAAGGACACAGCGTACATCCGACCCATCGTCCTGTTCCAGGCGCAGCCCAAGAACCAGGAGGTGACGGTCGAGGTGCTGAAGAAGCACCTGATGGAGGTCGAGCAGATCCCCGAATACAAGATCGCCGTGGCCACCGGCGACCAGCGAGAACTGGATGGCATCAACCTGTTCGATCCGAAATGCCCGATCGAATACGTCATCACCGTCGAGGCGCTGAAGGAGGGCTGGGATTGTTCCTTTGCCTATGCGTTCTGCTCGGTCTCGCGGATTCAGAGCGCGGTGGACGTCGAGCAGCTGCTGGGGCGCGTCCTGCGGATGCCTTATGCCAAGCGTCGCAAGGCCGAGGATTTGAACCGCGCCTATGCGTTTCTGTCGGAGCCGTCGTTCGGCGAGGCGGCGCGGTCGCTGGCCGACAAGCTGGTGGCCATGGGTTTCGAGGAGGATGAGGCGCTCGACAACATCGAACCGGCGCAGACGTCTCTCGATGCCGATACCGGCTTGTTCGGCCCGCGCGACAAGCCGAAGCCGACCTTCAAGCACACGGTGACGGCGACACCCGAGGTGGTTGCAGAACTGAAGAAGCGCGAAGGCGTGAGCGTTCGCGAAACCGACGATGGGAAGGTCGAGATTGCCGTGACCGGGCGTGTTGACGGCGGCCTCGAAAGGGCGATCGTCGAGGCCCTCCCCGAGACCGAACGAACGGGGTTCTCGGCGGCCGTCACCAAGTATCGCGTCGAAGTGAAGGACCAGCTATCGCCTGCAGAACAGGGCGAGGCGTTCGAGGTCCCTCGCCTGGTCTCCGAGATCCAGGGCGAGTTCGAGTTCGCTGACACCGACGTGTTCATGGAATTCCACGACTGGTCGCTGCTCGACCACTCGTCGAAACTGGTTGAAGGCGAGTTCGCGATCCGCGAGACGGCGCGCAGCTTCGAGATCGACCTCGACGGCAACCGCATCACCTACCAGTTCGCGGACGAAGAAGAACAACTGGCGCTCGACGTCGATGTCGAAGGGTGGACACCGGAGGCGCTGGTGCTCTGGCTCGACCGGCAGGTGCGCCAACCGGACATTCATCAGAGCGAACTGCTCCGCTGGCTGCGCGACCTGGTCGGCCACCTGATCACCACACGCGTAATGCACATTGCGGCGCTGATGCGGTGCAAGTTCATCCTCGCCCGCAAGGTTCGCGAGAAGCTCGCCGCCATCCGTCAGCAGGAACGCGATGGCGTCTACCAGCGGTATCTCTTCGCTCCGGAAGCCAAGGTCGAGGTGTCCTTCGACGAAGCTTTCGCGTTCAAGGACGGAATGTATTGGGATCAGCGCCGGTACCGTGGGCGCTGGAAACCTCGCAAGCACTTCCTTGGGCCGGACCATGTGCCTGCCTTCGATGGGGCCGAGAACGGTGAAGAATTCCAGTGCGCGCAAGCCATCGACAGCTTGCCAGGCCTGAAGTTCTGGATCCGCAATGTCGCACGCCACCCCAACTCGTTCTGGTTGCCGACGGCCACGGACAAGTTCTATCCGGATTTCGTGGCTCAATTGGAGGACGGTCGACTGCTCGTCGTAGAGTACAAGGGAGCTCACATCGCCGATGGCCCCGACACCGCTGAAAAGCGGACCATCGGTCAGCTGTGGGAGAGGAAGAGCGGCGGCAAGGGCTTGTTTGTGGTGGTTGAGAAGACCATCGACGGCAGAGACATGCGGGCTCAGATGGTCGAAAAGGTTGGTAGCGATCCGTAGTCTATCCGGTGCACCTACGGTCAGGGCGTTTGTGCGCACGGCCCAGCGAACGCCGGGCCGTGCAAGTTTGTCTCAGGGCTTGCGCCGATGCTGGGTCGGATCGACGAGACGGTACCGCTGGCCCTTCTGTTCAGGCGGAGGGAGCGGTTCGTTGCGCGTAACGGTGCGCTCGACGCCGGTTCCACCACCTCGGGGGCCGGTGATCTCGTACTGACCAGATTTCGGGGCCTTTTGCCCAGGCTTGAAGAGTTTGTCAGACATGTCCCACCTCCATGGACACGGGCGGGATGTCCGCAAAGCGCTTGCCAGTCGCAATCTCGCTGATCCGTCCCTGGTTCAGATCGAAATCTGCAGCGATCCGGTGCTGGAAGTCTCCCCGGGCGAGCCGGGCCTTGATGATCGACACCTCCTGCGGTGTCAGCTTGGTGATGGTAGCCATTCAGGCATACTCCTGGGCGCGGATGAAAAGATTTGCCCTGGAGTCCCGAACCGTCTATCTCTTGCGTACCACCACGAGAGTGCTTCGGACTCCGGAGCCACGGCGGTTGGGTGCGCCTAAACCCTTCCGACGTGTAGTGAAAAGCGGGGTGCCTTGCCGGGCGCCCCGCTTAATCTTTATGCGGCATCCTCCATCAGCAGCGGTCTCACTTCATTCGTGCCGACGAATTGCGAAAGAAGCCGATAGTTGTGCATCTCATGACGGATGCGCCCGGCAACGATGGCGGGGTGCACGTCGGCCTTCCGCGCCAGCGAGAGGACGTTCTGAACGCTCGGGCTGACACGCGCCGGATGCTCGTCCCAAAGCTCTGACGGAATCAACGCCTCCTGCGCCCACTCGTCAGCTTCGCGTTCGCGCTCGTCATCGCGCTCATGGTTGCGCTCGCGTAGCTGAAGATCGTCAATGAAGATCTCGCCGTCTCCATCTGGGAAATGGCGACCGATGTGCGCAAGTTCGTGCAGCAGGCAGAACCAGAAGTTGTCCAGGCGGTCATAACGGATCGTCATTCCGACGACGGGAACCTTGTCGACGGTCCACATCGCGGCGCCGTCGAGATAGGTCTTCGGCAGGTGGGCTGCGACGACAAGGGCGATACCGTGCTTCGCGAGCTTTTCTTGGGCCAGTTTCGGGCCTTCGTCGAAAGTACTTAGCCGAGCGAGCTCTCGCATGAAAACACGGTCGATAGTCCCGGTTTTGTAGACGCCCGCAAGCCCAGCACGGCGTGCCACGCAGAGGATATGGAGGCACCACGCTTGCAGGGCATGCACATCCGACTTGGCGTTCGCGCGAGCGCCGCCACCTTGGCGAAAGAGCGCCTGTGGAAGAGCATTCGGTCCGCCGGCGCACGCTATCAGCTCACGCACGATTTCCTCCGTGCGATCCTTCATGTCCGCAGTCTTCTTGATCCAGCCTCGCTTCGCCATCTCCGCGATCGGGAAGTGATCGAGCTCAATACCCGCTGGAGCCTTTGGCAGGCTTCCCCCATCCCGGATCAACACTTCAGCGGGAATGCCCAGATGCTCATGCAGTGCGCGGATCATCTTCAGAGTCAGATCGCGCTTACCGCTCAAAATCTCAGAAGTCTTGGCCCGGCTTCCGAAGATCGGGGCTAGGTCACTTTGGCTCATCCCAAGCTGTTGCATACGGAATTTGATCGCTTCTACGGGATTGGGCGCATCCATTGGAAAACGCCGGTCTTCGTAGACCTCGACGAGAGTCGCGAGCACGTCGAGTTCGTCATCCTCCGCGGGAGAACGACCCATATCCATGAGCATTTCAACGCGGGCGAGAGCGGCTGCGTAGTCCTGCTCAGAATGAATTGGCCGAATACGATGTTCGCTCATCATCACACTTCCTCCGCGTTGATCTCGTCATACTCCTTGTGTGTCCCTAAAAAACGGACAAACCCTATCCCCTTCTCGTAATCGAACTTCAAGATCAGGCGATATTTGTTGCCGCAGATGTTGAAGACCACACGCCCACCTTTGAGAATGCTCGCGCTGCGGTACTGGGCCTTGATGTCTGCTGGCGTTTTCCATTCTGCTCGCCTTGCCTCAGCCCACCAAACGTCGATCTGCACCTTCGCATCTGGAAAGCGCTCCCCGAAAGCGATTAGCTTGGGCCGGGCGATGATTCTCATTCATCACGTTTATACAGCGATCCCTCGATCTGTCAATGCTATACGATCCCTATGAGGGAACACATAGGTACTGCCTGTCGTGCTGGCAACCTCTGTCAGCCCAACCCGTGCAATCGCACGATGAGGAAGGAGAGCGGGGTCCGAGAAACTTAGCTTCGGGCTAGGTCCGCTGCGGACCCAGGTCGGTAGTGACCACGCCGCTGCGATTGCCAGTCAGTTGGAAGGGTTTCGAGCAGCTGCGACAGCGTACGATCAGGCTCCTGCTTCCCATCCAGGATCGCCTCGACGATGTCGGGCGCGAGCAGCGTGAGCCGCAGGACGCGGGTCATGTAGGAGGGCGCGATGCCCTCGCGCTCTGCCAGTTCGCCGATGGTGGCGAACTCCCCCGACTCCAGCATCCGTTTCCACCGGAACGCGCGGGCGAGAGCCTTGACCAGCGTGCTGTCCGTGCTTCGCGGTAGCGCGGCACCGTCGGGCATCTGCATCTCTTTCCGCCCGCCGCGCTTCACGATGCGGAATGGCACGTGGATTGTGACCGTCTCGGGGACCGCCATCGCGCGGGTCATGCCGCTGCTCCGATGCTGCCAGACAGCATCTCGCGCGCGAGCCCTCCGAGGCCGTCCATCCGGAGCCGGAAGTTGAGCCCGTTCGTGCCGATATCGACGCGCTCAACCAGCAGCGTGACAATGCGCGCCTGCTCGGCGGGGAAGAGTTCGTCCCAAAGCGGGTCGAGCTGCTGAAGCGCTGCGCGGGCGTCGGCCTCGGTGACGTCGTCGGCGTGGGCACGCGCCGCCTTCCACGTCCCCGCCACGATCTCCGGCTGGCGAAACACGGCGCGGAGCTGGTCTATGACGGCGCCCTCGATCTCGCCCGCAGGCACGCGGCCGACCGGACACGAACCAGCACTATGCTTCAGCACGGTCTGACTGACATAGTAGCGGTAGAGACGATCCCCCTTCCGAGTATGCGTCGGTGAGAACGCGGCGCCATCGGGCCCGAACAGCAGCCCCTTCAGCAGCGCGGGCGTGTCGGCGCGGGTGCGGGCCGCGCGCTTGCGCGGGCTCTCCTGCAGGATGGCGTGGACCCGCTCCCAAATCTCAGGATCGATGATGGCGTCGTGCTCGCCGGGATAGCTGTCGCCCTTGTGGACCGCCTCGCCGATGTAGGCGCGGTTGCTGAGCATGCGGTAGATGTATTTCTTGTCGATCCGGTTGCCGCGCGGCGTCCGGAGGCCGCGCGTGCCGACCTCCCGCGCCAGTTCCGTGCAGGACCCGATCTCGAGGAAGCGCGCGAAGATCCAGCGCACATGCGCGGCGCATTCCTCATCCACCACCAGCTTCCGGTTCTCGACACGGTAGCCGTAGGGCGGCACACCGCCCATCCACATGCCCTTCTTCCGGCTCGCGGCGACCTTGTCGCGGATCCGCTCGGCTGTCACCTCGCGCTCGAACTGCGCGAACGAGAGCAGGATGTTCAGCGTCAGCCGGCCCATCGACGTGGTGGTGTTGAAGGACTGCGTGACCGAAACGAACGTCACGCCGTTCCTGTCGAACACCTCGACCAGCTTCGCGAAATCCGCCAGGGAGCGGCTGAGGCGGTCGATCTTGTAGACCACGACCACATCGACCAACCCGTCCTCGATGTCCTCAAGCAGCCGCCGCAGGCTGGGCCGGTCCAGAGTGCCTCCCGAGATGCCGCCGTCGTCATACTGATCGCGGACCAGCACCCAGCCCTCGGAGCGCTGGCTGGCGATGAACGCCTCGCATGCCTCCCGCTGGGCGTGGAGCGAGTTGAACTCCTGCTCCAGCCCTTCCTCGGAGGATTTCCGGGTGTAGACGGCACACCGCAGCTTGCGGACGACCTTCGATTTTTCGGGCGGCTTCGTCATGTCCGCCCCCTGTGGTTCTTGAGCCCGAAGAACACCCAGCCGTTCCAGCGCGTGCCGGTGATGGCGCGCGCGATGGCGGACAGCGACTTGTACTGCCGACCTTGCCACTCGAAGCCGTCGGTCGTGACGGTGACGACCTGCTCGACACCCTGCCATTCGCGCAGCAGCCGTGTGCCGGTGATCGGGCGGTCACGGTCGGCGCGCATGCCACGCTTCTTCCTGTCGCCGCCGTCCAGTTCCTCGCCGAGCCGTTCGAGGCGCCGGATCGTCTCGGGTTTGAGCCCGCCATAGGCAAGTTCCTGGATGCGGTAGGCCAGGCGGCTTTCCAGGTACCGGCGATTGAACGGCGGCGGCTCGCTGTCGAACAGGTCGCGCCACTGTTGCTTCAGGTCGGGCGTCGGCGTGGTCTTGAGCGCGGCCAGGCGCGCGGGGATGGGATCGGGCTTGTTCATGCATTTCTCCGGTGAGTTGGAGTTGCATGACGGCATTGGTCGGGCGGATAGTGTAGGCAACTTTCTCCAGTACCGTCAGATACTTCGCCCTTCTCCCGCATGCGCAACCGAACAAGCCCGAGCGCCAGCAGGCCGCAGAGCTCGGCGCGGCGCTCGGCGGGCGTCATGTGGTCGGGAGGGAGCGGGTTCGGGCGTTTCATGTCTCGGTGGCTATGCTCGGTGGTGTCGTTACCGATCAAAAGCCACCCAGCCGCCCGGGACGGGACATCTCAGATGAACGGAATGCAGAAATGCGAACAGGGAGAGAACATCAGGACTTGCCGATCACGGATATGTCCATGATTATCGTGGGTTGAATCAATCGAGAGCAGTTGTTCATTGAGGTGAGTTCATGGCGCGGAGGAAGAGCGAATTCGGACCGAACCTCGGGAGTATCCTTCAGGGCGCCCCCGCTGCGCTGGTCCGGCAGTTTCTCGCCAGCTTCAAACGGCCCGACGACACTCTTCTCGCTCCGCCGGAAATCACTGAGGGCACGACCGATGATCAGGGCAAGGCAGCGCTGAGTGCGTACCTGCGTTCGGAGGACAAGGAAATCATCGGGCTACTTGAGGGCATCGCTGGTGCTCTGCTCGACATGGGTCAGGACAAGGGAGCGACCTCACTCGATACGGTTGCGGGGCAACGGCTGCAGAATGTCGACTACGACCAGTATGAGTCCCAGCCTGACTTGCTGTGCAAGAGCATCTGGATGCGCACGGTCTTCCCGATGCACTTTCACGACGCCCAGAGCTTCTATGCCGCGCGGCGCTATCGAGAACGGCGGACGTACTACACATGCTGCGAGGTGGACTTCGACCACGCTTCTGTTGCCGACACAGACGGAATCCCTGACGAGAAGCTCTGTGATGCTGTTCAGGAAGCTCTGGGACTGAAGGGCAAGGTCACCGCGTCCGTCCTCGAATTGCCCGAGACCGCCAACTACCCGCCGTCCTTCATGGTCGCCCTGCGCCATCCCGGGCCCCTGTCGAGCATCGACAATCATCGCGAGGAAGGGGGCTGGACCGTCCATTACTACAGGCCCTCGCATGAGGCTGTCCTGATCTACACACCCCAGCTGAAGAAAATTGAGGTCGCGTCTGCCAGCAGCGACGTTCGCGAAAAGACCTCTAAGGTCTTCGCGGAGGTCGTTCTAGGGCGCCCGCCGTCGGCCAAGCCGTTGACCCGCCGAGAATTCAACCTCGAACGCTTCAGGTCTTCCTTCGATCTGGATTGTCCGGATCTCGAGGACGTCGAGATCACGCTGGCGGCGGTAGTCGAGGCCGAGGTCCGCCTCGGCTCGTGGGGCCGAAGGCTGAACATCAAGGTGACCATAAAGGACAAGATGGAGGACGTTGTCCGGAAATACGTCGCCAATTCAGCCAACCTGATCCGGAGTTTCGGCTTCACAAAAGTCGCCATCGCAATTGGTTACACCCGTCGATCGGACGGAAAGGAGGGAACCTTCCGGGTCTCGATCTCGGATGGCAGCAGTTCGGACGTGCAGAGCATGCGCGATCCGTTCCTTCGGGACCTCGGGTTCCGACTGCTCGAACACTGGGGTCTTACGCAGAACCTGCGGACACTCACCGATCAGGAACGGGCGCAGTGGTTCGGCTTTCTTCTGTCGCTGTACGACCTGCCCGGCGACACTGTTGCAGGTGCGTTCTTCAACTCCGCGGGCGTCGATCCAGCGCGCCTGGTCAGTGCGAGATTGATTGCCCGCAAAGGGCGGCAGGTGATTGGGCTCGCCGAGGATGACGATGAGGTTGTCGAAGTTGAGCAGCAAACGGGTCCGGAGCCAGGGACGGTTCGACAAACCGGTTCCTTTGGAGAGGCGGATGGATTGCGTCTCGACACCAATGCGATCGAGTACGGGATCGATCGAGCATGGCTCGCCGAAACCATCCTCAAGGCGATAGCTGGCTCTCTCGGCATCAGGAACATCGAAACCATCAACGAGTTCCTCGTCTCGCTTGGGCCGATGGCACTGGGTGAGAGAAAGGTCCCGCTTTACCTGGCGCGCCGCCTTGCCGATCTGAAAGCCCGCGAGAATGTCGAGAATGCGCTTCGGTCGCGACATACGGCGGGCCCCGGTCTCGTACTCGCCGTTTCCGATGAGCCGCCGCAATTCCTCGGGCCGAACGTCGTGATCGCGCTGCGCGACCTGTTGCTTCAGGACGGAAGCCTCGGCGATCTGGACCAGGAGGAAATGGCTCGGCGATTCGAGGCGAACCGAACGCTGGCGTCCTCCGCGCAAGTCGCCCAAGTTGTACGACACACGCCTCGCTCTGCGACGCTCATCATCCCGGGTCTCGATCCGCTAACGCTTGACGGCGCGGGCCAGATCCAACTCTTCGAAAGCCTTGTTGAAGCGGCGACCGATGGCACAGGCCAGCGGCTGACCAAGGTCCTGATGGACGGGATGGGGTCCGACAATCCCCGACAGCTGTTCTCTTCCGGCGCATGGGCGAAGGCGCATCCGACTTACATCCGGCACGGCTCGAGCAATCGCTATTGGCGTCTCGGCGAGGCGACCGACACCGCGTGATCTAGAGTTCATCTAGGGTTTCGGGCGGGACGGTCTAACAAACCGCTGATTATTGGAAGGGCTCCACATAGAGGAGCACTTCCATGCCGACTCCCTTCCCCTCGCGCCAGGCAGCCCCGACGAGCTGGACCGGCGCCGCGACGACCAAGCCCACCACCTCCAATGCGGAATGGCGCTGCACGCGCTGTGACAAGCTGCTCGGCGTCTGCCGGGACGGCCGCATGCACCTGCGCTTCGCGCGGGGGCACGAGTATCTCGTGGGCTTCCCGGTTCAGGCGACCTGCCGGGGCTGCGGCACGCTGAACAACGCGACCGCGCCCGCGCGCTGACGCGCGCATTCACCCAACCCCCTGAAATCGCAGAGACGCGCGACGTCCTGACCTGGCCACGAGAAGGCGCCGGACGCCTGGCCGCAAGGCAGGCGTCCGATGTCCTTCGCGTGGCACGAGATCCGTGATCACCTCATGCAATCTTCCTCCAACCTTCACTTCCAGCGCAGTTTCGACGCTGTCAGGCGTGCGCAGGCCACCCTCGCACCGTTCCGGGATCCAGCGGCCCTGCTGGATGGGCTGCACCGCACGCCCGGCGATCAGGGCCAGAAGAACGTGATCCTCTCCGCGCTGGTCAGGGCGGCGCAGGGCGACGGACCCGCGTCCGATTGCGCCCTGACGCTGCTGTTGCTGGCACTCTGGCCCGGCCTCGACGCCATCCGGCGCCGGTCGATCTGGCGCAGGATCGGCACCGCCGACGAGATCGCGTCCGACGTACTGGCGCGCACCACCGAGGCAGTCCGCAGCCTCGACCTCGGGCGCGTCAACTGGATCGCGGCCACGGTCCTGCGCAATGTCGAGCGTGACATGATCCGCGCCCGCCAGCGCGACCAGGCGCGCGAACATCTCGCCAGCGGCGCCGACCCCGACGAGGTGGCGGACAGCGGCGACAGCGGGATCGGCGCAACCGGGTACGCACGGCTGAACGGCGCCGTGCGGAAGCTGCTCGGCGACGACGCCTTTCTCGTGATCCGCGTGGCGATCGAGGGCTTCTCCCAGGCCGAGGTCGCCGTGGAACTGGGCCTGACCGAGGCCGCCGCCCGCAAGCGGTACCAGCGCGCGATGCGCCGGCTGCACGACGCCCTCGAGGAAATCCCCTGAACCGATGTCCCGATCCGGTCCCGCCGGTGGCTTTTCCCATTCGAGCGCCCCGAGCGCCTTCCCTCCAACCGAAAGCAGACACGCATGAACCGCACTGCCGATCTGTCGCTCGAGGATTTCAGGCGTCTTCCGGGGCTCTATCGCCGCTGGGAGCTGACCGAGGTCTGCGAGCCCAACCGCAACTATCAGATCGAGGACGCCGGCGCCCATGCCGACGGGACGCCGCTGCTGGCGATCTACGTCGCCGAGCCCGCGCCCGACGTCTGCGAGGCCGCCTGATGGGCCTCCTCGATCACATCATCACACGGAGAACCGCCATGCCGGACCAGCCGGACGACATCACCCGTCTTCGCAAGGCGAGCTACGCGCTCGAAGACCTCCCCGAAACCATGGCCTTACCGCAGCGCGCCGGTGACGAGCCGCGCGAGCCGCTGCCGGTCGTCGAGGCGACCGTCGACGAGATCGCCTTCGCGATCGTGGAGGCGGAGCGCGAGAGCACGGCCGCCTACCGCCGCGCCGACGCGCTGAAGCGGCTCTACAAGCTCGCCCGCGAGGCGGGGTGCATCGGCGCAGATCGCGCGGCCACGGCGGTGATGCAGAGGGAGGGCCAGTGATGGCCCTTCCCATCATCGGCGCCGATGAGCGGCTCGCGCAGCGAAAGGGCATCAAGGGCGTCATCTTCGGCCGGTCCGGCATCGGCAAGACCAGCCTGCTCTGGTCGCTGAACGCCTCGACCACGCTCTTCCTCGACCTCGAGGCCGGGGATCTGGCGGTCGAGGGCCTGGAGATCGACACGCTCCGGCCCCGCACCTGGAAGGAATGCCGCGACTTCGCGGTGTTCATCGGTGGGCCGAACCCGGCGCTGCGCGAAGACCAGCCCTACAGCCAGGCGCATTTCGACGAGGTCTGCGGGCGCTACGGCGATCCCACGGTGATCGGGAAGTACGAGACAGTCTTCATCGACTCGATCACCGTGGCCGGGCGGCTCTGCTTCCAGTGGTGCCGCGGGCAGCCTGAGGCGTTTTCCGAGAAGACCGGCAAGCCCGACATCCGCGGCGCCTACGGTCTGCACGGCCGCGAGATGATCGGCTGGCTGACCCATCTGCAGCACACGCGCGGCAAGCATGTCTGGTTCGTGGGCATCCTCGACGAGCGGCTCGACGACTTCAACCGCAAGGTCTTCCAGCCGCAGATCGACGGCTCGAAGACCGGGCTCGAACTGCCGGGAATTGTGGATCAGGTCATCACCATGGCCGACATCCCGGACCCGGGCGGCCAGCCTCAGCGCGCCTTCGTGTGCCAGACGCTGAACCCCTGGGGCTATCCGGCCAAGGACCGCTCCGGTCGCCTCGACAGGGTCGAGGCCCCGCATCTCGGCCGGCTGATGGAGAAGATCCAGCGCCCCGCGGCGCCTGCCTCCGAACGCCTGACCTGGCCGCCGGTGACCCCGGCCGATCCCGCGCCTGCGCAGGAGCCCGGCCATGGCTGAGCGCATCTCGCCACGCCCGGTGTCCCGATCCGGTCGCCGGGGTGGCTTTTCCCCACTGACGCCGCTGCGCGTCCCATCCTCCAACTGAAAGGAGCCGCGCAATGTCCGGACCCTGGAACGACTTCAACTCCGCCCAATCCAACACCAACGTCATCCCCAAAGGCACCCTCGCGAAGGTGCGGCTGACGCTCCGCCCGGGCGGCTTCGACGACCCCTCGCAGGGCTGGACCGGCGGCTGGGCGCGCCGCGCCGCCACCGGCGCCGTCTATCTCGACGCCGAATACACGGTGCTCGAAGGGCCCTATGCCCGGCGCAAGGTCTGGTCGCTGATCGGCCTCTACAGCCCCAAGGGCCCGGATTGGGCCAACATGGGGCGTGGCCTGATCCGCGGCATCCTCAACTCGGCGCGCGGCGTGTCCGACAAGGACAACTCGCCGGAGGCGCAGGCCCGCCGCCGCATCAACGGGTTCGGCGATCTCGACGGCGTCGAGTTCATCGCCCGCATCGACATCGGCACCGACACGAACGGCGAGGACAAGAACGAAATCCGCGCCGCCGTCACCCCCGATCACCGCGATTACGCCGCGCTGATGGGCGCGGTGGCGCCACAGTTCGCCGCCGCCCCGGTGCAGGGCCATGCCGCGCAGCAGCCCACCACAACCACCCAGCCCAGCCAGCCCGCGTCCGCCCCCGGCGCCGCCGGTCGGCCGAGCTGGGCGCAGTAAGGGGGGAACCGGCCATGCGCCTGCGCCCCCGCCAGAAGACCTTCGTCGAGCGCAGCGTGGCTGCGCTCGCTTCCCGCGGCAACACGCTGGGTGTGGCGCCCACCGGCGCGGGCAAGACCATCATGCTCTCGGCGGTCACCGGCGAGATGATCGGCGACGGCGCGAAGGCCTGCGTGCTCGCCCATCGCGACGAGCTGACTGCGCAGAACCGCGCCAAGTTCCAGCGCGTGGTGCCGGGCGTCGCCACCTCGGTGATCGACGCCACGGAGAAGTCCTGGGGCGGCCAGGTCGCCTTCGCCATGGTGCCGACGCTGGCGCGGGCTTCGAACCTCGCCGACATGCCGCGCCTCGACCTGCTGGTCGTGGATGAGGCGCACCATGCCGTCGCCGACAGCTATCGCCGCATCATCGACCGCGTGCGCGAAGCCAATCCCGACGCCCGGATCTTCGGGGTCACGGCGACGCCGAACCGGGGTGACAAGAAGGGCCTGCGCGAGGTCTTCGACAATGTCGCCGACCAGGTGCGGCTTGGCGAACTGATTTCCTCGGGCCATCTCGTGCCGCCGCGCACCTTCGTCATCGATGTGGGCGTGCAGGACGAGCTGCGTTCGGTCCGCAAGACGATGTCGGATTTCGACATGGCGGAGGTGGCGGGCATCATGGACCGCGCCCCCGTCACCGACGAGGTGATCCGGCACTGGAAGGAGAATGCGGGCGATCGGCAGACCGTGGTGTTCTGCTCCACCGTCGCGCACGCAGAGCATGTCACCGACGCGTTCCGGGCTGCGGGTGTTTCCGCCGCGCTGATCCACGGCGATCTGGCGGCCGAGACCCGCAAGGCGATCCTCGCGGACTACGCGTCAGGCGACATCCGCGTCGTGGTCAACGTGGCGGTGCTGACCGAAGGCTGGGATCATCCGCCCACCTCCTGCGTCGTGCTGCTGCGCCCCAGCTCCTACAAGTCCACGATGATCCAGATGGTCGGGCGCGGCCTGCGCACCGTCGACCCCGAGGAACATCCCGGCATCGTGAAAACCGACTGCGTCGTTCTGGATTTCGGGACGTCGAGCCTGATCCACGGCACGCTGGAACAGGATGTCGATCTCGACGGCAAGACCGAGGCTGGAGAAGCCCCGACGAAATCCTGCCCCGGCTGCGGCGCCGATATCCCGCTTGCCGCCACCGAATGCCCGCTCTGCGGCGAGGCGTTCCCGCGCGAGGATCTGGATGCGGGCGAAGCCGGGGGCGCCGCGCCGCTCTCGGGCTTCATGATGACCGAGATCGACCTGCTGAAGCGGTCCAGCTTCGCTTGGGTCGACCTCTACGGAACGGACGACGCGCTGATGGCCACGGGCTTCGCGGCCTGGGGCGGCATCTTCTGGCTGGACGGGGTCTGGTACGCCATCGGCGGGGCGAAGGGCGAGCGCCCGCATCTGCTGGGCGTGGGCGAGCGCACCGTCTGCCTCGCGCAGGCCGACGACTGGCTCAACACCCACGAGACCGACGAAAGCGCCTTCAAGACCCGCTCCTGGCTCCGCCAGCCGCCGACCGAGAAGCAGCTGCAGTACCTGCCACCCGAATGCCGCCATGACTTCGGCCTGACGCGCTACCGCGCCTCGGCGCTGATGACATTCGGCTTCAACAAGCGCGCCATCCGGCAGCTGATCGACACGGCCGCCCGGCCCGAACGGAGGGCGGCATGACCCATGGCATCCATCACCCCCATCACGGCCGAGGACCGGCGGCGGCTCTGGCATCCGCGTGGAACACTCTGTGCTGTCTGCCGGCAACCCACCCGTGGTCTTGGCTGGTTCGATCCGCACCGGTCGAAGCGACCCCGGCCCTCGGTCTGGTTCTGCTCGATGCCCTGCCAGTCCTTCTGGACGCGCTTGGCCAGGGAGCGTTTCGCCATGGTTGACCTGACCGAGGAAGAGCGCGCAGCGATCACCGCCACCATGAAGCGCGTGGCGCTGCTGATGGACGAGATCGGCTGGGCCACCCCGCTTGCGGATCTGACCGAGGCGCAGGTGCGCGCGCTGATCGAGGAAGCCGTCGAGGGCTTCCGCGAGGCCATGTCCGACATCGCCCGGGCGCAGACGCCTGAGGTGCCGTTTTGACCCTCGATTACAATCATCGCCCCAGCTTCACCGACCGGGTCAACGCCGCCGTCGATCGGGCGCTGACCGCCGATCAGGCGACACGGTCGCCCCGCGACTATCTCGGCGGCTCGCGCCTCGGCCATGCCTGCGAGCGGGCCCTGCAGTTCGAGTTCACGGCGACGCCAAAGGACGAGGGCCAGGACTTCAGCGGTCAGTCGCTGCGCATCTTCTCCATCGGCCATGCGCTCGAGGATCTGGCCGCCGCCTGGCTGCGCGGCGCGGGGTTCGACCTCTACACCCGCAAGGGTAACCGGCCCGATGGCGGCCAGTTCGGCTTCTCGGTCGCGGGCGGGCGCATCCGCGGTCATGTCGACGGCATCGTCGCTGCCGGCCCCGAGGGCTTCGGTCTTGCCGTTCCCGCTCTCTGGGAATGCAAGACGATGAACGCGAAGAACTGGCGCGCCTGCGTGAAGGACGGCGTGACCAAGTCGAAGCCGGTCTATGCCGCCCAGATCGCGGTCTATCAGGCCTACATGGAAACCAGCGTGCCCGGCATCAGCGCCGCGCCAGCCGTGTTCACCGCGATCAACAAGGACACGGCCGAGCTTCACCATGAGCAGGTCGCCTTCGACGCCGATCTCGCGCAGCGCATGTCCGACCGGGGCGTGCGGATCCTGCAGGCGACCGACGCAGGCGAGCTTCTGCCGCGCGTCGCCACCACGCCCGACTTCTTCGAATGCCGCTTCTGCCCGTGGTCCGAGCGCTGCTGGAGGCTTCCCGCATGAGCGACGACGGCATCCTGCACTTCAACCCCTGGACGGACTTCAACGACGGGCCGCCGTCCGAGAACCCCTTCGGCTGCGACCCCGACCCCGAGCAGATCGCCGTCTTTCTCGACACCGTGTTCAGCTGGTGCGAGGGGCTGATCCCGCTCCGGGGCTTCGTCGACAAGGGTCAGGGCCGAGACGGCAAGCCGCACAACATCTGGATCCCGGCCGACGACACTGCGCCCGAGAAACTCGCAACCTTCGCCGGATGGGCGAACCGTGAAGGCGCTGCGGTTTATGTCATCCCCGGCACGGTCGAGGAACAGGGCCAGGCCCGCGCCGCCGATGTGCTGCAGATGCAGGCCATCGTCGTCGATCTCGACGCAGGCGACATCCCGGCCAAGCTGGACCATGTCACCCGCCACCTCGGCGCGCCCTCGCTCATCATCGAGAGCGGTGGGCGGACGCCCGAGGGTGCGGCCAAGCTCCATGTCTGGTGGAAACTGACCGAACCCGTCGAGGGCGAGGACCTGGCCACCCACTGCCGCCTGCGCGGCGAGATCGCCGTGAAGGTCGGCGGCGACACGCATTTCCGCTCGGCGCACCAGCCGATCCGGGTGCCAGGCACAGTCTATCACAAGCACGGCCACCAGCGTCTCGTGCAGATCCGCGAACACCGTGCCGTCGAGGTGGACCTTGTGGATTTCGCCGAGAAGGTCGCCGAGATGCCGCCGCTGCCAGGCGTAGGCTTCGCCAGCGACGTTGCCGCGCCGACCGCGAAGCCCGGCATCGACGCGGTGCTCACCACGCCGGTGCGCGAAGGCGCGGTCGACGATTGGTCCCGTTTCCAGGGGGCGAGCGCCGCCATCGGCCATTACGTGCGCCTGGTGCACGAGGGCCGCCTCGACCCCTTCGCAGGCTGGGAGGCGATCTGCGGCTACAACGCCGCCATGCTGCGCCCGTCCTGGCCGCTCGATCGGCTGATGGCCGAGTCCGAACGGCTCTGGGCGCTGCATGTGAAGCGCAACGGCCCGCCGCTCCTGCGCGCAGCCCACGCGGGTGCCCCGGCCAGCCCGCTGCCGACCTTCAGCCTCGGCGCGCTGCTCGACGACACCAGTCCGATGCCCGAGGACATCATCGGCCCCCGCGTGCTGACGCCGGGCGGGCTCCTGGTGCTGGGCGGCGCGCCCAAGGTCGGCAAGAGCGATTTCCTGATCTGCTGGCTCGTGCACATGGCCGCGGGCGTGCCGTTCCTCGGCTTCACGCCGCCCCGGCCGCTGCGCGTGTTCTACCTTCAGGCGGAGATCCAGTATCACTACCTGCGCGAGCGCATGCAGCAGATCGCGTTGCCCGCCGCCGTGATCGTCGCCGCGCGCGACACCTTCATCGCCACCCCGAAGCTGAAGCTGCTGCTCGACGCGGAGGGCGTCGCCCGCGTCACCGAGGCGATCCGGACGGCATTCCCTGACGCGCCGCCCGACATCATCGTCATCGACCCGATCCGCAACCTGTTCGACGGCGGCCCCGAGGGCGGTGGCGAGAACGACAACACCGCCATGATGTTCTTCCTGAAGGACCGGGTGGAGCTCCTGCGCGAAGCGGTGAACGCGGACGCGGGCGTCATCCTCGCCCACCACACCCGCAAGGCCAGCAAGCACCAGGTCAAGGACGATCCCTTCCTCGCCCTCTCCGGCGCCAGCGCGCTCCGCGGCTTCTACACCTCGGGGCTGCTCATGCACCGGCCCGACGAGGACAGCAGCGTCCGCAGGCTGGAGATCGAACTGCGCAATGGCCCCGCGCTGCCGGGCAAGCTGATCGACAAGGTGAAAGGCGAATGGGTCGAACTGAACCCGCTGAACGAGCGCCTGGTGCGCAAGGAGGTCGGCGCCAGGCTCGATGCCGAACGGCTGCGCAAGCACGATGTCATCCTCGGCATGTTGCTGGATGAGGCGGCCAGCGAGCGCCTCTACACCGCCATGCAGTTCGCCGAGACCTTCGAGAACCGGGGCGGTCTGGGCAGCAAGCACACCATTCGCGAGCGCCTCAGCGTGCTGGCGACCAAGGGCTTCGTTAAGTTCCTTCGTGACCCTTCGGGGTTCGGCTTCCCCGTCACCCGATCCCGGTTCGGCTACCTTTGCGTCGAGGGCATGCAGTTCGGCACGCCCGTCGAGCATGTCGATCCGGCCACCGGCGAGTTGACCACAGCGGTCCGTCCGGTCCTGCCCAGCCACTTCAAGTGCCCCCAATCCGGGCTCTGCCTGCAGGTCGAAAACCCCGCTGTCTGGGTCTACCCGGAGGGGCTCGAGGACGACCTAACTCATATGAGTGAGGCCTGACTCATATGACAGCGCCGACTGTGCACTCAACGAAATCAACGGGTTACGGGCAAATAAGAGTTAGGTCCCTAACTCATGCCCGAAGACTTCATGAAGTCTTATTCCGCAATGATTTCAGCCACTTGTCCTCCCCGGAACAGTTAGGTGTCAAACCCCCATACTACGTATGGGAGGGCCACCCCACAGGGTTGGCCACTCCTCCCATACGTCCGGGCCAGCCGCGCGCGCCGCCGTGACGGCCTGTTGTGCTTCCCGATCCGACGACGGCGGCCCCGTACCGCCAAGCACCAGACCGCCGTCGTCTTCCACCACCACAGGCCACCGGCAAAGGAGACCCATCATGGCTCAGCCGACTCTGATCCCGAATTGCGACGGCGCAAGGTTTGAATCGCTGCCGCTCGACACCCCCCGCAACCGCTGCGTCCTGGCGCTCGACCTCGGCACCTCGACCGGCTGGGCGATCCGCGGCCATGACGGCCTGATCACTAGCGGCACCGTCTCGCTGCGTCCCGGCCGCTTCGACGGGGGCGGCATGCGCTACCTGCGCTTCACCAACTGGCTGACCGAGATCGACCGGCTATCCGGGCCCGTCGCCGCCATCTGGTTCGAGGAGGTCCGCCGCCACGCGGGCACCGACGCGAGCCACATCTACGGCGGCCTCATGGCCACGCTGACCGCATGGGCCGAGCTGCGGGGCGTGCCCTACGAGGGGGTCCCGGTCGGCACGATCAAGCGTCACGCCTCGGGCAAGGGCAACGCCGACAAGGCCGCCATGGTCGCCGCCGTCCGCGCCCGAGGCTTCAGCCCGGCCGACGACAACGAGGCCGACGCCATCGCCCTGCTGCTCTGGGCGATCGAGACGAAGGGAGGTGTCGCATGAGATGGCATCCCCACGGCTACGGCGGCCGACGTCGGGATCCCGAGCAGGTCAAGCGCGAGGGTTGGCGGGAACAGGGCGTCCTCGCGGTCTCCGCCGATGACGACCGCCTCACCTGGCCCGAGCGTGAACTGGTCCGCCAGCTCGGTGAGAAGCTCTACGGGCCGCGCCCTTCCGACAGGGAGGCGCGCCATGGCTGATCGTGAATGGACTGCCGACTGCGTCGCCGATCATTTCGAGGAAGCGTTCCGCACATTGCGCAAGCTGCCGCCTGTGAAGGCGCAGGGCTACTTCAACGTCTGGCCCGAGGTCGTCCGGACCCGGCAGGAGATCGCAGCAATGGAACCGCAGCCGATGCGGGTCTGGCCCTCGGCCGCCGCCATCGGCCGGCTCGAGCAGACCTCGGACTGGGTGCTCTGGATCGAGGAAGCGGAGCGCAAGCTGGTCTGGTCCCGCGCGGCCCGTGTGCCGTGGAAGCTGATCAGCGGCGAACTTGGCTGCGACCGCACGACCGCTTGGCGTCGCTGGCAGCTGGCGCTGACCAAGATCGCGGCGCGGCTGAATGCCAAGTGACTCCAATGTGTTGCAACACTTTTCCCTTCGACATCTGCAACATGATCGTGCTATTCCGAAGGCAAGATGGGGAGAGTGCGCTGGAAAGCTCGCTCTCCCCTTTGCATTGACGGGGGCCACCTGGACCCCGGCATCCAGCGAGGGTCCGGCCGGGGTCCAGCCCAAGGCAGCTTCCGGTTCCTTCCTGGCGATATTCGTATGCTGGCGGGCGAAGCGCGGCACATCGCCAGCGACAGGGCCGGATTTTTGGGAAGCCACCCGGAAGCCGCTGCCTAGTAAACCCGCCTGAAACACCGCAAAATCAAACCCTTGAAGCTGGACACCCGTGGTGGCCGCTGGACCCCGCGTGGAGTCCAGTCTGGACGCCGGAGTCCGGAAGCCAGGGGTTTCCACCCTGATCCGAGGAATGACCCGACGATGACGCTGAGCTTCGCCCCTGAGCGGATCGAGACCTGGCCGCTTGCGCGCCTTCAGCCCTACGCCCGCAATGCGAAGGCGCATGGCGCGGACCAAGTCGCGAAGATCGCCGCCAGCATGGCCGAGTTCGGCTGGACCGTGCCCTGCCTCGTCGGCGAGGACGGCGAGTTGATCGCGGGCCATGGCCGGGTGCTCGCCGCCACTCAGCTCGGGTTGACCGAGGCGCCGGTGATCGTGCTCGGGCATCTGACCGAGGCGCAGCGGCGGGCTTATCGCATCGCGGACAACAAGCTGACCGAACTCGGGACCTGGGACGAGGCGCTGCTGTCGGCGGAACTGAACGATCTGCTGGCCGAGGATTTCGACCTGTCGCTGGTCGGCTTCTCCGACGGCGAACTCGACAAGCTGCTGGCCTACGTGCCGGAGGGGGACGGGGAAGAAGGTGGCGCCGGGGGCTCCGTGCCGCCGGTGACCATCCCAGAGCCGCCGCGCAATCCGGCGTCGCGCCCCGGCGATCTCTGGATCCTCGGGGACCACCGGCTGCTTTGCGGCGACAGCACCAGCGCTGCCGACGTGCGCCGCCTGATGAATGGCGAGCGCGCAATTCTGTTCGCGACGGACCCGCCGTATCTGGTGGACTACGACGGCTCGAACCATCCGACCCGGAACAAGGACTGGTCAGCGTCTTACGGCACCACGTGGGACGACAGTTCGCAGGGCGCGGAGCTCTACGACGGCTTCATCGCCGCGGCCGTGGCCGAGGCGATCACTGATGACGCGGCCTGGTACTGCTGGCACGCCTCGCGCCGCCAGGCGATGCTGGAGGCTTGCTGGGAAAAGGCCGGCGCTTTCGTCCACCAGCAGATCATCTGGGTGAAGGACCGCGGTGTCCTGACGCGGTCGCATTACCTCTGGAAGCACGAGCCTTGCTTCATGGGATGGCGCCGCCCGAACCGCCCGCCGAAGGTCGCCGAGGAAACGCTGCCCTCGACATGGGCGCTACCGTCCTTCGCCAAGGACGAACGCCCCGATCACCCGACGCCGAAACCCCTCGACGCCTTCGGCATCCCGATGCGCCAGCACGTCGCCCGCGGCGGGCTGTGCTATGAGCCGTTCTCGGGCTCGGGCTCGCAGATCATGGCGGGCGAGGCCAACGGCCGCCGCGTCTTCGCGATGGAAATCAGCCCGGCCTATGTCGATGTCGCCGTGGAGCGCTGGCAGGCCGAGACCGGCCGCGACGCGACCCTAGACGGCGACGGTCGGACCTTCGCGCAGGTGAGAATCGAGCGGCTGGGCGACGATGCCGACGCACGGGCCGATGCGACGGACACGGACGCCGCCCCCGAACCCGCGCGAAAGCGCAAGACCGCCGCGTGACATGCATGACCTGGCTTTACCTTCCTCCGGACGCGCTTCCGGAGCCGGAGACGCATGCCTCTTCGGCCTCTCCCTCTGCTCCGGCGCAGGCGGGCTCGATCTCGGGCTTGTCCTCGCCATCCCCGGATATCGTGCTGTGGGCTATGTCGAACGGGAAACCTTCGCCGCAGCCACTCTCGTGGCGCGGATGGAAGATGCGTCCCTGGATCGCGCGCCTGTCTGGGACGACATTGGCACCTTCGATGGCCGCCCGTGGCGCGGCGCGGTGGACATCGTCACTGCGGGCTATCCGTGCCAGCCGTTCTCCGTCGCGGGCAAGCGCCGGAGTACCGACGACCCGCGCCACCTCTGGCCCCATGTCGCCCGCATCATCGACGAGGTCCGGCCGCCCTTCGTCTTCCTCGAGAATGTCGCCCATCATCTCCGCCTCGGCTTCCCCGAAGTCGCCGCAGGACTGGTCGTCATGGGCTACCGCCTTGCGGCAGGCCTCTTCACGGCGGCGGAAGTCGGCGCGCCCCACAAGCGCGAGCGGCTGTTCATCCTCGCCGTCCGAGAGGGGGACAAGTTGGCCGACCCCGCGCGCCTGCTCTGGGACCCGGTCGAGTGGCGGGAACCGGACGGAGCTGCTGCGGCTCTGGCCGACGCCCCGGGCCAGCGCCAACGAGAACCGGCAGACGAAGCCGACGCCCTCGCAGGAAGCCGGTCAGCACGGGATGAACCTTGCGACGACGGCTGCGATGTGGCCGACGCCGATGGCCAACGACGGCTGCAAGCCGAGCGCGGGCAACCGCCGCTCGGCCGACCTGACCCATTCTGCGGGGATGTGGATGACGCCGACGGCCCGCGATCACAAGGACGGAGCGACGACACTCGCGAACACGCCGGTCAACGGCCTGCTTGGCCGCCAAGTCCTGGTGACGCCGATGGCTGGGAACGATACCTGCGATGTGCGCCGAACCTTGAACCCGCTGTTCGTCGAGGCACTGATGGGCTGGCCCACCGGGTGGACCGGCTTCGCCTCTGTGGAAATGGAGTGGTGCCGCTGGTTGCGGCGCATGCGCTGCGAACTCTGGCAGCTGAATTGCTGGCCGATGATTGAGGGGGCGACATGAAGCAGTCGCGCCTCATGTCGCTGGTCGAATCCGTCGCCAACGTGATCGTCGGCTATGGCGTCGCGGTGGCCACGCAGATCCTGATCTTCCCGGTCTTCGGGCTGCACACGACACTGGCCCAGAACCTGAAGATGGGCGCGGTCTTCACAGTGGTCAGCATCGCGCGGTCCTACGTCCTGCGGCGGCTGTTCGAACGGCTGCGGCGAGCCTGATCCGGCGGCTGGCGGTCCGGCTCCTGCGCTGGTAGCCTTCAGGCATGTCCGAAGGCTGGCAACATATCGAGATCAACGATCATGGGACCATCGTCGTCCTGCGTCCGATTTCGGACGAGGGACGGGACTGGCTTGCGGAGCATGTCGGCGAGCCGGAACCGGGTGGCATCTACACCTGCGAGCCGCGGATGGCGCAGGATATCCTGCAGGCCGCCGCCCGCGATCTGCTGTCGTGGCAATGAAAAACCGCCGCCCGGTCGGGGCGGCGGCGGTAGCAATCTTCTCGCGGCGTCAGGCGGCGGGAAGCCGATAGACCCGCCCGCGCCCCTCGACTTTCTCGGAGGTCACCTCGAGCCCGAGCTTCTTCTTCAGCGCCCCGGCCATCGCGCCGCGCACGGTGTGCGACTGCCAGCTGGTCGCGGCCATGATCTCCTCGATGGTCGCGCCCTTCGGCGCGCGCAGCATGGCGATCAGCGTGGCCTGCTTCGTCCCCTCGCGCGGCGTGCGCGCCTTGGGCGCGGCCTCCGGTTCGGTCGGGGTATTCGGCGAGGGCTCCTCGGAAGGCGCGTCCGTCGCGCCTGCAGGCGCGGTGTTCGCGTCCTCGGGCTCTATCCCGATGGCGGCGAGGCCTGCGTCGGTGGCGACGAGCGTGGTGCCGTGGCCATCGCCGGTTTCGCGCCACATGGGCTCGCCCTTGCGCAGGTCGGCATCGACTTCCTGCAGCAGGCCCTTGGCGAGCATCGCGCCGACCACCTTGGCGGCGGCGCCACCCCGCAGGCTCTCGGGCAGCGGCAGGGCGATGCGGTCCTCGCGCTGTGCGGCGGCACTGAGAATGATTGCTTGAGTGTCGGAAAGCTTGGTCATCGTCGTCTCCCGTATCGGGGCGCGCGGAATGCGGGCCCTTCTACGAGGTCGAGCCCGCCAGTCGGCGGGCGGGACCGGGAGCGGGTCGTCTCACTCGGCGTGTTCGCCTTCGTGGAAGGCCATGTCGGTGATCTCGCGCAGCTTGGCGCGGTAGTGGTTCAGGGTGCCGACGTGGCCCCAGTTGATCTCGTCGGGGTGGGTCTCGAAGTGGTCGGCGCTGAGGGCGGCGAGGCGTTCCAGCATCGCGTCGATCTCGGTCTTGGCGGCGATGAAGGCGTCGAGGGCTTTCGTGTTGTCGGTCGCGCGGCGGGTCATCGTGGTGGCTCCTTGGGTCGAGTTGCATCGCTTCGTTGGAGTGACGTTCGCTCTGTCCGCCGCGCTTATCAACGCGATAAGCGCATGAATCTGAATGATAATCGGAGCCGTCGATGCAGGGCATGAGCGAGCGCCAGTACGCCGCGCACGTCGGGCTGTCGCGGGGCGCGATCCAGAAGGCGAAGACCGCCGAACGGCTGGTCCTCTATCCCGACGGCAGCATCAACGCGGCCGAAAGTGATGTGCGGCGGGCGGAAACCACCGACCCATCGAAGACGCGCAAGCCGCCCGCGCCGAAGCTGAAGCCCGTCCCCGAGGCGGCGGTGGCCGCCGTCGGTGACACGCTCCGCGAACAGGGTCTGGCGGTGCCGGCGGTCGGCGGCGGCACGACCTTCCTGCAGGCGAAGACCGCGAACGAGGTGCTGAAGGCGCAGGAGCGGCGCATCCGGCTCCAGAAGCTGAAGGGGGAATTGATCGAGCGTGCCCGGGCGCTGTCTCTGGTGTTTCGCCTGGCGCGGGAGGTGCGGGATGCGTGGGTGAACTGGCCCTCTCGGTCGTCGGCACTCATGGCGGCGGAATTGGGCGTGGAACCGGCCGCGATGCAGAAGGCCTTGGAAAAACATGTACGCGCCCACCTCGACGAACTTGCCGAGGTCCGGCCCGACTTCCGGTGAAACTGGCGACGACCTGACCGACTTCGACGGCGAGGCAGAAATCCTGCGCACCTGGGGCGCGGGGCTGTCGCCCGATCCTGATCTCACAGTGTCACAATGGGCGGACCAGCACCGGATGCTCTCGGGCCGCGCCTCGGCCGAACCGGGGCGCTACCGTACGGCGCGCACGCCCTACATGCGCGAGATCATGGACCGGCTGTCGCCCGGCGATCCCACCCAACGGATCGTGTTCATGAAGGCGGCACAGGTCGGCGCGACCGAGGCGGGCAACAACTGGATCGGGTTCGCCATCCACCAGGCGCCGGGGCCGATGCTGGCGGTCCAGCCCACCGTAGAACTTGCCAAGCGCAACTCGCGCCAGCGGATCGACCCACTGATCGACGAGAGCCCGGAACTGCGCGAGCGGGTGAAGCCCGCGCGATCCCGCGACGCGGGCAACACCATGCTGTCGAAGGAATTCGCGGGCGGCATCCTGATCATGACCGGGGCAAACTCGGCCGTGGGTCTGCGCTCGACCCCGGCGCGTTATATCTTCCTCGACGAGGTCGATGCCTATCCCGCCTCGGCCGACGAGGAAGGCGATCCCGTCACGCTGGCCGAGGCGCGGTCGCTGACCTTCGCCCACCGGCGCAAGGTGCTGCTGGTCTCGACGCCGACGATCCGGGGTCTGAGCCGGATCGAGCGGGAGTATGAGGCGAGCGACCAGCGGCGGTTCTTTGTGCCGTGCCCGCATTGCGGCGCGATGCAATTTCTGAAGTTCGACCGGCTGCGCTGGCAGAAGGGCCGCCCGGAGACAGCGGAGTATCACTGCGAGGGCTGCGACGCGGCAATCGCGGAGCACCACAAGACGGCGATGCTGGAGGGCGGCGAATGGCGGGCAACCGCCACGGCCGCCGATCCGACCACGGTCGGGTATCACCTCTCGGCGCTCTATTCGCCGATCGGCTGGCTGAGCTGGGAGCGGATCGTGCGGGCATGGGACGCGGCCCAAGGGTCGGACGAGGCGATCAAGGCGTTCCGCAACACGATCCTCGGCGAAACATGGGTCGAGACCGGGGAAGCGCCCGACTGGCAGCGGCTCTACGACCGGCGCGAGCATTGGAAATCCGGCACGGTGCCTGCGGGCGGGCTGTTCCTGACCGCCGGGGCCGACGTCCAGAAGGACCGGATCGAGGTCGATGTCTGGGCCTGGGGGCGCGGACTTGAGTCTTGGCTCGTCGATCACGTCGTGATCGAGGGCGGGCCGGATCGGCGCGACGCATGGTCCGAGCTGACGGCGCTGCTGGATCGAAGCTGGCCGCACGAGCGCGGCGCGCATCTCAGGATCGCGCGGCTCGCCATCGACACCGGCTACGAGGCCCCGGCCGTCTATGCCTGGTCGCGCAGCGCCGGGTTTGCACAGGTTTCCCCGGTGAAGGGCGTCGAGGGGTTCAACCGCTCCAGCCCGGTGTCGGGGCCGACCTTCGTCGACGCGACCGAGGGCGGTAAACGCCTGCGGCGCGGCGCGCGGCTCTGGACCGTGGCGGTGTCGACCTTCAAGGCCGAGACCTATCGCTTCCTGCGGCTGGCGCGCCCGACCGAGGAGGAGATGGCCGACGGGGCGGCGTTTCCGCCCGGATCGGTCCACCTGCCGCACTGGGTCGAGAACGAATGGCTGAAGCAGTTCGTGGCCGAGCAGCTGGTGACGGTGCGCACGAAACGTGGCTTCGCCCGGCTGGAATGGCAGAAGCTGCGCGAGCGGAACGAAGCGCTGGATTGCCGGGTCTATGCCCGCGCCGCTGCCTGGATCGCGGGCGCGGATCGCTGGCCCAACGAGAAATGGCGTGACCTCGAGGATCAGCTCGGGGCCGCCCCCACCGACACCGATCCCGCCGGACAGATCAACCGGCCGGGACAGGCCCCGCAGGGCAAGCGCCGCTCCGACTGGCTCGGGCGGCGTGGAGGATGGTTTTGAACATGACGGACTGGACGGAAACCGAGCTCTCGGCGCTGCGCCGGGCCTATGCCAGCGGTACGACGCGGGTCAGCTATGACGGCAAGTCGGTCGACTACGGCTCGGCCGAGGATCTGCTGGCGCGCATCCGCACCATCGAGCGCGCCATCGCGGGAAAGACACGGCCGCTGCCGGTGGCCGGGCTGGCTGGCTTCAGCCGCGGAGATCGCTGATGTCGGCGACCTGGTTCGACCATGCCATCGCCACGGTGGCGCCGCGCATGGCCGCCCGCCGCGTCATGGCGCGTCAGGCGTTCGAGACCCTGACGCGGGGCTATGACGGGGCCGCGCGTGGGCGGAGGACCGAGGGCTGGCGCGCGCCGGGATCCTCCGCCGACACCGAGATCGGCGTCGCCGGAGCCCTGTTGCGCGATCGGATGCGCGACCTGGTGCGCAACAACCCGCACGCGGCCAAGGCCGTCGCGGTGCTGGTCAACAACATCATCGGCTCGGGGCTAATGCCCCGCGCCGCCAGTGGCGACGACACGCTGGACCGGAAGGTCGACGCGCTCTTCGAGCGCTGGACGGCGGAGTGCGATGCCGACGGCCAGCTGGACTTCTACGGCCTGCAGACGCTGATCTGCCGCGAGATGGTCGAGGCGGGTGAGGTCCTGGTACGCCGCCGGTTGCGGCGGGCAAGCGATGGCCTGCCGGTGCCGCTGCAATTGCAGGTGCTGGAAGCGGACTTCCTCGACGCCTCGAAATCCGGCGCCTTGGGCGCGGGACGCTTAGTCCAGGGGATCGAGTTCGACCCGGTCGGCAAGCGCCGGGCCTATTGGCTGCACGCCGAGCATCCGGGCGACGCCTATGGCGCCTTGCAGAACGGCCTGCAGAGCCGCCCGGTCCCCGCGACCGAGATCGCGCACATCTACGAGAAGCAGCGCACGCAGGCGCGCGGCGTTCCCTGGGGCGCGCCGGTGATCCGGTCGTTGCGTGATCTCGACGATTACGAGGTGGCCGAACTGGTCCGCAAGAAGACCGAGGCCTGCGTCACCGCCATCGTCTTCGGCGACGACGAGGCGCAGCAGGGCATCGCGCCCTCTGTGGTCGACGCCGATGGCAACCGGGTCGAGCAGTTCGAGCCAGGGCTCATCGCCTATGCCCGCGGCGGCAAGGACATCCGGTTCAACCAGCCCTCTGCCACCGGCGGCTACGGCGAATACAAGCGCGCGAGCCTGCACACGATCTCGGCCGGGTTCCGCGTGCCCTACGAGCTGCTGACCGGTGACCTCAGCCAGGTCAACTACTCCTCGATCCGGGCGGGGCTCGTCGAGTTCCGCCGCATGATCGACGCCGTGCAGTGGCAGCTATTCATCCCGATGCTATGCGCGCCGGTGTGGCGCTGGTTCACGGAAGCCGCATGGGCAGCAGGGCAGATCCCGACACCGGACGTGCCGGTGGAATGGTCGCCGCCGAAGTTCGATGCCGTCGATCCCTACAAGGATGCGATGGCCGACCTGCTGGCAATCCGGACAGGCACGATGACGCTCGCGCAAGCCATTGCCCGGCAGGGCCACAACCCGGACGCGGTGCTGGCAGAAATCGCTGCCACCAACGCCAAGCTCGATGGCCTCGGCCTCGTGCTCGACAGCGATCCGCGCCGCGTCACCAAGACCGGCAGCGTGCAGGCGGGTGACCCGACCAGTGACCCGGCCGCCCCCGCATCCGAAACAGAGAAGGAATAGGGCCATGCCCGACACGATGATGGCGGCCCCGGTCGCCTTGCCGATGCAGCTGCGGCGCGCACCGATCCTGCCCGCAACCGTCAATTCCGAGGCGCGCTCCGTCGACGTCGTCTTCACCTCCGGCGCGGCTGTCCGGCGGCGGCGCTGGACCGGCTGGGACACCTCCGTGCCCTTCGACGAGATCCTCGAGGTCAGCGACCGCGCGGTGGATCTGACGCGCCTCAATGCCGGGGCCCCTGCGCTCGACAGCCATTCGGTCTGGTCCTCGCATTCGCAGGTGGGCGTGGTCGAACGCGCCTGGATCGAGGGCAAGGAGGGCAAGGCCACCATCCGTTTCCCGCGCGAGGGCCTGGACCAGGCCGCCGACCGCATGTTCGGCCTGATCAGCGACGGGATCATCCGGAACGTCTCGGTCGGCTATTCCATCGAGCGTGTGAAAGTGGTCGAGCCCGCCGCCAAGGGCGAGGTCGAGCAGCGCATTGTCGAACGCTGGACGCCGCTCGAGGTCAGCTTCGTGACCGTTCCCGCCGATCCCCGCGCGCAGGTCCGCGCCGCGGATCAGGCCAGCTATCCCGTCGAGATCGTCGACACCCGCATGCAAAAGGAGGCATCCATGCCTGAGAGCACGACCACCGTGGCCGGGGATGTCCCCGCCATGACCGAGACCCGCCAGCAGCCCGTCGCGGCCCCGGCACAGCCCGAACAGACGGCCGCGCGTATGCCGGAACCGGCTGCCGCACCCGACAGCGAGGCCATCGCCACCCGCGCCCGCGAGGCCGAGCGTGATCGCGTCTCCACCATCTACGATCTGACCGGTCGTCTGAACCTCGAGCGCAGCTTCGCCGAGGATCTGGTCAAGCGCGGCGTCAGTGTTGACGAGTCCCGCCGCCTGATCCTCGACCAGGTGGCGGCGAAGTCGGACGAGACCCGGACCTTCCCGCACGTTTCCATCCCCCTCGGCGGCCGGGACGAGCGCATCACCCGCCGCGACGCGGTGGCGAACGCGCTGCTGCACCGCTACAGCCCGACGCTGTTCCCGCTGGAAGACGCCGCGCGCCAGTACCGCGGCATGACGCTGCTGGAACTGGCCCGCGAAAGCCTCGGCAATGCCGGGGTCAACACGCGCGGCCTGTCGCGCGACGAGGTGGCGACCCGCGCGCTGCATTCGACCTCGGACTTCCCCGAGATCCTCTCGGCCGTCACCAACAAGACCCTGCGGCAGGCCTATGACGCCTATCCCCGGACCTTCGCGCTCTTCTGCCGCCAGGTGCTGGCGACCGACTTCAAATCGATGCACCGGGTCCAGCTGGGCGAGGCCCCGCAGCTTCTGGAGGTCGGCGAAAGCGGCGAGTTCAAGCGCGGGACGCTGGGCGAGAGCAAGGAAAGCTACAAGGTCAAGACCTATGGCCGGGTCGTGGCCATCACCCGGCAGGTGCTGATCAACGACGATCTGGATGCCTTCACCCGGATCCCCGCGATGTACGGCAACTCCATCGCCCAGCTGGAAAGCGACGTGGTCTGGGGCATCATCACCGCGAACCCGGCGATGGCCGACGGCAACGCGCTCTTCCACACGACGCACAAGAACCTCGCCGCAACGGGCGCGGCGCTGGACGTGGCGAGCGTCGGGGCGGCGCGGGCGGCGATGGCGCTGCAGACCGGGCTCGACAAGAAGACGGTGCTGAACATCCGGCCCGCCTTCCTGATCGTGCCCGCCGCGCTGGAACTGAAGGCCGAGCAACTGGTCGCCCAGAACCTCGTCCCGGCCGACAGTGCCAAGGTGGTGCCCCAGTCGATCCGGACGCTGTCCCCGATCAGCGAACCGCGCCTCGATGCCGCCAGCGCCACCTCCTGGTATCTGGCGGCCTCGCCCAACCAGATCGACACCATCGAATACGCCTATCTGGAAGGCCAGCAGGGCGCCTACATCGAGACCCGCAACGGCTTCGACGTCGACGGCGTCGAGATCAAGTGCCGCCTCGATTTCGGCGCCAAGGCCATCGACTGGCGCGGCCTCTACAAGAACCCCGGCGCATAACCGCCACCCCATGCTGAACCCTGACATGCGGGCGGTCCAATCGGGCCGCCCTTCGTCATTCCACAAGGATCCTCCCCATGAAAACCTACGTCCAGCCCGGCAACACCATCACCCTGACCGCGCCCTACGCCGTCGCCGCGGGCGATGGCCTGCTCGTCGGCTCCATCTTCGGCGTGGCCTCCGGCACCGCCGCCATTGGCGAAAGTGTCGAGGCCGCGCTTGTCGGCGTCTACGAGCTGAAGAAGCTCGGCTCGCAGGCGTGGGCCGTCGGCGAGCGCATCTATTGGGACAACACCGCCCGCCAGACCACCAAGGTCACCACCTCGAACACCCTGATCGGCGTGGCGACCGAAGTGGTGGCGGGCGGCGCGGGTGATGTAGTCGGCCGGGTGCGGCTGAACGGGGCGTTCTGATGAGCGCCTTCGCCGCTGCCGTCGGCGTACTCTTCGCCGATCCGAACGTCGGCCGGGATGCGGTCTACATCGCCGATGGCGGCGCGCCGGTCCTGGTGCGCGTCGTGGCGCGGCGCGCCGATGCGTCGACCTCCTTCGGCGACGCGCGGCTCTGGTCGGAGACTACGCGCGTCGATCTGCGCGTGGCCGAGGTGCCAGCGCCGCGGCCCGGCGACCGCATCGAGATCGACGGCGACGCCTTCCTCATCCAAGGCGAGCCCGTCCGTGATCGTGAACGGCTGGTCTGGACCATCGACCTGCGCCCGGCATGACCGCGATGAAGCTGAAGCTCGACATCGATCCCGACATCGTCGCGATGATGGCGGCTGAGGTTTCGGCGGGCGAGCGCGCCGTGTCGGCCGCGATCCGCGAGGCCGGGACCGGGCTGAAGGCCGCCTGGCGGCTGCAGATCACTGGTGCGGGGCTTGGGGCCCGGCTCGCCCGCACCATCCGGTCGGAGCAGTTCCCCAAGGTCACGCCCAGCCTCAACGCGGCAGCCGTGGTCTGGTCCAACGCCCCGGTCATCGTCGGCGCGCACGACACCGGCCCGCTGATCCGCTCGAAAAATGGCTTTTGGCTGGCGATCCCCACGCCCGCCGCAGGCAAGTCCTTGCGTGGCGGTCGGAACACGCCCGGCGAATGGGAACGGCGCACTGGCCTGCGCCTGCGCTTCATCTATCGCCGCAGGGGGCCGAGCCTGCTGGTGGCCGAGGGGCGGCTGAACACCAAGGGCCGCGCCGTCGCGTCACGGTCAAGGACCGGCCGGGGCCTCGTGACAGCACCGATCTTCCTGCTGGTGCCGCAGGTCAAGCTGCCGAAGCGGCTGGATCTGGCGCGGGACGCGGCGCGGGCGCATCATGCGGTGCCGGGGTTGATCGTCGCGAACTGGGTGGAGGGAACGTCTTGTGACGAAGTAAACCCGCTCAGGGACGCAGGACTACAATAGCAACTTGACCCCCGATGCCAGCAGCAGCGCGGCCAGGATGCCTCGCAGCCAGCGGTCCGAGAGGTATCGGCTTCCGACGAACGCGCCAACTGTGCCCCCAACCGCGACTGCCGCAAGCCACAAGGGCAGCGATGCGGGGATCTGATCCCAATAGGCGTAGGCACCGATCAGGGCGGCCGCAGAATTCATCAGATTGTAGAGCGCTGTCGTTGCGGCCGTCTGATGCGCCGTGCCCCATCTCATCGCAAAAATGACTGGCGCGAGAAAAACACCGCCACCGGTCCCTGTCGTTCCCGATACGAAGCCTATCAGCGCCCCTGTCGCCAGAGCAGCCAGGAATGGCGGCGTCCTGGGAGGTGCGACGTTTCCTGCGGATCTTTTCATCACTGATCGTGCCATCTGCAACGCGGAAAGCACCAGGATCGCACCGACGATAGGGTAGTACACCCCTTCCGCCAACTGGATCGACCCACCAAGCATCGAGAACGGGAAGCCCAGAACGGCAAATGGATAGATGTGGCGCCATGACAATCGGCCGGACTTCATGAACCACGCCGTGCCGATTGCGGCCACCATGAGATTCAGGGCGAGCGCGGTCGTTTTCATGGCCAACGGCGCGACTCCGAATAGTGCCATGATCGCGATATAGCCGGACGCTCCTGCCTGTCCTACGGCGGCGTAGATCACGGCAATTACGAGAAAGACGCCGGCAAGCCAGAATACTTCGGTGTCCAATACTCTCTGCGCCTCCACGGCAAAGCATGACTCGGCCACGGCCGCACGTGCCCGAAAATCGGACGAAGGTTCGTGCGCCTTCCGATCAACTATCGCAATTGGCTCGAGCAATGCCCACCCCCCGCGAAACCATCCTCGCCGCGCTGCACGCGCGGCTTTCGACGTTGCCCGCCGCCGCCCTGCGCGGTGACGTGCTGCCAGAGCGCGTGCCAACCGCAGGCCTCCTGATCCTGCGCGACGGCGAGCCGGGGGAACCCGAGGTGACGCTGTCGCCGCTGCGCTACCACTATCAGCACCGCGCCGAGATCGAGGCGGTCGTGCAAGGTGCCACCCGTGACGCTACCTTCGACATCCTCTGCGCCAGCATCGGCGCGGCGATTGCAGCCGACCGCACGCTGGGAGGCCTCTGCGATTGGGTCGAGGCAGAAGCGCCGCGTCCGGTCGATCTGCCGGTCGAGGGTGCCGCCAGCCTGAAGGCAGCGGTGATCCCGGTCATCCTGCACTATTCCACGGCCGATTCGCTGGCCTGACCCCGAATAACGAAAGGAGACTACGATGGCACGAGCCCATGGGGCGCGGGCGCAGATGGCGCTTGCGTTCGAATCTGTCTATGGCACCGCGCCCGCTTCGGGCTACCGCACGGTGCCCTTCGCCAGCACCACGCTTGGGTCCGAACAGCCGCTGATCGCCTCGGAACTGCTGGGCCAGGGGCGCGATCCGCTGGCCCCGATCAAGGATGCGGTCACCGCCGATGGGGATGTGGTGGTGCCGATCGACGTCGAGAACTTCGGCCTCTGGCTTAAGGCGGCCTTCGGACAGCCGACGACCACCGGCACGACGCCCAAGACCCACACCTTCCAGTCTGGCAACTGGACGCTGCCGTCGATGGCCATCGAGACAGCGATGCCCGAAGTGCCGCGTTACGCGATGTACACCGGCTGTGTCTGCGATCAGCTGTCCTGGCAGATGGCGCGGTCGGGGCTGTTGACCGCCACGGCCCGGCTGGTGGCGCAAGGTGAAAGCGTCGCGGCGGCCACGGCCGCAGGCACGCCCACCTCGCTGGCGCTGCAGCGGTTCGGGCATTTCAACGGGGCGATCACCCGCAATGGATCGCCGCTCGGCAATGTCATCTCGGCCGAGGTGACCTATTCCAATGGCCTCGACCGCATCGAGACCATCCGCTCGGACGGGCGCATCGAGGGGGCCGACCCCGGCATGGCCGCGCTGACGGGCCGGGTGGAAGTGCGCTTTGCCGACACCACGCTGATCACGCAGGCCATCGACGGCACGCCGTGCGAGTTGGTCTTCGCCTGGAGCCTCGGGGCCAACGCCAGCTTCACCTTCACGGCGCATGCCGTCTACCTGCCGCGGCCGCGCATCGAGATCCCGGGCCCGCAGGGCATCCAGGCAACCTTCGACTGGCAGGCGGCCCGCGCCACCAGTCCCGCCCGGATGTGCACCGCCGTCCTCGTCAACACCGTCGCAACCTATTGAGAAGGCACGCCATGCTGACCCTCGACCTCACGAACGCGCCGCAGTGGTGTGACCTCATTCCCGGCGTGCGTGTGAAGCTCCGCCCGCTGACCACGGCCCTGATGGTCTCGGCGCGGGGCGATCCCGCGATTGCCGACCTGCCTGAGGGCGCTGCGACCGAGGAAGCCGCGCTCGCCATGGCCAAGGCGCTGGCCCGGCGCGCGATCCTCGCATGGGAGGGGATCGGCGATGCCGATGGCAGTCCCATCGATCCGGGCCCCGAGGCCATCGACGCGCTCCTCGACCTCTGGCCTGCCTTCGAGGCGTTCCAGACAACTTACGTCGCCAAGGCCCTCCTGCTGGACGCGGAAAAAAACGCCTCTGCGCCCTTGCCGACTGGTCCTTCGGCGGGGGCGAAGGCTACTGCGCGGCCTGTGCTGGACCCTGTCCCGACTGCCCCGCACGGCTGAACCGGCCGCTAACGCTCGAAGGCGCGCAGGTCTGGGACCTGGCGCAGCGCCTTGGCGGCCAGATGCGCGTCATCCCCGGCGCTGTGATCGGTTGGGACATGGGTGCGGCGCTGGCCCTGGGCGCGGCCCTCGGCATTTCCCCGCCTGCCATCGCCGAACTGCTGCCCGCCTTCGAGGCGGTGATGGTCCGCCGCGTCAACGAACAGATCGCGGCCAGCCGCGACTGACCCTATCCCAACCGGAGCCCCGATCCCATGGCCGAGAAACGCGTCTCCGTCCGGCTCGCCGCCGTTGGCGGTCGCCAGGTGCGCGCCGAGCTGGAAGGTGTCGGTGAGGCCGGGGCCCGTGGCTTCGGCCGCCTGTCACGCGAGATGGAACTGGCGAACACCCGACTTGCGGCCTTCGCGCGTCGCGCGGGCCTCGCACTCGGGGCCGCCGCTGCCGCCGCCACGGCCTCGCTCGGGCTGATCGTCCGGTCGACGGCCGAGAGCGCCGCGCAAGTCCGACAGTTCGCGCAGGTCGCCAACACGACGCCCGAGGCCCTGCAGCGCTGGTCGGCCGGGGCGCGGACGGTGGGTATCGAGCAGGAGAAGCTGGCCGACATCCTGAAGGACGTGAACGACCGGGTCGGGGATTTCCTGCAGACCGGCGGCGGGCCGATGGCGGATTTCTTCGAGAATGTCGCGCCGCGCGTGGGCGTCACGGCTGACCAGTTCGCGAGGCTTTCCGGTCCCGAGGCGCTGCAACTCTACGTCGACACGCTGGAACGCGCGGGACTCAGCCAGCAGGAGATGACCTTCTATCTCGAGGCCATGGCCTCGGACGCCACGCGGCTGATCCCCCTCCTGCGCAATGGTGGGGCGGAGATGACGCGGCTTGGCGACCAAGCCTCCGACCTTGGGGCGGTTCTGGACAGCGATGCGCTGGAAGCCCTGCGCCGCACGCAGCTGGCGCTGGGCACCGTATCGCTGGTCTTCGACGGGTTGCGCAACCGCATCGCCGTCGCCGTGGCCCCGACCATCGAGGCGCTCGCCAATGCCTTCGTTGCGCTGGCCTCGGACGGCGGCATCCTGCGCTCGGCCATCGACGGGCTGATCGGCAATCTCGGGCGTCTCGCCTCTTATGCCGCGACTTTCGCCGCCGTCATGGCCGGGCGCTGGGTGGCGGGCTTGGCCGCCGCCGCCCTCTCCGTACGCGGGCTCGCAACGGCGCTCGTGTTCCTGCGCGGTGCCCTCATCCGCACCGGCATCGGGGCGTTGATCGTCGGCGCGGGCGAGCTGGTCTACCAGTTCTCGCAGCTTGTCACCCGTGTCGGCGGCGTGGGCGAGGCCTTCCGCCTGCTCGGCGATCTGGCCCGCGAGGTCTGGTCCCGTATCGGGCTGTCGCTGGACGCTGCCCTCGCGCGGATGGCGGCCGGGTGGGAGGGGCTGAAGGCGGCCGGTCTCTCGGCCCTCGAGGGCACCATCGCAGGCGTCGTCAGCTTCGGCGACCGGACGGCCGCGATCTTCCAAGGGGCCTATGATGCGGCCGTGGCGATCTGGGGCAGCCTGCCCGGTGCCATCGGCGATTTCGCCTTCCAGGCCGCAAACGGGCTGATCTCGGGCGTCGAGGCGATGCTGAACGGCGTCGTCACGCGCATCAACAGCTTCATCGAGACCCTGAATGCCGCGCTGGCCCTCCTGCCGGAATGGGCCACTGGCGAAGGTGGGGTGCGGATTGGAACGCTCGATCCGGTGGAACTCGGCCGCATCGGCAATCCGTTCGAGGGCGCCGCGACCGCAGCCGGTGCCGCGGCCGCGGATGCCTTCTCGGCTGCGCTGGCACGCACCTATCTGGAACCGCCCGATCTTGGCCTCGGCGCGATGGCCGAGGATGCCCTCGCTCGGGCCGATGGGTTCCGCGAAGCGGCAGGCATGCTCGCCGATGCTGCCGGTCGGCCGCTGGCCAGCTGGCAGGCGTTGAAGGATGCCGTGACCGGCACAGGGAAGGAAGCCGAGGCCGCACTCGCCGATGCGGCCGCGTCGGCCGATGCTCTCACGGCCGGGCTGAATGACACGGCCACCGCCGCCGATAGCGCGGGCGGTGCCGCGCACGACGCTGGGGCCGCTGCAGCCGAAGGCGCGGACACCGCCCTGATCGGCTGGCAGGCCGTCACCGCGGCGCTCGCCGACTACGCCGCGAAGGCTCGCAACATTGGCGGCGATATCGGCAGCGCGCTGGTCGGGGCGTTTCAGAGCGCCGAGAACGCCATCGGCGACTTCGTGAAGACCGGCAAACTCGACTTCCGAGATCTGGTCACATCGATGATCGCCGATCTCGCCAAGCTCGCCGCCCGGCGTTTCATCCTTGGCCCCATCGCCAACGCCCTTTCCGGCGCGCTGGGCGGGGCAGGCGGGATTTTCGCAAACATCCTGCATGCAGGCGGGATGGTCGGCGGCCCGAGCCCCGGCCGGATGGTCCCGGCCCTGGCATTCGCGGGCGCGTCTCGGATGCACACCGGCGGTTGGGCCGGACTGCGCCCCGATGAAGTGCCCGCGATCCTGCAACGCGGGGAGCGGGTTCTCTCCCGGCGCGAAGCAGCAAGCTACGGCCAGGCGGGCGCGCCCACCGTCAACGTCACGATCAACGCCCGCGACGCCGAGAGTTTCCGCCAGTCCCGGACGCAGGTCGCCAGCGACATCGCCCGAGCCGTGTCCCTCGGGCAGAGGGGGATGTGATGGCCTTCCACGAGGTCCGGTTTCCGGACAACATCAGCCGCGGCGCACGCGGTGGCCCCGAGCGGCGCACCCAGATCGTCGAGCTCGCCTCGGGCGCCGAGGAACGCAACGCCAGCTGGGCCAACAGCCGCCGCCGCTATGACGTCGCCTATGGCATTCGCCGCGCTGATGATCTGGCGGCGGTCGTCGCCTTCTTCGAGGCCCGCAACGGCCGCCTGCACGGCTTCCGCTTCAAGGACTGGGCCGATTTCAAGTCCTGCCTGCCGTCGCAGACGCCGGGGCCGACCAACCAGCCGATTGGCACCGGCAACGGATCGGCCACCCTGTTTCAACTGACCAAGCGCTACACTTCCGGCGCGCAGTCCTGGACGCGCTCGATCACCAAGCCGGTGGCCGGGACCGTCACCCTAGCCCTGAACGGCACGCCGCAGGCCTCCGGCTGGTCGGTTTCCACTGCGACGGGCCTCGTCACCTTCACCACCGCCCCGGCCGCAGGCGTCGCGATCACCGCAGGTTTCGAATTCGACGTCCCCGTCCGCTTCGACACTGACGCCCTCGACGTCACGCTCGATCTCGAACGTCTCGGATCGATCACCACGATCCCCCTCATCGAACTCCGCCTCTGAAGGACCGATCCCATGTCCGAACCCACGACCGTGCGCATGGGCGCACTGGCCGCCTACCTGAGCCTTGCCCTCGCGCTGTCGGCGCAGGGCGGGGCCGCGATCTGGTGGGCGGGCACGCAGAACACCCGCATGACGTCGCTCGAGGCGCGGGTGGCCGAACTGCTCTCCACCTCGCCGCTCTACCACCGGCAGATCGTCGAAGCCGACCGCCGCATCGCCGTCATCGACGAGCGGATCGCAAACATCCTCGCCCGGATCGAGGCGCTGACCGCCGCGCTCGAACGCCGCCACGACGTCCCCTGATTTCCCAAAAGGACCACCGCCATGCAGACCACCGACCGGGGGCTTCTGGCCCTGATCCGGCACGAAGGCGTCGTGCCCGGACCCTATCTCGACGTGAGGGACGTCTGGACCTTTGGCATCGGCCACACCGCTGCTGCCGGGCCGCCCGATCCGGCGCGCATGCCACGCGGGATGCCCGCCGACACGCAAGCCGGGATCAGCGAGGCGTTTCGGCTCTTTCGCACCGACCTCGCGACCTACGAGGCCGAAGTGCTGCGCGCGGTGAAGGTGCCGCTGGAACCGCACGAGTTCGATGCGCTGGTCTCCTTCCACTACAACACGGGTGGCATCGCCAAGGCTGCGCTGACACGTCACCTGAACGCAGGCAACCGCGCGGCGGCCGCAGCGGCCTTCATGGGCTGGCTCAAGCCCGCCGCCATTCGGTCCCGGCGCGAGGCGGAACGCGATCTCTTCGCGAAAGGTATCTACCCGACCGGCACCGTCCCGGTCTGGGCCGTCGACCGCAACGGCAGGGTGGATTTCTCGCGGCCGATCAGGCGGCTGACCGAGGCCGAGGCGCTGGCCTTGCTGCGCCCGAGCGGCACGCCAATGCCGCCTCCCACCCATCCCGCCACCGCGCCCAGCTGGTGGCAGCGCCTCGCCAGCCTCTTCACCGGAAAGGAAACGACATGAACTGGACCTTTGCCCGCGGCCTCGTCTATCTCGCCTGCCTTATCGCCTCCGGCCTCGCGATGGCGGGGCTGGCGGATTTCGACCTGGCGACCGGAACCTTCGACCTCAGGCCCTTCAACCTCTATGCCCTGACCGGCGCGGCAGGCGGGGTCGTCTCCTCGGCGCTGGCCTCGATCGCGCTCTGGCGCGGCTGGGGGCGGAAGTGAAGTCGCTCCCGCCAGCACTGCAGGCCCATCTCGACGAAGGCACCACGACGCTCGCCTGGTGCTGGCGGATCACCCGGGCGGACGGCGTGACCTTCGGCTTCACCGATCACGACCGGACGCTGTCGTTCGACGGGACCGAGTTCGAACCGGAAAGCGGGCTGACGGCGTCCGAAGTCCGGTCGGGGTCGGATCTGTCCGTGGATGCGCAGGATGCCCAAGGGGTGCTGTCGTCGGACCGGATCACCGAGACCGACATCCTCGACGGCCGGTGGGACAATGCGGCAGTCGAGGTCTGGCGCGTGAACTGGTCGGCCCCGGCGCAGCGCGTGCTCCTGCGCCGCGGCGCCATCGGTCAGATCCGGCGCGGGCGGCTCGCCTTCGTCGCCGAGGTCAGGTCGCTGGCGCACATCCTTGGCCAGACCGTCGGACGAACGTTCCAGGCCAGCTGCGACGCCGCGCTGGGTGATGCACGCTGCGGCGTGAACCTTGAGGCCCCGGCCTTCAAGGGCATCGGCGCGGTGATCGATGCGCTGCGCGACCGAGCCTTTACAGCCTCCGGCCTCGGCAGTTTCGCGGCGGGGTGGTTCGCCTTCGGTCTCGTCGAATGGTCGACTGGGGCGAATGCCGGGCGACGGGTCGAGGTGCTGTCGCATGATCTCGTCGACGGTCTGGCGATCCTCACCCTGCTGGAAGCCCCGGTGCGGCCGATCATGGCGACGGATGCTTTTGTGGTCCGGGCGGGCTGCGACAAGCGGATCGCGACCTGCGGGACGAAGTTCGCCAATGTCGCCAACTTTCGCGGCTTCCCCCACATCCCAGGTCAAGACGCGGTCCTGCGCTACGCTAGCAAGGACGGCGGCCACGAGGGAGCTGTGCTGTGAAGGCCGCCGATCCGACCCGCGTCATCGCCGCTGCCCGATCCTGGCTTGGCACGCCCTATCACGACCAGGCGAGCTTGCGCGGGGTCGGCTGCGACTGCCTCGGCCTCGCGCGCGGTGTCTGGCGCGACGTGGTCGGGCCGGAGCCCTTCCCGATCCCGCCCTACAGCCGGGATTGGGGCGAGACCGGTCCGCGCGAGGTTCTGGCGGATGGAGCGCGGGCGATGATGCCGGAGATCGCACCGGCAGATGCCCCACCCGGCGCGCTGGTCCTGTTCCGCATGATGCCCCGCGCTATCGCCAAGCATGTCGGCATCCTGACCGGACCGGGCACCTTCCTTCACGCCTATGAGCGACTAGGCGTGATCGAGGAACCGCTGACGCCCACATGGCGACGCCGCATCGCCTTCGCCTTCCTCTTCCCCGCTCGCTGAGATTTTCCCATGGCCACGCTTGTCCTCGGCGCTGTCGGTTCCGCCATCGGCGGGGCGTTCGGTGGCGCGATCCTCGGTTTTTCCGGAGCCGCCATCGGCGGTTTCATCGGCTCGACCATCGGTTCGGTCGTCGATAGCTGGATCGTGTCCTCGCTGGCGCCCGCGCAGAAGATCGAGGGCCAGCGCCTCGACAGCTTGCGGATCACCTCGGCCACGGAAGGCGCGATCATCCCGCGCCTTTACGGCCGCATGCGCATTGGCGGCAACATCATCTGGGCCACGGATTTCCGCGAGGAGACCAAGACCACGACACAGGGCGGCGGCAAGGGCGGCGGCGGTGGCCGGGTCCAGACGACGGAATACCTCTACTACGCCTCCTTCGCGGTCGCCTTGTGCGAAGGCCCGATCACCGGCATCGGCCGCATCTGGGCGGACGGCAAGCCGCTCGACATGACCGGGATCACCTGGCGCTGGTATCCCGGCGACGAAGCGCAAGCTGCGGACCCCTTCATCGCGGCCAAAATGGGGGTGACCAATACCCCAGCCTATCGCGGGACAGCCTATGTGGTCTTCGAGGAACTGGCGCTCTCGAACTACGGCAATCGACTGCCGCAGCTTTCGTTCGAGGTCTTCCGGCCGCTCGCGGATCCCGACACGGCCGAGGGGCTGGTCAAAGCCGTGACCATGATCCCGGCCTCGGGCGAGTTCACCTATGCTACCGAAGCGGTCCGCAAGACAGTCGGGGCCACGACCACCATCTTTGGCCAGACGACAGGCGGCACCACCTCGGCCGAGAACCTGAACGCGCTGCCCGATGAGGCCGATATCGTCGTGGCCCTCGACCGTTTGCAGGCCATGGCCCCGGCCGTCGAGAGTGTCAGCCTCGTCGTCGCCTGGTTCGGCAATGACCTGCGCGCGGGCAATTGCTCGATCAAACCGGGCGTCGAGGTGGCGACGAAGGTCACCAGCCCAAAGGTGTGGACGGTCAACGGCGTGGCACGGGCCGCCGCCCATCTCGTCAGCCGCGATGCCGAGGATCGGCCCGTCTATGGCGGCACACCTGCGGATTTCGCGGTGGTGCAGGCGATCCGCGAGATGAAGGCGCGCGGCCTGCGCGTCACCTTCTATCCCTTCCTGCTGATGGACGTGCCACCCGGCAACACGCTGCCGAACCCCTACAGCGCGAATGCCGCGACGCCGGGCCAGCCGAGTTTCCCGTGGCGGGGCCGGATCACCTGTTCCCCGGCGTCGGGCTATGCCGGAACTGCGGACAAGACAGCAGCCGCCGCAACACAGGTCTCCAGCTTCTTCGGTACAGCCACCCTGGCGCAGTTCGCAGTATCGGGCGACAACGTGAACTGGACCGGCCCCGCGGGTGACTGGGGCCTGAGGCGCATGATCCTGCATTACGCCCATCTCTGCACGGTGGCGGGAGGTGTCGATGCCTTCCTGATCGGGACCGAGATGCGGGGACTGTCGACGATCCGGTCCAGCGGCAGCGCCTATCCGGCCGTGACGGCGTTCAAGGCGCTGGCGGCGGATGTAAAGTCAGTCCTCGGCGCGGGCACCAAGGTCGGCTATGCTTCCGACTGGTCCGAGTATTTCGGCCACCAGCCCGGCGATGGAACAGGGGACGTGTTCTTCCACCTCGACCCGCTCTGGTCGGACGCGAACATCGACTTCATCGGCATCGACAACTACATGCCGCTCTCCGACTGGCGCGACGGGTTCGACCATGCCGACGCCCTCGAGGGCTGGCCCGGCATCCATGACCGGGCCTACCTGCAGGCCAACATTGCCGGGGGCGAGGGCTTCGACTGGTTCTATGCCAGTGCGGCCGACAGGTCGGCGCAACTGCGCACGCCCATCACCGACGGCGCTGCAGGCAAGTCCTGGGTCTTCCGCTACAAGGATCTCCGCGCCTGGTGGTCGAACCCGCATTTCAACCGACCGGGCGGGATCGAGAGCGGCACGCCGACGGCATGGGTGCCGCAGTCAAAGCCCGTCTGGTTCACCGAGCTTGGATGCCCCGCCATCGACCGAGGCACGAACCAGCCGAACGTGTTCTTCGACCCGAAGTCCTCCGAGAGCTTCACGCCTTACTTCTCGCGCGGCTGGCGCGACGACGCCATCCAGCGTGCCTACCTCGAGGCCAGTTACCTCTGGTGGGGCACCTCAGCGAACAATCCGGTTTCGGCCATCTACGGCGACCGGATGGTGCATGTGCCGGAATGCGCCGCCTGGACCTGGGATGCGCGGCCCTATCCCTTCTTCCCCGAACTGACGGGCATCTGGACGGACGGCCCCAACTGGCGGCTCGGTCACTGGCTGACAGGTCGGCTGGGCGCGGTGTCGCTCGCCGCGCTCGTGCGCCACCTCTGCATGCGCGCCGGTCTTGCGGAAAGCCTGATCGACGTTTCCGGCCTCTGGGGCGCGGTCGAGGGCTATGTCATCGGCGCGCTGGAAAGCCCGCGCGCGTCGATTTCTACTTTGGCCCGCCACTTCGGCTTCGATGCCATCGAGACCGAGGGCGTGATCCGCTTCGTCATGCGCGGCCGGGCATCCAGCCTGACCCTATCGGTCGACGATCTGGCCTCCAGCCGCGAGGGTGAGGTGCTGGAACTGACGCGGGGCCAGGAAACCGAGCTGCCGCAGGCGCTGAAATGGCAACTAGCCCGGGCCGACGAGGACTACGACGCCGCGCTGGTCGAGGCGCGACGCATCACCGTCGATACGGCGCGGATCACATCGGAGAGTTTCCCGATGGCCGTTCCGCCGGAAGAGGCGGAACGCCGCTGCCGCCGCGCTCTGCTCGAAGCCTGGACTGGGCGCGAGAGCGCAATCTTCCGCCTTCCGCCCTCGCGGCTGGCGCTCGATCCCGCCGACGTGATCCGGCTCGCCCATGACGGGCGGGAGATCGAGTTCCGTCTCGTCTCCGTCGCGGATGCCGAGGCACGCGGAGTGGAAGCGATCCGCCAGGACCGCGCGACCTATGATCTGCCGCCCGGCGATCCGCGTGCGGCCTCGCTGACGCGCCCGGTCGTGTTCGGAGCGCCCGACGCGATAGTGATGGACCTGCCGCAACTGACCGAGGATCAGCCGGCGCATCGTCCCTTCGTCGCAGCCCATGCCGTTCCATGGCCCGGCGAGATGGCGGTGTTCCGCAGCGGCTCGTCCGATGGCTTCGAGCTGCTGACCACCTTCGGCGGTCGGGCGCGGATCGGCGTCCTGGTTTCGGATTTCTGGTCGGGGCCGACCTCACGCTTCGATCTCGGCAACGTGCTGGTGGTCGATCTGCTTTCGGGCACGCTGGAGAGCGTCACGGATCTGGCGCTGTTCAGCGGCGCCAATGCACTCGCCATCGAGAGCGCACCAGGCATCTGGGAAATCGTGCAGGCGGGTGCGGCCGAGTTGCTGGCGCCCGGTCGGTATCGTCTGACCCGGCTCTTGCGCGGGCAGCGCGGAACCGAGGGTGCGATGGGCAATCCGGCGCCCGCTGGTGCGCGGGTGGTCGTGCTGGACGAGAGCCTTGCCTCGCTGCCGGTCGCCGAGGCCGATCTCGGGCTTCCCTGGAACTGGCGCATCGGCCCGGCAAGCCGTCCGGTCAGCGACGAGACCTATGTTGCCACGAGCTTCACGCCCGAGGGCGTGGGGCGCCGGCCGTTCTCGGTCGCCCATGTCGAGCAGCCATGGCGAAAGCCACGCACACCGGGTGATCTCACGATCCGCTGGACCCGCCGTTCGCGATCCCTCTCGGCGGACAACTGGGGCACCGGCGAGGTGCCGCTCTCCGAGGAGGTCGAAGCCTATGAGGTCGAGATCCTCGACGGCCCGGCCGTCAAGCGAACCTTGGCCGCCGCCAGCACCAGCGTAGTCTACGCCGCCACCCAGCAGTCCGCCGACTGGGGCGCACCGCTCGGACCCGGCCAGACGCTGGCAATCCGCATCTTCCAGCTCTCCGCCCTGATCGGGCGGGGCGCAGCGAAAACCGTGACCCTCAGCTTCTGAAGGCTTTCCCCATGTCCGACACGACGACCCATCTCCTGCTGCCCTACATCCTGACGGCGCAGGCCCAGAAGCATGTCACCCACAATGAGGCCCTGCGGCTGCTCGACGGGCTCGTCCAGCTCTCCGTTCTCGACCGGAACCTGAACAGCCCGCCAGGCAGCCCCGCCGATGGCGACCGCTACATCGTCGGCTCCGGCGCCACCGGCGACTGGGCGGGCTGGGATCTGAGCGTGGCGCTCTGGACGGACGGCGCCTGGCTGCGCCTGCCGCCCCGGACCGGCTGGCGGGTGTGGGTCGAGGACGAGGACCTGTTGCTGGTCTACAACGGGTCTGGCTGGGCCGGGACAACCCCGGCATCGCTGCAGAACCTCGCGCTCCTTGGGCTGGGGACGACGGCGGATGTGTCGAACCCATTCTCGGCCAAGCTGAATGCGGCGCTCTGGACGGCGAAGACCGTGGCCGAGGGTGGGACCGGCGATCTCTTCTACACGATGAACAAGGAGGCTGCGGGCGACGATCTCGGGCTGACGCTGCAGACCGGCTTCGTGACCAAGGCGCTGGTCGGCCTCTTCGGTTCAGACAAGTTCCGCCTCGCGGTTTCGGCTGATGGCAGCAGCTTCTTCGACGGGCTGATCGTCGACAACGCCACCGGCATCGTCGATCAGCCCCGGCTGCCGCGCTTCAAGGGCTATACCAACTACGACAACTATGTCGCCGTCGACAGTTGGACGAAGATCGGCATCAATAACACCGACTATAACGATCAGGATGCCTTCGATGCCGGCAACAACCGCTTCGTCGCCCCGGTCGATGGCACCTACCTCTTCGGCGCCACGCTGCTCTACAAGGTCAATTCCAGCACCAATGCCCGGATGCGCGGGCGACTGGTGCTGAACGGATCGACCGAAATCCGGGGATCGCGGGGCGAGATTTCCGGGGCCCATGCCTCCGAGGCGACGGCGCTCTGGCTGCAGACCATGGTGCTGCTCGCACAGGGCGACACCGTCGAGCTGCAGGGCACCTTCCGCGCGGCGGATGGGTATTTCGCCGCCGATCACTCCTCGTTCTGGGGCGCAAAGATCGGCTGAGGGAGGCATGCTATTACACTTCAATGACCCAAGGATGACTTCGTCCGCATGCCAGAGCACGGGATCGTCCGAATGTCGGTATGTCTCCGTCCAGTTCCATTATGTGGACACACATGCCGAGGGGATCAGCGAGAAAACCGAGCAAAGGGCGTTGTTGCAGTCGAATCAAAGAACTGGGCCTCGTGGTCATTCCAGACCACCGTGTGTTGCGATTGCTGACAGCCGCAACTCGTTTGCGCTGACTCCACATACAGCGCGCGGGCGCGCCGCTCCTTCAACCGGCACCCAGTATCCGGCTAGTGGCGGCGCGCCCGTCAAACATCGCAGATAGCCACCTATGGGATACCTGCGTGGTCGGCGATATGTCCGCCGACCGTGGTGGGCTCCGAGCGGGTTCGCCGCCATCCCCACCGCCGCACTTGATCCGGCCCACCGTCCGGCGTCTCCTGCGGTCCCCGCGCTTATCGGGTCCGGGTCCCCATCATCTGCTGCCAGCCCGTCAATCGGGGCTATTGGTTTCCACCGGTGTGATCTCAGTAATTGTCTTAAACTCGCCGAAGAATTCTGGATGGTTCTGCGCGAGATACCGCACCACACGAGCGTTCCCGAGGAGCCTGCCGACATATCCTTTGATCACGGTCAAATGCAGGTGATCCTGACCGTATGTGTCCTGGATCGAAGCGATGCCCTCCTGCAGCCGGGCCAGTTCCTGTTCCATCCGCGCCATGGCTTCTGGTGTGATGCCCTTGACCTTCTTCGGCTTCGACGACTCGAGCAATTGCGATTGCGGTGTTCCCGCCAGGATCGCATTTACATAGGCTACGGAATAGTTGTTCGCGTTCACGAGCAGTTCTGCGGTCTCAATCTGGCGCATGGTCTTCATCTTGCGCAGCGCCTCGAAGACGGCAGCCGTGCAGGGTTTATCCTTCAGGATCGCCACCGCCTCCTCGCAGACCCCGTCCAGAAGATGAACTTTTCGCCGAATGCTACTGAGATTGAGAGCGAGCGCGGCCGCGATCTTCTCTTCCGGGACGCCGCGCTCGATTGCCTTGCGGATCATCTTGTGTTCCTGGACCGGGGCGAGGCGGCTGACTTGCCTGTTGTAGGTGAACGCCTCATCGTCGGTGGAAACCAGACATTCCACCTCCTGAACGCCTTGGTCCTTCAATACCTCGATCCGCATATGCCCGTCGAGCAGCAGCCATGTGGCGGATCGATCCGGGTTTCGCGCCACGACCGGTGGCTCGACGAGACCTATCTCGACAATGGAAGCAAGGATCTGTCGATACTTCCGACTTGATTTGGCGGATTTGCCCAGCGTGCGCAGAGGGAGGATCGCCTCGATGGCAATGGTGACGCAGTCGTCCTCGAAGCCGCGATCAACGTCATGCGGGTGCTGGCTCGAATCGCGGATCAAGTCGGCCTCCCATCCGTGACAGCCTTGGCGAGGTCGCCCGGCATCGTCTCGAGTCCTTCGGCTCGCAGAAGCGTCATGAAATGCTCGTCCGTGCGGAGTTTCCGAAACGCCTCGCGCACGAACATCAGTCGGCCCTGCGTCAGTTCGGCCTTCTTGATCAGCAGCTTCTGACGGGTCGCTTCCTGCTGATAGGCCCGCACCAGCCCTTCGCTGGTCAGCGCCCGCTTCGCCCCATCGCGGCGGCCAAAGGGATTGTGGCGTAGCTGCGGCCCGCGCTGTTCACGCTGCTGGATCAGCCGACGGACGAGTGTCAGCTTCCGGCCCCGCAGCTTGTTCTGCGTGTAGGCGTCCATCAGCGCCTTCTGCGCGCCCTTCGCGTCCGTCTTGGATATCTGGATAGCGAGGTTCAGCGGAAGAACCCCGGTCTCCACGGCCGAGACCAGGCGTTCTTAGCCCTTCTCCAACAGGCCGGCGATCATGTTTACGTATTCCGTGGACACGCCAATCTTCTCGCCGATCTGGCGGTCGTTGTAGCCGCGCTGGCGGAGCGCGCCGATCTCGCGCATCAGATCGATGGGGTTGTGCTGCCGCCGCGCGCAGTTCTCGACGAGGCTCATCACAAGGCAATCGCTTTCGTCGGCCTCGATCACAATGGCCGGGATGCGGTCCTGCTTCAGTTCGATGAAGGCCTCGAGGCGGCCCTGTCCACAGACGAGGTCATATTCCTGCGGATCGGTCCCGGCGCGCGGCGCCACGGTGATCGGGCGCTTCAGGCCGATGCGCGCGATGTTCTCCACCATCGCCTCGAAGGTGCGACCGTTGCGGATGCGGGGATTAAGAACCCGGATCCGTTCGGTTGGGATCAGGGTCACCTGCTTCTGGCTGATCGGCTCCATGTCGTCGGGCATCACGCCACCTCCGCGATCCTGGCCCGCGAGGCGAGCGCGTAGAAGAAATCGAGCGTGTCGAACCGGTACGCATCGAGCGCGAGCCCGTTCTGCTCGGCGAATTTCAGTTTCCCGAAGGTGATGTCGATGCTGGGCAGCACGTAGTAGTCGCGCGGCGCCGCGTTCGCCTCGTCCATGCGCACGGCGATCGTGATGTCGGGAACCAGGCCGGTGTCGAGACGGATGCGCCAGCGCAGTGATCCGGTCGCTGTGGCTGTGCAGCGAGCCAGCACGATGGACACCGTGAACTCGCCGTTGACGCGCACCAGGTCGGTGTCGGGGTCCTGCACGGCTGACCCGCCGCGCCGGGCGACGCCAGCGATGATTTCGGCCACCACTTGTGGATGGGCCTGCCGCAGCGCCCGGTTGACCTCGATGTAGCTGTAGTCCCGGTCGGGCTCATAGCCGATCAGTCGGTACGCGCGCAGCAGGCTGCCGAAGCGGCCGCGATAGGCGCTGGAGGACGGCACGTCGTCCTCCTCGTCAATGATCAGCCCCGAAAGCATCCCTTGGCGCTTCAGAATCGCGCGCAGGGCATCCAGCAGCTCCTCGTCCGAGAAATGGCGGCTGCGCGCATCGACGATTTCCCGAGCGCGCAGGAACAGAGCCTCATCGACGATGGCCGGATAAGCGCCCTCGGCGCGGATCCACATCTCGCGCGGGTTCACCACCCGGCGCTGTTTCAGCTTGAAGGAGATCTTGTTGAAGACGTTGTTGCCGATGTATTTCTCGTTGGTCAGCACCTGATGGACCGTCGCCCGCGTCCATGGCCGGTCGAGATCGGTGCGCAGTCCATCGGCGTTCAGGGCATCCACTATCTCGCGCTCGGATCGGCCGTCCTCGACGAACATGCGATACATGCGCCGGACGACATCCTGTTCGTGCTCGGGACCGAGGACGAGAATGACCCTGTCGGTCTGAAGGCTTTTCTGCTCGCCGCGCGACAGTTCACCCTTGGGATTGCCGTGCTCGTCGATCAGCACCCGGCGCAATCCGTATCCGGGCGCGCCGCCCTGGCGAAAACCGAGTTCGACGAGGCGGCACTGGCCCGCGAAAACCTTGACCGAGAGTTCGCGGCTGTATTCGCCAGCCATGACCCGCTTCACGGTTTTCAGCAGGTTCGAGCCGATGCTGCCGTCATTCTCGAACTGCTCGCCGCAGTAGTGGACGCGGATCCCGGCGCGCGAGCAGACATGCTCATGGTAGGCGCCTTCGTCGGCATCCTGAAACCGGCCCCAGCGGCTGACGTCATAGACGAGGATCGCCTTGAAGTCGGCTTGCCCGGATTCGACCTCTCCCATCAAGCTCTGTAGTGCCTCGCGGCCGTCGAGGCGTAGCCCGCTCCGACCGGAATCCTCGAAGATGCGCAGGATTTCAAGACCGCGATCCGATGCATATTTGCGGATGACGTCGAGCTGGTTCTCGGTCGAGTATTTCTGGTGATCCGTCGACATTCGGACATAAGCGACCGCGGGCACATCCACCTCGGGCGCCCCGTCGCTCCTGTCCGAATTGGTCGTCCATCGACCGCCCAAGCGCGCATCTCCTCGTCATTCCAAGCAAATTCCTCCAGTCCGCGCAAAGCTGCGGCTGAATCCCCGTGTCCATGTAACGCGAGGGAGGCCGGAATGTCGTTTCCGAAAAAGGGCAAGTTCTTTCCAAACGAAAAAAGGCATACTGGGAACGGTCAGCACGAGCCGGACAACTGGTTCGCGGCTGAGATCGCATCGACCTTGAAGCGATCACTCGGAGACAGTCGGGCGGGGGCAAAGATCGTCGCCTCCTGGACCGGCGCCAATGAGAAGACGGTGAAGAACTGGTTCGCTGGCAGATACGGCCCGAGCGGAGAGCATTTGGTCGCTCCGGCGCGACACTCCGACGAGGTGCTGGGGATGTTCCTCGCAATGGCGGGGCGGGAGGAACTGATGATGGCCGTGAAACTCGCGGCAGCGGAACAGGCGATCGAGGAGCTACTGGCGACGGTCCGTCGGCTGACAGTCAACGATGAACCCGACGACACCGAAGGATCGCCTGACGAGGCTGATTTTACCGTCCGCCGATAATGCGCAGGATTTCGCGGCGCTCCCGTGCTATCTGATATGGCACGAGACAGAGAGTTGTGTGCCTGATCAGCCCCTCCGCGGGTTTGACCCAAACAGCACCAGCGGCCATCGCGCACAGCGAAAACCGCCGTTTTTCCCCCTGCCATGTTGTTCAGCGCTCAAGCTTTCAGGCCTGCTGAAAAACAACTTCGCTTTGTGCATGGCGAACCGGGGGAACGACGGCCCGAGCGCACGGCGGATATCGTGACAATATCCGCCGCTCGGCTCTGGTCAGACCCGCGGCGCCGGCTCATCCTTGATGAACTGATTCAGCACGTTCTTGGTCATCTTCGAGACATTGTTATCGTAATCATTCCAGGACAGGCTGCCCAGCCAGGAAATGGACGATGTCGCGAACATGCCGCCACCATTTGCGGTCGAGAAGTAGGTGATGTCGGCGCGGACGAAAGGATGTTCGCCACCATTCATCCCCGGATGCGGAAATGCCTTGTCATCGGGGATGACCGTATAGACGACGCTATGCTCGACCGAGCTTGCAAGCAGTAAGGTATTCGGCGGCGTGCCCAGAGCAAGATCGTAGCGATCCAACTCATATCCACCGGCACCACCTCCGACGAGGCCGCCATCGCCGATCCGCTCTTCAGGATCGATCCCCTCCATGATCCAGGCGACGCGCTCGTCCTGGCTGTCGGGCATCTGAACGAAATAACCCGAATGATCGAAACCGAAACTGCTCATTCCGGTGCCCCAGATCTTCTGGGTCGCGCGGGCGCGTCCACGGAAACGACCGCCGCGCCGTCCATTGGTGCTGTAGTGATATTCGCCGGGCGGCGCTTCCCAAGCGGTCACGCCCAGTTCCTTGCGGACCTCCATGACCCAGGGCTTTTCCGGATGAACTTCCACAATCCAGTACATCCCGTTCGCGGCCAGATACATGCCGCGCCCGCCGTCGGCCAGATAATCCTCCCACGCATCGGCATTGGCCCAAGTCTGATATTCGGGATGCGAGCCGGTCAGCACAACCTTATAGCGGCGCAGCAATTCCGCGCCCTGATCGTTCAGATCATGTTCCGTGGCGACGTCGTACTCGAAACCGTTATGGTTCAGCCAGTCGATCAAGTGTAGATCGGCGGGAAGCTCCCAGATCGAGCCGAAACCCTGACGATGTTTCGGGCGAAGGTTCATGATCGGGCGCCGCCATGAGGTGTATTGCACGCCGCGACCGTCGATATGACCATCATAGGTTGACAGCCCGTAATAGCTCAGGTTCTTGTGCAACTCGACGTCGTTTTCGTTCAGAACCGGCGTATGGCCGGCGACGGCCTGTCCGATATCCGCCTTGTGCATGATCTGCTCATTGGCATAGGCGAGATAGCTCAGCGTGCTGGCAATGACGAGGATCGGCGCCGTGGCGGTTCCGCGCGGCGGAAGAACGAAGAACGGAATGTAATCCTCGGTGTCCTCGTAACGGATCTTCACCGCGTAGAAATCGCTTTTCAGGCCCTCTGGAACGGTGAACTCGAAATCCTTTTCCCAGCGGCAGTCGTCCAGGCAGTCCTCGTGAAACCAGAGCGCGCCATACTGCTCGGGGCAGTGGATGAAGTTCTCCTCATGCCCGTCCCAGTTCCACCCGGTCGAGCCGCGATCGGGCTGATTCATGCAGCGGCCGTGATGCCCATTCCCCGAGGCATCGACGACGTGATCGGTGGGAATCCCGTTCAGCCCGATCCCAGCAGAAAAATCCCAATGGGCAAGGCGGGAAATAGGCCTCACGATCTCGCCCCTGGACAGCTTTTCCGCATCGTCTTGGCCCAGCGCGCAGCCATAGATCTTGGGGGCATCGACCTTGCCGTTGTAATGGGCGATGCACCAGGTCCGGCCGTCCTGCGCGGCTGCCTCGCCGAGCCCGGCAATCAGCAGCGAGGTTTCGGAATCGGCAGCCTTTACAGTGGCATCGGCAGAGACGGCACAATCCGAATCGAGCGGGACGACAAGCCCGAAGCGGCTGTTTGTCCGGTTCACGACGGATTTCTGATACAGCCGAAGCTGTTTCTTTTCGGGATCATAAACACCGGTGATCGAATACCAGATCTGCTGAAACAGCGGGCGATCACTGACGACACTGGAGGTCGCACCGCTGCCGTCGCCAATCGTAAACACGACGCGGCCGTCCTCGATCGCGAGGTTCCACCCCGACTGGCGCTCGTCGTTCCATCGCGACGCAATCCCCTGACGGCCACGGCTCGGCGTTGTGGACCAGAGGAACAGATGAACGGAAAACGCACCATCGGGCTGCAACCCGGCGTCGGGATCCGCGACCTCGACATAGCTTCCGAACTGGGTGCGCTGAAAGCGGGCGGGATACTGCCCTTCCAGATCGGATTTGATCGCTTCCTCCTTGTAACCCGGACCCGCCGGATTGCTGTCGCCATGGATCAGCCGGACCAGCTCGGCATCGAATGTCCCCCTGGTTTCGTTGGCGCTGACGTAAAAGCGGATCGTTTCTCCAGTGGCGACGCTGGGGCGGTCACAATATCCGCGAATGGCAATGTCTTTCATGTCTTCCCCCTGTGTGAATTCGTGCTGAGAAATGACTATGCAAGCTCTGCGCGCACATCTTCGATGCGGCGCAGGAACACGGCGTGCATGGCCTCTTCTTCGGTCTTGAATCGCTCATCACCCAACTCCGGCAGCTCGCCGAACTCCCTGATCGTGGCGATCCGATAGGCGTCCCATTCCCTTTCGGAATAGATGTAGTATTTTCCGAAGGTCGGTTGCATGCGGAAATAGTTGTGCACTCGCTGAAGATAGGGGCTGGGGTGCTTCCTGTAGCCGAACGGGTTCGCGGCATGCTCCTCGACGATTTCGGGGTGTTCATCAATGATGTCAATGATCTCCTTTCGCCGCCGCTCGTCATAGAACGCGTACCAGTCGGCGCTCCTGTCACGATAGTTCGACGGATCCCGGACGCAGGATTCGCTGGCTTCAGTCATCTTCTCCTCCCTTTTTGTGGCATTGTGCCGAATTGAAATGTGCGACAAGGTAATCTAGGTTGATCAGGCCGGAGCTCGCGGCGAGATATGCAAGCTCGATCCGGTTTCTGGCGAAGGTTTTTTCTAGTATATTTTCGATATGCCGATCGACGGTCCGTGCAGATATTGTCAGAATGTCCGCAATCTGGGTGCGCGTCATGCCGATAGCAGAGAGTGAGCAGACCTCGGCCTGCCTGATGGTCAATCCGAAGGGTAGGGACGCGGGGACGTGGCTTACAAGCCAGCCGCCATGGCAGATCTTGAAATCGACGCGATGCACGATCTCTCCGCATAGGCACCAGCAGGTGCTGGGCAGACGCGCGCCGATGACATGCAGGCTGTCGATGTTGCCGTATTTTCTGACGGCAATGTTGGACAATTCATGTATCCTGCCGAAGATACATGCCTCATGCCTGTGGGGGCGCTGAGTGTTTCCCTTGTCGTCGATGAAGAGGGAGCAGGCATGTTCCTCCAGCCCTTCGATCAGCGATTTCGGTGTTTCCCAGTTGTCGACCAGCGCAGACAGCACGGGCGAAATGTCATCAATGATCCTCAGGAACCCGACAGATGGCTGGCCGGGATCTTCGCTGCTGGTATGCAGATTGCCGACATATCTGTTTGATCGGCTCTTCAGATAGCTGGTCGACCCCCCCTTGTAGCCAGCCGGGTTCCAGAAATTGCGCGCGGAAATGCTGCGAGAGTAATCGAAATTGGTTGTTTCCCAGCTGAAGAACGACTGGTTGGTGCGCAGGATCCACAGATAAGCCGGATCGATGGACATGTATGAATTGTCCAGGTAGGCGACGGTTTCCCGGGAATATCCGTGCGAAAATATTGAGTTGTGATTGCGGGTCAGCGGGTCATAGATCGATAGCGACATCGCGGCCAGCGGCGCCAGAGTGTTCAGTTCCTCTGCGACCAACAAAATCCTGTTGGCTCGGGACAGGTCTTCAGACATGATTGACATGATATTCGAGACAGACCGGCGCTGTGCGGATGTCGCGTAATGCGAATTATCAATCTGCATGCTTTACCTGCGCTGTTGTTACTTAGAACTCCAGACATGTCATCTTGCTTACACGTTACGAGGGCGGCAGATTCGAGTCATGAGTATATCTACCCATGGCTCGAAAAAAGTTCCCCGATTGCATGCCGGGGCGCTGTCAGGGAAACCTGTCTGGCCGGACTGCGGCGAGCCCCCTACCCACCCTGTCATAACCCAGCCCTCGCCCTTCCGGTACTTTAAGACCTCGCCCGAGGTCATCCGCCTGGCGGTCATGCTCTATGTGCGCTTCCCGCTCTCGCTTCGGAACGTCGAAGACCTGCTGCGCGAGCGTGGCATCGACATCTGCCATGAAACAGTCCGGCAGTGGTGAATGCGCTTCGGCCCAATGTTCGCCGCCGAGATCCGGCGCCGCCGCGCCTCGCGCTTGCGGACGGGCCCTGAATGGCGCTGGCATCTCGATGAGATGTTCGTGAAGATCAACGGCGAGCAGCACATCCTCTGGCGAGCCGTCGACCATGAGGGCGAGGTGCTGGAGGGACTGGTCACGAAGACCCGAAACCGCAAGGCCGCCCTGAACTTCCTCAGGAAACTGATGAAGCGCTGCGGTCCCCCCGAGGAGATCGTCACCGATCTACTGCGATCCTACGCTGCGGGAACTCGGCGCCGCCCAGAAGCAGGTCACCGGGAGGTAAACACTGCGTATCGCTATGGCCGTCCTTGAACCGTTCAATGTGCTGCGAGCAACATATGGGTTCGATTCCGTATAATTCTGATGCTGGCCGATCTCCATGACCACGAGGATCCCGCGATGCGATAAGGTGTATCGAGACGCGGCGGCGGCCCTACGGATGAAGGGGCTGCTGTTCGGCCCCGATGGTGCGGTCTTCTCGCCGACGCGCAGGCCCGGTCGCTGGCAATGACTTCGGCCGCTGTCCGCGGCTTGTAGCTGGTCTCGGGCCCGGCGAAGGGGCGGGTCAACTCGGCCTTCAGCCTGTCGAACGCCTCCTGCTCTGCCCGCTCCTTGTCCCGCCGGATCAGGTCACGCACGTATTCGCTGATGTTCTCGTAGGAGCCGTTCTCGCTGACATTGGCCGCGACGAAGTCGCTGAACGCACCGCTGAGGCAGACGGTCATGGTCGTGGAGCGGGACTTCGCAGACTCCTCATGTGCGGCGCGTATTCAATATAACCAAAGAAACACTACACATCAAGGATGCCGCTGGCCTTGGCCAGCGGCGCAGATGTGTCGGCGCGAGTGCGTGCGGCGCGCTTCGTGGCGCTTGAGGACGGGCGGATCGTCGCGGATCAGCGGAAGGATCGTTGATCAGCCGAATCTTTGGTCCGCTAGGCTATTGAAAACAAACGAGTATAAGTGGAGAAGGTTGTCTTTCAGACCCCCATCCTCCGCCACTTGCCCCCGAGAAAGCGTTCTCCCGATCCGGCTGCGGCCGGATTTTTGCGTTGTTTTCGCGGGTTATGCAGGAGGGGCTGTTAACCGGCCCTGCTGCCGGGTGGGTCCGAAGTGGTTTCTCCGGGCCGATATTCTCCGGACCTGTTGACTGCGCAGTTTTGGTGAAAAGCTTTCAAGCATCTGTTCTATAAGCCATTTTGTCCGGTGTCCGCGCGGACTCCGATCCCAGTTCCATTCGAGCGAAATGCCACTGGCGTCGAACTCCCTGATTTAGCGATCGCATTTCCGCGGGTCGTTGACCTCATCGCTGCGTTGTGACCATTCTGACCACAAATCAGGGAGGGGCCCATGAAGGCCGTGTCTGCCCGTGAGGCCAAGTATCACTTCGGCCAGTTGATCGACGAGGCGCGGGCCGAGCCCGTGGTGGTCGAGAAGCATGGGCGCCCGGTGGTCGTCGTCCTTGCGGTCGAAGAGTACCAGCGGCTGACCGGCACGACCGTGGAGCCCTTCGGCAAGAAACGAGAGGACGAGCGGTAGCGCATGCCGATACTGAACTGGCTGACACGGGACGAGGACATCCGCACGGCGCAGAACGTGCCCTATCGCCTGCTGGAGGAAGTCCCGGAGCTGTCGGCGGGCGACGGTGGCGCGGGCAACATGCTGATCCAGGGCGACAATCTGGAAGCGCTGAAGGCCCTGCTGCCCTTCTATGCCGGTCGGGTGAAATGCATCTATATCGACCCGCCCTACAATACGCGCTCCGCCTTTGAACACTACGACGACAACCTCGAGCACACGCAATGGCTGGCCATGATGTGGCCCCGGCTGGAACTGCTCCGCGATCTTCTGGCCGAGGATGGCTCGATCTGGGTGTCCATCGACGACAACGAGGGGCACTACCTCAAGGTCATCATGGACGAGGTGTTCGGGAGGCGGAACTTCGTCACGTCCTGCACTTGGCAGCAACGAACAACCCGGGAAAACCGCAAAGTGTTCTCGGAGGATTGCGAACGAGTTGTGATCTACTGTCGAGAGCCCGCAAAGTTCGGGGCAGTGCGGAATGATCTTGAACTCTCCGACACGGTAAGGGGCCGCTACAAGAATCCTGACGATGATCCTCGAGGCCCATGGCAGTCAGTATCGGTAAACGCACAGGGAGGACATGGAACTCCGAGTCAGTTCTATGATTTCACGGCGCCAAATGGAAAGGTTCACACCCTCCCAGCCGGGCGCTGCTGGCTTTACACTTGGCCTGTGATGCAGGAAAAAATCGCAGACAATCGGATTTGGTTTGGTGCAACGGGAAATAATGCACCGCGAGAAAAGAAGTTCTTGTCCGAGGCCAAAGCCGGTCTGACCCCGAATACCCTTTGGCTGGCAGCTGACGTAGGCACGAACGACGAGGCGAAGAAAGAGACCGTGAAGCTTTTCGGCTCGACGGTTTTTGATACCCCGAAGCCCGAACGATTGATCCAGCGCATCGTGCACATTGCCACAAACCCGGGAGATTTGGTGCTCGACTCCTTTCTCGGCTCAGGCACGACAGCCGCCGTGGCGCACAAAATGGGACGCCGCTACATCGGCATCGAAATGGGCGAGCACGCCCGCACCCATTGCGCGCCGCGTCTGCAGAAGGTCATCGAGGGCGAACCGGGCGGGATTTCGGAGGCGGTGGGCTGGCAAGGCGGCGGAGGGTTCCGCTTCTATCGGCTCGGCCCCCCCGTCTTCGACGAGGAAGGCCACATCCGGCAGGACATCCGCTTCCCGGTGCTGGCGGCGCATGTCTGGTTCTCGGAGACCGACCGGCCGTGGGATGGAGATGGCGACAGCCCGCTGCTCGGCATCTACGACGGCCGCGCCCACGCGCTGCTCTACAACGGCATCCTTGGCGACAAGAGACCGGGCGGCGGCAACGTGCTGACCCGCGCCACGCTCGCCCTGATCCGCGAGGATATCGCCCGGCTGGCGCCGGACTTCGACGGCCCGCTGACCGTCTATGGCGAACAATCCCGGCTGACGCCCGCGACGCTCGACCGCGAGCGCATCACCTTCAAGCAGACGCCCTACGACGTCAAAGCGCGGGCCTGAGGGGGCATCTGATGAAACTGAAGCAATACCAGACCGATACTCTCTCCGTTCTCCGCCGCTTCTTCGAGGAGGCGCGCGTGGCGGGCCCGAAGGGCGCGTACGAGGCGATCACCAGGGAGCCGGACCAGGCCAAGCGGCTCGGCCGGTACGGCGGCAGCTACACGCCGCTCGCGGAGTTGCCGGCCGTTCCCTATGTCTGCCTGCGCCTGCCCACCGGGGGCGGCAAGACGATCCTCGGTGCCCACTCCATCGGCATCGCGCGTGACGCCTGGGTGGAGAAGGACTATCCGATGGTCCTGTGGCTAGTGCCGTCGAACACGATCCGGCTTCAGACGGCCGAGGCGCTGAAGAACGCCCGCCACCCCTATCGGCAGGCGCTGGACGAGGCCTTCGACGGCCGGGTGCGCGTGTTCGACATCGCGGACTTCACGCATATCCGCCCGCACGACATCCGCGACCATTGCTGCATCGTCGTCGGCACGATCCAGACCCTGCGCGTGTCGAACACCGAGGGCCGGAAGGTCTATTCCCACAACGAGAACATGGAGCCGCACTTCACGGCGCTCCCGAAGAGCCTGCCGGGGCTGGAAACGCTGGAAGGCGGCGGCGTGAAGTTCTCCTTCGCCAATCTGATGCATGTTCATCGGCCGCTGATGATCGTGGACGAGGCGCACAATGCGGTCACCGGCCTGACGCGCGAAATGCAGGCACGGGTCAATCCGTCGGCGATCATCGAGTTCACGGCGACGCCGCGGCTCAACTCGAACATCCTGCACAGCGTGACGGCGCAGGAACTGAAGCTCGAGGAGATGATCAAGCTGCCGATCATGCTGTCCGAGCACGACACCTGGCAGAACGCCGTGAACGGGGCGATCGCGTCACGGGCGTCGCTGGCCGAGGAAGCCGAGAAGGACACCGACTACATTCGACCCATCGTCCTGTTCCAGGCGCAGCCCAAGAACCAGGAGGTAACGGTCGAGGTGCTGAAGAAGCACCTGATGGAGGTCGAGCAGATCCCCGAACACAAGATCGCCGTGGCCACCGGCGATCAGCGCGAACTGGATGGCATCAACCTGTTCGATCCGAAATGCCCGATCGAATACGTCATCACCGTCGAGGCGCTGAAGGAGGGCTGGGATTGTTCCTTCGCCTATGCGTTTTGCTCGGTCTCGCGGATCCAGAGCGCGGTGGACGTCGAGCAGTTGCTGGGGCGAGTCCTGCGGATGCCTTATGCCAAGCGCCGCAAGGCCGAGGATTTGAACCGCGCCTATGCGTTCCTGTCGGAGCCGTCGTTCGGCGAGGCGGCGCGGTCGCTGGCCGACAAGCTGGTGGCCATGGGTTTCGAGGAGGATGAGGCGCTCGACAACATCGAACCGGCGCAGACGTCTCTCGATGCCGATACCGGCCTGTTCGGCCCGCGCGACAAGCCGAAGCCGATGTTCAAGCACACGGTGACGGCGACACCCGAGGTGGTTGCAGAACTGAAGAAGCGCGAAGGCGTGAGCGTTCGCGAAACCGATGATGGGAAGGTCGAGATTGCCGTGACGGGGCGTGTTGACGGCGGCCTCGAAAGGGCGATCGTCGAGGCCCTCCCCGAGACCGAACGAACGGGGTTCTCGGCGGCCGTCACCAAGTATCGCGTCGAAGTGAA
>NZ_BMYI01000015.1:105319-111463 GCF_014652195.1 Gemmobacter nanjingensis
ACTATCGCCTGCAGAACAGGGCGAGGCGTTTGAGGTCCCTCGCCTGGTCTCCGAGATCCAGGGCGAGTTCGAGTTCGCTGACACCGACGTGTTCATGGAATTCCACGACTGGTCGCTGCTCGACCACTCGTCGAAACTGGGTGAAGGCGAGTTCGCGATCCGCGAGACGGCGCGCAGCTTCGAGATCGACCTCGACGGCAACCGCATCACCTACCAGTTCGCGGACGAAGAAGAACAACTGGCGCTCGACGTCGATGTCGAAGGGTGGACACCGGAGGCGCTGGTGCTCTGGCTCGACCGGCAGGTGCGCCAACCGGACATTCATCAGAGCGAACTGCTCCGCTGGCTGCGCGACCTGGTCGGCCACCTGATCACCACACGCGGAATGCACATTGCGGCGCTGATGCGGTGCAAGTTCATCCTCGCCCGTAAGGTTCGCGAAAAGCTCGCCGCCATCCGTCAGCAGGAACGCGATGGCGTCTACCAGCGGTATCTCTTCGCTCCGGAAGCCAAGGTCGAGGTGTCCTTCGACGAGGCTTTCGCGTTCAAGGACGGAATGTATTGGGATCAGCGCCGATATCGTGGGCGCTGGAAACCTCGCAAGCACTTCCTTGGGCCGGACCATGTGCCTGCCTTCGATGGGGCCGAGAACGGTGAAGAATTCCAGTGCGCGCAAGCCATCGACAGCTTGCCAGGCCTGAAGTTCTGGATCCGCAACGTCGCACGCCACCCCAACTCGTTCTGGTTGCCGACGGCCACGGACAAGTTCTATCCGGATTTCGTGGCTCAGTTGGAGGACGGCCGGCTGCTCGTCGTAGAGTACAAGGGAGCTCACATCGCAGATGGCCCCGACACCGCCGAAAAGCGGACCATCGGGCAGTTGTGGGAGAGGAAGACCGGCGGCAAGGGCGTGTTCGTCGTAGTCGAGAAGACCGTCGACGGCAGGGACATGCGGGCTCAGATGGTCAATACGCTCCAAGGCTCGACATGATGCGCGTTGTTCAGGCTGTCACTTCGCGCAGTCTCTGCAACGGTTTCGCATCGCTCGCAGGAGTCCCTGCCTCGGTCGGCGCCAATCACCGGCTTCTGCGCGAGAAGATGCGGGAAAAATATTCACGCCCTGAATGGCGGCGTGAATATTTTTGACAACCACCTCTTGGCCGTGCTATTCAGCTGCATCAGGCTGCAAGAGGTGGATCGAATTTGGACAGAGATGCAGCACTGCAGGCAGCCCGTGAAAGGTTCGAGGAACCACTTTGGACGCTCATAGGGCAGCTGGAAGCGACCTTGGCGGATCTCGGTCGGGTGAAGCACATCAACATTTCCGACCCGCGAGCGGTCGGCTCTGTGCTGAATAGCGCGCTGACCGATGCGGCATCTGCCGTGAACCTCTCCGATCACGGCTTGGAAGTTACCCATGTCAATGACGGCCGGAGCAACAAAGTTACGGGTGTTGTGGATCTCGGTGGCGACGAACGAGCTGTCAGTTTCGAGCTTCATCTGTCCGGCCCCCGCGGCGGCACCTCGAAGTCATCGCATCAGTTCGCGAAATCCGACTTCTCTGTGTGCGACATTGAAGAGCAGCGATCACTCTTTCCTTACGACGTCGATGCGCCTGATCAGCTGCTGTTCTTTATTGCCTGCCACTTGAGTGGCACGGGAGTATCCGTCTCGAAAGTCTTCATAAAATTCGCAGACGGAATAGATCAGAGAATGATCGAGATTCATCGCTCCGCACCGTCGGTGGCTGCTGGGGCTATGGATAGCGCGCCGGTAAATGAGCCAGCAGGCGCGAAGTTGACAATCAAGAGACCCAAGGGAGTAGAAACCGAAAATGGCAGCACGACCGATAAACGGGGGGATGCTGCTCCTAGCTCGAAATAGACGCCGGAAGACACAGACAGAATTGGCCGCCGAAACAGGAGTTGCACAGGCTGCAATCTCCCGAATTGAGAACGGCACCCGGGACGCGCTCTCGCAGGAGGAAATCCAGTCGATTGCGCGTTCTTTGGGATTCCCGGTGAGCTTCTTCTACGAGCAAGAGCCGCTATATAGGACGCCGCTGAGCCTCCATGGCGCTGCATTCCGAAGAAAGGCAGCGGTGTCAAAAAGGGATCAGGAAGGGGTGGTGGCTCTCGCCAACCATTATGTCCTCCATTTCCGAAAGCTTCTGGATGCCGTGGACCTAGAGCCAGAGTTTCCCCTGCTGCAGTTTGAGATCGTTTGCGACAAGTCCAGCGTCAGCGAGAACGCTAACGCCATCACATCTGCTGGTGAGGCTGCTCAGAAGGTCAGGGCGTCCTGGCAACTTGGTGACGGACCGATTTCGAATCTCGTACGATTCGTTGAAGCAACTGGCATTCTCGTCGTAGAGGGAGACTTCGGGCAAGCCGACATTGACGGCGTTACACTGCGCCCTCCTGGCATGAAGCCGGTGGTTGTGCTGAACCATGCGCGCCCTGCTGACCGTAAGCGCTTCAGCCTCGCGCACGAGTATGGCCATGTCGTCCTGCACGCATTCCCCTACGATGCGATGGAAAAGGAGGCTAATGATTTTGCGGCGGAACTGTTGATGCCAAAGACGGGGGTCCTGCCTGATCTGAAGCGTGGACTTTCCATTCCGCGACTTGGCCAGCTGAAGCAGAAGTGGCGAACAGCAATGTCGGCACTGATCTATAGAGCAAAATCACTTGGAGCGATCACGGACGAGAATGCCACTGCGCTCTATAAAAGGATGAGCGCATTCGGGTACCGCACCCGGGAACCGCAAGAGTTCGACATTGCTCCGGAGACCGGCAAACTGGCTGCGCAGCTTCTGAACTTGCACCTGAGCGACCTCGGGTACAGTTTGGACGAACTGGCGGAAGGGCTCCGGACTGATCCTGTGGAATTCGCGATAATGCATGGGCTCGCGGTTCCGGAAAGCAAGCTTAGGGTAAGGGAGAAACCAAAGTTGCGCCTCGTCGCCAATCGCGACTAGCCGGTAAGTGATGATTGACCTCGGCGCGGGCCCAAGCGCCGAGGGGGCTAGTTTAAGGATCTAAAGTGCCGGTGCTGAAGTGCCCATTCGAGCGGAAACGGGCCTGTCAAGTTCGCGAGGGTCAGTTCTGGACCTTGCAGGCCGTCCAGGATCACCGCGATTGTTTCTGGGGATAGGAGTGTCAGGCGAAGTACACGGGTGAGGTAGGAAACCGCTACTCCTTCTCGGTCGGCCAGTTCGGTGATGGTCATGAAGTCGCCGGATTCCAGCATTCGTTTCCAGCGAAATGCCCGGGCCAGTGCTTTGACTAGCGTGTTGTCGGTCCTGCGCGGCCGCGCGCATCCCTCGGGTAGCTGCATCTCTTTGCGTCCGCCGCGCTTCACCAATGTGAGCGGGACGTGCAGCGTCACGGTGTCTGGGATCGGCTCCGCGCGGGTCATGCTGCTTCACCGATGCTGCCCGCCAGCATCTCGTGCGCGAGTCCGCTGAGGCCGTCAACGCGGAGCCGGACGTTCAACCCATTCGTGCTGATGTCCACGCGCTCGACCAGCAACCCCACGATGCGCGCCTGTTCGGCGGGGAAAAGTTCGTCCCACAGCGGGTCGAGCTGCTGAAGCGCCGCCCGTGCGTCGGCCTCGGTGATCTCCTCGTCCTGCGCTCGAGCCACTCTCAACGTGCCCGCCACGATCTCGGGCTGGCGGAACACGGCGCGAAGCTGGTCGATGACGGCGGCCTCAATCTCCCCCGCAGGCACCCGGCCGATGGGACACGCCCCCGCGCCGTGCTTCAGCACCGTCTGGCTGACATAGTAGCGGTAGAGCCTGCCGCCCTTGCGGGTGTGGGTCGGCGAGAACGCGGCGCCATCGGGACCGAAGAGTAGTCCCTTCAGCAGCGCGGGCGTGTCGGCGCGAGTCCGGGCGGCGCGCTTGCGGGGGCTTTCCTGCAGGATGGCGTGAACCTTGTCCCAAGTCTCGCGGTCGATGATCGCGTCGTGTTCGCCGGGATAGCTGTCGCCCTTGTGGACCGCCTCGCCAAGGTATGCCCGGTTCGCAAGCATCCGGTAGAGATACTTCTTGTCGATCCGGTTGCCACGAGGCGTCCCGAGCCCCCGTGCGTCGACCTCGCGGGCCAGCACCGTGCAGGAGCCGATCTCGATGAAGCGGGCGAAGATCCAGCGCACATGCGCGGCGGTGTCCGCGTCGACCAACAGCTTCCGATTTTCCACCCGGTAGCCGAAGGGCGGCACCCCACCCATCCACATGCCCTTCTTGCGGCTGGCGGCGACCTTGTCGCGGATGCGCTCAGCCGTCACCTCCCGCTCGAACTGGGCGAAGGAGAGCAGGATGTTCAATGTCAGCCGCCCCATCGAGGTGGTGGTGTTGAAGGACTGCGTCACCGAGACGAAGGTCACGCCGTTCCGGTCGAACACCTCGACCAGCTTGGCGAAGTCGGCCAGCGAGCGGCTGAGGCGGTCGATCTTGTAGACGACGACGACGTCCACGAGCCCGTCTTCGATATCGGCCATCAACCGCTTCAGGCCGGGGCGCTCCAGCGTCCCGCCGGAGATGCCGCCGTCGTCATAGTGATCGCGGACGAGCACCCAGCCCTCGGACCGCTGGCTGGCGATGAATGCCTCGCAGGCTTCGCGCTGGGCATGCAGGCTGTTGAACTCCTGCTCCAGCCCTTCCTCTGAGGATTTCCGAGTGTAGACCGCGCAGCGCAGCTTGCGGGCGACCTTGGTTTTTTCGGGCGGCTTTGTCATGCCCGCCCCCTGTGGTTCTTGAGGCCGAAGAATACCCAGCCATTCCAACGAGTGCCGGTGATCGCACGCGCGATGGCGGACAGCGACTTGTAGGGGCGCCCCTGCCACTCGAAGCCGTCGGCGGTGACAGTGACGATGTATTCGACACCCTGCCATTCCCGCAGCAGCCGCGTGCCAGTGATGGGGCGGTCGCGGTCGAGGCGCATGCCGCGCTTCTTCTTGTCCCCGCCGTCGAGTTCCTCGCCCAGCCGTTCCAGCCGCCGGATCGTCTCGGGCTTCAAGCCGCCATAGGCGAGTTCCTGGATGCGGTAGGCGATACGGCTTTCGAGATAGCGCCGGTTGAACGGCGGCGGTTCGCTGTCGAACAGATCGCGCCACTGCTTTTTCAGGTCAGGCGTCGGTGTGGTCTTCAGCGCGGCCAGGCGGGCGGGGATGGGGTCGTGCGTCGTCATGCTTTCTCCGTTGGCTTCCGGGTTGCATGACGGCATCGGTCGGCCGGATAGTGTAGGCGAATTTCTCCAGTATCGTCAGAAGGTTCGCCGCGTTCGCGCAGCCGCAACCGGACCAGCCCGAGCGCCAGCAGGCCGCACAACTCGGCACGGCGTTCTGCGGCGGTCATCTGGTCGGGTGGCAGGGGATTGGGGCGTTTCATGCGAGCAAGTCCGTGTTGGCTTGCCCTGCCTCTACTCAGCCGATTCGAAAAACGTCCCGCAGGGAAAATGGCGGTTACGCAAAAGGCCGGACTCGACTCATGGTTGATCCATTGAGTAGAACATAATCAGAACAGGCCGGCCGTTTGCGAGGTATTCCCGTGGGTTCCGATCTCAAGAAATTTGTTAATCCGAAGTTTCTCAAAACCATTGATCCGGCCCTGATGCGGACTTTGTTCGTTCGGCACTTCGGCGAGGATGAACTGCCTGTGGCATTTGAGGGAGAGGCCCCAACCATTCGGGCAGCTCTGGCAGCGCATTTCGAAGGAACCGTTGCTGGCTGGAACGCCGGAATGGTCGCCGATTTGCATCGCGTTGCCGAGCTTGGAACCAGCGAGGGCATGCAGCTTATTCTGAACGAAGCCCGTCGTCGTGGCGTGGTTCTCTATCCCGAGCCCGAGCCCGACCCTGACGATGCCGAGGCAGCGCCCATTCGCCATGATCCCAAACACGTCGCGCTTCATACCTACCTGCTGCATCACCGCGTTTTCGAGGCAGCTGCCGATTTTCATGCGCTGCGTGCGCCGACATCGCCTGCAGAGTTCCGCGGGCCAGAGCGGGACGTGGGTGCGGACCTGACCGAAGAAATGTTGATTTCCACTGAGAAGTGACCCGTGTAGGCGCATAATTTCCACTGAGATTTGACCCATGTGACCCTCCCCCAAGCGAAGAGCGAGGGGGTCAAAGGAGTG
>NZ_BMYI01000016.1:0-50675 GCF_014652195.1 Gemmobacter nanjingensis
GAGATCAGCATGTCCCCACCCCCTCCCGAACCTCGCGCAGGATCGATCTTGCCATGAACAGGGCAGAACGGCGAGGGTCTATGTGATCATCCGGGATGGAACACATAGCCGCTATGTCGGCCTTCTCTCCGGTGAGGCCGGGGCGATGGACAACAATACCCTATTCGGCGGGATGCGTCAGGCAGGGGCCTTCGTTTTCAACCAGGTTGGCGGTGTATTTACTGGGATTGGCGGTGCATTGACGGAATGACATGTCAGACAGACTTGAGCATCAGAAGTCAGGCCATGGCCACATAGCCTCACTCCGTGCTGTTTCGCAAGTAATCGTTCATAATGGCCGACGCCGCGAGCCGGGAATTGGCGATGGCGAGAAAGTGAAAAAAGCCTTGTCTGTTCATCGACGGTCTCGGGGAAGAGGCTAAAACTCTCCTATCATATCCGGGGGGGTGAGGTGCGCGTTTTTTCTCACAGCGTCAGGCATCTGCCGGAGCAGGTTCAGCGGATCCCTTGTCGGACCTGCGGCGGTTATTTCAGTGGCTTGACAGCTCATTTTTCTTTGCCTCCTGGATAAGGACTTGCACACAATGAACGCGCGAAAAACAAACCTCACATTTATTGATCTCGATCAACGCACGTTGATCATCATGTGTTAGCCTCACACAACAAAGTGGAGACGCGGCATGGCACTTCCGCCGAAATCAGACCTACCGGGTGCTTCCCCGGCCCAGGCCGGTGAAAACCTTGGGATTGAGGCCTTTCACGCGGTTGATCGCATCCGCGAGGCGCTTTCAGCCCAACTGAGCGGCGGCATCTCGCCGGGCTCGTTGATGCTGGCCTGGTCGGACTGGATCTTTCATCTGGCCCAGGCACCTGGCAAACGGATGGAACTCGGCGTCAAGGCGGGGCGCAAATGGCAGCGTCTGTTGGCGCATCTCATGTCTTCCGCGATGGACCCAGAGGCCGTCCCGGTCATCACGCCTTTGCCCGGGGACCGCCGTTTCGCAGATGAAGCCTGGGCAAAACCGCCATTCAGCTGGATGTCGCAGGCATTTCTGCTGCAACAGCAATGGCTGCATAACGTCACCCATGAGGTACCCGGCGTCACGAAACACCACGAGGATGTGGTGTCCTTTGCCGCGAAGCAGATGCTCGACGTGTTTTCCCCCTCGAACAACCCATTCACCAATCCCGAAGTATTGGCACGGACCTGGTCCACGGGCGGCATGAACCTGGTGAAGGGCTGGCAGAACTGGCTGCAGGACGCGACCCGCCAGATCAGTCAGGAACCGCCCGAAGGGGTCGAAGCTTTTACGCCGGGCCGCGATGTGGCGGTGACGCCGGGCAAGGTGATCTTCCGCAATCATCTGATCGAGCTGATCCAATACGCGCCCGTGACCGAAACCGTGCATCCTGAGCCGGTACTGATCATCCCGGCCTGGATCATGAAATATTACATCCTCGACCTGAGCCCCGAGAATTCCCTGATCCGCTGGCTGGTGGCCCAGGGCCATACGGTTTTTGCGATCTCTTGGCGCAATCCCGGCGCGGAAGACCGTGATCTGACGTTGGAAGATTACCGGCTACAAGGGACGATGGCAGCGCTGGATGAAATCAGCCGCCTGGTGCCCGACCAGAAGATCCATGCCACCGGCTACTGCCTGGGCGGCACGCTCTTGTCGATTGCGGCAGCCGCGATGGCCGGCGAGGGCGATGACCGCCTCGCCTCGCTGACGCTGCTCGCCGCTCAGGTGGATTTCACCGAGCCTGGGGAACTTGCGCTGTTCATCGATCCGAGCCAGCTACATTTCCTTGAAAGCATGATGTGGAACCGGGGTTATCTTTCCGCCGATCAGATGGCCGGGGCGTTTCAACTGTTGCGGTCGAATGACCTCATCTGGTCGCGGATGGTGCATGATTACCTGATGGGCGAGCGGACGGCGATGAATGATCTCATGGCCTGGAACGCCGACAGCACCCGCATGCCTTACCGCATGCATGCCGAGTATCTGCGTAAGCTTTATCTCGAGAACGAGCTTTCCTCAGGCCGTTTCGCTGCGGGGGGCAAGACGGTGCTGCTGCAGAATATCCGCGTACCGGCTTTTGCGGTCGGAACCGAACGCGATCACGTCGCACCGTGGAAATCGGTCTATAAGATCCACCAGTTTACTGATTGCGATGTGACCTTCGCGCTGACATCGGGCGGACATAATGCCGGCATCGTCTCGCCACCCGGCCATCCGCGCCGCCGTTACCGGCTGGCCACCCGAACCCATGGGGATGCACTTTTGCCGCCGGAAACCTGGGCTGACGCCAACTCCACAACGGAGGGCTCCTGGTGGACACCGTGGCAGGCCTGGCTGGCCGTGCATTCCTCTGCACCCGCCGCGCCGCCCGCCATGGGAAAGGCGCTGGAAGATGCACCCGGCACTTACGTCTTTCAAAGGTGATATGATGAACGCCCCTGCCCAGAGCCTCACCAACCACCTGTTTCATCAGATGAAAATCGGCGACCACGCCAGTCTCAGCCGTCATGTCGGCCCCGAGGATATCGAGCTGTTCGCCGCCGTTTCCGGCGATGCGAACCCAGCCCATCTGGATGCCAACTTCGCCGCGCATGGGCCTTTTGGCCATGTGGTGATCCATGGCATGTGGACAGCGGCACTGATCTCGGCGGTGCTGGGCACCCGCCTGCCCGGGCCGGGAACTATCTATCTAGACCAGCAGGTTCGCTTTCAAAAGCCGGTCTCTCCCGGCGACACCGTGACTGCCGAGGTTGAAGTGATCGAGTTGATCGAAGGCAAGAACCGTGTCCGCCTTGCGACCACCGCCCGCAATCAACTGGGCGAGGTGGTGCTTTCGGGCGAGGCGCTGGTGCTGGCACCGCTTGAGCAACTGACCTGGGTACCAGGAAACCTCCCCGAGGCGGTGATCTTGCCGAAAGGGCGCTGGCAGGGCTTTGTCGAAGAGGCCCGCGCGCTGCCGCCGGTCAGGGCGGCGGTGGTGCATCCCTGTTCGAAATCCGCGATCCTGGGGGCGGTTGAGGTCCGCGACGAGGGTTTGCTTGATCCGATCCTGATTGGCCCCGCCGCAAAGATCCGTGCAGCGGCGGCCGAGGCCGGAGTCTCGCTCGATGGCTTCCAGATCGAGGAGACCGAACACAGCCATGCGGCGGCGGCGCGGGCGGTGGAACTCGCGGCCTGCGGTGAGGTTCAGGTGCTGGTGAAAGGCAGCCTGCATTCGGATGAGCTCCTGGCAGCGGTGGTATCGAAAACCGGGGGTTTACGCACCGGGCGCCGCATCAGCCATGTCTATGCGATGGATGTGCCCGCCTATGGCAAGCCGGTGATCGTGACCGATGCCGCGATCAACATCGCGCCGACCCTGGAGCACAAGCGCGACATCTGCCAGAATGCGGTCGATCTGATGCGGCTACTCGGGCGCAAGCAGCCGAAGGTCGCGGTGCTGGCGGCGGTCGAGACGGTGAACCCGATGATGCCCGCAACGCTGGATGCCGCCGCGCTGACGGTGATGGCGGCGCGTGGCCAGATCACCGGCGCACTGGTCGATGGGCCGATGGCCTTTGACAATGCGATCAGCCCCGAGGCGGCAGCGACCAAGGGCATCATCTCGCAAGTGGCGGGAGAGGCCGATATCCTGCTGGTGCCGGATCTTGAGGCCGGGAATATGCTCGCCAAGCAGCTGATCTATTTCGCAGGTGCCACGGCGGCGGGACTGGTGCTGGGCGCGCGGGTGCCGATCGTGCTGACCAGTCGCGCCGATCCCTTGTCGGCCCGCATCGCCTCGGCCGCGCTGGCAAAGCTGGTTGCGATCCGCAAGGCGGAGGTGAAGGCGTGACGCGCGATCTGATCCTGACCTTCAATGCCGGCTCTTCGACCATCAAGCTCGGCTTTTATGCACTGGAGATTGCCGGGCCCCGCCCGCTTGCCTCGGGCGTGATCGACTTCCGTGATGAGCCTTTTGCGATCCGCCTGAAACGGGAGGATGAGGCCCTGTCTGGCACGATCACCGCTGATCCCGGCGATCTGACGGCGGTTCTGAACCAGGCTTTTGCCTGGCTGGCCGGGCAGTTTGATCTGTCGCGACTCGCGGTGATCGGCCACCGCGTGGTGCATGGCGGCGATGTATTCACAGGCCCGGCGCGGATCACCGATCAGGTGATTGCGCAGATCGACACTCTGGCGCGGCTCGCGCCACTGCATCAACCGCAAAGCCTTGCGCTGATCCGGGCAATGCGGGCGCTCTACCCGGACGTGCCGCAGACCGCCTCTTTCGACACCGCATTTCATGCGAGCAACCCGCCCCTGATGCGCCGTTTTGCTATCCCGCGCGCACTTTATGATCAGGGGATCAAGCGCTACGGTTTTCACGGGCTGTCCTACCGCTACATCGCCGGTCAACTGGGCGATCTGGTCCCCGATGCAAAGGTGGTCGCAGCGCATTTGGGCAGCGGCGCGAGCCTCTGCGCCATTCATGGCGGCATCAGTATCGACAGCTCAATGGGGTTTTCAACGCTGGATGGCATCCCTATGGCGACGCGGTCCGGTGCGCTGGATCCGGGCGTGATCCTGCACCTGATGGGCGAAATGGGCCAAAGCCTGAAACAGGTCGAGACCATGCTCTACCGTGAAAGCGGCCTTCTCGGCGTGTCGGGGTTCGAGGCTGACAGCCGCGAGCTGATGGCCAGCTCGCGCCCGGAGGCGGCGGAGGCGATCGACCTCTTTTGCCTGCGTATCGCGGGCGAGGTCGCACGGCTGGCGACCAGCATGGGCGGGATCGACGCGCTGATCTTCACCGCAGGGATCGGCGAGCACCAGCACGGCATCCGCGCCCGTGTCGCCGCGCGGCTGGCCTGGCTTGGGACAGAGCTTGACCCGAAGGCCAATGAAGCGGGGCGGCGCTGCATAAGCACCGCCAGCAGCCGGGTGAAACTCCTCATCATTCCGACCGATGAGGAAATCATCATCGCACGCGAGGCCATCAGCGAAGGAACGGCGATATGATTGATCTGAACGGCAAACGCGGTCTCGTAGTCGGTGTGGCGAATGAGGCCAGCATCGCCGCCGGTTGCGCCAGAGCCTTTCGTGCTGCAGGGGCGGAGCTGGCGCTGACCTGTCTCAATGAAAAGGCCCGGCCCTGGGTCGCGCCCGTGGCGCAGGAGGTGGGTGCGCCGCTGCTGCTTTCCTGTGATGTGCGCGAACCGGGTCAGCTGGAAGCCGTGTTTGACCGCATCACCACTGAATGGGGGCGGCTTGATTTCCTGCTTCATGCCATCGCCTTTGCCCCACGTGAAGATCTGCATACCAGCGTTGTCAACGCCTCGGCCGAAGGTTTCGCGACCGCAATGGATGTCTCCTGCCATTCCTTCCTGCGTATGGCGCGGCTGGCACGGCCTTTGATGCAGGCGGGTGGTTCGTTGATCACCGTCAGCTTTTACGGCGCAGATCGGGTGGTGGAGAATTACAACCTCATGGGTCCGGTGAAGGCCGCACTGGAGGCTTCGGTCCGCTATGCAGCGGCCGATCTCGCGGGCGAAGGGATCCGGGCCTTTTCGCTGTCGACCGGTCCGGTCAAGACCCGCGCCGCCTCGGGGATCGAGCGGTTCGATGTGCTGATGGATGAGGTTCGCGCACGCACGCCTTCCGGCAAACTGGTGAGTATCGAAGAGATCGGCGCGCTGGCGGCGTTTCTGGCCACCGAGGCCGCGAGTCCGATGAGCGGATCGGTGATCTATGCCGATAACGGATTTCACACCACGGCCTGAGGGTCGCAGACAGGATGAAGAAGATGAGCAGAGTTGCATTGGTCACGGGTGGAACGCGCGGTATTGGAGCCGCGATCTCGATTGCGCTGAAAGCGGCTGGCTACAGGGTCATTGCCAATTACGCTGGAAACGACGCGGCAGCCGAGGCCTTTACCATCGCGAGTGGCATCCCCGCAGTCAAATGGTCGGTGGCAGACTACAACGCCTGCGCCGAAGGCGTAAAACGTGTGGAAGCCCAATATGGCCCAGTTGAGATATTGGTGAATAACGCAGGCATCACCCGTGACGCTATGTTCCATAAGATGACGCCCGAACAGTGGCGCGAGGTGATCGACACCAATCTTTCGGGCGTATTCAACATGACCCATCCGCTCTGGCCGGGTATGCGAGAACGCAAATTCGGCCGTATCATCACCATTTCCTCCATCAATGGTCAAAAAGGTCAGGCCGGCCAGGTCAACTATTCCGCAGCCAAGGCCGGTGATCTGGGCTTGACCAAAGCTCTCGCGCAGGAAGGCGCTCGGGCGGGCATTACGGTCAATGCGATCTGCCCCGGCTATATTGGCACCGAGATGGTCCGCGCCATGGACGAAAAGGTGCTGACAGACCGCATTCTGCCGCAAATCCCGGTGGGTCGTCTTGGGGAGCCTGAAGAGATTGCCCGCTGTGTCACTTTCCTTGCCTCGGATGAGGCGGGCTTCATCACTGGCTCGACCATCACTGCCAATGGTGGCCAGTTTTTTGTTTGAGTGACCCTGCCACAACCTTTTCAGGCTATGTGATTGCCGGACGGCCTTGACCCACGGAAAGATACGAGCCAAAGCGTAATCAACTTGTGTTGATTACGCTTTGGCTGCTGGATTTCGTGGAAACCTTCTCAATACACCCTTTCCTTTCGTTCAATCTCGCGGCTGTCTTGCTGATCGCGGGCAAGATCCTCACGCTGAATCTTGCTGACCTGCCTCGGGATTTTTCCTCCATCTGCGATTAGAGTCCGGCCCATGCGCCGCATAGACCGTCAGCGCGGTGCGCGCCTTGATATAGGACGTGGTCTCGCCCGGACCGCTGGCGAGGGTGTCACCGCCAAGAGACCGGCGCTGCTGGTCCGGGTCGGTCATCTCCGCCCGTCGCAGATCCGAGGCCGAGGCATTGATCGAACCGTCGTCGTAAACGACCAGCCGGCCGTTCTTGCGCGCCTTCTGCACCCCGCCGCGGGAGAGGCCGGAATGGGCCGCGTACTCGCGTTCGCTCATGCCCTTCATGGCGCGGATGTTCCGATCAAGGCGATGATATCGCTTGGTATTGAGTTGATTGGAGGGCGCGACAGAGCGAGTCTGATCGCAAGGAAACGATGCAACTCGGCCCCGGAGGGACCCCCATGATCACCCCGTCTGACACCCAATCCCTGATCCTTTCCCGCGCCGCCACGCGGCCAGGTAACCTCGCCGTGCCGTTGCCCGAGGGGCTGGCCGGCGCCGCCGCGAAGATGGTCGTCAGAAAGATGATCGTCCGTGGTTGGCTCGAGGAAGTGGAAGCAAATCTGACTCGCCGTGAACCTCTGTGGCGCGAGACTGGGGATGGTCACGGCACGACGCTGATTGCCACCGAGGCAGGGCTGGACGCCATCGGCATCGAGCCGCTGGTGGCCAGCGCCGTCGCTAGCGCGCGGAAGGCGAAGCCGAGTCCGCAGGCGGAGCGGACGCCCGACGGCACCGCCACCCTGAAACCCGTCGCCATCCGCGCGGGCACCAAGCAGGCGCGGATCATCGCGATGCTGCAGCGTCCCGAGGGGGCGACGGTGGCTGAGATGGTCGAGGCCACTTCGTGGCAGGCTCATACTGTCCGGGGCTCGATCTCTGGCGCTTTGAAGAAGAAGTTGGGCCTGCCCGTCGCTGCCGAGAAGGTCGAGGGCAGGGGGACGGTTTACCGGCTCCCCTGAAGTAGCAGGTCGTTCAGCAGTAGTCGTCCATGCAGTCGTCGTAACTCTCACCCGTCAGTTCACAGAAGGCTTTGAGGGCCCCCTGAAGTGTAAAATACTGGTGCTCGCTGCGGTGGTAGAAGAATTCGCCGCGGACACCGACATGCGCGACCGCCCAGTCCTTGATCGCATTGTCGCTTGGATCGTGTGTAATGACCACGAGACTGTCCTCGGTCATGCCATGTTGGACGACCAAGCTCTGGTAGAGATGGTTTCGCGCGAAAACACGACCGAACTTCAGGTTTTCCGCGTAGCGTTGGAGCGCGTCTTCGGTCACAGCTTCCGGGCAGAGCGGGAACTCCGTCGGCACCTTCCATTTGACCTGCACGACGGACGGCGTCAGTGATTCATATTCCGCCGGTGGCGGTTCATAGCTCGCCCGATCTCTTGTCCCATACAGCCACTCGCCCAGCGCGCCGCCGCTTGGGACAGCGCCACTCTTCGCCCATTCCTGCAAATGTGCTTTTGCGGCTGCTGCCTCGTCCTTCGACAAGGTGCGCATCCAGGATATGTCGGGAAACGCCTTGTCGGTCTGAACCTGGCTTGGGTCGGCGAAGAAGGCTTCAATCGAGCCGTAGACCAGTTCAATGCGCCGTGCCGAGATTTCGTTGAGTAGAACGTTCTCCAGGCGGGTGACCCACCGCAGGTTTTCCGGTCGGTTGTTCGCCCTGTTTGTGTCGATGTGATCAACGACATGTCGATCAGTGGGTGGCTCGCCGTGAAATGCCACGCAGACAATCCGATGGACGGGCACGCCACTCAGATACATGTAGCCGGTCGACAACCCCTGCCGCCCAAACGTCCATTGGTCATCAAGTGGTCTGGTCTTCTGCCGTTTCTGGGGCAGGCGATGCGCGGAACCATTGTCACGGACACGATAACGCTCGCCCCGGTATTCGACCTCCATCTCGCGCTCAAAGATGTCGATAAGCTGGTCAGCCTTACCGTTGCGGGACGAAGAAGGTGAAGGGCTACGCATCAACTGCTCCGGGGAAATTCGACCATTCAAGTACCGAAGGCGGTAGGCCGAGTTCCCATTCTCCTTCTCGGCAAACATTCGCAAGTTCGAGCCAACTGGTCAATCGCGGCTGGCAGTCCGCCCCGTCGCCATCTCCCACCGCCGCACCGCAACATCGCAATAGGCCGGGTCCAGTTCCACCGCGCAGCAGCGCCGCCCGGTGCGTTCCGCGGCGATCATGGGTCTTTGCATTGCGGGCGTAGGGGCGCGGTCGCGCCAGCGGCCAATGTTCGATCCGGCCGGGCAGGAGGGGCGCGTTCATGCCGCGTGCCGCTTGGCCCTGATGGAGGCGAAGGTCTCACCGGTTTCCGCCAGCAGCGCCTCCTGGCCGGTGAAGGACTGCCAGCGCTCAACGGCCACATCGACATAGGCCGGGTTCAACTCGACGCCGAAGCAGACCCGGCCGGTGGTCTCGGCCGCGATCAGCGTGGTGCCCGATCCCATGAAGGGCTCGTAGACCGCCTGTCCGGGACTGGAATTGTTCAGGATCGGGCGGCGCATGCATTCGACCGGCTTTTGGGTGCCGTGGACCGTGTCGGCATCCTGATCCCGGTTGGCGATCTGCCACAGCGTGGTCTGCTTGCGGTCCCCAGCCCAGTGGCCCTTGCCCTTGGCGCGCACCGCATACCAGCAGGGTTCATGCTGCCAGTGGTAATCGCCGCGGCTCAGCACCAGCCGGTCCTTGGCCCAGATGATCTGCGACCGGATAGCGAAACCCGCAGCCACCAGGCTCTCGGCCACGGTCGAGGCATGCAGCGCGCCATGCCAGACATAGGCGACGTCGCCGGGGAACAGCGCCCATGCCTCGCGCCAGTCGGCCCGGTCATCGTTCAGCACCTTGCCAGTGCGCTTTGTCCTGGCCGCGCCCGCCTGGTTGCGCCAGGACGGATCGTATTGCACTCCATAGGGCGGGTCGGTCACCATCAGGAGCGGGCGGATATCGCCCAGCAGCTGCCCGACAACATCGGCCGCGGTGCTGTCGCCGCAGATCAGCCGATGCGCACCCAGCTGCCACAGATCGCCCGGAACCGACACCGGCGCGACCGGCAGGTCCGGAACATCGTCCTCGCCCTCGACAGGGCCCTCGACGCCCAGCGCCTCGGGATCTCGCAGCAGCGCGTCGAGATCATCGTCGCTGAAGCCAAGCAGCGTCGCGTCGAAATCATCTGCCAGAAGCACCGCGATCTCGTCGCGCAGTATGGCCTCGTTCCACTCGCCCAGTTCCGTCAGCTTGTTGTCGGCGATCCGGTATGCCCGGCGTTCGGCCTCGTCGAGATGGCTGAGCCGGATCACCGGCACCTCGGTCAGCCCCAGCATGGTGGCTGCCAGCACCCGGCCATGGCCCGCGATCAGTTCGCCGTCGTCGGCGACCATGCAGGGCATGGTCCACCCGAACCTGGCCATGCTGGCGGCGATCTTCGCCACCTGGTCCTGCCCGTGCATCTTGGCATTGCGGGCATAGGGGCGCAGCCGGGCAATCGGCCAAGTTTCGATCTGGCTCGGCGCGAAGACGAGGTCCATGGGGCGGGGCTCGGGATGTGGGGGCTGAAAACGAAAGCGCCCGCGAGGGGGTTCCTCCGGGCGCTATTCTTCGATGATCAAGGGGTAGGTCAACGGGGGCAGGTCTGTCAATCGGAAAAATGACGCGGATTCAACAGCGTCCCCGCAGGTGGCTTCCGGTGGAGGCTTCCGGCCACCTGGCTTCCCCGAAGTGGATTCCCTGGATTCCGCAAAAGAATCCAGCACGTCCAGATCGTGATTCCGCAAGCCTTTGATAATGAGTCGGTTTTCCGAAGATCGCCCGGCGGGTGGCTTCCAAGTGGATTCCCCGGTGAAAATGCCTCACGCTAGCGAACCGCCGCGCTGCGCCCCCCCGCATACGTTGAGGGCGGGGGAGGAACCAAAGGAGGGGGGCGGTCCGACCTCGTCGGTCAGTTGCCCTTGAGGAAGTCGTCGACGAACTCCGACACGGGAGTTACGCCGGTCACCAGCAGGTGATCCCTCGCCCTTGTGCAGGCAACATAGAGCAGGTGCCGTTCCGTGTTGTAGACTTCCTCGAGGTCCGCGTCGTCAGCCACTGACTCGATCCGCTCTGATTGCGGGATCACTTCGTCGTCGCAGGCCATGACCACCACCGACCGGAACTCCAGCCCCTTCGCGAAGTGCATTGTACTGATGGCGACTGCCCCGTCCTCCACTTCGACCTTTTCACTCAATTCGACCGCGCGAACGCCCGCAGCTTTCGCGGCAGCACGCGCACGTTTCAGTTCCGCGTCAGACCTGACGAAAATACCAACCTCGCGCGGTGCGCAGCCCTCCTTCAGTCGATCCGTGATCCATCCTGCAACCGCGCGGCATTCGTGACCCTCATCGTTGCAGGCCAAGACCATCGGCGGAGGTCCGTCGAACATCGACACAGTGCCGCGCCGCCCTTCCGTGTTGCCATCCACATCCGAAACGGTTGACGGCAGGAGTCGATCGGCATGTGTGCGGATCTGATGTGACGTGCGGTAATTGATGCGCAGGGTGAAAGAGCGGCCGCGGACATCAAGGCCAAGCGCCTTCCAGGAAAAGGGCTGTTGAAAGATGCGCTGGCCAAGATCTCCGGCGAAGAAGAGACCGTCGCTTCGCCCTGCTGCCATGGCGGCGAAGAACCGCGCCTCCGTCACACCCAGGTCCTGCGCCTCGTCGATCACGGCGAAGTCGTAAGGGCGTGCGCTGCCTTGGCCGAAACTGTCTGCCAGACGGCCGAAAACGTCCGACCATGTTACAACGCCGCGTTCCCTTAGCCCAGCACGGACGCGTTCAAAGATGGTCCAAAGGGCTTCGCGCTGTTTGCCGCCGATCCGAGTCTTCCTACCGAGCCGCGAGACGTCACGGTAATCTTCCCACGACCGAAGCTGCCAGGCGTCCACGACGTCGTTCCACTCTCCGATCAGGAACTGGGTCGAGAACCTGTGTCCTTCGACTTCAGCCGCTGCTTTCGCGATCAGCGACTTGACCAATGCAGCAGGTGCGATCTGCGGCTGCCCAAACCGCTCGGAATAAAGGTCATACCCAACTGCCGAGACCGCCTTCACGACAATCCGCGCCGAAACCAAGGGCTCATTGCCCACGAGGCTGGCCAACTTGCTGCGCAGGGCATTCGCCAGCGGCTTGGAGAACGTCGTCAGCAAGACCTTGGCAGAAGGATTGGCGCGGGCAAGATGGACCGCACGATGCAGCGCCACGATGGTTTTTCCTGTCCCGGCCGAACCCGAAACTCGGGTCGGACCGGAGAAGGATCGCTCGACAAGGTCAGCCTGGGCCGGATGCAGAAAGACCGCCCACTTGTCCCACGGATAGTCGAGCGCCTGCTTCAGTTCTTCTGCGTTGGCCAGAACGCGGAAGCGGCGCTGGGCGTCCGGGTGAGCAAAGGGATCGGCTTCGACCGGAGCAGGTTCGGGCGGTTGCGGTTTCTCGCCCACAGCCAGTTTCAGCAGAGCTTCCTGTGCCTCTTGGGGCAAGTGCTCGATGATGTCGAACAGCGTGTCCTCGGTGGCCGCCCGGACGTCATTCACCCATTCCTCGGGCACGCCAAAGGCCATCAGTTCGAACTTGCGCAGATTGTCGAACAGTCGGGCTGCGGGCGTGGTGGCAAGCGCGGGTGTCGCGGCCACCTCCTTGGCCTTGAAGATTTCCACCTCTTCGACCCGCTCGCGCACCTCGACCAACTGCATGGCGCCCGTCGTCGGGTGGCGCTCGATCTTCCGCCGTTCAGCCCATTTGTAGGCGTCGTCGTGGTGATCGACATAGACCAGCAAGATGCTGGCGGGGGTGCGATGTACGATGATTCGGATGTCAGCATTCACCCGCACCGACCAGAAGTTCGAGTCCTTGGCGCGGTCCAGCTTGTGAAAGGACAGGCCCGGTGCCGAAGGGTTGATCTGAAGATCAAAGGCAGTCGTCTTAACAGCTTTCTGCTCTTGAGCAGTCAAGCGGCCAAGGCTGTCTGTGAAGGTGTCGGCTATCCGGAAATTCATTGGTCCTCGTCGTCAATGCCGTCGTCGTCATCGTCGACAAACTGAATATATCTTTCGACCTCTTCCCCAAATCGGCCTCGCTGAAGATTGAGAGGGGGTTCAGCCGATGCAATAAGAATTGCCTCTATATGGTTGAGGATCTCGTTGATGGCTGGCGGCCTAACCGCAGCATTAAGGTCGAGTTGACCGCCAGCAACAGGAGAAGTGCCGAACCATGAAAATCGGCTCCATCTCTGTGCAAGGTGATCGAATCTATGATTTCTTAGCCTCACCAAGAGCCTTTGGTTGCCTGCTCCTGTTTGGCCTATGTAGACGATCTTGAAGTTGTCGTCATAGAGGACGTAAATGCCTCGCTGCTGCCGAAAATCAACAGCAGCAGCGCCCCTTCGGCCAGTCCAGCCCAAAAGTTGTCCGCCATTACCACGGCCACGACCGCCCCAGTCGACGTCGTCTCGGACCCAAAAGAGACCGTAGTTCCTGATCAGCATTCCCTCACTCCACCGCAAACACCTTCATCACCTCGTCCCCGAGGTGGTTGATCACCTTCACCGCGATCCGCCCCGACTTCGGCTTTGGGAACGGCCGCGATGTGTCGGAATACAGGCTCTCCCAGGCCTCCTCGTCGATCTCGGCCTTCAGCGTGGTCTTCAGCGCCTTGTAGGGGTCGTTCGCGCCGAGGAAATAAGCGTGGCGGACGAAGAACGACTCCTCGTTGTAGTCGGTGTCCAGCATCCACAGGGCGATGCCGTCGGTCCCCTCGCTCTGCACCTCGCCGGTCTGGGGCTTGAACACGTCCACGCCGAAGACCTGGACCTGCACCATGTCGTCGCCTGCATCGGTGATCCGGATATCCGGTTCGCCGAAGATCACGAACAGGTTGCCCGCGCCGGTGGTTTTCAGATCGCCACCCATGTGCAGGTCGGGGTTCATCCGGGCTTTCAGCACGCGGATGCGGCCAAGTTTGTCGAACTCGGAACTGTGGGCGTCATAGTTGAAAGCGCAGCAGATCAGTACGTCGAAACCGGCGTCGCCAGCCTCGCGCGCAGCGGCGACCAGATCGGGGCGGGAGACGGTGCCGAATTCGGGGCCGATGAACACGCCCGCACGGCGCTGGGTGTCGCCTTCCATGAAGGTGCCCTCGGCCGCCACCCACTTGCCGGGCCAGCCCTTCAGGCTGGTGAAGGTGATCCGGTCCTCCTTGTGCGCCTGCTGCACGCCTGCGGCTTTCAGGTTTTCCAGGACCATGTGGGCGAAGTCGGTAAAGTCGCGCGGGGCCTCGACGGCCTTGCGCTTGCCCTCGGCGGCTTCATAGGTGTCGATCAGCTCGTCGTCCCAATCGACGGCGAGGGTGCGGTGGGGCGACAGGCTTTCCACGGTGAAGGGGCCTGCGACGCGGACTTTAGATTTGTCGTCGTAGGGCTTGTCGTAAAGGTATTCGAATTCGGCCTTGGCGGCGATGCTGGCGTCGATCTCGCGCTGGCGGGCGATGCGCGCCTCCCAGAACCGTTTCAGAGCGGCCTGCGCGGGGGCGGGCCAGTCTGAGGGGGCCTCTCGCGGGATTTCCCATTCCATCAGGCCGTTCGCCGGGGCCATCTCGCCGGAGGGGAGCTTGACCTCACCCCTCGCGGTGAAGTCGATCTTGGCGCCCGCGCGGCCGCCGGTTTCCACCTTGAAGGGGGTGGGGTGGCCCGCAAGGGCGGCGTTCAGGGCGGTGATGGCGTCTTCGACAACGGGCTGCATCCGGTCCCAGATCACGTCGATCTCAGCGTTTGCCGCAATGTTGCTCAACATGATGTGCGGCACACGATGGTAGACAAAGCCCTGCCGGATGCTTCCTTGGGTGGGAGTTGTCTTCGGCGGCGTGCGGGTGACCTCACCCTCCTTTTGTTGACCTTCAGGGCTGTCAGCTAGCAGGTAATATGGATAGCGCGCGCCCATTAGGCGCGAGCGGGCAAGCGCAATGGCGACGCGGCTCGTATCGATGGTGATCCAGCGGCGGCCCCATTGCTCAGCTACATATGCCGTAGTGCCTGAGCCGCAGGTCGGGTCAAGAACCAGATCCCCTGGGTCGGTTGACATCAGCATGCACCTTTGGACGACAGTCAGGGCAGTCTGGACAACATACGTCTTTTCGCCCCCAAACTGGTTCTGACCAAGGGTGTCAGTCCAAAAGTCACCTAGTGAATATGCCGAAAAATCATCGAGAAACCGGACATAACCTATATTGTTGTCTGAGGGCTCGACTCTGTCTGCCTTTAGAAGTCTTTCCATGCCCGTTTCATTAGTCTTCCAGCGTACACTGAGGGAGGGCTTGAACGCCTTTCCAAGAAGGCTCACAGGAAACCAAGATGCTGCGCCTTCCCCTTTTTCGCGCCCCATGCTCTGGCTGGTCAGATTGTCTCGGAAGAAAATCTTTGTTCCAGCGGGTACTTCCCGTGTTCCTTGGATTTCCTCTTTTGTCATGGGGCGCTTACTGCCATCGGGATATCGGATAGTTCGATATCCAGTCCCACCCTTCTCACCAGGTTTCTTTTCGAGCCAGTAAGTTCGATACTTGATGTGGGTTTTTCGCCTTGCGAACCAAACAATAAAGTCGATGGTGTTTCCAAGGTAGTCGCCAGTGCTACTGCTAGTTTTGGCGAATGGGATTTGCGCGACAAAATTGTCTTCCCCAAACACCTCCTCCATTAGCGCGCGCACGCGGTGGACGTTCTCGTCACCAATCTGAACGAAAACGCTTCCGCTGTCGGTCAACAGGTCACGCGCAACGGTCAGCCGGTCGCGCAGGTAGGTCAGGTAGGAATGGATGCCGTCCTTCCAGGTGTCGCGAAAGGCGCGGACCTGTTCGGGTTCGCGCGTCACATGGGTCTTGTCGCCATCCTTGACGTCGCGCGAGGTGGTGGACCACTGGAAGTTGGAGTTGAACTTGATGCCATAGGGCGGGTCGAAATAGATGCACTGTACCTGACCGCGCAGCCCCTCACGCTCGGCGAGGCTGGCCATCACCGACAAGCTGTCGCCCGAGATCATCCGGTTCGACCAGTGCTGGTCGTGCTGGTAGAACTCGGTCGCGGCCTCGGCATCCGGCAGGCCGTTGAAATCGGCGAACATGTCGAACTGGGGCGCGTCCTTCGCCGCTTTGGCCCGGTTCGCGCTTTCGCGTTTCAGGTCGTCGATGATGACCTTGGGGTGGACCTTTTCCTGAATATACAGCGGCGGGGCCTGAACGATCAGGTCGGACCAGTCCTGCTCATCCTTGCCGCGCCAGACCAGCTGCGGATCCAGATCGCGGTTGCGGCGTTCGTAGGCGAGCTGGATGGGCGTCTTGTCCTGATCGCGCATCAGGCTTTCGAACTCGGCCGTCGGGATGTTCTTGCGCGTGGCGTCGTGGGTGAGGGTTTCGACCTCGATGGGTTTCTTGGCCATGGGGTCAGCCTCTTCTTCTTTGCACAGTTACTGAAAAGCCGGTCGCGCGGTCGATCTGAAGCCAGGGGGTCACCAGTGCTTCGCCCTTATCCGTCAGGTGAAACATGCCGTCGTCCATGCGAATGCAGCCAGCATGATCAAGCGCCTGCATGACGGAGCGATCCGGGTGGATGAAGCCGTCGTCAAGTGGAATGCCGGTAAGTGGAATCGGTCCATCTGCGATTTGCAGGTATGCCACGAGATAGGCCGAGCAACGGGGGCTGCGCCAATCGATGACGCGGTCGCTTTCGTACCACCAGGCTTTGCGAGCGGCTTCGCTTCGCGGTGCGGGCTCGAGCCGCTTGTTGGACGATGCCTCCGAAAGGCTCGGGTCGAAGAATGAAGACCAGTTATTGAGGATCTCGCGGGCGTCATGGAAGTTCATTCGATCAGGTCTCCCTGACGGGCGGGGCCAGCTCCGAGCGTTTCGAGTAGTTTGTCGAACTCCTCCTCCATCTCGTAAACCGCAGTGAACTCGGCAAACTCCCAGCGCCCGAACTTGCCGAGGTTGTTCACGCCCGGCACCCAGTAGGCGCGCATGGTGTTCGCCTTGTCCTTGGCATCCTCGCCGCGGTAGCCCTTGATCTCGACGATCAGGTTCAGCGGGTCAGGCTTGCCGTCATCGATCTGGACGATGAAGTCAGGCAGGTATTTGCGCGGGGTGGAGCCGGAGAGGTAGGGCACTTCGAGGCCAAGCCCCTGGTTCTTGACGTAGGACAGCACGCGCGGGTGGCTTTCGGCGACGCGGGCGAACTCGGCCTCCCAATCGCTGTCGCAGACGACCCAGTTGACGTGGGACTTGTCGGGGCGGGTCTGCCAGCGCAGCGCCTTGGAAGTGGTGAAGTTGACGTAGGCGGTCGTGCCGGTGGGATTATAGGCGTCGAGGATCGCCTTGATCTGGTTCTCGCCCTTGAGGGATTCCGTGATGGCCGCCTTGATCCGCTCGGCCGCCATGTCGGCGATTTCCGGATAGAGAACCTGGCCCATGTGGGTTCCGCCTGTGCAACGCAGGTAGCCGCCATCTAGCCATTGGCGTGTGATGCGCTTCATCTGGCCGAAGAGGTGAAGTTTCGGGGCCTCGCCATGGTCGCGATACTTGTGAGTGATCAGGTGGCGTGCGAGGCGGAACATGATGGTGGAAGGGCGCAGGTCCTCCGGCTGCTCCAGGGTCAGGTCAACGCCTTCGCCGATGATCCCCTGGTTAGTGGTTGTGGAGGGGCCGAGAAGCTGCGGGGTCAGTTCCAGGATATGGTCAGGGCTGAAACTTGCCTCAAGCCGTTCATCCGGCAATTCGACCCGATAGCCTTCGACACGGGGGAAGGTGATTTCCAGCGCGTCGCGATCAGGCTTAACGGCGTGGACGCGGACGGTTTCGCGCGGAGCCGCCGGGGGGGAGATTACCGGTTTCGCGGTGAAGTCGAATGGAATGCCCAGGACATCGGCATATTCGACGTTGAAGAGCCCCTCGTCGTTCAGTTCATAGGATTGGCGGCGCAGCGCGCGGCCGATCACCTGTTCGCACAAGAGCTGCGTGCCGAAGGCGCGGACGCCAAGAACGTGGGTGACGGTGTTCGCGTCCCACCCTTCGGTCAGCATGGAGACCGAGACTACACAGCGGATCTGTTCCCCGAGGCGACCCTTCTTGCCGACGGTGTTCATGACCTCGCGCAGCAGGGTGGATTCGTCGATCTTGTCGCCAGCCGTGATGTCGCCCGTCCGCTCGACCATCTCGCGCTTGAACTGCTCGATTTCGACAGCCGCCATTTCGCGGAAATCCTTGTCGAGCGCCTCGCCGGACTCGAGCTGAGCGCTATCGATCAAGATTGTGTTCGGCCGCGGCATGCGGTTGCCGAAGTCGTCGTAATTCCGGAACAGGGCAAGGCGGCCATTCTCAAGGGTGGTCTCGGTGCCGTCGTCGCTGACCCGATCAAAACCCGAGATGTATTTGTAGATCAGTTCTGAAGTCGCCGTGTTGTTGCAGACGACGATGAACACCGGCGGTACGCCGATCCCCTTGTCCTGCCAAAGCTGGAAGGTCTTTTCGTAATGACCGTAGAGGGCTTCCAATGCGGTCAGCAGCTCGACCGGCAGGCTGAACGGATCAAGCGCCTTGCCTGCCGCACGTCCCTTTTTGGGGAGCTTCTTGCCGATGTGGTCCCAGAGATTGCGGAACTTTGGCGTATCGCCGCCCGGCACGTTGTCTGCAATCGGCACGCGCGGCAACTTTACGATCCCGCATTCGATGGCGTCCATCAGCGAGAAGTCGGACATCGTCCAGGGAAACAGCGTGCCTTCGATGTATCCTGAGCCTCGAAGGAAGAACGGTGTGGCCGATAGGTCGTAGACGAGGCTGATGCCAAGCTTCCGCTTGACCGCTTCAAGGCCGGATATCCACATGCGGGCGGCCTCGTTGTTCTCCTTGGCCTCGCTTTTTTCGTCGCCCTTCAAGTCGTCTTCGGTTTCGCCAACGGCATCCTTTACCCGCTCGCGATAGCAGTGATGCGCCTCATCGTTCAGAACGACGATGTTCTTCTGGCCCATCAGGTCACCCATGACCCTTTGGATCATCTCGCCCTCGGTCTCCAGCGTCTGGACTTTTTCGCCGCGCCAGCCCTCCAGTGCCTGCCTGGTGCCTTTGGCGATCACCAGTTTTTCGCGCAGCTTGAATGCGTGATAGTTTGTGATCACGATTTTGGCTGCCTGGATGTCGCGCAGCATGTCGGGCGGCGTGATCTCGCGCGAACGATAGTAGCTTTCAGGGTCGTTCGGCAGCAGGACGCGCAAACGGTCCCGGATCGTGATGCCAGGCGAGACGATCAGGAACCGGCTGGAGAACTGCTTGCTGTTCGGGTGACGCACGGCGTTAACCGTCTGCCACGCGATCAGCATCGCCATGACGGTGGTCTTGCCCGCCCCGGTCGCGAGCTTCAACGCAAGGCGCATCAGTTCGGGATTGGCCTGCTCATTGGCCCCCTTGATGTGCGCCCAGAACTTGGCGACGCGCGGCCCCATCTTCGGCGCGACCTCGGTCAACCAGATCGCGGTTTCGACGGCTTCGATCTGGCAGAAGAAGGGGCGGACGCCCTCGAACTTGTGGTGTCGCCAATGTTGCAGCAGTCGGGCTGTTTCCGGTGTCACGAGCCACTGGTCAGGGTTCGGAAGATTGCGCCACGTTTCGACATATCCCCGAACCTCGTTGATGATCGGGGTGGGGTTGTACTCCTGATCTGCGGTCGAAAGATCGTCATCGGCACCGAGCAGCAGAGCGCCCTGCTTCTTGCTTTGCCGTTGCTTTTTCGTTTTGGGGACCGGCGTAATCAGGTCTGAGCGGCGCCTGGTCTCGATGATGCGGTTCGTCGGCTGACCGTCAGTGTCTAGTTCCCAATGGCGGCCGGGGTATTCGTAGGGGGAATTCAGGATCGGCTTTTCGAAGAACTGCTCAGACATTGGGGGAGTCCTTTGCAGCGTTCCCCTTCACCACCGCCTTCTGTTCGTCGATCCACTGATCAATATCGTCGTGCTTGAACCGCCATTGGCCTCGAACCTTGAACGCCGGGATCTGGCCTGTTTGCGCCATCGTGTAGACAGTCTTCTCTGCAACCTTCAACAAAATGGCGACCTCTGGCAAAGTGAGAATGGGGTCCGTCATGGACCTGCTCCCTCTCGAATGTGATGAGGGGGAGCGTGCCAGACTTCGCCAAACATTACTAGGATATGATTGCTACAGGTTGCGCGCAGGCCAATCAGTTTCTTCGAGCCTACGATCCCCTTACCTCAGCCACGGCCGCGCCTTCGGCATCGCCACCGTCACCTCGACCTCGCGTAGCATCCCGCCCGCGATAAGTCCCTCGCGGACCCAGCCCAGCGCTTGCCACCAGTCGTCATAGCCGCGACGGGCAGCGTCGATCTGCTGCGGGTGGGGAGAGAAGGTGACGGGGCAGGCCAGGATATCGACGGTCTTCCACGTGGCGCGCGCGCCCGGGCCGCGCACGCGGACGCGCTCGGTACCTACGACGATGGCGCCCGCGTGCGTGCCGTGCTGGTTCTGCTTGACGATGGTCGGCACGCAGCGCGGGACGGCGCCGGGCATCCAGTCCGGGGTCAGCCCGGCGCGGGCCAGTTCGGCGACCCGGATCGCCATGCGCTTGCCGCCGAGGCTGTCGGGGATCCTGGCGACGGTAGCGGCGATCACCTCGGCGTCCTCGTGGGTGTAGTCACCGATCTTGTGCTGGCCGCCGTCGATCTTGCAGCCTAGCACGGCGCGCTGCAGCAGGACGTATTCGAGGCCGAAGCCGAAACCTTCCTCAATGACGTCTTGACGCAGGGGTAGTTCCAGCTGCGCCTGTTCCACCCGGAACGCCCATTCCAGCGCCGCCTGCACGCCCAGCGCGCGCTTGATCCTGGTGCCGCTGACGCGGCCGTGGAAACTCATGGCTGCAATCCTTCAAGGAAATCCATCTGCGCTGGGCGTTGGGCTGCATCCGTCGGCCGCCAGATCCACGGGCCCGAGGCCATGGGCAGCTGCGAGAGCGCGCCACGCATGTGCTGCTGCCAGAGGGTGAACTCCGTTGCCGAGCAGCCGCAGAGCGCGTGCCCGATGGGCCAGCCCATCAGCCATCCGACGAAGAGCGGGTTCAGCCGCCGCCGCGACCGGCCCTTCAGGATCCGCCGCGAGACGGCGCGCCCATGCGAGGCAATCATCGAAGCCCAGAGCGGGCGCGAGATCGGGGCGTGCGGCGAGGACCGTCGCCCATCCGGCGAGATCGCCGGGGCCGGGCGGGTGAAGCCCTGCTCCGCCCGATAGTGCAGCAGGTCCATCCGGGACTTGCCGTCGGTGCGGGTGATGCTGGCCTCGCTGCTGCCCTTCCAGTTCTGCGCCGCCGGGGTCGGCCAGTGGTTGGGCAGGGCCTTCGCGATACCCAGCGCCAAGGCCTCTGCCTTGCGGGTGAAGTCGCTGTTCCCGGCCGGGTTGTAGCGGCCGGTGCCGGGATGCAGGCTCATCGGTGTGGGCCAGGATGAAGATCCGCAGCCGCTCATGCGGCGCGCCGACCTCTGCCGCCGAGAAGAGGCCCGCCGCAGGCGAGTAGCCCATTGCCCAAAGCTCTCGCAGGACGGTCTCGAGGCCGAGGGTGACGTGACCGGCGACGTTTTCGAGGAAGACCCATTCCGGGCGACATTCGCCAATGACGCGGGCGACGTCGGGCCAGAGGTGGCGGGGATCGTCGGCGCCGCCACGCTTTCCGGCCGCGCTGAAGGGCTGGCAGGGATAGCCTGCGAGGACAGCATCGAACGCACCGCAGAAGGGGCGAGCGTCGAAGCTGCGCAGGTCGGTCCAGATCGGGGCCGGGGCGAAATACCCCGCGCGCTGGGCCGCGAGGAGGACGGTGCGCGGCCAGTCTTCCCACTCGACGAAGGCGCGGGTGTGATAGCTGGGCTCGGCGAGCATGAGGCCCAGATCAAGGCCTCCGCCGCCTGCGCAGAGGGACAATCCGTGCCGGGGACGAAGCACCATGCCATTCACCGCACTCCCCGCTCACGCAGGCGTTCGGCCGTCACCAGTCCCCTCGCCAACATGGCGTCGCGCATCGTGTTGCTGATCGCGCTGACCGGCAGGTAGCGGTCGGAGTTGACCAGATCGGCGTAGAAGGCGGGCAGGTCGGTGATCGGCTTTGCCGCCGGGGCAGGGGGTGTTTTGGACGTCCTGCGCTTCCGGCCCACATCCTCGACCTTGCGCTGGGCTGCCCGTTGCATCGCCCGGTCCAGTGCCTTCGGCCCGTCTGGCGGTTCGGGGTGTTCCTGGCGGGAGGCCTCGGCCGCGGCGATGATCTCCGCCTCGGTCAGGCCCAGCTCGTCGCGCCAGCGCTGAACGTGCAGCCGGGGTGGCCAGCCTTGCCACCAGCCGGGCAGGGCGGCGGGATCGAGGCTCAGCGCGCCGAGCAGGTCCCCGAAAACCTCATCGGAAATCGCCGCGCGCGCCTGCGCGCCCTCCTCCTCCTTTACTGGTTTACTTAGAGGTTCCCTTACAGGGTTAGTGTCCGAAATCCGGACACGGCTTTCGGCATTTTCCGGACACGGCTCGGTGGGAAAATCGGACACGGCTCCGGCACAATCCCCGTGTCCGAAATTCGGACACGGCAGGGCGACGGCCGCGGCATCCAATTGCGAACCCTCTGCCATCTCGGCGATTTCTGCATGGGTGCACGCCCCGTGTCCGATTTCCGGACACGGCACCACAGCCAAAGGTGTAAAGCCTGGCTCGAACCCCAGGATGTAGCGGGTCGGCAGTTGGCGCTTGGTCACGGGATCGAGACGCGGCACGCGCCGCAGCAGGCCGACCGCCTCGAGCTGGCCAAGGTGATCGTTCAGCGTGGACCGGCTGATCTCGCAGTCATGCGCCAGCCGACCTTGGGAGGGGAAGCAGCCGTAGTCCGGGTTGAACCGGTCGCAGAGGTGCCAGAGCACGATCTTGGTCGTCGGCTTCAGCCCGCGCTGCTTGATGGCCCAGTTGGTGGCCTCGTGGCTCATGGCGCGGGTCTCCGCAGGGCTGGTGCTATGCGCGTGGTGAAGCCGCGATCGGCCAGCGCGCCCAGCGCGTCGTCGAGACTGCGTACCAGCGCCCAGCCGAACCCCTGCGCCTGCACCGCATCGCGGAACGCCTCTTGTTCCGGCAGCAATCGCCCCTTCGGCGCCTTCAACTCGAGGAACAGGATGCGGCCGTCGAAAATCACCATCAGATCGGCGAACCCGGCATGGACGCCCATGCCCACCAAGATCGCCTGGCGCTTGGCCCCGCGGGGCCCGGCCTCGGTCACCTCATTGGCGCAGTGGTGGATGATGGCGGTGCGGGGCAGAGCGATGCGCAGCGCCTGCACCACGGCGCGCTGCAGGTCGGCCTCGGGAGTGCCGCGGCGTTTCATCGCGCGGCCCTCCCCTGATCCTCGCGCTGGGCGCGCCGCACCGGCCGCCGTGCGTCAACGACCACCAGCAGGCGCTGGGCATCAGCACGCTCGCCCGGGGTCTCGCCATGCTGGGCAAGCACGTTGCAGGCGAGCCGGATGAGGAGATCGCTGTGATGCGCGACGTCGGCGATGACGGCGCGGGCCTCGGCGACGCGGTCGGCGGGCCAAGCGGAACTACGGTGCTGCATGGTCACGACCGCCCCCGCGTCTTGCGCACCGGATGGGCCTGTTCCTGCGCGCGGATCCATTCCTGAATGGCGGCGCGGCGGTAGAAGGTCTTTCGACCTATGCGTGTGCAGGGCGGCCCTTGGCGGCGGGCTTCCCACCGGGACAGCGTGTCTGCCGTCAGGCCCAGCGCCCGGGCCAGCTGCTCCCGGCTGATCCAGTCAGCCAGGAGGTCGGGGATATCCTCGTCAAGATCGGTCTGAATGTCCTTCATCGGCTGCTCCATTCGCGCGGCGCCCCTCTGGTGGGGGTCGGTTCAGCGAAGCAGAGCGCGAGGACCGGAAGACAGGCGGAAGGTGGAATAGAGGGGCGCCACCTCGTTCCACCCCATGTTTCATTGGATTTTCTTGGCTCTTGCCAGTCCGGGCCACCCAAGGCAGAAACCTCCGCGCCCGTCATCCAAGGCGGTTCCGGGCGGCGATGTATGCGCGTGCATCACCGTTCCCTACGGGGAGGGCGATTTGACCGGCCTTCGGACGGATTCGCCGCTTTTCAGGGGAGCGGAATTGCCGGAATGGGATGTTCCGGTCGGGTTCCGCAGGCGCTCGACGATATCCACATGTTCTTTCTTTGTTCGGGTGGCGCATCACAGGTTTGTGGTTGCGCGCTCGCCTTCTGGATGCGTAAACTTTTGGCTGAGCAGTCCATAAGAATCGAAAAGACGAACACAGTCGGATGCCTGCGCCGGTGACGGTGTGGCTCTGGCGTACAGGCGGTTTTCCTCGACGACGTGCTCTCCACCCCGTAGGCCCGCGCGCCTCGCGCGATGGGTCATTTGTAACCCGCGCGCCGACGGCCTTGGCCGATCGATGGAGCACGTCTGAAAGGAGATTGTTTCATGCCGCTTCCGCCCGTTGCCTTCTTCTCGATCTACGAAATCGCCGTGCGCTGGGGCTGTCACCCGGCCGATGTGGCGGGCTGGGCGGCGGCGGGCCATCTGCATGTGGTGGCGGGCATCCCTCCGGTCCTCTGCGGCGACGAGACAGTGGCCGGGATGGTTCAGGTGCCGATGGCGGAACTGATGGGGATGTTCCGGCGGATGGGGCCGAGCGACGAGCAGGCGCGGCTCAGGCGGGTCATGCCGCTCGGCAGCAAGACCTGGCTCAAGATCACCGATCCGGCCGAGGGTGTGCCGGTCCGCTCCTCTGACCTGCTACTGGACTCCGGAACACTGCAGGCATTCGAGGAGGAACGCGATCTGCTGCGGCGCCCGGCTTCCACCATCGGGGCCAGCCCGCGCTACGATTGGGACGCGATGTACGCGTGGCTGACGTGGTTCCTGTTCGAAAAGGGCGTGCCCGACACCCAAACCGCGCTGGTCACATTGGTGCAGGACTGGTTCGTGCAGAACTCGAAGTCGGGCGAGGTGCCAGATGAGAGCACCATCCGCAAGCGGCTTACCTCGCTCTGGCGCAAGCTTCGCGGCGAGGAAACCGTGTGAGGCTCAGGCTGATTTCGGCAGGTCGGTCCCGTCCTGCGCTGCGTCATGCACAAGGCGCGGCCGCGGGCGCAGGAGGCTGGCCACCGTGTCGACGCCCGCCCGCAGGGGGGAGTCCATCAGGTGCGCATAGCGCTGGGTGGTCTGCATCTGACTGTGGCCCAAGAGCTTGCCGATCATTTCCAGCGACGCGCCGCCGCTGACGAGGAGCGAGGCGAAGGTGTGGCGCAGGTCGTGGATGCGGACGTCGGCCAGTCCGGCGTCCTTCTGTGCCTTTGCCCAGAAGCGGCGGATTTCCCGTACCGGCTGGCCGATGGTGTCGCCGGGGAACAGCCACGGGTTTCCCCGCGGTACCGCGTGCTGGCGCAGGCGCACGATGGCCGCGACGTCCTGCGAAATCGGGACGCGATGGATCTTGCGCTGCTTGGTGGTCGAGGCGGGTTTCGACCAGATCGCATAGTCGAGGTTGAACTGTTCGAACCGGGCCGTCCGGACCTCGCCCACCCGGGCGCCGGTCAGCATGCACATGCGGATGATCGCCGCGGCGCGCTGATCCTCGGCGGCATCCAGCACGGATGCCAGCCGTGTCAGCTCCTCGGGCGACAGGAACCGCTCGCGGGCATGCTCGATGCGCCGATGGAAGCCTTGTGCCGGATTATCCGTCCGCCATTCCCATTCCACGGCCAGCGTGAACATCTTGCGCAGCACCTCGCCCATGCGGTTGGCGCGGATCGGGGTGGGCTTGTGACCCTGCAGCTTGCGCGCCCGGTTGTTTGGTTTCGCCTTGCAGGGGCGGGGGCGACCCTCGGCCACGAAATCGAGGAACTTCGCGACGTCGGACTTGGTGATCTCCGACACCAGTTGGTTGCCCCAGGCCGGTTCGACCATCTTCTTCAGCATCGACACCTGGTCGCCCGCGTTGGTCTTCGCCAGTTTCGGCAGATGTTCGGCGATGTAGCGGTCGATCATGTCCGTGACGCGCGGGGCCCCACGCCGCTCGTCGCGCGCCGCCAGAGGATCCTGCCCTTCGTCGATGGCGCGGCGCAGTTCCTTGGCGCGTTCGCGCGCGGCCGTGACGCTCCACTCCGGCCAGCGCCCGATGGTCATCCGCCGCTGCCGCCCGGCGTACCGGTAGTCGATGGTGAAGGTCCGCGCGCCCGAGGCCTGCACCCGGGCGGCGAAGCCGATCACCTCCGTGTCGAAAATCTGATAGCTGACGCCGGGCTTCGGTTCCGCCTCGCGCAGGGTTTTTTCATTCAGTTTCAGTCGCTTGACCATCCATTCCGCCTCCTTGCCCGACGACACAGGCGTAGACCCGCGCCACTATCAAGTCGGAGCATGGGGCGGCGGCCGGAATACAGGCGGAAGGTGGAACTGGGGCGGGGAGGGGCGTTCCGGGTTTGCGGTTCAAAGCGATAGGGGGTGAGAGCACGGTTGCACTAACGATGGACTGGATTCGCGGATCAAGAGTTCCAGCGTCTGCCGGATGCACTCACTGCGTAGGCCACCCGCTTTACCTGTTTGCGCAGCTCAACTAGGCTCGCTCTAGTTGAGAATCGCGTCGTGCAGGAGGGACTTAGGTTGGCTCGGAAGTGTTTCTATAGTTTCCATTATTCTCCCGATAATTGGCGCGCTTCGACGGTGCGTAATATTGGTGCGATCGAGGGCAACAAACCAGCCTCGGATAACGACTGGGAGACAGTAACCAAAGGAGGCGATGCAGCAATCAAGAAATGGATTGCAGATCAGATGGCGGGTCGTACCTGCACGATTGTTCTCGTTGGGTCTCAGACGGCTAATAGGAAGTGGATCAATCACGAGATCATCAAGTCATGGGATGATGGAAAAGGGGTTGTGGGAATTTACGTCCACGGGATCAAGGACGTGAACGGAAACACGACTGCAAAAGGAAACAATCCCTTCGACTATATTGGGTACGGAAATACTGGAAAAATGCTGTCGTCAATCGTTAAGTGCTATGATCCGCAAGGTGCCGACAGCAAAGCACGCTACGACTGGATCTCTAACAACCTTTCGGCTGCTGTCGAAGAGGCGATCAAGATTCGGAATGCAAACTAGGATCGGTGTCGGCACCTAACGCGTGATGTTATTGTCGCAATGTGTGTCAGTAGGCCAAGAGTGTCGGTTTGCGTGCAAAACATGACAGTATCAGTGTGATCAGGTGGATGAGCGCGGCGAAATATCCAATAGTAGGTGCTTAGATGCCTGCACTGCTATGGCCAGCGAGCGGCAACTCTAAGTGGCTTCGGCTCTCGATTGCCACTTGTCGTGTCCTTCGTTGGAGCGATCACGGAGGACGGGCTTTCAAGATAGGTTTTCAATGGCGCTCTATGAAGTATTGATCATCGGCTCACCCGAAGCAAACCAGATCGCGGCAATTACTAAGCAGCTTGAAGATGTGGCGAAAGTCATGTCACTCGACGTTCCAGAAGATCTTTCGATACTGACAACAGTGGACCTTCAAAAGCGTAGCCCAAAAGCCGCGACAGTAGCACTGTACTTCGGTGGCGACCCTACGGTCGACGTCGATGCAGTAAATCAACTCGAGGCAGCAAAAGTGCCCATCGTGCCCGTTGTTGAAAAGGGCAAGTCTGTCACTGCAGCAGTGCCGCACGAAATTGCACACACGAACGCTTGCCTCATTGATGTTGGTGATGACACTCTGGAGGCTCTTGCATCAGTGTCTCTTGAGGTTTTGGGACTTCTGCATCGGCAGCGCCGTATCTTCATCAGCTACCGGCGAACTGACTCTCGTGAGGCAGCTCTTCAGCTTTTCGACGAGCTGTCCAGTCGGGGCTTTGACGTATTCTTGGACACCCACGACATCCGTCCGGCCGAAGCTTTCCAAGAAATGCTGTGGCATCGTTTGTCAGACTGTGACGTAACCGTCATGCTTGACACGAAAGACTACTTTGGAAGCAAGTGGACAGCGCAAGAACTCGGGCGCTCGCAAGCTCTTGGTATCCAGATTCTCCGTATCGTCTGGCCTGAACACAGCGGATCGCGACATCTGTCGCTGAGCGACACAGTTCGGCTTGCCACGGACGATCTCGATGCAAGTAATAGGCTTCGACCAGAACTCCTGGCGCTCATTGCGAAGAAAGCCGAGGCGCTTCGAAGCCGCAGCATTGCGACCCGGCACCTCGATCTCGTCGGACGACTTAAGAGCGAAGTGGTTCGAATAGGCGGTCAATTTGAGGGCATCGGTGCTTACCGTTCGGTAAGCTTGACGCTACCTGGCGGTCGCAGGTTGGAGGCCTATCCGATGGTGGGTGTGCCCACTGCAGAGATGCTGAACGACATTCAAGACAAAGCTGGCAAGGCTGGCCATGGCAGGTTTCCCTGCTTGGTTTACAATCACATTGGAATACGTCCCGCTTGGATCGAGCACCTGCGTTGGCTGGACGCCCAGATATCTTCAGTGCGCACTTTGAAGGTCTCGGATGCGGGCTGGGAACTGGTGGAGTGGGATGAATGAGACAGCATCGGTCGATTTTCCTTTCGGCAGGTGTGCCTGACCCAAGTGCGAAGCACTTTATGGGGGAAGGCGATACAGCAGCGATTTCCGCTTTGGTCAGTGCACTTCTCTTTGTCGCACTAGGGCGCCGTCCTATCGTATGGGGCGGACACCCGGCCATAACGCCCATGGTTTGGGCTTATGCGGAGGCTCTGAATGTTGATTACAGTAAATGGATTACGCTCTACCAAAGCGAGTTTTTTCAGGACGATTTTCCGGAGGAGAACAATCGTTTTGGAAACGTGATCGTGACCGAGGCTGTGAACGGTGATCGAGAGCAGAGTCTCGCGGTGATGAGGCGGCGTATGCTTTCTGAGAATGAGTTTGAAGCTGCAGTTTTCGCTGGAGGCATGGCGGGAATATTCGATGAGTATCGACTGTTCGTTGAGCTGGCCGAAGGCGCTGCTGTCTTGCCTATCGTTTCGACCGGCGGTGCTGCGGCCCTTCTGGGCAAAGAAATCATGGCTAGCAGCGACTTCGCTAACGAGCTCGACTACGTCGCGCTGCTGTTCGACCGTTTGGCGATAGATCCAAACGAACCAAGAGAGCTAGCCGGGCACTGACATTCATGCGATTGCACTTAGGCGGATCGAACGAGAGCGCTTGTCAACGCTTGGTCAACCCGTGGCGTCAGTTTTGGTGCTTCCACTTCCGTCGAAATCCGTCTTCATCCGTCGAGAAGCATCGAGTAGTTCAAAGAATTCAAATGCCTGCGTCGTAGTCGTTGATTTGATTGGGCTGGCGTGAATGCGTGGACTTCGGCTCATAACCTGAAGGCCGCAGGTTCAAATCCTGCCCCCGCAACCATCTTTACTTGCGAAGACCCCGCCCCCGAGGCGGGGTTTTTCGTTTGCGTAGAAATCGTAAGGATTCCAGCAAGATCGCCTTGAACGTCGATCTCCACCTTGCCCTCAACAGGCGTCAGCACGATCTGATCTACCAACGAGCGAATGGTGTCCGCTGCCTCTACCCGCTTGCCCTCTTCTTCATCCTGAAGCGACTCGTAGAGCTGCTGGATGCGCTTGCGGTATTGCAGCGCCATGCTCGGGTGCAGCAGGGGCGGCGGCTCGTCAGCTTCGGCCAGGAACAGTTCCAGTTCCTTCTTCCGCTTTTCCAAGCTCACCATCTTCGCATTGAGAGCGTCTGCAGCGCCGCCTTTAAGGATCAGGTTGAGAAGGGTTTCGAGTTCCCGATCAATCTTCGCGATCTCGGCTTCCGCTGAGGCAATACCGACGCGGCCTTCCATTCGTAGGCGGTTCATCTCTTGCGTGAACACCTCGCAGAAATGGGCAAACAGCTCGGGGTCAACGAGTCTGGTGCGCAGCGCATTCAGCACGCGCGATTCCAACTCGTCGCGACGGATATTGACGCGGTTGTCGCAGGTGCCCTTGTTTCGAGCTGTAGAGCATCCGATCAGCGTTGCCGAGATCGCGGAGTACCCGCCACCACAGCATGAACATTTGGTGAGGCCCGAGAAGAGGTATTTGGGGCGCCGCCGATGATTGACGGTGCGGACATCTGTGCTTCCGTTGTCGTCGCGGGTGAGCTTGTTCTTCTCCTGCCGTGCCTTCACGGCATTCCAGAGATCGTCGTCGAGTATCCGGAGCTCTGGCGTCTCCTGGATGACCCATTCCGATTCCGGGTTGGGGCGCGCCTGCCGCTTTCCGGTGTTCGGGTCCTTTACGAAGCGCTGCCGGTTCCAGACGATCTTGCCGACATACATCTCATTATTGAGGATGCCGTTGCCACGCTTCGGGTTACCGTTGATCGTGCTGAAACCCCAGTCGCCGCCCGAAGGGGACGGAATGCCGTCCTTGTTCAGTGCAAAGGCGATGGTCTTGGCCGACTTGCCGGCGGCGTAGTCGTGGAAGATGCGGCGAACGACGGCGGCCTGGTTTTCGTTGATGGTGCGGTCGCCGCGAATGGGTTCGCCATTGGCGTCCAGCTTCTTGACCACATCGTAACCATAGGAATTGCCGCCACCCGATTTGCCAGCCTCGACACGGCCGCGCTGGCCGCGGCGGGTCTTGTCGGCAAGATCCTTGAGAAAGAGGGCATTCATTGTGCCCTTGAGGCCGACATGCAGATGGCTGACCTCGCCCTCCGACAGGGTGAACATCTTCACATCCGCATAGGACATGCGTTTGAAGATTCCGGCGATGTCTTCCTGATCACGCGAGAGGCGATCCATTGCCTCTGAGAGGATCACGTCGAAACGACCGGCCATGGCGTCGGTCATCAGAGCCTGGATACCCGGACGGATCAGCGAAGCGCCAGAGATTGCGTGGTCGGTATATTCTTCGACGACGTGCCAGCCTTGCTTTTCGGCGTGGAGGCGGCACATGCGAAGTTGGTCGGCGATGGAAGCGTCGCGTTGATTGTCGGAAGAATAACGGGCGTAGATCGCGACTTTCAAAACATGGCTCCTATCCGCATCAGGAGGTGCGCTTCCTCCTTTGCCTGGATAACGTCACTTCCTCTGCAAAGCATTCCCGTGCCGCCTGCTTTGCCAGAATGCCGACCAGACGCAGAAGGCGAGGGTCGGGAATGCCGCGCGGCGTAAACGTCAACTCCGGCTCGTCCAGCAGCAAAGATTCGAGCAGCGCTTCGCGCTCGGCTCCTGTAATCTTTGCTGTGTTTTGTGGGGCTCGCAAGGTCATAACTGACAGCATTCGTCCCATGCTCGGCATAAGCAATGGAATTTACAGGCGAACATTCGGCGGCGATCAGTATGCCGACGCGTGTCATGGCGTGCGGGGGCGTAGTCTGGCGAGCCGTGGCATAGTGAAATGACCTGTCGGAATCGATCGCTGTCGCCGTCATCTTTCGCCTCGATACTACCCCATCGGAAGCTGTTGCTTGTGGATGCGACTTTATCGTATTGTATTTAGAGATACAAGATGCCATCTTCCGACCAAGGAGAATCGCCATGGCCAACACTGCCGAACGCAAGGAATATCCGATCTCAATGCGTCTGCCCGAGGCCGATGTTGCCATGATCGATCGTGCTGCCAGCCTGCGCGGCCGCTCGCGCACCGATTTCGTGCGCGACGCCGCTGTGCGCGCGGCCGAGGAGGTCGTCATGGAGCAGGGCCTGATCCGGATGAGCCCGGAAGGCTTTGCCCAGTTCATGGATGTGCTGTCGCGTCCGGTTGCTCCTGTTCCGGAGATGGTTGAAGTGCTTAAGCGGCCTGCGCCGTGGGAGCCCGGCTACGCAGCGAAACAGTAATCCCTTGCTGCTTTCAGGACCCGAGCTGCTTTCCGCCGCCCACGATGTTTCCCAGTTTTCCTGTGGCAAGCCGACGCTCGACCACTGGCTGAAGACCCGCGCGCTCTCCAATCAGCAGAAGGGCTTTACCGCCGTTCTCGTCGTGCATGAGGCAGGGCGTGTGGTGGGATATTACGGCCTTGCACCAACAGCCGTTGTGCCATCGGTGCTACCGCGCTCCATCCGGACGGGACAGCCGCCTAATCCAATTCCCTGCATGCTGCTTGGTCAGCTCGCGACCGATATCGGCTCGGCCGGGTTGGGTATCGGGACTGGCCTTGTGAAGCACGCCCTCCAACGGTGCGTTCAGGCCGCATCGCTGATCGGTGGGCGGGCATTGATGGTCAACGCCGTCGACGGGGAGGCTGCCGAATTCTGGCAGCGCCGAGGATTTGAGCCTACCAGAGATGATGAACTGGTCCTGTTTCGCTCGATCAGCGATATTGCTGCGTCGCTCCGTGAGGCTGGAAGGTGAATAGCCCCATGTTTGGTGGACGTCTTCCTTGCTAAATTGAGGCAAGGACCTGCGCCGGACATTCAAGACGGTGACCGGCAAGGCGAGGATCTCGAAGGAAATCCGCGACCGCCTCCAGAACCACGCGTTGCAGGATGCCAGCTGCGAGAAGCATGACTGCTAGGCACTACATGGTGGAAAAGCGCGCCGACATGACGAAAAGGGAAAAGTTCGTCTCCGCCACGCTTGCCAAGAAGTGCCGGAAGGGCATGCAATAGCCCGGCGTTCGACGGCACTCAGATCCTGTCTGAAAACCGATCATAAGCATCGATCCGCCGAACCGGGGGATCGACCTCATACCGATAGATTTCCGTTCTCAAGAACCGTAGTTCGGCCTCGCACTGAGCCTCGGGAACGTCAATATACCAGGCGCGCGGCTGCGGGCCGGGATCGCCGTTCCAGCGGTACCCCCGCGCTTTAAGGACATCCTTGAGGTCAAAGGGCGCGTTCTCCGCCCAGATTCGCCAAGAAACGGTACGAGCGCCGTCCAGGAGACGGCTGAGACCTGTAGCGCCAGATCGGGGCAGCCACATCGCCAACAACTCGACCGTAGCAAGACAGTCGTGCATCGCGCGGTGGCGGTCGTAGAAGAAGCCGGCGGCCTGAGCGAGATAGGCGAGTTTCGTGCCCTCGAACCCCTCTGCTGCCCAATCGATCTGGCTGAGCGAGCATGCCCACGGCTTCGTCGAGAACACGTCGTTGAATCGTTCGAGGAAGCGGCGGTCGAACGCCGCATTGTGCGCGATGACGAGCGAAGCCGGCGCTGCGAATGAGGCTACCGCTGCGGGATCAACAATCTGGCCGGCCACCATCTCGTTGGTGATGCCCGTGATCCCGATGATTTCCGGGGCGATAGGCTTGCTCGGCTGACGCAGCCCTTGGAAGCTGTCGCCCACGCTGAAAATGGTGCCATCCAAGCCGTAGTTGAATGGTGTCATGGCGAGTTCGATGATCTCGTCGCGCTGAGGGTCGAGCCCCGTGGTCTCCACATCGACCACCAGGCCGAGGCGCAGCGGCGTGCCTGGCGGAGGAACGATGCGAGGGCGCGGTTTGAGACGCCGGATGACCCGGTAGTCTCCCGTGGCCTCCAGCGCCTGCGCCAGGGTCTCCAGATGGTCAGAAGATGTCATCGTCTGAAGCTTCGTTTACTGCCATCGGCTCCCCTCCAGCGGTATCGGCCGGAGCGAGTCGAATGTCGGCGGCTCGACCTTCTTCGTGGAACCACAAATCGACCACGGCGGTATCGTCGCTGCGCGGCCGCGGTGATGCCTCCCGCACCCTGAATGTCGTCGGGAGATTGACCGATGTTCCGAACACCAGCGCGTGCTGCCGAGGCAATGACGGCAAACGCTTCAAGACCGAATCCGAGATGAACGGCGTCATCTGCCGAATCTGAGAAAGATCGTCGGGGTTCTGGATGCGGTGAACCAGGAAATTGGAGCACTGGCTGAGAACCGTCTTGGACAGTTCACTCGGGCGTTGCGATGCCAAGAGCACGAACATGCCGTACTTGCGCCCTTCCTTGGCGATGCGCTCGAATATCTTGGTTGCGTCGATGGAAAACCGGGAGGGCGTTGAGGCAACGTACCTGTGAGCCTCTTCGAGGAGCAGATGTATCGGGAAACGGTTTCTTGGTTCCGCATGGCGAAGGAACCGAAAAAGCATGCGTGCGATGACCGCACTGACCAACTCAACGATTTCATCTTCGACGGAGTTCAGATCAATGATAATGACTTGATTGCGTTTGGTGAACGCTTCGCCAACAACCCTTCCCAGACCGACGATGTTGGTCAAGAATTCCAGATCGCTTACAGCCGCACCAACGTCAGCTCCTTCGTGACGTAAAAAGGCATATTCGGTCCTCTCCTGGAGAGATCTGAGCCGCGTGACCATGGAAGAGCAGTAATCTCGGATTTGGCGGTTGCCGTGAGCCTCCTCATAAAGGATCGCGAAATCCAGACATTCGTGCAGCTCATCGAAAGAGAACGGCGTCCGATCGTAGGCTGGTAAGGGAGCATCTTCCCGGAGCTTCTTCCTTACTTCATCCAGAAATGCCGATTGGTTGTTGCCAGAAAAATTTCCGTATTGAAAATTCGGATTGAAGCGGTTCAACAACGCCATATTCAGATCGTTCGTCGGATACTTCTGAAGAAGAGAAACGACGCGCTGAAACTTCGACACTGGGGAGTCGCCATCCGCACCTCGAAAGCACTCGATGATGCAAGTGGCGACAAAGTGCTCGCGCAGAGCCAGAGCGTCTGGCGTGTTGGCATGAAAGAGACTTGTCAGACCTAACGCCGTCCGAAGGACCGGCAGTTGCGTTCGCTCGCTCGCCTGCAAAAGCAGTTCCCACTCTGCCATTTCCAGGAACCAATGCGGCATCCGAAAGCCAGCGGTCGTCCCATCAAGGATTACGCGATGGACGCCGATGCCGCCGTCTTTTGCCAAAGGAGAAAGCGCCTCGTGATACTCGCCATTCACGTCGAAGACGATAAACGTCGCTCCGCGAGCGTGATGTTCGTCCGGTTTGCTGAAAAGGGACTGCAAGACCGAGGCGACCGTGCAGGATTTACCGCTGCCGGTATTGCCCAGGACCGCGACATGACCGCCGAAGAACTCGTTCAGACGAACTTTGACGTCGTAGTCCTCGAACACCACCGACTTGCCGATCGGTAGAACCCGATAGCGCGTGGCCCCTTCGGGTTGGCAGGCGCCGCCATCCGGGCCGACTGACGGCTCGACGGCGGCCTCGGTCTCAAAGATGCGATCGAGCTCGCCATCCAGCGCATACAGTGCGTCCGCATACAGAGACGGGAAAACCGACACACCGAAGCGGAACGCGCCGCCGCGCATCGGCAACATGCCGACGGGCACCACGTCCAGATATTTCGAGGAGCCGGCCCGGTCGAAATCGCCCCGCTCGGAAGGCGTGCTCGCGTCGCGCTCACGCAGGCCGACAACCTCGACCACGACATATTCCGACTGCGACGGAATCATCAGGAATGATCCCAGTCGCGCCACATAATGCACGTCGTCGAAGCCGACGACCGTGAAGTTGTCGGTGCCGACATGCATCTCGACAACAAAGCGGTCGGCCGCAACCGAGACCACCTTGCCGATCGCCCGCTTGCGATCGTCGTGGCTCATGCCTCGCCATCCTTTGTCTCGTCGCCCCTTTTCGGCGCCAGCTCCGACAACACCTTGCGGACGGCGTCATCAATCCTGTCGCTGGGGCGCTGGGGCATGAAATGCTCGACGATCATGTCGAAGTAGTGCGCCCTCGTCCCGTCGGAAGGGCCATTGCCTCCAATGATCCAAATGCGCGGATCGCGCAGCGCCCGCAGCTTGGCGATCTCTCCCTCCGTGTCAGGCGCCGCAAAGATCACCAAGCGGAAGGTCGGGATCGTCAGAGCCTGATAGATGATGTTGTTCAGGTGCTCGTCGCCGAAGGCGTAGCCGGCCGTGATGAGAACGCTCTGCTCGCGCACGATCCGGGACTGAAATTCCCGGAACAGGTCTGCGTAGGGCGAGCCGAGCGAAGAGTTCTGCTTCGCCGGCGTCGGATAGATCAGCATCTGGTTCGTGGATTCCGGTGGCCAGACTTCCTTGATCGGGAAGAGACCATGATCGTCCTCGGTCCAAGTGACCGAACCATGCAATTTGCAGAGATAGACGAAGGCGTCCACGGCGGTCCACTTGCGGCTGGCGACGTCGAGCTGCTCGGCCAGAGCATAGCGGAAGATCGCCGGGTTGAAGCGGCGTTCCACGACGCCGGAAAAACCGTTGGCATAGGGAATGCCCAGGCGATCCATCGCCAATTCGCTGAAATGATCGTAGTTGGTCGTGAACACCCAGGGCCGGGGCAAGGACCGATCGCGTAGGACCAGTTTCTTGTAGAAACGCTCGTAGAGGTCGCGCACGGTCGTGTCGCCCTCCGTGGCGAAGGCCCCTTGGGTGACACGGGTCCATAGGAAGTCCTGGACCTTCTTGATGATGCCGTCGAGAACAGCGCGATAGGGGTGAAGATCGGGATTCTCGCTCTGGCGCAGCACGAACCGTTGCGCGAACAGCACCTCCATCAAGCGTTCCAGGTTACGGCTGTAATCCTTCGCCAGGTCGACTCCGAGCGCGTCGAGATAGTCGAGTTCGTCTTTGGTCAGCCGCCACGGTGCCGGTACAGCGCCGGCTGTTGGCGGATCGCTGTAGAATCCCGCCGCGCGTGCCTCGATGGTTTCGCCGCAAAACTCCTTGGCCAGCGGCGCCATGGTCGCAATGCCGAGTTCCTTTTTGTCCTTCATCAGGGAAGAACATCCGGCGCCGAGCAGAAATGCGATGTTCTTGGCGTTCACGGCCTCGGAAATCGCCTTGCGGGCGCTCTCGATCCCCTTGTTCCAGTCCAGTTCAGATGGCTCGGCATCGCCGTCCCGCAGAAACTGGAATTTTCGCTCTTCTTCGACTTCGCTCATATACCCCCGGTCCTCCCAGTTTCTTACTTGGCTGCTCTGTTCGCGCGCGCGGCTATATCAGCGCACTGCGCCATGAGCGCTTCGAACGGCTCCTCGTCGTCGAAGAGCAGTCCATCCTCAACCATGCGGGCATAGTCATCCTCCAACGCCTTCGCGCCATCGCCGACCGGCACGAGTTGCAAGCCGCCGCTGACAGCCGCTGCATAGTCGATCGGCGTGTGGTCGGCGGCCTTCTCTGCGAAGAACATCGACTTGTGCCGAGCGACAGCGTTGGCCAGGTCGCGATCGGCAAAAGCGGCTTCCGCGAAGCCGGCTTCGTCCAGTCGGACAACATCGTGCCAATGTCGCGCGAAGCGGTCGCCGCGCAGCCGCTCCTGGAGGCAGAAGACGTGGATGGCGGTCGCCTTCTCCCAGAACGTCCGCTCCGCGTGCATGACGCGCGGCCGCGCCGTCGGGAAGAGCAGCCCCTCGATCAGGCCGGCCGCGTCGCAGACGACGTCGCGCAAGCTCGCGGGTTCGCCCGTCGAGCGCGCGCCGAACTCCAGCATGACGCTTGGAGCCACATAGCCGGACCCGGCTGCGGTCGCCTCATAGTCGATGAAGAGCTTCTCATCCTCGACGCGGACGGCCGCCGCCAGACCTTCGACGGCCAGTGCGGTCTCGATCACAGGCTGCACGGTTTCCGCGACCCATGCCGGTAACCGCCGACGGACCTCGCTGGACCAGCGCTTTTCCTCGCTTCGTGTCTTCGGCAGACCCTCGCCATTGTCCCCAACCAGATCGGGCGCAATCGCCCGAATGTCGTAGGTCAGATCCACGTCCTCCGAAAACCGGCGAATGACCTGATAGGCTTTCGACAACGACGTGCCACCCTTGAACACCAGATGCTCGCCGAGCGGTGCCGCGTAGAGCGTCGCCAGCGCCCACACCACCCACACATCCTTTTCGAGAAGATGGGTGGGACGACCCGAACGGTCGGCGACGACGCTCAACGCGTCACGCCGATCCTCGGCCGAAAGCTGGAGGAAAACGTCAGCCATAGGCCGCCTTTCCGACGCTCTGCGCGAGCCATGTCGGAAGCTGCGGCGCGGCGGCGACCAGTTCGCCGAACACGCCGGGCGGCATCTTCCGCTTCAAGGTCGTGAGCGCGGCCTCCGCCTTTTCGGGGCCGAGCCAGGCCAGCGCCCGCACGGCCTCGCCTGCGGGGCGGTTGGCCAGGGCCAGTTGCCAGCGCGGCGCGTGCCGCAATTCGACGACCTGCTTGCCGAGGTGTATCTTTCGGCTGCGTCCGGAGGTCAGATAGACCGAGCGGACGGGCACCTGCGTCGTCAAGCCAAGCGCGTTCGCCGCGGCGGCTCCGTTCGAGACGATGATCTCCCCTTTTTGGGTCGCGAGGGCCTCGACAGCCTGCTTGACCGAAGGTGCGCGCGTGCCAAACCGACTGGCGATGGGGCGCAGATAGACGCCACGACCGGCGCGGATGAGCTGCCCGCGCTCGGACAGACGCGACAATGCCTGATCCACGGCCGCCCGGTTTCCGAGGTGGAGCAGGCCCTTGGCGGACACGGGCATCCCTTCGGGAAGTCCCGTCGCATGTGCCAGAATCTGTTCGGTCAGCCGTGTCATCGTCTTTCTCCTGTTGGAAATATACGCGGGTTTCTGACAGTTTTCAAGGAAGCGCAGGGGAACATACCGAATAGGGGGAAAGCCTTCCCCTGCGGCCGAGCCTTGGTCTCTACCTACCCCTTCTGCGGGGAGATCCCCGCAACGCCCCCTTCAGAGTGAGAGTGCGGACGGATTTTCCGTGACGGGTTAAGAGCTGGAGGAGAGGCTTCCGGCACCCGTCGCGGAGATCATCCCGATGGCCAGACAGGGTCGTAACCTCGCGGAAGGTGGCGCGCGCAGCAACCTTTACGACGACATCACCAACAAGATCATCGCCGAGCTGGAGCAAGGGCGGTTGCCATGGGTCCAGCCCTGGGGTGCGTCGCCTGATACCGCCCCGCTGGGCCTGCCGAGAAATGCTTCAACCGGCCGGTCCTATTCCGGCATCAATATTCTCATCCTCTGGGGGGCTGTCATCCAGCATGGTTTCCCCGCTCAGGCGTGGCTGACGTTCCGCCAGGCGCTTTCGCTTGGCGGCAATGTCAGGAAGGGCGAACGTGGCACGACTGTCGTTTATGCCGACCGTTTCACCCCCGAGGACGAGAAGCGCCGTGCCCGCGAAACGGGTGAGGATGCGCATGCCATTCCGTTCCTGAAGCGGTTCACGGTCTTTAACGCCGCGCAATGCGATGGCCTACCCGATGAGATCACGGCAGTCGCGCCGCCACCGCCGCCGGGCCTTATCGAACCTCAGGTCGAGGCGTTGATCCGGGCCACCGGCATCGACTTCCGTATTGGCGGCAATCGCGCCTTCTATATGCCGTCGCTCGACTATGTGCAGGTGCCGCCTCCGCAAGCCTATTTCGAGCCGATCAACTGGCACAGGACGGCCCTGCATGAACTGGGGCACGCCAGCGGCCATCACAGCCGCCTCAACCGCGATCTGACCGGCTCGTTCGGTTCGAAGAAATACGCCTTCGAGGAGATGATTGCCGAACAGACCGCAGCTTTCAGTTGCGCCGCGCTCGGGATCCTGCCGACCGTCCGCCATGCCGATTACATCGGATCGTGGCTGGAGGTCATGCGCGAGGATTCCCGCGCCATTGTCCGCGCGGCCTCGCAGGCCAGCAAGGCGGCGGACTGGCTGCTGTCGCATCTGCTTGCCGAAGACACCGGGGAGTCGGATGCGAGCGAAACCGACCGGAGGGCGGCGGCATGATCCTCCTGACAGGCGCACAGCACGACCGCCTGCTGGCCAATGGTCGCCAGCGCGATCAAGATCACATCCCCGGTCGTGAAGTTCTTCAATCCCATCGGTGAAGGCGTCTGGCTCGCTACCGAGCTGGATGAGGATGGCGACATCATGTTCGGCCTGGCGGATCTCGGCCATCCCGAACTGGGTTCGTGGAGCCTTGGCGAGATGCAGTCAGTCCGGCTGCCATTCGGCATGGGCATCGAGTGCGATCTGCTGTTCACCGGCGATTTCCCGATCTCGGTCTGGGCCGAGGCCGCCCGTGAGACCGGCAGCATCCGCGCCGCCGAGCGTTTGCTCTACGGCGTCGGCGCGAGCTTTTCCCGCACATCCGCCGATACAGAAAACCGGAGTGCCTGATTTCCGGGTTTCAGGTTCTGCGGCTGGCGTCGCTCTCTTCAGAGGAAGAGGGCGGCGCTTCGCTTCGTGACGGGCTGATAGCCGGAGAGAGAGGCTCACCGGCGTCCGTCATGGAGTAACTGACATGGCCACTGCCGTTCAGAAGATCACCCTGTCGTCCTCGCGCGACATTCCCTTCAACAAGCTGGTGCTCAGCCAGTCCAACGTCCGGCGCGTCAAGGCCGGCATCTCGGTCGAGGAACTGGCCGAGTCCATCGCCCGCCGCGGCCTGATCCAGTCCCTGCATGTCCGTCCGGTGGTGGATGCCGGGGGCAAGGAAACCGGCATGTTCGAGGTGCCCGCCGGCGGTCGCCGGTTCCGGGCGCTGGAACTGCTGGTCAAGCAGAAGCGCCTCGCCAAAAGTGCGCCGGTCCCGTGCGTGGTGTCGGAGGCCAGCGCCGATGTGCTGATCGACGAGGTATCGCTCGCCGAGAATATCGAGCGCGCTCCGCTGCATCCGCTCGATCAGTTCCGCGCTTTCCAGGCCATGCGCGAAAAGGGCATGACCGAGGAAGCCATCGCCGCCGCCTTCTTTGTGGATGCCAAGGTGGTGAAGCAGCGCCTGCGTCTGGTTTCCGTCTCACCGGCATTGCTCGACGTCTATGCCGAGGACGGCATGACGCTGGAACAACTCATGGCCTTCAGCGTCAGTTCTGACCATGCCCGTCAGGAGCAGGTCTGGGAAGCGATCAGGGATGGCTGGCAGAAGGAACCCTACCACATCCGACGCCTGCTGACCGAAACCACAGTCCGCGCCGCCGACAAACGGGCGGTGTTCGTTGGTATCGATGCCTATGAAGAGGCTGGCGGCTGCGTGCTGCGTGATCTCTTTCAGCAGGACGATGGTGGCTGGCTGCAAGATCCGGTGCTGCTCGACCGGTTGGTGGGCGAAAAACTGAAGGCCGAGGGCGAAGCCATCGCCGCCGAGGGCTGGAAATGGATCGAGGTCGCCATCACCTTCCCCTATGGTCACGACCATGGCCTACGCCAGATTGTCGGCACCACGGTCGATCTGAGCGAAGAGGAACGCGCCACCCGCGAAGCATTGCGCGACGAGTATGACCGGCTTGAAGTCGAATATGGCGAGGCGGACGAGCTGCCTGACGAGATCGACGCCCGCTTGGGTGAGATCGAACTGGCTCTGGAAACCTTCGAGCGCCGTCCGATGACCTTCGAGCCGGACCAGATCAGCATGGCGGGTGTCTTCATCAGCATCGACGCCGATGGCGCATTGCTGATCGAGCGCGGCTATGTTCGCGCCGAAGATGAAACGCCTGCGGAACCGGAAGCTGAAATCGTTGACCCGGAAACCGGCGAGGTGATCCAGCGGTCAGAACCGGAGGTAAGCCGCATGGGTGCAGTTATCACGCTGGGCGGCCAGGCGGTCGAAACTGAGGAGGAAGACGAGGCCGACATCATCAAGCCGCTGCCCGATCGCCTGGTCAGCGAGCTGACCGCGCATCGCACGCTGGCGCTGCGGGATGCGGTGGCAGTAAACCCGCATGTCGCTATGACGGCACTGCTGCACAGGCTGGCCATGGATTGCTTCATGCCGCATTCCAGCAAGGGATGCCTCGAAGCCCAGGTCCGGGAGGTTCATCTGCCCGCACAGGCCGAGGATCTGCGCGACAGCGCGTCGGCCAAGGCTATCGCTGACCGCCACGAACGCTGGTGCGATCATGTCCCGGCAGACGATGCCGCCCTCTGGGATTGGCTGACCGATCTGGACGATGGGTCGCGCATGGAGTTACTCGCCCATTGCGTCAGCTTCGGTGTCAATGCGCTCTATGAGAAGCCGAACCCTTACAGTGGCACGGGCGTCAGCCAGCACGGGCTGGACATCCGCCTGTCGCAGGCTGACCGGCTGGCCCGTTCGACCGGCCTCGACATGGTGGCCGTGGGCTGGCGGCCGACGGTCGGCAATTATCTCGGCCGCGTGACCAAGCCGCGTATCCTTGAAGCTGTACGTGAAGGGGCCGGAGACCGGGCCGCCGAGTTGATCGGACATCTCAAGAAGGGCGACATGGCCAAGGAAGCCGAACGCCTGCTGGCGGAAACCGGCTGGCTGCCTGAGCCGCTGCGCATGGCGGACGAGGGTATCGAAGTCGACCCGGCATCGGGCATTGCGGCGGAAGCCGACAATCTGCCCGATTTCCTCTCCGGCGATGGCGAGGACGACCCCGCTGACGATGAGGAAGAACAGCATATGGTCGCTGCTGAATAGCACTCATGCGGGGCGGCTTCGGTCGCCCCGTTCTAACCGCTCCGTTTCCGTAACTCGCCCGATCCTCGTGATCGGGCTTTTTCTTTGGAGAGCCGCCATGGCTGCCAGCATCGACGTTGATGAAATATTTGCTCAGGATCGGGAAAACCGTCCGCTGGAGCGTACACTGCCCTGGGAGGAAAGCCGCGACGGCATGACCGTTGTTGTGGAGCCAAAGCCCCATTGGGCCGAAGATATGCGCGTTTTCCGGCTCGATGCCCGTGAATACTGCCGCTATGCCGAATGGACTGCCCATGGCGGCCGTGCGCGCTTCTATGGTCACATCGATACATCGGGCGACGATCTGATGATGAAAGCCCGCGCGATGGTTGCCCGCGAAATTGCCGATGGGCTTTGGAGCTGAAGACCCGATCGCAGGGTCTCTGGCCGTGAGGATGGGATGTCTGCACCGGACGGGCCCAATCCGGCTTCACCATGCAATCCGCCATCCCGATCAGGACAAGCGGCAGCCATCTCTGGCCTGAAGGAACACGATCCTGATGCCAGCATGGTGGCAAGGCTGACGCGGCAGAGCATCTGCGACGGGTATCCGGCATCCTGTCAGATGCGAAAAACCACCCCCGCTTCCATTCGCAAACCTTGGTCCGATCCGTCTCTTTGACATTCAACCCCAAAGGGGTCGGCTTACGCGCGCGTGCCGCCCTCGGGGATTCGGGAAAAGTCCGAACGCCCTCGGGTGATTGCAGATCCGGTCAGACACTTCGGGCGCCTGTCGCGCGGGGGATGGTCCCCCGCCTCCCAAAGACAGGAGCCGGAACCCATGTCCTATGCAGATGCCACCGCCTTCGCCGCCAGCCTTGCCGCCACGCTGATGGTTTCGATCGTTGTGTTCCAGGCCGGAGACGGCACCCACGCCGCGTGCCCTGCCGCCGAGTTCGACGGCGACGACGACATGGTGAAGCTGGAGCTGGACCCGTGGGAATAAGGCGCGAAAGCGCCTCATCCCCGACGGCCCGAGCGCGGCAGCCCGCGCTTCGGGCCTTCAGCGCCTCGCGATGGTTCCCATCGCCGGCAGCGGAACCGGGAACGAGCCCGGTCAGAGAGGAAGAGTGCGGGCCGTTCGGCCGTGACGGGTTGAGGGTCGGAGAGAGAGGCTCACCGGCGCCCGTCATGGAGTGATCCCGATGACCTTTGCCCGTTCCGAAACCTTCCGTTCCATCGGCCAGATTCTGGCTGCCGATGTTCTGCCCGCGCTTTATCGGTCGCAAAAGCTGCCGCTGCGTATCTCATGCCTTGGCGTGGCCAGTTATGACGCCAGTGACGCGGCGAACGGTTTTGACCGCGTGATCCCGCTTGGCGAATGCCCGTCACCGGAAGAGGCCATCCAGGCCGCAGCCTTGCGCCTGTCGCGCGGTGATATTCGCACGGGGCCGGACAGCTTTCCGTATTTTCAGCCGCGCATCATGCTCATTCAGGACCGAGATCAGCGCCTGGTCCTCGCCGGTGAAATCCGCGCCGGCATTATCCTCTGGCAACAGCCAGTCGCATCCGATGCCGAGGCACGCAGGATCGTGACCGAGGCCAGCCGCCTGCGCAGTATGGCATTCCGGGCCTCGGACCCCGGTGATGCGAGACGGCTGCGTTACCGCGCCGCTGCGCTGGAGGCCCGATTGGTCGATCCCTTCTGGCGCGAAACCTCGGCCGATCTACTCCGCCTGCCACAGGCCGCCTGAGCTTCACCCATTTCATCCCATTCGGCTCGGCCATACGCCGAGCCATGTCATGTCCGGAGACCGTCATGGCCGACTATTACATGCACTTTTCCTGCCTGCTCGACGTAGGCACCCCCGCAAACGCCGCCCGCGCGCTCGATCTCTACAACGCTCTGGCAGATGACAATGCCGCTGAGGATCCGCCCTCGGATGGCTTCCTGCTCTCCATCCAGCCAGAGCATGGCGGTACGCAACTCTGGATGCGCGATGATGTCACGGGTGACCCTGAGCATGTCATCCAATTCGTCAAACGCTGCGCTGCCGAATTTGGCCTGAGCGGATTGTGGGGTTTCCAGTACGCAAATAGCTGCTCGAAACCGCGCATCGACGGATTTGGTGGTGGGGCGCATGTCCTTGATCTCGCCACCGGCGAGACAGTGGACTGGATCTATACCGATGGCTGGCTTTCCTCGGTTCTGGAAGGGAGAGCCCCCTATGCCTGAGGTCATCGAAACCACCGTCTATCGCCTCAACGAATTGTCTGATGCGGCAAAGGACAAGGCCCGTGCTTGGTATCGTGAGGGCGGCTTCGACTATGACTGGTACGATGCCGTCTATGAGGATTTCCAGCGCATCGCGGAAATCCTCGGGTTGAACCTCAAGACCCGCACCGTCCGATTGATGGGCGGCGGCACCCGGCAGGAACCCTGCATCTGGTTCCGCGGCTTCTGTTCACAAGGTGACGGTGCGTGCTTTGAATCGTGGTATTCCTACCGGAAACATGCTCCGCGCCTTATCCGGGAGCACGCACCGCAGGACACCGAATTGCATCGTATCGCCGATGCCCTTCAGGCGGTCCAGCGCCGCAACTTCTATCAGCTTCGCGCCGATGCCAGCCATCGCGGCCATTATTATCACGAATACTGCATGTCGATCACGGTCGAGCGCGACAGCCCGACCTGGCAGGACATGACCGCTGATGCCGAGGAGGCGGTCATCGAGGCGCTGCGCGATCTGGCCCGCTGGCTCTACCGCCAGCTTGAGCGCGAGTATGATTATCTGTCCTCGGACGAGGCTGTCGATGAAACCATTGCCGCCAATGAATACACCTTCACCGCAGCTGGTCGCCGCTTCGGATGATCCCGAGAAGACACTGACAAGCGCCCCACCGTCCGGTCGGGGCGCTTTTTTTATGCTGCGCTTTGAGAGTCAGAGGCGGGCCGGAAGGGGTTAAGTCCGGGCGGTCGAGAGAGAGCGCTGTTCGGACTCTTCCATTTCTGCTCTCCTGAGGTTTCCGACATGAACATGGTGTTTCCCGTGGCCGATCCGGTCACACCACTGGCGGCTGCGCCCGCGATTCTGGCTGCGGCTAATCTTTTGCTTCCGTCTCTCGAACGCGGTGAACGCATCGATGCCGCCACCTTGCGCCGTGCTATGGAAACGGCCTTCGGCGCGTCCGACGCTACTGGCGTCTGGGACTGGAAGCTGGCCTATGAGGCGTGCGAAGTCGCTACCGTCCTTTTCTTACGCAAATACGGAAAGGCGCTTTTCCGTAAAGCCGCGTCTCCGGCGGCACGCATTTCCGTGCTGGCAAAGATCGCGGCGCTGTTGCCCACGCAGACCCGGCGTTCCGAGGAAAGCCAAAACCTCCAGCAATTTTCGACGCCGATCCCGCTCGGCCTTACCGCTCTGACGGCTGCCGCGATTACGCCCGATGACAGGGTGCTGGAACCATCGGCGGGCACCGGCCTTCTGGCGATCCTGGCGCAGACCATCGGTGGCTCGCTGATCCTCAACGAACTGGCCGAGACCCGCGCCGATCTGCTTGCCCAGATCTTTCCGGCTTTTGCCGTCACCCGCTTCGACGCCGCCCAGATCGATGATCATCTGGCTCCGGATGCTGTCCCGTCCGTGGTGCTGATGAACCCGCCATTCTCGGTCATGGCCAATGTCAGCGGGCGTGTCGCGGATGCGGCCTATCGCCATGTTGCCGCGGCACTGGCCCGTCTTGCTCCCGGCGGGCGGTTGGTGACGATCACCGGCGCTGGCTTTGGCCCCGAAGCTCCGGCATGGCGGGACGCCTTCATCCGCTTGCAGGCCCGTGGCCGCGTGGTGTTCAGCGCTGCCGTCGATGGCGCGGTCTATGCAAAGCACGGCACCACGATCGACACGCGGCTGACCGTGATCGACAAACTGCCCGCCGACGATCCCGCCAGTTTGCCGGCTTCGCCGGGGATCGCGCCTGATGTTGCCACGCTGATCAGATGGATCGAGGAACAGGTTCCGCCGCGCCTGCCAGTGTCATTGCCGAAGATCGTGGTTTCCGCTTCGGCCACCGCGCCGAAGACCGTGCGGGGCTATCTCGCACGCTCGGCGGTTACGCGATCTGTCGCTGCTTCGGCCAATGATCCTGATGGCGTCGAACTCGCCTATGAGACCGTGGACTGGACGCCACCGGAAGGCGCTCGCCTGTCCGACGCGATCTATGAGGAATATGCGCTGCAATCGCTGCGTATCGCTGGTGCACAGCCGCATCCGACCAAGCTGGTGCAATCCGCCGCCATGGCCTCGGTCGCACCGCCCAAGCCGTCCTACCGGCCCATGCTGCCGCCCGACATCTGCGCGCGTCTGTCGGACGCCCAGCTTGAAACGGTGATCTATGCAGGTGAAGCCCACGCCGATCATCTCGCCGGCGCCTGGACCGTGGACGAGCATTTCGACAATGTGAGTGCCGCGCCCGAGGATGCTGCCGGATCGATCCGCTTTCGCCGGGGCTTCATGCTCGGGGATGGAACCGGCGCTGGCAAGGGTCGCCAGTCCGCCGCCATCATTCTCGACAACTGGCTTCGCGGTCGGCGCAAGGCGATCTGGATCTCCAAATCCGACAAGCTGATCGAGGACGCGCAACGCGACTGGTCGGCGCTCGGCATGGAACGGCTGCTGGTCACGCCTCTGTCACGCTTCCCGCAGGGCAAGCCGATCACGCTGTCGGAAGGCATCCTTTTTACCACCTATGCCACGCTACGCTCCGACGACCGGGGCGAGAAGGTTTCCCGCGTCAAGCAGATCGTCGAATGGTTGGGGTCCGATTTCGATGGAGCCATTATCTTCGACGAGAGCCATTCCATGCAGAATGCCGGTGGCGGAAAAGGTGAACGCGGTGATGTCGCCGCCTCGCAGCAGGGACGTGCGGGCCTGCGGCTTCAGCACGCGCTGCCCGACGCCCGCGTCGTCTATGTCTCGGCGACTGGCGCCACCACCGTCCATAATCTCGCCTATGCTCAGCGCCTCGGCCTCTGGGGCGGTGAGGACTTTCCGTTCCAGACCCGCGCCGAGTTCGTCGAGGCGATCGAATCCGGTGGCGTTGCGGCCATGGAGGTCCTGGCCCGCGACCTGCGATCTCTCGGCCTCTATACCGCCCGCTCACTCTCCTATGATGGCGTCGAATATGAACTGATCGAGCATCAGCTCACGGACGAACAGCGGCACATTTACGACTCATATGCTGCCGCCTTCGCTGTCATTCATGGAAACCTGGACGCGGCGATGGAAGCCGCCAACATCACCGGCAGCGATGGGACGCTGAACCGGCAGGCCAAATCCGCCGCCCGTTCGGCCTTTGAAAGCACCAAGCAGCGCTTCTTTGGCCATCTGCTGACCTCCATGAAAACCCCGACCCTGATCCGGTCCATCGAGGCCGATCTGGAAGCGGGCCATGCCGCCGTCATCCAGATCGTCTCGACTGGCGAAGCCCTGATGGAACGGCGGCTGTCCGAGATCCCGACCGAGGAATGGAACGATATTTCCGTCGATGTCACGCCGAGGGAGTATGTCGGCTCGTATTTGCAGCATTCCTTCCCGGTGCAGCTCTATGAACCCTTCACCGATGGCGAGGGCAACCTGTCGTCACGCCCCGTCTTCCGCGATGGTCAGCCGGTGGAATGCCGCGAAGCCGTGGCGCGGCGCGACGAGATGCTGGAGCAGCTGGGTTCGCTTCCGCCTGTCCCCGGAGCGCTCGACCAGATCGTGCAGCGCTTCGGCACGGATATGGTGGCCGAGGTCACAGGCCGCTCACGCCGGATCGTGCGCAAGGGTGACGGGGTATCGGCACGTCTTGCGGTCGAGAACCGTGCGCCTTCTGCCAACCTTGCCGAGACCTCGGCCTTCATGGATGACCAGAAGCGCGTTCTGGTCTTCTCTGATGCCGGTGGCACGGGGCGCAGCTATCACGCCGAACTCTCTGCGAAAAACCAGCGGCTGCGCGTGCATTACCTGCTGGAACCTGGCTGGAAGGCCGATGCCGCCATTCAGGGGCTGGGCCGCACCAATCGCACCAATCAGGCGCAGCCGCCGCTGTTCAGACCCATCGCCACGGATGTCAAAGCCGAGAAGCGCTTTCTCTCGACCATCGCCCGCCGCCTCGACACGCTGGGCGCGATCACACGCGGCCAGCGCCAGACCGGCGGTCAGGGGCTGTTCCGTCCCGAAGATAATCTGGAATCCGCCTATGCTCGCGATGCGTTGCGCCAGCTCTATCTGCTGATTGTGCGCGGCAAGGTCGAGGGATGCTCGCTCGAACGGTTTGAATCCGCAACCGGCCTGAAGCTGATGGACAGCAATGGTGTGAAGGACGAACTGCCGCCGATCACCACCTTCCTCAACCGCCTGCTAGCATTGACCATCGAATTGCAGGGCATCCTGTTCGCCGCCTTCGAGCAGCTTCTGCAGGCGCGTATCGACGGGGCGATTGCATCCGGCACCTATGATATGGGGCTGGAAACGCTGAAGGCCGAAAGTTTCATCGTCACCGACCGGCAAGTGATCCACACCCATCCGGGCACCGGCGCGGAAACCCGGCTCCTGACGCTCACCGAGCGCAAACGCAATCAGCCGGTCACGCTCGATGCGGCCGTCGCTGAACTGGATGATCCGCGTGCCAAACTGCTCATCAACGAGCGATCCGGTCGTGCCGCCGTGCAGATCCCGACCACCAGCGTCATGCTGGATGATGGCGAGATCGAACGGCGCGTGCGGCTGATCCGGCCCATGGAGGCGATGAACATTCCGGTTCGGGCGATGGGCGAGACCCACTGGATCGAGGCCGACCGTGCCGACTTCACCGTGGCCTGGAAGGCAGAACTGGCCGAGGTGCCGGAGTTTACCGACAGCATTCTGCATATGGTGACTGGGCTGCTTCTGCCGATCTGGAAACGGCTGCCGCAGGACTCCTCCCGCGTCTATCGGCTGCAGACCGACGAGGGCGAACGCATCATCGGTCGCCGGGTATCGCCGGCATGGGCTGCCAATGCCTCGACCAGTGGCGTTACCAGCAGCCTGACACCCGATGCCGCCTATGCCGCGCTGATCGAAGGTCGCACGATCCTTGATCTCGCCGAGGGGCTGCAACTGCGCCGCGTCCGGGTCATGGGCGCCAACCGGATCGAACTGACCGGCTTTACTGACGCGATGCGCGACCGGTTGCGGGCCTATGGCCTCTTCAGCGAGATCATCTCGTGGAAACTGCGCTTCTTCGTGCCTGTCGATGCAACGGGACCGGAGATCACCGGTAAACTGCTTGACCGCTTCCCGGTTGAGCGCATCGGTGAGCGGGAGGCCGCATAATGGCGCGTCTCAACGCTTCCGAACTGGCACACCGCCTCGGCCGACAGGCCGAGGCGGTGTGCCGTCACTATCTGTCGAATGGTCGCAAACAGGGCAATTACTGGCAGGTTGGCGATGTCCGAAACACGGCTGGCCGCTCCATGTTCGTCCGGCTGCACGACAGCGTGAAAGGCATTGCCGGTAAATGGCAGGACTCGGCCACGGGTGAATATGGCGATCTGCTCGATGTCATCCGGGATTCGCTCGGTCTGATCGACTTCGCCGACGTTGCCGAAGAGGCCCGGCGCTTCCTCAGCCTGCCGCATCCTGAACCACAGCCGCCACCCCGTCAGTCCCGTCCGCCAGCACCATCGGGATCATCGGAGGCCGCACGCCGACTCTGGCGCATGACACAGCCGCTGATCGGCAGCACCGCAGAAGCGTATTTACGCGGACGCGGCATTACGGATTTACGCCAGACCGCAAATCTGCGCTTTCATCCCAACTGCTACTGGCGGCCCGAGGACGATGGCCCGACGCAAGCCTGGCCCGCCATGATCGCCGCCGTCACCGACCTCGATGGCAGGATTACCGGCGCACACCGCACATGGCTGGCCCCTGACGGTTCCGGCAAGGCACCCGTCGATCCACCGAGGAAGGCAATGGGCGACCTGCTCGGACATGCAGTTCGTTACGGGGATGCGCAGGATGTCATGGCAGCGGGGGAAGGTATCGAAACCATCCTGTCGTTGCGTCAGGCTCTGCCCACCATGCCAATGGTTTCCGCACTCTCGGCCGGGCATCTCGCTGCCATCCTGTTCCCGCAGCAACTGCGCAGGCTCTATATCGTCCGCGACAACGATCCGGCAGGTGACAGCGCCCGCGATAGCCTGGTGGACCGGGCGCACGAGGTCGGGATCGAGACCATCACGCTCTCGCCCATGATGGGGGACTTCAACGAAGATCTCACAACTCACGGGCTGGATGCCGTTCGGGCAGAGATCCGGGTGCAAATCGCTCCCGAGGACGTCAGCCGCTTCATGGCTTCAATAGAATAGCCGGCACGAGACCGTGATCGGGGCGTACCGATCCTGTCATGCGCATAGGCTGCATCCTGTCATCAGCAGAGGACCGCGCCTTGGCCTTCCGAGAGGGCGATCGGCCCACAAACGCTCCGGTCAGGCAATGGCGGCGCCCGACTGATTTCCG